>NZ_NSDZ01000006.1:0-608515 GCF_002300155.1 Rhodococcus sp. ACS1
AGCCCTCCAGCGCCGATGGTACTGCACCCGACAGGGTGTGGGAGAGTAGGACACCGCCGAACATCCGTTACCGAAAGGGGACCCAATATACTGGGTCCCCTTTCGTGGTTTGTGTGAAAGGAATGACTGTGTCGGAGAGTGACGACGGACGTCGGTCCTTCCGCGGAGGCAATGCCTCCAACAGCAATCGTGGCGGTGCGTCCAGCGGCGACCGTGGCGGCGCCGGCGGTTCGGGTCGTGGTGGCTCGTCCGGTGGTCCCCGTCGCGATTCGCGCGACAACCGTGGCGGTGCCGGCGGCGATCGTCGCGGTGGCGGACCCCGTCGTGGCGGTGAGGGCGGCTTCGCGCCTCGCGGACGTGAAGGTGACCGTCCGCAGCGGCAGCAGGCCCGTCCGGACGAACCGGATCTGCCCGAGAACGTCGAGGCCGGTGAGCTCGATCCCGCGGTACGTCGCGATCTGCTGAGCTTGGACAAGACGAACGCGAACACGGTTGCGCGCCACCTGGTGATGGCCGGCAAACTCGTCGACGATGATCCGCGACTTGCGCTCGCGCATGCGCGAGCGGCGCGCCAGCGTGCGGGCCGCATCGCCATCGTCCGTGAGGCCGCGGGTATCACCGCGTACCACGCCGGCGAATGGGCGGAGGCGCTGTCGGAGTTGCGCGCTGCTCGTCGCATGGCAGGCGGTCCCGGACTGCTCGCGGTGATGGCGGACTGCGAACGTGGACTGGGTCGCCCGGAGCGTGCGATCGAACTCGGGCGAAGCGAGGAAGCTGCTGCGCTGTCCGGTGACGAGGCTGCCGAACTGCGCATGGTGGTCGCCGGAGCGCGCATGGACCTCGGTCAGTTCGATCAGGCCGTGGTCACGCTGCAGACCCCCGATCTCGACGCCGCGCGGACCGGTCCCGGTGCCGCCCGTCTGTTCTACGCGTATGCCGATGCGCTGGTGGCGGCCGGTCGCATCGAGGACGGACTCAAGTGGTTCCTCAACGCCGCTGCGGCGGATCTCGAGGGTGACACCGACGCGGAGGAGCGTGTGGCCGAGCTGACCGGAGACGATCAGTGACGACCCTGCGGGAGAATTACGACGCTCTGCTGCTCGACCTGGACGGCACGCTGTACCAGGGGCCGCAGGAAATCCCCGGTGCGCGTGAGGCTTTGGCGACCGGGACGCAGCCCTGCTACTACGTGACCAACAACGCCAGTCGCAGTCCCGGCGACGTCGCGGAGCACCTGACCGAACTCGGCTTCGCCGCCGACGAGTCGACGGTGGTGACGAGTTCGCAGTCCGCGGCCAGGCTCCTCGCGGAGAACGTGGCACCGGGCTCGGCGGTGCTGGTCGTGGGCACGGAAGCGCTCGCCGACGAGGTCCGGAACGTCGGACTGCGTCCGGTGCGGTCGTTCGAGGACGCACCCGCCGCCGTCGTCCAGGGACATTCGCCGACCACGGACTGGGCGATCCTCGCCGAGGCGACCCTCGCGATCCGTGCGGGCGCCGTCTGGGTGGCGGCGAACCTGGACTCGACCCTCCCCACCGAGCGGGGTCTCGTCCTCGGCAACGGTTCGATGGTCGCGGCCCTGCGCGCGGCGACATCCCGCGAACCACTCGTGGCGGGCAAGCCGGCAGCACCGCTGATGGAAGACGCGATGCGCCGCAGCGGTTGTGTGCGGCCCCTGGTGGTCGGCGACAGGCTGGACACCGACATCGAAGGCGCCAGCAACGTCGGTCTCGACTCGCTACTGGTCCTCACCGGCGTGAGCACCGCGATCGACGTCCTGCGTGCCGCCCCGGAGCAGCGCCCCACCTACCTGGCATCCGCACTGGACGCACTCAACCGGCCCGCCGACGAGTCGCTGGTCGGTGAGGACAGCCGGTGGTCCGTCGATTTCGACGGCACCGATCTGGTGATCGAACCGACCGCGGATTCGACCGAGCCGGTGGATTCGACTGAGTTGCTGCGAGTGGTGGCCGTCGGTGCGTGGAAATTCCCCGACTTCGTGCGGATCACATCGACGACGCCCGCGGTGAGCGCGGTCGTGTCCGGCTGGGGTGCCTGAAAGCCGCCCGACCCGCGTTGTTCGTCACGCGATTCGCTGTATGCGTATCGGAACGCGATGGACTAGCGTTGTGCCCGATGAGCACGCCAATACCGCGCCCGGGAGCCCATCTACCTGGGCCTCCTCAGAGTGTCGACCCCGAGAAGATCCACACGGAGGTCGACGGATTGTTGTCGCGGCTCGGAGCCGTCGAACCTGATCCCGACGACGAGCACGGCGTCGGGGTCATTCCACGCAAAGCCCACCTTCTCGAGAAGGCGCACGACGTGCTGGTGGAGGCCCTGGCCACCGTGGACAAGATCTGACGTGGCCCGTCGAGCACGGGTGGATGCCGAACTCGTTCGGCGGGGGCTGGCCCGGTCCCGAGAACACGCGCAAGAACTCATCGCCTCCGGCCGAGTGCTGATCTCGGGTGCGGCAGCGACCAAACCGGCCACCGCCATCGAAGCGGGAACCCCGTTGCGGGTCGTCGAGGTCGACAACGAAGTGTCCTGGGCATCCCGTGGCGCGCACAAACTCCTCGGCGCTCTCGAGGCGTTCGGCCCCCGCGGACTCGAAGTCGACGGCAAGCGTTGCCTCGACGCCGGCGCATCGACCGGCGGCTTCACCGATGTGCTGCTGCACCACGGCGCGCGGGAGGTTGTGGCGGTGGACGTCGGGTACGGACAGTTGGTGTGGCGGCTGCAGTCCGACGACCGCGTGCACGTCGTGGACCGCACCAACGTGCGATCCATCGATGCCGAGCAGATCGGCGGCCCGGTCGAACTGGTGGTCGCGGACCTGTCGTTCATCTCCCTGAAGCTGGTTCTCCCGGCGTTCGTCGCCTGCGTGGGCGAGGGCGCAGACCTGATTCCGATGGTGAAGCCGCAGTTCGAGGTCGGCAAGGATCACGTGGGCTCCGGTGGGGTGGTGCGTGACCCGGAGTTGCGGGTCGCCGCGGTACTGGATGTCGCGAAGACGGCGGCCTCGCTCGGACTGCGTACCGTCGGTGCGGTGGCCAGCCCGCTGCCGGGACCGTCGGGGAACGTCGAATACTTCCTGTGGCTCCGCGCGGATGTCACACCCGGGACGGATGATGTACCGGTCGAGTCGGTAGAAGAGTTGATCCGCACCGCGGTGCAGGAGGGACCACAGTGAGCGGGGGAAGCAGCGGCGCCCAGCAACGCGAGCGGGAGATCCTGCTCGTGGCGCACCCGGGTCGCGCCGAGATCACGGAGACGGCGCGGCGCGTCGGCAAGATCTTCGAGCGGGCCGGGATCGGACTGCGCGTCCTCGTCGACGAGGTCGACAGCACTCGCATCGAACCGATGGACGGCATGGCGGCCGACGAATTCCTGGTTCCCGGGCTGGAAGTGACCATCGTGCAGGCAGGCCCCGACGCGGCCCTCGGGTGCGAGATGGTGCTCGTCCTCGGTGGGGATGGGACGTTCCTCCGGGCGGCGGAACTCGCCCAGGCCGCGTCCATTCCGGTCCTCGGCATCAATCTGGGCCGGATCGGGTTCCTCGCGGAGACGGAGGCCGAGCACCTCGACGAGGCGCTCGGACAGGTGGTGCGCCGGGAATACCGCATCGAACACCGCATGACGCTGGACGTGCTCGTCCGGGTGGACGACGAGATCATCGAACGAGGCTGGGCGCTCAACGAGGCGAGCATCGAGAACCGGTCCCGGCTCGGTGTCCTCGAGGTGGTGCTCGAGGTGGACGGGCGGCCGGTGTCGGCGTTCGGCTGCGACGGCGTGCTCATCTCCACACCCACCGGGTCGACGGCATACGCGTTCTCCGCGGGTGGCCCTGTGGTGTGGCCGGAGCTCGAGGCGCTGCTGGTCGTCCCTAGCAACGCGCATGCCTTGTTCGCGCGCCCCCTCGTGACGAGCCCGGAATCGCTGATCGCGGTGGAGACGGTGGCAGGCAGCCACGACGGCCTGGTGTTCTGCGACGGTCGCCGGACCCTGGAATTGCCTGCGGGCGCCCGCGTCGAAGTGGTGCGTGGCAAGGAACCCGTTCGTTGGGTACGACTGGATTCGGCGCCGTTCGCGGACCGGATGGTGCGAAAGTTCGAGCTGCCCGTCACCGGGTGGCGAGGAAGGAAGCCCTAGACGTGCTGGCAGAGATCAGGATCGACAACCTCGGTGTGATCTCCGAGGCGTCGGCGCAATTCCACGAAGGTTTGACGGTGCTCACGGGTGAGACCGGTGCGGGCAAGACGATGGTGGTGACGAGCCTGCACCTGCTCAGCGGTGCGCGAGCAGACGCGGGACGGGTTCGCCTCGGTGCGCCCCGCGCCGTCGTCGAGGGCCGGTTCATGACCGACGAAGGCTCGGAGCACGTCGAACGCGCCGTGTCCCGGCTGCTCGAATCGACCGGTGCCGAGCGCGACGAGGACGGCACCATCATCGCGGTCCGCACCGTCGGCAGCGACGGCCGGTCCCGTGCCCACCTGGGTGGGCGCAGCGTTCCGGCGGGCGTGTTGTCCGAGTTCACCGATCCGCTGCTCACCGTGCACGGGCAGAACGACCAGCTGCGGCTGCTCCGCCCGGACCAGCAGTGCGCCGCACTCGACCGATTCGCGGACAAGACGGTCGGTCCGCTGGTCGCGCGGTACCGCAAGCACCGCGACGAGTGGATGACCGCGCGATCCGAACTCATCGAACGGACCGGTCGTACGCGGGAACTCGCGCAGGAAGCCGACCAACTGACATTCGCCCTCAACGAGATCGACGGCGTCGCCCCGGCCCCGGGCGAGGACGAGTCGATCGTCTCCGAGGTCCGCAGGCTCAGCGAACTCGACTCGCTGCGGTCGGCGGCGGAGGAAGCACACGCCGCGCTCGCAGGCGGCGACGACATGGACGGCGACGGTGTGGCCGCGCCCGCGCTGGACCTGCTGTCCGAGGCGCGGGCCCGGATCGAATCGGCCACCGACCCCGAACTCGACGGACTCGGACCCCGCCTCGCCGAGGTGATCGCGGTGGTCACCGACGTCTCCGCCGACCTCACCACATACCTCGCCGGACTGCCCGCGGACCCGGGGGCACTGGACTCCCTGCTGTCCCGGCAGGCGGAGCTGAAGAACCTCATCCGCAAGTACGCCGCCGACGTCGACGGCGTCCTGGAATGGGCCGACAACGCCCGTGCGCGGCTCGAGAAGATCGACGTGTCCTCCGACGCGCTGGCCGCGCTGACGAAACAGGTGGAGGAGTCGGCGGCGTCGACCGCGGAGGCCGCGTCCAAACTGACCGCCGCCCGCGTCAAGGCCGCGACCAAACTCGCCAAGGCCGTCAGCTCCGAACTCGCCGGTCTGGCAATGGGCCGGGCGGCGCTCGAGGTGACGGTCCGGCCCCGGATCGCCGGACCCCAGGACACGGCCCCGCTCACCGTCGACGGCACCGAACTCCATGCGGGATCGTCCGGCGTCGACGAAGTGGAGTTCCGGCTGTCGGCGCACAGCGGCGCGCAGTCGCTGCCCATCAGCAAGAGCGCGTCCGGCGGTGAGCTCTCACGAGTGATGCTCGCCCTCGAGGTGGTGCTCGCCGGGTCCGACTCGGGCGCGACGATGGTGTTCGACGAGGTCGACGCCGGTGTCGGCGGACGGGCAGCGGTCGAGATCGGCAGGCGGCTGGCCCGGTTGGCCCGCACGCACCAGGTCATCGTCGTCACGCACCTGCCGCAGGTCGCGGCGTTCGCGGACACCCACCTGGTGGTCGACAAGGTCGACGACGAGGACGGCGTCGTCAGCAGTGGCGTGCACACACTCACCGACGACGAACGGGTCGTGGAACTGGCCCGGATGCTCGCCGGCCTCGACGACACCGAGACCGGACGCGCCCACGCGGAGGAGCTGTTGGCGACCGCCAGCGCCGAGCGTTCCGCCTGACCCGGCCCGGCGGGCCGTCCGTGGTAATGGTGTGACTGATGTGGTAAACGGTTCGGCGCGCCTCCACAGGTCGGTCCGGCTTCCGGTCCATCATCGAATCCATGAAGATGCCGGCACTGCTGTCACGTAACACCGAAACTTTGCCTGGGGTCAGCGGCATCGCCAGGGTGGATCGCAACACGGCCAAGTTGCTGCGCCGCGTCGGACCCGGTGACATCGTCGTTCTCGACGAGCTCGACCTCGATCGTGGAACCGCGGATGCCCTGGTGAAGGCCGGCGTTCTCGCAGTGATCAACGCGTCACCCTCGATCTCGGGGCGCTATCCCAATCTCGGCCCGGAGGTGATCGTCGCCAACGGGATCCTCCTGGTGGATTCGGCGGGCGCCGAGGTCTTCAAGAGCATCAAGGACGGCAGCAAGGTCCGGGTGAACGGGGGAGGTGTCTACTCTGGGGAACGGCGCATCGCCAAGGGCGACGAACAGACCGAGGCGGAGATCTCCGACCGGATGATCGAGGCGAAGACCGGTCTCGTCGACCACCTCGAGGCGTTCTCCGGCAACACCATCGAGTTCATCCGCACCGAGAGCCCGTTGCTGATCGACGGGGTCGGGGTCCCCGACGTCGACGTCGACATGAAGGAACGGCACGTCGTCATCGTGTCCGACGGCCCGGACCACGCGTCCGACCTGAAGAACCTCAAGCCGTTCATCAAGGAGTACTCGCCGATCCTCATCGGCGTCGGGGCAGGCGCCGACGTCCTGAAGTCGGCGGGCTATCGCCCCGACCTCATCGTCGGCGACCCCGAGGACATCACCAGCGCGACGTTGAAGTCGGGCGCCGAGGTGGTTCTGCCCGCCGACCAGGACGGCCACGCACCCGGTCTGTCGCGCATCCAGGACCTCGGCATCGGAGCGATGACGTTCCCCGCGTCCGGATCCCCGTCCGACCTGGCACTCCTGCTGGCCGACCACCACGGCGCGTCGCTGATCGTCACGGTCGGGAGCACCGTCTCCCTCGACGAGTTCTTCGACCGCGGCCGCCGCGACAGCAACCCGTCGGCGTTCATGACCCGCCTGAAGGTCGGGCCGAAACTGGTGGACGCGAAGGCCGTGGCGACCCTGTACCGCAGCCGGGTGTCGGGCGGCGCGATCGCGCTGCTCGTCCTCGCCGCTCTCGTGGCGGTGATCGTGGCTCTGGTCGTGTCCAACGTGGGTGGTGAGGCACTCGATTGGGCTGTCGCGACGTGGAACAGCTTCGCGTTGTGGGTGCAGGGGTTCTTCAAGTGATTTCTCTGCGTCAACATGCCATTTCCATAGCGGCGATCTTTCTGGCTCTGGCAATCGGCGTGGTGATGGGCTCCGGCCTGTTGTCGAGTGGTCTCGTGTCGGGGCTGCGCGACGACAAGGCCGACTTGCAGACCGACATGGAGAACGCGACAGAACGCAACAACCAACTGACCGAGCAGTTGAACTCGGCCGACGGATTCGATTCCGCGGTGGGCGGCCGCGTGGTCGCCGACTCGCTCGCGCAGCGCACCGTGATGGTCGTGACGACCCCCGATGCCGACCCCGCCGACCTCGACGGGGTCAACCGGATGATCGCGCAAGCAGGAGGTTCGGTGACCGGGCGGGTGTCGTTGACCGACTCGTTCGTCGACGCCACCGGCGGCGACCGGTTGCGGACGGTCGTCAACAATGTGATCCCCGCGGGCGTCACGTTGAAGACCGGGGCCGTCGACCAGGGCAGCCTCGCAGGCGACCTGCTGGGTTCGGTCCTCATGCTCGGCAAGGAGACGGGTCAGCCGCAGAGTTCCGCCCAGGAGATGGCGCTTGCCCTCGAGACCCTGCGCGGCGCCGGATTCGTCAGCTACGACGACGGGGCCGTCCAGCCTGCGCAGGTCGCGGTGGTGCTGACCGGAGATCGGGACGTGGAGGACGGCGTCAGCGGCAACCGCGGTGCGGTCGTGGCCCGGTTCGCGGGCGCGCTGGACTCGCGCGGTGCCGGGGCGGTGCTCGCCGGACGTCCGGCCTCCGCCCAGGGCAACGGCGCGGTCGCCGTGGCACGCGCCGACGCCGCCCTCTCTGCGGCGCTCACGACGATCGACAACATCGACCGGGAAGCGGGCAAGATCACCGTTCCGCTGGCGCTGCAGGAGCAACTGAACGGCGGCGCAGGCCGGTACGGCACGGGACCCGGCACCACCGGAGTCACCGTGGGGGCCACCCCGGCGTAGCGCGCGTCACATCGGGGCGGGCAATCGCGGCGCGTTGTTTCCGGGACGTCCGCCGAGGTGTTACCGTGAAGTCCCGTGGGTCGGCAGGCCCCAGCATTGCTCGAACAGACCAAGCCCTGCACAGTCGTCACGGGAGCCCCTTTGCCACAGTCACGCACTCATTCGCGTACCGCCACCAAGCACATCTTCGTGAGCGGCGGCGTCGCCTCCTCACTTGGCAAGGGCCTCACAGCCTCGAGCCTCGGGCAATTGCTGACCGCGCGGGGAATGCGCGTGACCATGCAGAAACTGGATCCGTACCTCAACGTCGATCCGGGCACGATGAACCCCTTCCAGCACGGTGAGGTCTTCGTCACCGAGGACGGCGCCGAGACCGACCTCGACGTCGGCCACTACGAGCGCTTCCTCGACCGCGACCTGTCCGGTCAGGCGAATGTGACCACCGGCCAGGTGTATTCGACGGTCATCGCCAAGGAGCGGCGCGGCGAATACCTCGGCGACACCGTCCAGGTCATTCCGCACATCACGGACGAGATCAAGAGTCGGATCCTCGCGATGAGCGGGCCGGATCTGCAGGGACACCGCCCCGACGTCGTCATCACGGAGATCGGCGGCACCGTCGGCGACATCGAGTCGCAGCCGTTCCTCGAGGCCGCCCGTCAGGTGCGCCACGACGTCGGCCGGGACAACGTCTTCTTCCTCCACGTCTCCCTGGTCCCGTACCTGGCGCCGTCGGGTGAGCTCAAGACGAAGCCCACCCAGCACTCGGTCGCCGCGCTGCGGAACATCGGCATCCAGCCCGACGCGCTGATCCTGCGCTGCGACCGCGAGGTCCCCCCGGCGCTGAAGAACAAGATCGCGCTCATGTGCGACGTCGACGTCGACGGCTGCATCTCGACCCCCGACGCGCCGTCGATCTACGACATCCCGAAGGTGCTGCACAGCGAGGGCCTCGACGCGTACGTCGTCCGTCAGCTGGGACTGCCGTTCCGCGACGTGGACTGGACCGTATGGGGAAACCTGCTCGAGCGCGTCCACCAGCCGCGCGAGACCGTGCGGATCGCCCTGGTCGGAAAATACGTCGACCTGCCGGACGCGTACCTGTCCGTCACCGAGGCGCTGCGTGCAGGCGGGTTCGCGAACCGCTCGAAGGTGGAGATCTCGTGGGTGCCGTCCGACGCATGTGAGACCGAGGCGGGCGCGCAGGCCGCGCTCGGCGACGTCGACGGCGTGCTGATCCCCGGTGGCTTCGGCATCCGCGGCATCGAGGGCAAGCTCGGCGCGATCCGGTACGCCCGCCACCGGAAGATCCCCCTGCTCGGACTGTGCCTGGGTCTGCAGTGCGTCGTGATCGAGGCCGCGCGCAGCGTGGGTCTGGACGACGCCAACTCCGCCGAGTTCGAACCCGAGACCACGCACCCCGTGATCTCCACGATGGCCGACCAGGAAGACGTCATCGCCGGTGAGGCCGACCTCGGTGGCACGATGCGCCTCGGCGCGTACCCCGCAGTCCTGGCGAAGGGGTCCGTCGTGGCGCGGGCGTACGGCACCGAAGAGGTGTCGGAGCGGCACCGTCACCGCTACGAGGTCAACAACGCGTACCGGGACCGGATCGCCAAGAGCGGACTCCGGTTCAGCGGCACCTCTCCCGACGGTCACCTCGTCGAGTTCGTCGAGTACCCGGCCGACCAGCACCCGTTCTTCGTCGCCACGCAGGCCCACCCCGAGCTGAAGAGCCGTCCGACGCGCCCGCATCCTCTGTTCGCGGCGTTCGTCGACGCGGCGCTGAGGCACAAGCTCGAGGAGCGCCTCCCCGTCGACGTGCACGGCGAGGAGCGTGCGGCGGCCGCCGACGCCGAGATCGCCGATTCCGCCGACCGCGACGAGGTCGCGTCGGTCGACAGCGCGGGATAGGGCGAGACGGACTATGCCCGACATCGGCCGGCACGAATTCGAGACCCTCGACTCGCGCGCCGTCTACAGCGGCGCGATCCTCGCGCTGCGGGTGGATCACGTCGCAATGCCGGACGGCCGGACCGCCGAACGTGAGGTGGTCGAGCACCACGGCGCCGTCGCAGTCGTGGTGCTCGACGAGGAGGACCGGGTCGTCCTGATCCACCAGTACCGGCACCCGGTGGGGCGCCGGTTGTGGGAGATCCCGGCGGGTCTGCTGGACGAGCCGGGGGAGGACCCCGTCGACGCCGCGCGACGCGAACTGGCGGAAGAGACCGGCCTCGCGGCCCGGCGCTGGTCCGTCCTCGTGGATGTCGTTCTCTCACCGGGGTTCACGGACGAGTCGGTGCGCGTGTTCCTCGCCGAGGACCTGTACGAGGTGGACCGGCCCGACCCGGAGGACGAGGAAGCCGACCTCGAGATCGAGCGGATTCCGTTCGACGAGGTCGTGTCGATGGTGCTGAACGGGACCATCGTCAACGCCACGGCCGCATCCGGCGTCATGGCCCTCGCCGCCGCCCGGTCCCGGCCGGGCGGTCTCGGCGAACTCCGCGACGTGAGCGCCCCCTGGGTCGATCGCCCCGAACGGTTCAGCGAGCGGAAGCGCGCACGTGCCGCTGGGGACGAAGCCGCGCGGACATGACGTGGTGATCGCCCTGCGGACGGGTGATCCGAACCGTGAACTGCCGCCGCTGGCGGCGAGTTCGGTGGCCCGGGCGCTGTTCGCCGGGGGCCCGCATCTCCGAGGCCGGCGCCCCACCTGCTCGACGGCGGCACCGACGTCCGCGTCGTCGAGGAGTTGCTGGGACACGCGTCGGTGACGACCACGCAGATATATACGCTGCTGACAGTGGGTGCGCTGCGCGAGGTGTGGGCGGGAGCGCACCCCCTGGCGCGGTAGCGGAAAGCGTGTCGAGGGGAAAATTCACGGTACGAGGCGGTAGCGTTCGTATAACGATGTGGGATCGACAGCGATCATCGAGAGAACAGGGGATCATCGGACCGTGGTGACACCGCAGCCGCCAGCGGCGGAGTCAGAGCACTCGCAACCGGAGGGCGACATGTTCGACGTGCGGCAAACCGACACCGCAGACTTGTTCGACGACGCTGCCGTGGTCGTGGAGGAGGAACTCGGCCCCACGGGTCGGCCGACGCGTGAGGTACCGGAACCCGCCCCGTTGCCCTCGCACGGCCCGGCCAAGATCGTCGCGATGTGCAACCAGAAGGGCGGCGTCGGCAAGACGACGTCGACGATCAATCTGGGTGCGTCGCTGGCCGAATACGGCCGGCGGGTCCTGCTCGTCGACCTCGATCCCCAGGGGGCGCTGTCCGCGGGCCTCGGAGTCGCGCACAACGACCTCGAACTGACCGTCCACAATCTGCTCGTCGAACCGCGCGTCTCCATCGACGACGTCCTGATGCGGACGCGTGTCGAGGGCCTCGACCTTCTGCCGAGCAACATCGACCTGTCGGCGGCGGAGATCCAGCTCGTCACCGAGGTGGGCCGTGAGCAGACGCTCGGTCGCGTGCTGCATCCCGTGCTCGACCGCTACGACTACGTCCTCATCGACTGCCAGCCGTCCCTCGGTCTGCTCACGGTCAACGCGCTGGCCTGCGCGGACTCGGTGATCATCCCGATGGAATGCGAGTACTTCAGCCTGCGCGGCCTGGCGCTGCTCAACGACACAGTCGAGAAGGTCCACGACAGGCTCAACCCGCGCCTCGAACTCGCCGGCATCGTCGTGACGATGTTCGACTCGCGTACCCTGCACGCGCGCGAGGTGATGGCTCGCGTGGTGGAGGTGTTCGGGGACCTGGTCTACGACACCGTGATCAACCGGACCGTGCGATTCCCCGAGACCTCCGTCGCCGGGGAACCGATCACCACCTGGGCGCCCAAGTCGACCGGCGCCGAGGCGTACCGTGCGCTGGCACGCGAGGTCATTCACCGGTCCGGCCGGTAAGTGGTGAATACGCAAGACATTCCGGCACCACCGCAGACCGAGGGTTCGAACAGCGAGGACCCGCAGGCGCCCGCCGTCAAGCCCGGCTTCCGGGTGACGCTGCGCAACTTCGAGGGACCGTTCGATCTGCTCCTCACCCTTATCAACCAGCGACAGCTGGACGTCACGGAAGTCGCGCTGCACCAGGTGACGGACGACTTCATCGCCTACACCCGCACGCTCGGCGCGGAGATGGGACTCGACCAGACGACGGAATTCCTGGTCGTCGCCGCGACGCTGCTCGATCTGAAGGCGGCGCGTCTGCTCCCGGCGGGGCAGGTGGAGGACGCCGAGGACCTCGCGCTTCTCGAGGCGCGCGACCTGCTGTTCGCCCGGCTGCTGCAGTACCGCGCCTACAAGCAGGTTGCGCAACTGTTCGGTGAGCTCGAGGCGGCCGCGCTGCGCCGGTATCCGCGGTCGGCGGCACTGGAGGACCAGTTCACCCAGTTGCTGCCGGAAGTGTTGCTCGGCGTCGACCCGCAGCGGTTCGCGGAGATCGCCGCGACCGTGTTCACACCCCGCCCGAAGCCCACCGTGGGACTCGACCACCTGCACGACATGCACGCGGTGTCGGTCCCCGAACAGGCGGCGCGGATGCTGGAACTGCTCCGCGAGCGCGGCGCCGGGGAGTGGGCGACCTTCGGCGACCTCGTCTCGGAGTGCGAGGTCACCGCCCTGATCGTGGCAAGATTCCTCGCGCTGCTCGAGCTGTACCGCGAGCAGTCGGTGTTGTTCGAACAGCCCGAGCCACTCGGGGAATTGCTGGTGAGCTGGACCGGGGAACGCACAGACGCCCCGGTGACCGAGGAGGATTACGGATGAGTTCGGCCCCGCTCGACGAGCCGGACGACGAGGGCGCCGTCGACGCGGAACCCGAGCTGTCGGACACGGAACCCGAGTTGTCGGACACCGAACTCGCTGCGGTTCTCGAGTCGTTGCTGCTGATCGTCGACTCTCCGGCCGGTGCGGAGCAGCTCGCGTCCGCGACCGGTGCTTCTGTGAATCGCATCACGGAGACGCTGAACCGCATGTCCGCCGAGCTCACCGCCCGGGGAAGCGGGATGGACCTCCGATATGCCGGTGACGGTTGGCGTCTCTACACCCGCACCGCGTACGCGCCCTACGTGGAACGGCTCCTGCTCGACGGAGCCCGCTCCAAACTGACGAGGGCGGCGTTGGAAACTCTGGCCGTGGTGGCATACCGTCAACCGTTGACCCGCGCACGGATCAGTGCGGTGCGCGGCGTCAACGTGGATGGTGTGGTGCGCACACTTCTCGCTCGCGGGTTGATCGCCGAAGCCGGCGTCGATCCCGATACCAACGCCACGCACTACTCGACGACGGAACTCTTCCTGGAACGGCTCGGCTTGGCGTCTCTGGCCGATCTTCCCGCGTTGGCTCCGTTGTTGCCGGATGTGGATCTGATAGATGACATCAGTGACAGTCTGGAATCTGACCCACGATTTGCGAGAATGAATAAAGCTACGGCTTCCACAGAAGAGTTGGACACCGGGCTGGACACCGAAGACTGACAGGGATAGTACAAAAGTGAAGAAACCCGCTCGCCGAGATGGCACACCGGATCGCAACAACAAGAAGCAGCGCCCCACCAGGTCGGAGACCGGAGGGCGCACCAGGTCGGAGACCGGAGGGCGTCCGGACAGGGCCGAGGCCGGTCATCGATCAGGCCGGCCCGACGCCGCGAAGGGCAAACCTGGCAGGCCCGACCCTGCCGCGAAGAACAAGCGTGGCAAGCCCAAGTCGGCCAAGCCGCAGCGCGCGCAGGCGCAGGCCCCCAAGATCAGCAACGCCAAGCCGGCCCGGCACCAGTACGCCGACGCCGATCGGCCCGTCGGCCCGCCGCAGGGCGACGGCATGCGCCTGCAGAAGGTTCTCGCTCAGGCCGGTGTCGCGTCGCGTCGTGCGGCCGAGGAACTGATCTCGCAGGGTCGTGTCGAGGTCGACGGCCGCATCGTCATCGAACAGGGACTGCGCATCGACCCCGAGAACGCGGTGGTGCGCGTGGACGGTGTCCGCGTCGTCGTCCAGAAGGACCTGGTCCACCTCGCCCTCAACAAGCCCCGCGGCTGGCAGTCGACGATGTCGGACGACCTGGGCCGCCCGTGCGTCGGCGACATCGTCTCCGAGCGGGTCGCCGCCGGTCAGCGGTTGTTCCACGTCGGTCGGCTCGATGCCGACACCGAGGGACTGCTGCTGCTCACCAACGACGGTGACCTGGCGCATCGGCTGATGCACCCGTCGTTCGAGGTGTCGAAGACGTACCTGGCGACCGTGTCGGGTGCTCTCGAGCGCGGCGTCGGTAAGAAGCTGAAGGAGGGTGTCGAACTCGAGGACGGACCGGCGAAGGTCGACACGTTCACGCTCCTCGACATCAACGAGGGCAAGTCGCTCGTCCGGGTCACGCTGCACGAAGGCCGTAAGCACATCGTTCGTCGCCTGTTCGACGCCGTGGGGCACCCCGTCATCCGGCTCGTCCGGACGGACATCGGCGCCGTCGCGCTCGGCGACCAGCGGCCCGGTACGTTGCGCGTCCTGGGTCGTGGCGAGGTCGGCGGACTCTACGGGGCGGTGGGCCTGTGAGTGCCTCGTCGCTGGTCGTCGCGATGGACGGCCCGTCCGGAACCGGGAAGTCGAGCGTCTCGCGGATGCTGGCGCAGCGACTCGACGCCCGGTACCTCGACACCGGAGCCATGTATCGCATCGCGACGCTGCATGTGCTGCGCAAGGGCGTGGACCTCACCGATCCCGCCGCGATCGCCGACGCGACCGTCGGTCTGCCGTGGTCGATCGGAACCGACCCGGCGGGCGAGCAGGTCCTGCTCGACGGCGAGGACGTGGGGGAGGAGATCCGCGGCGACGCGGTGACCAAGGCCGTCTCGGCTGTCTCCGCCGTTCCCGCGGTGCGCGAACTGCTCGTCGCGGCGCAGCGTCGTCTCACGGGCGAGACCGAACGGATCGTCGTCGAGGGCCGGGACATCGGCACCGTCGTGCTTCCCGATGCCGACGTGAAGATCTACCTGACCGCCTCGGCGGAAGCCCGGGCCCAGCGCAGGAATGCGCAGAATCTCGCGGAAGGACGAGGCGACGACTACGCGGCCGTGCTGGCCGATGTGCAGCGCCGTGACCACCTCGACTCCACGCGCGCCGTGTCGCCGCTGCGGCCGGCCGACGATTCCGTGCTGGTCGACACCAGCGAACTCGGAATCGACGACGTGATCGGCAGGTTGCTGCTGGTGGTAAGCGAAAGAAGTGGAGCAGGGCAGTGACCGAACAATTCACCACCGAGTTCGCAGGCGACGGAACCTGGAGTGAGGAATCCGACTGGGAGGTCCTCGACCTCGAAGACGGCGGCGACGGGGAGGCCCACGTCCCGGTTCCCACGCTCGCCGTGGTCGGACGCCCGAACGTCGGCAAGTCGACGCTCGTCAACCGGATCATCGGCCGCCGCGAGGCCGTCGTCGAGGACATTCCCGGTGTGACCCGGGACCGTGTCTCGTACGAGGCGAACTGGAGCGGACGCCGGTTCATGGTGCAGGACACCGGCGGCTGGGAACCCGACGCCAAGGGCCTGCAGCAGTCGGTGGCCCGGCAGGCGGAGCTGGCGATGCAGACCGCGGACGCGATCCTGCTCGTGGTCGATGCCGTCGTCGGCGCCACCGCGACCGACGAGGCCGTGGCCAAGGTGCTGCGCCGGTCCAAGACGCCGGTTCTGCTGGTCGCCAACAAGGTGGACGACGGCCGCACCGAATCCGAGGTGGCCGCACTGTGGTCGCTGGGGCTCGGGCAGCCGCACTCGGTGAGTGCGACGCACGGCCGCGGTACGGGCGATCTCCTCGACGAGGTGCTCGCCGCCCTCCCGGAGACCCCGCGCGAGGGCATCCCCGGCGGCGGACCGCGGCGTGTGGCTCTGGTCGGGAAGCCGAATGTCGGGAAGTCGAGCCTGCTGAACAAGCTGTCGGGCGACGAGCGTTCGGTGGTCCACAACGTCGCGGGCACCACCGTCGACCCGGTCGACTCGATCGTGGAACTCGGCGGCAGGCCGTGGCGTTTCGTCGACACCGCCGGTCTGCGCAAGCGGGTCAGCCACGCCAGCGGCGCCGAGTTCTACGCGTCGCTGCGGACGAAGAGCGCTATCGAGGCCGCGGAGGTCGCGATTCTGCTGATCGACGCGTCCGAGCCGATCTCGGAGCAGGACCTGCGCGTGCTGAGCATGGTGGCCGACGCCGGCCGGGCTCTCGTCATCGCGTTCAACAAGTGGGATCTCGTCGACGAGGACCGGCGACTCCAGCTCGACCGCGAAGTCGATCGGGACCTGGTGCGGGTGCCGTGGGCGCAGCGCGTCAACATCTCGGCGCAGACGGGACGCGCGGTGCAGAAGCTGGTGCCCGCCCTCGACACGGCGCTGGAATCGTGGGACAAGCGCATTCCGACGGGCCGGCTCAACACGTGGCTCAAGGAAGTCGTGGCGGCGACGCCGCCGCCGATGCGCGGTGGCCGGCTGCCTCGCGTGATGTTCGCCACGCAGGCCGGGACGCGTCCGCCGACGTTCGTGCTGTTCACGACCGGGTTTCTCGAGGCTGGCTACCGCCGGTTCCTGGAGCGGCGCCTGCGTGAGGAGTTCAATTTCGACGGCAGCCCCGTCCGCATCTCGGTGCGGGTGCGGGAAAAGCGTGAGCGGCGGAGTCGTTGATCCGACAGAATGTGCTCTGACCAGGCGATTAGCGTTACGGACTGCCACTGATGTAATCTCATCGAGCACCTGAACGAGGGTGTGGACGGGCTGTGGCGCAGCTTGGTAGCGCACTTGACTGGGGGTCAAGTGGTCGCAGGTTCAAATCCTGTCAGCCCGACCAGATGATCGGCGAAGGCGGTTTCCCGGAAACGGGGAGCCGCCTTTTCTGTGTCTCGGGCGCGGGACTCACGCCGTGACGATGACGGGGTCGCCGATCTTGGCGTTGTCGTAGAACCACCGCGCGTTCTCGGTGCTGAGATTGATGCAGCCGTGGCTGACGTTCTCGAAGCCCTGCGAACCCACCGACCACGGTGCGGCGTGCACGAAGATCCCGCCCCACGTGATGCGGGTGGCGTATTCGACGTAGAGGCGGTAGCCCTCCTCGTCGTCGATCGGGACACCGTACGTCGACGAATCCATGATCATGTCGCGGAACTGCTCGATGACGGGGAACGTCCCGAGTGGTGTCTCGTATCCGGGTTTGCCCATCGACGCAGGCATGGTCTGCACGATCTGGTCGTTGATGCTGACCGTGAACTGGTGCGTCGTCGTGTTCGCGACGGCGACGAGTGCGTCACCGACCTGGAACTGCGACTTCGCTCCCGCCGCTTCGACGGTCACCCCGGTGTGCGCCGGCCAGAAGTGGTCCGGGCTCCATTGCAGGGTGCGGTCGTCGATCCAGGAGAACTGCCCGGGCACCGGTGTCGACGGGGTGATCCGGACACCACGCTCGGCGAGCGCGCGATCGGGTACCGGGGACGTGAACCGGACGACGACGGGATGGGCGATGCCGACGACCTGACCGCTCGCGGGGGAGAGTGCCGGCGCGAGGATCTTTCCGGTGACGGCCGGGGGCGCCGCCGACGCGGCGGCGCTCACTCCGCACACGGCGAGTGCCGCGAGTACCGAGACGAGGAACAGACGTCCGACCTGCTGAGCTTTCCACATGCCGTCCAGCCCTTCAGAGACTGTGAGCGTCATTTCAGTTAACCACGGCGATATCCGACAGCGGAACCGGGGAAACTGGATGCATTACGCGCATCAGAGGGCCACGGGCGACGCGTCGTCGTCACATCGGCCGCGTTTCGCCGGTCACATAGGTGACAGACGGCGACGGAGGGATGTGACCGATGAACGAGAACGACGTGCTGGCGCAGCAGTTCGAGACGCATCGCCGGCACCTGCGGGCGGTGGCCTACCGGATGCTCGGCTCGCTCACCGAGGCCGAGGACGCGGTGCAGGAATCCTGGCTGCGGCTGAGCCGCACGGACACCGATTCCGTGGAGAACCTGGGCGGCTGGCTGACGACGGTGGTGGCCCGCGTGTGCCTGAACATGCTGCAGTCACGCAGGTCGCGGCGGGAAGAGCCCCTGGATGGACAGGTGCCCGACCCGATCGTGACGCTGACGGACGGAAGCTCCCCGGAGCAGGAGGCGGTGCTCGCCGATTCGGTCGGTCTCGCTCTGCTCGTGGTCCTGGGCACGCTCGCTCCTGCGGAGCGGCTGGCGTTCGTGCTGCACGACATGTTCGCCGTGCCGTTCGAGGACATCGCCCCGATCGTCGAGCGATCCCCGGCGGCCGCCCGGCAACTGGCCAGCCGCGCACGCCGCCGACTGCAGGGCGCGCCCGTTCCCGACACGGATCCCGTCCGGCAGCGCGCAGTGGTCGACGCGTTCCTGGCGGCAGCGCGGGGTGGCGACTTCGACGCCCTCGTGGCGGTACTGGATCCGGAGGTCGTGCTCCGGGCCGACACGGGTGCGTTTCCTGCGGGCGCCTCCACGATGGTGCGCGGCGCGGGGACCGTCGCGGGCCGGGTTCTCGGGTTCGCGCGGCTGGCCCGGTTCGCGCACCCGGCACTCGTCAACGGTGCCGCCGGTGTGGTCGCGATCTCCGAGGGGCAGCTGCTGTCGGTCCTGGGTGTCACGATCCGGCAGGGCGTGATCGTGGAGATCGACATCCTCGCCGACCGCGAGCGCCTCGCCGGGCTCGTCGTCGAGAATCTCGACTGACGAGCCCGGTCGGGGTCACTCCGTGCGTCGCTCACCGTCTCCGTGGGCGTTGCCGGTGCGTAAGGCGATCAGGGCTGCGGCACCAAGGAAGATGCTGCCGGTCAGCAGCGCTCGCTGGAACCCGAAGGTGAGCGCCTCGGGCACAGGCGAATTCGCCGCGAGCAGACGCTGGGAATACGAGGTGGCGATCGCGGCGAAGATCGCCAGACCGAGCGCGCTGCCGACTTGCTGCGAGGAGTTCAGCAACGCCGCCGCGAGCCCGGCCTCGTCGGCAGGCACCCCCGCGTTGGCTGCGGTGGTGACGCCGACGAAGACGGCGCCGAGGCCCAGCGACACGATCATCAGCCCCGGGAACAGATCGGCGAGATAGGAGCCGTCGACCGGGATCCGGGACAAATAGAACAGGCCCGCCGCCGCCACCAGCGCGCCCACGACGGTGACCGGGCGGGTTCCGATTCGCGTGAGCACCTGGGAGGAGAGTCCGGCTGCGATGCCGACGCCCAGACAGAGCGGAAGGTACGCCGCCCCGGTCTGCATGGGGGAGTAGCCCAGAACATTCTGCATGTAGAGGGTGAGGAAGAAGAACATCGCGAGCAGACCGGCGAACGCGATCAGCCCGGTGACATTTGCCGCCGCCAGGCCCTTGATGCGGAAGATCGACAGCGGCAGCAGTGGATCGGGGCTGCGCTGCTCGTTCACCACGAACGCGGCGATCAGGACGAACGCTCCGGCCAGCGCGCCGATCGTGCGGGCCGACCCCCACCCCTGGTCGGGCGCCTCGACCAGGGCGTAGACGAACATCAGCATGCCGCCGGTACCGAGCACGCCACCCACTAGGTCGAAGTCCGCGAGCCTGGCGCGGCGGCGGTCGTCGGGAATCAGCGCGTAGACCGCGGGAAGCACGAGAGCACATGCCACCGGGTTGACGAACAGCACCCATCGCCAGCCCGGGCCCTCGGTGAGCACACCACCGAGAAACACGCCGACGGCGGACGCGAGACCGCCCACGCCGGCCCAGACACCGAGCGCGGTATGGCGTTCGGGCCCTTCCTCGAATGTCGTCGTCAGGATCGACAGCGCGGCCGGAAGCATCAGCGCCGCACCCACACCCTGTGTCAGCCGGGCGCCGATCAGGATCTCCGCGTTGCCCGCGAAACCACCGGCCAGCGAGGACAATCCGATGACGACCGTGCCGGTGACGAGAACGCGACGGCGGCCGAGGAGGTCGGCGAGGCGACCGCCGAGCAGCATGAACCCGCCGTAGGTGACGAGATAGCCGCTGGGCACCCACTGCAGTTGCTGCACCGAGAAGTCCAGGTCGCCGCGTATGTCGGGCAGCGCGATGTTGACGATGGATGCGTCGACGAAGTCGAGAAAGGCCACGGCGCACAACAACGTCAGGGTGAGTCTGCCGCGGGCGGTGGAGAGAAGCGGGGGTGCCGCAGTCGATTGTCGCGATCCGGACGTGCCGGTGATCGAGGTGTCCATGTCGAAGCCTTCCTGTGCTCTCGGGTTTCGTGCGGGCGGTGCGGCGCCGTCGGCCGTCACTTCTATGACCGACGGCCCGGCGGCGATGTGACCGCGCGCAGGCCGCGGCGCGAGTACTGTCGGAACCCGGCAGGTCACGGAAACGGGAGGCTGGCATGGCTGGACGGTTCGAAGGCACTGTGGTGATCGATCGCCCCATCGAGGAAGTGTTCGAGTACCTCGCCGCCGGGGTCAACGACCGGGAGTTCAGCCCGCGGGTCCAGGAGATCGTGAAGAAGACGGACGGTCCTCCCGGAGTCGGCACCGTCTTCGTCAGCACCGTCAAGGACGCGGGGATGACCACGAAGCGTGAGTTCGAACTCACCGAATTCGAGGCGCCGCGGAAGATTCGCTGGGCGGAGCGATCGAAGAATTCCGTGATCGCGAAAGAGGGCGGTTACGACCTCGAACCGTCGGGCGCGGGCACCAAGGTGACGATCTTCAATGTGCTGGAGGGTCACGGAATCGGGAAACTGATCGCGCCCCTCGCGCTTCGAGCAGCCCGCAAGGACGCGCCCGCATTCGCACAGCGAATCAAGGCTGCCGCGGAGAAGTGACTGGATCTACCGTGCCGGAATGACGAGCGCCAGTATCTGATCGACGCCCTCGGCGAGGGCGTCCGCCGCCGAGTCGTCGCCGGACAGATACCGGGCGAGACTCTGCTGGAACAGCCCGTCGAACACGGCGTACATGGTGGGCGGGGCGATCGTGATCGTGCGTCCCGCCAGTTCCGCGTACCGGGACACGATGCGCCAGATCATGTTTTCGAGACTCTTGTCGATCGCGGCGACGTCTGCGCGGAACGACTCCTCGAACAGCGACTGCGAGCGGAGGTCGTACCAGAGGCGATGCATCGAGGCCTCGCCGCGGAGCGAATCCGCCAGTACCCGGCCGAATCCCGCCTTCAACTCCTCGGGCGTCTGCGCGGTGGCGACCACGCCGTCGTAGCGCGTGACGCAGCGCGCCTTGTAATGGCGGACGCAGTGCGTGATCAGATCGACCTTGTCGCTGAAGTAGTAGTGCAGAACGCCGTGCGAGAACTCGGAGTTCTGGGCGATCTCCCGAAGGCTGGTGCGGGCGTAGCCGAGTTCCGAGAGGGTCTGCAACGCGGCTTCGGCGAGTTGATCCCGGCGCTCGGCGAATTTGTCGACCTGGCGGCGCGAGACCCGGTCGGCGTTCTTCTCGGCGACGGGTGTCACGGCATTCTTCCTGTTCGGCTCGCGGAGTCCAGCACGGTGAGCATCAGTCTAGCCCGCGTTCCTTGACGACTGTGTAACAAAAGCTTGACAATCGTCAAGGGAATTCTTGACAGTCGTCCAAAGTCGAATACGCTGTGATCCACACCACAATGCGAACAGTGTCTCGTGACGTGGTTTCCGCGAATCGTCTCGGTGCGAAGGCAGGTCGGAATGAGCGTGCGTGATCTTGCAGGACGAAAAGCGCTGGTCACCGGTGGTGCGAAGGGTCTGGGGGCCGGAATGGCCGCCGCTCTCGCCGAAGCCGGTGCGGCGGTCGTGATCGGCGACGTCCTCGAGGAAGAGGGACGCGCGACCGCCGACTCGCTCGGGAAGTCCGGTGTCGACACCGGATTCGTGACCCTCGACGTCACCGACGACGGCAACTGGGAGCGCGCCGTCGCTGCCACCGTGGAGCAACTCGGCGGACTCGACCTCCTCGTCAACAACGCCGGCATCGAGATCTCGTCACTCGTGGTCGATATCGACCCCGCCGACGTCCGCCGGATGTGCGACGTGAACATCCTCGGTGTCGCGCTCGGCCTGAAGCACGGTCTGCGCGCGATGCGTCCCGGCGGTGCCGCGGGCGCGGGAGGGTCGATCGTCAACGTCTCCTCGGTGGCCGCCACCATCCCGTTCCCCGGCATCGCCGGCTATTCCGCCACGAAGTCCGCCGTCGACCGGCTCACCCGGGTCGCGGCGCAGGAAGCGGGAAAACTGGGGTACGGCGTCCGCGTGAACTGTGTGTACCCGGGGCTGGTCGCCACGGAGATGGGACTCGGGCTGGCCGCCGACATGGAGCGGCTCGGATTGTGGCCCAGCGCCGACGCCGCGGTCGCCGACGTGATCGGCCTGACCCCGCTCGGGCGGCTCGGTGAGGTCGCGGACATCGCCGACACCGTCGTCTTCCTGGCTTCCGACGCCGCCCGCTTCGTCACCGGAATCGGCCTGCCGGTCGATGGTGGCATGGGCATGTAATTCGACCGCTCCGGCTCTCCCCGCATTCACCGAAAGGCACGTCATGACCGACAAGAAGCCCGTCATCGTCTACGGAGTCTCCGGTTACACCGGACGGCTCGTGTGTGAATACCTGCGCGAGTTCAACATTCCGTTCATCGCCGCCGGCCGGGACAAGAAGCGAATTCAGGAAGTGGTCGACCGGATCCCCGGCCTGGACACCGTCGACCACGAGGTCGTCGAGGTGGAACACACCGTTCCGGCGCTGACGGAGCTGTTCAGCGGCGCGCGGGTGGTCAGCAACATGGTCGGCCCGTTCATCAAGCACGGCGCCGTCGTCGTCGAGGCGGCCCTCGCCGCGGGATGCCACTACACCGACACGACCGGGGAGCAGGACTGGGTTCTGGACGTGCAGGCGAAGTTCGGCGACCAGTTCGCGGAGAAGGGGCTGCTGCTGTCTCCCGGCGTCGCCCAGATGTACACCACCGGCGAGATCGCGGCGAACATCGCGCTCGAGACGCCGGGGCTGGACACACTCGACATTCTGGTGCTGTGGAAGGGTTTTCCCACCTACGCGTCCACGCAGACGATCTTCACGATCCTCAAGGCCGACTGGTACTGCCTGGAGCAGAACCGGTACGTGAAGTGGGACCCAGGTACCACTTTCGACGTCGTGGTGCCGGGACAGCACCAGATGGCCCTCGCGCTGCCGTGGGGCGGCACCTGCCACCCCGTGTGGTTCAAGGACGATCCGCGGGTGGCGAACGTGAAGGCGGCCGGCGGCGTGTTCGACCGCTCCGTGATGGAGGGCGTCGTCGCGACCCAGAAGATGGTCGAGGAGCAGATCAAGACCCTCCCCGCGGACGAGCAGGACGCGGCGCTCGCGGAGATCGCCGGCTCCGTGCAGGCAGGGATGCCGCCCAGGGAGAACCCCCGCGTCAACACGTCGCTCGACTCCGTGTACGCGTCGGGTCCGCTCGGCCGGGCGCACTGCGTCATCCACGGAAACTGCAACTACAAGCAGACGGGACTCCTGCAGGCGTACGCCGCGCACTCCCTGTTGCAGCAGTCCCCGAAGCGAACCGGCCTCGCATCGGCGTGTCAGGCATTCGGGCATCGCGAACTCCTCGGAGCCCTGCGCAGTTTCGGCCTCGTGATGGAGCCGGTGCTCACCGTGCAGAGCTGATCGTCCCGGCCGCGACCGTCAGGAGGACAGCACCATGCGATTGACCGACTACCTCGACAAGGGCGCCTCGCTCGGACCGTCGTCGCCGTGCCTGACGATGGGCGAGCGGACGCTGACGTACGCGGACGTCCAGGACCTCAGCCGGCGGGTCGCCGCGGCGCTGGCACGGTCGGGGATCGCCGCGGGCGACAAGGTGGCCGTCCTGTCCGGCAACGACCCGACCGCATTCTCCTGCGTGTTCGGGATCAGCCGGGCCGGGGCGGTGTGGTGCCCGATCAACCCGCGGAACGAAGCCGCGGAAAACAGGGACCTGCTCGACCTCTTCGACTGTCGCTGCCTGATCTTCCAGAAAGCGTTCGCGCCCTTGGTCGATCGGATCCGGCAGCAGTTACCGCTGCTCACGACGCTCGTCTGTCTCGACGGCGACGAGGCGTACGCCGACTCGTTCGACACCTGGCTGGGTGCCGAACGCCTCGACGCCGAGCCCGTAGACGACCTCGCGCTGATCGTCGGTACCGGCGGGACGACGGGACGGCCGAAGGGGGTGATGCTCACCGGCCGGAACATCGAGACGATGTCGGCGCTGACCCTGATGAGTTACCCGTTCGACGGCAGACCGGTGTACCTCGCCCTCGCGCCGCTGACCCACGCGGCGGGTGTCCTGTGCTTTCCGATCCTCACCCTCGGCGGGCAGGTGGTCATCCTGCCCGCGCCCGACCTCGGGCAGTTCCTCGCGCACATCGAGCGGGACCGCGTCACCCACACGTTCCTCCCGCCGACCCTGATCTACATGCTGCTCGACCACGCCGACCTGGAGACGACGGACCTCGGTTCGCTGCAATGCTTCTGGTACGGCGCGGCGCCGATCTCGCCGACGCGGCTGAGCGAGGCGCTGACCCGGATCGGGCCGGTGATGGCCCAGCTGTTCGGGCAGAGCGAGGCGCCGATGATGATCGCGACGATGGCGCCGAAAGACCACTTCGACGAGAACGGGTCGGTGGCCACCGCCCGGTTGAGTTCCGCGGGCCGGCCCTCCCCGCTGGTCACGGTCGCGATCATGGACGGGCAGGGAACCCTGCTGCCGGCCGGGGAACGAGGCGAAGTGGTCGTGCGCAGCTCACTCGTCATGACGGGGTACTACAAGAATCCCGTTGCGACGCAGGAGGCGTCGGCACACGGCTGGCATCACACAGGCGACATCGGGTACCTCGACGAGGACAACTTCCTGTACATCGTCGACCGCGCCAAGGACATGATCATCACCGGCGGATTCAACGTCTATTCCGTCGAAGTGGAACAGGCGCTCATGGCGTACCCGGGCATCCAGGACTGCGGGGTGATCGGGCTCCCCGACGAGAAATGGGGCGAACGCGTCGTCGCCGTCGTCCAGACGCGAACCGGAAAGCCTATCGAGGCCGACGCGCTCACGGCGTTCGTGAAGGCGCGCATCGGCAGCGTGAAGACGCCGAAGGAGATCCTGGTCTGGCCCGATCTGCCTCGTTCGAAACTCGGGAAGGTCCTGAAGAACGAGATCAAACAGCAGTTGCTCGGCTGACGGCGGACGCCCGGCACGCGGGCCTCGAAACGCGGGGGACCGGAACGTGGGTTTCGCGGCGAGTGGCGATACTGTCGGGTGATGGTGAATGGGCACGTACTCAGCAGGGAACGGCTCGCCGGCGCGCTGGCCCGCTTCGAACCACGGATCGTGGACCCGGCGAACCGGCGGTCCGCGGCGGTCGTGATCGCCGTGATGAACGACGGCGCGGACGGTCAGGCCGTTCCGCTGACCAGGCGCCCGAGCAAGATGCGCGCGCATCCGGGGCAGTTCGCGTTGCCCGGTGGCGGGGTGGATCCGGGGGAGACCGGCGAGGACGCCGCCCGGCGCGAACTGCACGAGGAACTCGGCCTCGACGTGGAGCCGTCCGCGGTGCTCGGCAGACTCGACGACTACGTCACCCGCTCCGGGTACGTCATCACGCCCTTCGTCGTGTGGTCGGAGCAGTCGATCACCTCGCTCGTCCCCAACCACGAGGAAGTGGCGGAAGTGTTCTCGGTGGGCGTTGCCGAGATCGACGCCGAGCCGCGATTCGTGGAGATCCCCGAATCGTCGAAACCGGTGATCCAGTGGCCGTTCCGGCGTCACCTCGTGCACGCCCCGACGGGCGCGGTCGTGTACCAGTTCCGGGAGGTCGCACTGCACGACCGGCACACCCGGATCGACGGTTTCGACCAACCCGTCTTCGCCTGGCGGTAGGCGGCCACGTTCACCGGGATACGCGACTAATCTCACAGTCCGTGACCTTCTTCGAGTCTCTCGCCCGCAAACTCGACCGCACCGGTGTCGACCCCGTCGTCTGGCACGCCCCGCCGCCCCCTCCGCTCACGGGAGTGCTCGCTCCCAACGGAGTGCTCGACGGCGTGCACCGCTGGGCCCTGCCCACCGGAGAGGGACCGGAGGACGTGGCCGTCGATCACGACGGCCGGGTGGTCACCGGAGGCAACGACGGCCGGATCTGGCGATTCGACAGCCGCGGCGACGCCACCGAACTCGCGAACACGGGCGGGCGGCCCCTCGGGGTCGAGGTCCTCGACGACGGCCGGTACCTGATCTGCGACGCCGAGCGCGGCGTGCTGAGGGTGGACGAGAAGGGGCGCGTCGACGTGCTCGCCGACACCGCGGTCGGGCGCCCGCTCGTGGCGTGTAACAACTCCGCTGTCGGCCGCGACGGCGTCGTGTACTTCACCGACTCCTCCGCGCACTTCACGATCGCCGACCACCGCTACGACCTCCTCGAACACCGGGGGACCGGTCGCCTGCTGCGGCTCGACCCGCGGACCGGGGAGACCGACCTCCTCGCGGAGGGACTGCAGTTCGCCAACGGCGTGGGATTGGCCTCGGACGAATCGTTCGTCCTCGTCGCCGAGACCGGCTCGTACCAGATCTCCCGCGTCGACCTGATCGGACCGTCGCAGGGCCGGACGTCCGTGTGGGCCGAGAATCTGCCCGGCATCCCGGACAACATGACGTCGCAGACCGACGACGGGCTGTTCTGGGTGGCGCTCTACAGCCCGCGGATGCGGCTGCTGGATCTGCTCGCGCCGTACCCCGCGCTGCGCATCGTCGCGGCGAACCTGCCCGAAGCCGTCCAGCCGAACCCGGTGCACGCGGGCTGGGTGGTCGCCCTCGATCAGCGTGGCGAGATCGTGCACAGCCTGCGCGGCGGCAAGGGCAGTTACGCACCCGTCACCGGTGTGCGGGAGCACGACGGGTGGCTGTACCTGGGAAGTCTGACCGCGGACGCCGTCGCGCGGGTTCCGCTCCCGCCACGACCGGACATCGCTGCGGGCGAGTGAGAAGGGCCTGACCTGCTCCGATGGATTCTCCGGGGGACGATCGGCGGACCACCGCCGCGGTTGTGGAAGAGTGGCGAGAGCGGTGCGACGAGCGCCCGAGAACAGGTCCGCACTCGACGCTGGGGAGATATTGGTGAATTCGGTGGACCGGGACACTGTGCGGTCGGACCGGATCGTGACCGTCCCGAATCTCCTGAGCGTGGTGCGCCTGCTCGGAGTGCCGCTGTTCGTGTACCTGCTTCTCGTCACGCACTCCGACGGGTGGGCCCTCGCGATCCTCATGATCAGCGGCTTCACCGACTGGCTCGACGGCAAGCTGGCCCGGATCCTCGACCAGTCGTCGAAGCTGGGTGCGCTGCTCGACCCGTTCGTCGATCGCCTCTACGTCGTCACGACGCTGGTGACGTTCGTCGTGCGCGGATTCATCCCGTGGTGGGTGGCGGCGATCCTGATCGGCCGCGACGCCGTTCTCGCGCTGACACTGCTGATCTACCGGCGGCGCGGACTGCCACCCCCCGACGTGATGTACCTCGGCAAGGGGGCCACGTTCCTGCTCATGTTCGCACTGCCGATAACCCTCGCGGCGCAGGGCGACTGGAGCATCGCCGCCGTGGCGGAGCCGCTCGGCGCTGCACTGCTGATCTGGGGCACGGTGCTGTACGTGTGGACCGGGCTGCTCTACACCGTCAACGCGCTGACCGTCGCGCGCACCGTTCCCGCGCGAGGATCGGGCGGCGACGAACGCGAGGTCCGCTGATGACACGCACCGAGTCCGGCGTCCGCAGGAATCCGGTGCCGTCCCTGCTGCAGTCTCTGATGAACGATCATCTGGACCCCGGCTACGAGGGCGCGGCCGAGGATCGCGAGCACGGACATTCGCGGCAGACGCGGGTCGGCCGGCAGGTGTGGATCGCGATCGGCGCACTGCTCGTGGGCCTGGTGCTGTCGGTCGCCTACCGCCAGGCCACCGAACGCATCCCGGGCACCGAGCAGGTGCGGACCGAACTCCTGAGCAAGGTGCAGGACGCGGAGGACCGGGCGGGCGCCCTCGCGGCAACCCGGGACACGTTGTCGGCACAGGCCGACGACGCCCGCGCCTCCGCGCTGGCCGGCGACGCCCGCGGTGACGCACTGCTCGACGAGCTACACGGGCTCGAGGGGGACGCCGGGGTCGAGGCCGTGCACGGTCCCGGACTGACCGTGACGCTCACCGACCCCGCAGCCAAACCCAACCTGTCCGACTCGTCCCAGCGCAGTGTCGGGGGGAAGGCGGTGGTGCTCGATCGCGACCTGCAGTCGGTGGTCAACTCGCTGTGGGCGGGCGGCGCCGAGGCCATTGCGGTCGGCGACGTGCGGATCGGCCCGTCGGTGACGATCCGGCAGGCGGGTGGCGCGATGCTCGTGGACAATCAGCCGGTGTTCTCGCCGTACGTGGTCTCCGCCATCGGCCCGCAAGGGCCGATGCAGACCGGATTCGTGGTGAGCGACGCCTACCTGCGGATGTCGAGCGTGGCGCAGTTGTACGGCATCGGATTCGCGGTCGCGGAGGCCGACGATCTCCACTTGCCCGCCGCCCCGGCGCGGGAAGTGCGGGCAGCCCGGGAAGCAGGAACACGATGACAACGGCGGAGTCGGATGGAGGCGTCACACGAATGAAGGCAGCACTGAAGGGCGGATCCGCGATCTACGGGGTGCTCGCCCTGGTCGTGGGAATCGTGCTGGGGGTGGTGTTCAGCCCGCAAGTGCCCGACGCAGTGCAGCCCTACCTGCCCATCGCCGTCGTCGCCGCGCTCGACGCGGTGTTCGGCGGATTGCGCGCATACCTCGACGAGATCTTCGACTCGAAGGTGTTCGTCGTCTCGTTCGTCTTCAACGTCCTCGTGGCGGCGCTGATCGTGTGGCTCGGCGACCAACTCGGTGTCGGAACCCAGCTGTCCACCGCGATCGTCGTCGTCCTCGGCATCCGCATCTTCGGCAACGCGGCCGCACTGCGGCGTCGTCTGTTCGGGGCGTGATCGCGACGTGAGCGGGCACGAGGGCAGACACGAACTGCACGGCAACGAACCCACGACGTCGCGGCGCTCACACGTCGTCTTCGCGCTGCTGGCCGCGCTCCTGCTCGGCGGGCTGGGAATCGCGATCGTGACGCAGGTGAAGAACACCGGGTCCGGTGACACGCTCGACTCGGCGAGCCCCGCGGATCTGCTGGTCGTCCTGGACACGCTGAATCAGCGGGAGGCGGCCCTGCGGCAGGAGATCGCATCGCTGGAACAGACCTTGGCAACCTTGCAACAGAGTGGCAGTTCCGGGGCGGCACTCGACGAGGCGCAGGCCCGGTTGACGGCCCTGTCGATCCAGGTCGGGAGCGCACCGGCCACCGGCCCCGGCGTGACGATGCGCATCACCGACCCCAACAAGGGCGTCGGATCCGAGGTCCTGCTCGACCTCGTCCAGGAACTGCGCGCCGCGGGCGCCGAGGCCGTGCAGATCCAGGGGGCCGACGGCCCGCCCATCCGGATCGGCGTCGACTCCTGGGTGTCCGGTTCGGCAGGCGGCGTGTCGGTGGACGGCCGCAAGGTGAACGCCCCCTACGGAGTTGTCGCCATCGGTGATCCGCCGACTCTGGCGGCGGCCCTGAACATTCCCGGCGGGGTGGTCGACACGGTCGCGCGCAGCGGTGGGCAGTTGACGATCGAACAATCGCAGCAGGTCACGATCTCCGCCTTGCGGGAGGCGAAACCTCGCCAATACGCTCAGCCCGGAAATTGATCTTCGCATCCGCCCGCGGATTGCCATCGAAAGGACGCCACTGTGAGTGAGCTCGAAATCCCCGCCGATCGTCGGTACACCGCCGAACACGAGTGGGTCGAGCGGACGGGGCCCACGACGGTACGCGTCGGCATCACCGATTTCGCGCAGTCCCAGCTCGGCGACGTCGTGTTCGTCCAGCTTCCGGCGGTCGACGAGGACGTGGCGGCGGGAGAGTCGTTCGGCGAGGTGGAATCCACCAAGAGCGTCTCCGACATCTTCGCCCCGCTGACGGCGAAAGTCGTTGCCGCCAACGCTGATCTGGACGGCAACCCGGAACTCGTGAACTCCGCGCCCTACGGGCAGGGGTGGCTGGTGGAACTCGGCGTCGACGACGAGGCGGCCCTCGACGCCGCACTGGCCGAAATGCTGGACGCCGCCGGGTATGCAGACATCACGGCAGGATAATTTCCCGCCGAACACGCGAAGCGGAAATCGGATAGTTTTGGAAGGTGCCGACAGCCCGGAAAACGGGGTTGCCGGGGAAATCCGCTGTCGGAATACCGGTTCGTAATGTACTGGCGGCCTGTCTCACTACACGCACCGGCGTGCGCAGGGTACGGTCAATGTTGAACGCATGTGCCGTGTCGGGGCGCAGGTCCGTAGTTTGAATGTGATCGTGGGAGTTTGCACAGAAGTTAATGTGCACGGGAACCGAATTATGTAGTACCGAGTGGCATTGCGTAGTCCAGCGAATCTTGCTGGATGATCGAACTAGGAGGAGAAACGGTGAGCGAGAACGGCAACGACGCGGTCTATGGGGAGACGCCGGCGGAAACCACGTCGGTCTTCCGCGCGGACTTTCTCAATGAGCTCGACAACTCCTCGGCAACCCAGGCTCCGGAAGCTCCGGTGTCGGGTGTGGAGGGACTGCCCGCGGGCTCTGCTCTGCTCGTCGTCAAGCGTGGACCGAACGCAGGGTCGCGCTTCCTGCTCGACCAGCCGACGACGTCCGCGGGACGGCATCCCGACAGCGACATCTTCCTCGACGACGTGACGGTCAGCCGTCGTCATGCGGAGTTCCGTCAGGAGGACGACGAGTTCCAGGTGGTCGACGTCGGCAGCCTCAACGGCACCTACGTCAACCGCGAGCCGGTCGACTCGGCAGTCCTCGCGAACGGCGACGAGGTGCAGATCGGCAAGTTCCGGCTGGTCTTCCTGACCGGACCCCGGACCACGGCCGGTGGCTCGCAGATCGGTGAGACGTCAGCTGGTGCGGGTAGCCAATGACCGCGGTGCGGCAGCAGCAGGCGCACTCGGGGATGTCGATCGGCTCCGTGCTGGATCGACTGCGCCCCGATTTTCCTGATGTGACGATCTCGAAGATCCGATTCCTCGAAGCAGAGGGTCTCATCAGCCCGCAGCGCACTCCCTCGGGGTATCGGCGATTCTCGATCGCCGACACTGAACGACTGCGCTACGTCCTGACTGCGCAGCGCGATCAGTATCTGCCGCTGAAGGTCATCAAGGAGCAGCTCGAGGCCATCGACAGAGGTGTGGCCACGGTCGGCGCAGGCGATTCTTCGCCGCGCCGGCCGCGCGCGCTCACGGTGGCCCCGGGCGAGGTGTCCCCGGAGGAATTCCGCACCGACCGCGAGGTGCGGATCAGCCGCGACGATCTGATCTCCCGGGCAGGGATCGACGAGAAGTTCCTCGTCGAGCTGACGCGAGGCGGCCTGGTCGTTCCCGGGCCTGCGGGGTTCTTCGACGAGGACGCGGTGACGCTGGCGCGCACCGCGAGAGCGATGTCCGAGTTCGGACTCGAGGTGCGGCACCTGAGGGCGTTCAAGCTGGCCGCCGACCGCGAGGCCGGGTTGGTCGCGCAGATCGCCGGGCCCGTCGCCAAGGGCCGCGACGCGGGCGCGCGTGATCGCGCCGAGGAGATGGTGCGCGAACTGGCCGCGTTGTCTCTGACGTTGCACACCTGCCTGGTGAAGTCGGCAGTCCGAGGTGCGCTCGATCGGTGAGGTGAGTTCGCCGGCGGTCCCACCTCGGGAACTTCCCAACGACGCTGCGCTCGAACGGCTGTACGGTCGAAGAGCAGACACGAATCGAATAGAATCCTGGTACGGCATTGTGTGCCGCGGACGGACCATTGCAGGGTGGAGGCAGACGCGATGAGCGAAATGCACGTGATCGGAGTTCGTGTCGAGCAGCCCCAGAATCAACCTGTCCTGCTGCTGCGGGAAACCGACGGCGAACGGTACCTGCCCATCTGGATCGGACAGACCGAGGCCACGGCCATCGCACTCGAGCAACAGGGTGTCGAGCCGGCGCGTCCGCTGACCCACGACCTGATCAAGAACCTGATCGAAGCGTTCGGTCGCACCCTGAAGGAAGTTCGCATCGTCGACCTCCGCGAGGGCACGTTCTACGCCGACCTGGTGTTCGACCAGAACACCCGCGTGTCGGCCCGCCCGTCCGACTCCATCGCGATCGCACTGCGCATCGGGGTCCCGATCTTCGCCGAGGAATCGGTGCTCACGGAGGCCGGTCTGGTCATGCCCGACGAGCGTGAGGACGAGGTCGAGAAGTTCAAGGAATTCCTCGAGTCCGTGTCGCCGGACGATTTCAAGGCCACCGACGGCTAGGTTTCCCCAGCGGAATAGCCGCCGGCGCAGTAATGGTTGAGGTTCTTCCGGCGCGTTGCGTTGACCCGGTCTCCTTGGAGTCATAGCGTTCGGTGCAGTGATTTTCTGCCCTGCAGATTGTATCGGGCGTACGCTGAGTAGGTTCAGGGTACGGACTAGCTCGATGTCACTGGTGGCGCTTGCGCCGGTCGATGTGCTGCGGATTGCCGTGGACACTGGCGACGCGCGTCACAGGCGCACTGATCGTCGGGTTCAGTGCAACATGCGAGAGGGAGTAGTCAGTGGGAGATCGGCCGCAGGAGAATGCGCTGAATCTTGCGCCCGGCGACAACGTTGCCGAGCCCGAGTTCAGCTCCGAGGAGATCCAGCCGGGCCTCTTCCCGGACGATTCCGTGCCCGACGACCTCGTCGGATACCGCGTCCCCATCGCCTGCCAGATCGCGGGAATCACCTACCGTCAGCTCGATTACTGGGCTCGCACATCTCTCGTGGTGCCGTCCATCCGTGGCGCGGCCGGGTCGGGCAGCCAACGGCTGTACTCGTTCAAAGACATCCTCGTCCTCAAGATCGTCAAGCGCCTGCTCGACACCGGAATATCCTTGCAGAACATTCGCGTGGCCGTCGACCACCTCCGTAAGCGCGGGGTGCGGGACTTGGCCAAGATCACACTTTTCTCGGACGGGACCACGGTCTACGAGTGCACGTCGGCCGAGGAAGTCGTCGATCTGCTCCAGGGCGGGCAGGGTGTGTTCGGTATCGCGGTCAGTGGTGCAATGCGCGAACTGACCGGCACCATCGCCGATTTCCCGGCGGAGCGCGCCGACGGCGGCGAGAGCGAGCAGAGCCCCGAGGACGAGCTGGCGTCGCGGCGCAAGAACCGCGCGAGCCGCAAGACCGGCTAGACCGCAACCCCAGGACCACGGCGCTGGTGGCGCCGCTGCCTGTGCTCGTGGCATAGACTGGCGGTGCGTCGACGCCGTGCGGGAGAGTTCCGGGCACTGCATGCACAGCAGCATCGTGCGTGCGGGAGTTCGGGCGCCGAAGGAGCAACACCTCCCCGTCAATCTCTCAGGCAAACAGGACCGTGCGGGCTCCGACGCCTCTGGAAAGCGGTGGGAGCACCCACCCGCCCACGGGGAAAGGGCCGTGTTCGCACGCGAACGACGGTACCGAATCTCTCAGGCGCTCGACCCGAGCAGGCGACAGAGGGGGAGGGGCGTTCCGCAGAGCGGGGCGTGTCCTGATCCTCCGAACTGCTTGGGAGTTGTCGTGATCGACGCTGGAAGCCGTACATTCGCCGATCGTCATGTCGGCCCGAACGCTGCGGAACTCGCGCACATTCTCGAACTGGTCGGAGCCGATTCGCTCGACGACCTCGCGTCGAAGGCCGTTCCCGCCGTCATCCTGGACGGGGTCACGGGCGGCATCGCCGACGGCCTCGACGCCCTGCCCGCACCGGTCTCCGAGCACGAGGCGCTCGCCGAACTGTCCGCACTCGCCGCGCAGAACACCGTGGCGACGTCGATGATCGGGCTCGGCTACTACGACACCCTCACCCCGCCGGTTCTGATCCGGAACATCATCGAGAACCCGGCCTGGTACACGGCCTACACGCCGTACCAGCCCGAAATCAGCCAGGGCCGCCTCGAGGCCCTCCTCAACTTCCAGACGATGGTCGCCGACCTGACCGGCATGGAGGTCGCCAACTCGTCGATGCTCGACGAGGCCACCGCCGCCGCCGAGGCGATGACCCTGCTGCGCCGGGCGAGCAAGAGCAAGTCTCCGCGGTTCGTCGTCGACGCCGACCTGTTCCCGCAGACGCTGGCCGTCGTCGAGACCCGGGCCGAGCCGCTCGGCATCGAAATCGTGGTGGCCGACCTGTCCGCCGGCCTGCCGGACGGCGACTTCTTCGGCGTCCTCGGGCAGATGCCCGGCGCGACGGGCCGCATCGCCGACTACACCGACGTGATCGCCGCGGCCCACGAGCGCGGCGCACTGGTCGCGGTCGGGGCGGATCTGCTGGCGCTGACTCTCCTCACCCCGCCCGGCGAGATCGGGGCCGACGCCTGCTTCGGCACCACCCAGCGGTTCGGTGTCCCCATGGGCTTCGGTGGCCCGCACGCCGGCTACCTGGCCGTGCACACCAAGCACGCACGCCAGCTTCCCGGCCGCCTGGTGGGCGTGTCCGTCGACGCCGACGGCGACAAGGCGTACCGGCTGGCGCTGCAGACCCGCGAGCAGCACATTCGCCGTGAGAAGGCGACCTCGAACATCTGCACCGCGCAGGTGCTCCTCGCGATTCTCGCGGCCATGTATGCCAGCTACCACGGCGCCGAGGGCCTGAAGGCGATCGCCCTGCGCGTGGCGAACACGGCACACTCCCTGGCCGCCGCACTCCGCAGGACCGGGGCCGTCGTCGTGCACGAGCACTTCTTCGACACGATCCTCGTGCGCGTCGACGGCCGGGCGGCGGACGTGGTGGCGAAGGCGAAGGACGCCGGCATCAACCTGCGGCTCGTCGACGCCGATCATGTCGCCGTCGCCTGCGACGAGGCCACCACCGACGACGACATCGCCCACGTGCTGGCGGCGTTCGGCGGCGACGGCGCCGTGGCCCCCGAGGCGGGCACGTCCGTCCCGGCCGCGCAGCTCCGCGGATCCGACTACCTGCAGCACGAGGCGTTCACCCGATACCGCACCGAGACGGCGATGCTGCGCTACCTGCGTGCGTTGTCCGACAAGGACATCGCACTCGACCGCAGCATGATCCCGCTCGGCTCCTGCACGATGAAGCTCAATGCCACCGCCGAGATGGAAGCGATCACCTGGCCCGCGTTCGCCGGACTGCACCCGTTCGCGCCCACCGGAGACACCCCGGGCATTCTCCGCATCATCAAGGACCTCGAGAACTGGCTCGTCGCCGTCACCGGCTACGACGCCGTCAGCCTGCAGCCGAATGCCGGCAGCCAGGGCGAGTACGCCGGGCTGCTCGCGATCCGCAACTACCACCTCGGCCGCGGCGACGATCACCGCGACACCTGCCTCATCCCGTCGAGTGCCCACGGCACCAACGCCGCATCGGCGGTCATGGCCGGGATGCGCGTCGAGGTCGTCGCGTGCCGCCCGAACGGTGACGTAGACCTCGACGACCTGCGGGCGAAGATCGCCGACCACGCCGAGCGCCTCGCGGCGATCATGATCACCTACCCGTCCACCCACGGGGTGTACGAGCACGAGATCGCCGACATCTGCGCCGCCGTCCACGACGCAGGCGGCCAGGTGTACGTCGACGGCGCCAACCTCAACGCCCTGGTCGGTCTGGCCCGGCCCGGCCGGTTCGGCGGCGACGTCAGCCACCTCAACCTGCACAAGACGTTCTGCATCCCGCACGGCGGCGGCGGCCCCGGTGTCGGTCCGATCGGTGTGCGGTCGCACCTCACACCGTTCCTGCCCGGACATCCGCTCGCGCCGGAACTCGGCACCGCGGGCCCGATCTCCGCGGCCCCCTACGGCAGCGCGTCGATCCTGCCCATCACGTGGGCGTACATCCGGATGATGGGCGCCGTCGGACTGCGCCACGCCAGCCTGACCGCCATCGCGTCGGCCAACTACATCGCGCGCCGCCTGGACGAGTACTTCCCCGTCCTCTACACCGGCGAGGGCGGAATGGTGGCCCACGAGTGCATCCTCGACCTCCGGCCGATCACCAAGGACACCGGTGTGACCGTGGACGACGTCGCAAAGCGCCTCGCCGACTACGGTTTCCACGCCCCGACGATGAGCTTCCCGGTGGCGGGCACGCTGATGGTGGAGCCCACCGAGAGCGAGAACCTCGAAGAGATCGACGCCTTCTGCGAGGCGATGATCGCGATCCGCGCCGAGATCGACCGCGTGGGCTCGGGGGAGTGGACGGTGGACGACAACCCGCTGCGCGGTGCCCCGCACACGGCAGGCTGCCTGGCGGCGGAGTGGAACCACCCCTACACCCGTGAGACGGCGGTGTTCCCCCGCGGCAAGGCCCGGCCGAAGGTGTGGCCTGCGGTGCGGCGCATCGACGGCGCGCACGGCGACCGCAACCTCGTGTGCTCCTGCCCGCCGATCTCCGCGTTCGAAGGCGACTGACACGGGCGGCCCGTCCCGCTTCGACGGGGCGGGCCCTCCGCAGTCAGTCCGCGCGCACCAGTTCGAGGATCGTGATCTCCGGTGGGGCGCCCACCCGCACGGGCGGGCCCCACGCGCCGACGCCGCGGGTCGTGTACAGGACGGTGTTCCCGATGCGGTCGAGTCCCGCCACCGACGGCTGCTGCAACGGCACCAGATAATTCAGCGGCCACATCTGGCCGCCGTGCGTGTGCCCCGACAGTTGCAGGTCCACACCGAGATCCGACGCTTCCAGGGCCTGCCGCGGTTCGTGCGCGAGGAGCACGACGAACGTCGACGGATCGCGTCCCGCGAGCGCGGCGGGAAGGTCCGGTTCGTACGGCGCCGGCGACGAATAGTCGTGGATGCCCGCGATGTCGATGGCGGCGCCGCCCCGCGTGATGGTCGCGTGCTCGTTGCGCAGCGTCCGGATGCCCAGTCGGTCCCACACATCGAGCCACCGGCCACCGTCGTCGGCGTAGAACTCGTGGTTGCCGCTGACTCCGAACACCCCGAGCGGGGCGTCGAGGTCGCCGAGCGGCTGTAGGTCGGGCGCAACCTTCGCGACGGTCCCGTCGACCAGGTCGCCCGCGATCGCGACGAGATCCGGCCGCTCCGCGTTCACCAGATCGACCACACGGCGCGTGAAATCGACCCCTCGCGCCGGGCCGACGTGCAGGTCGGAGACGAGCGCCACGCGCACACCCTCGAACTCGGCGGGGAGGCGCTGCAGCGGAACCCGGACCCGCACGATCCGTGGACGAGCGGCCTCCCGCACCCCGTAGCCGGCAGCGCCGATGGCACCCACCACCACGACCGCGGTGGCGATGCGCAGACCACGTCGACGCGACAGATCGACCTGTTCGTCGCGCCCGCTGCCGCGCAGGCGAGCGAACAGCCGCGTGAGCAGCGACACCAGGGCGACCAGGAGAAGTCCGAGCACCAGATAGAACATCGCACCGAGCCACACCCAGCCCACCCAGCCCGGTGGACGCGCCCACCCCGGGTCGAAGGCTTCGCCGCTGCCCACGCCGATCACGGCGAGAACCCACAAGGCGACGAGGGTCACGTCGACGACCACCGACCAGGGGCGCCCCACACCGGTGGCCCGGACCAGCCGCCGATGAAGCCACCAGGTGACGAGCGCGAGGAAGACCGCGAAGACCAGGAGTCTCGTCACGACAGCAGCTTGCTGATCGCGGTCGGCAACGCCGCTCCGTCCGAAGACGTGACCTTCTCCAGGGACCCGCCGGTGCGATCGGCGAGTGCCTGCAACGTGTTGAGGTCCGGATTCTCGCCGATCGTCACCACGTCGATGCGGACCGGCTTCGACGTGCTCGAGGCTGCGGCGATGGCGGACAACAGATCCGCGCGCGCGACGGAGTCGTCGTTGGCGCCGTCGGTGACGAGCAGCACCGAATTGGTGCGGCCCGGCGTGTATCCGTCGACCGCACTCTTGTACGCGGCCTCGAGCGACGTGTAGGTCGAGGATCCGGTGGCGGGTGTCGCCTTGGCAAGCCGGGCGTCGAGGGCCTGCCTGCGGGTGCCCTCGGTGAATCCGCCCGCAGACAGCGGACCGGTGGCGACCACGGTCGTGTACGGCCGGGACCCGTCGAGGGTGGTGCTGTACTCCCACAACCCGAGGCTCGACGAGTCCGGAGAACGATCCACCTGGCCGGCCAGCGCCGTCGTCGTGTTCGCCAGTCGCGTCGCCGTCCCCTCGCGTTCGCCCATCGAACTGGAGACGTCGAGCAGGATGGTGGACGTGCGCGGCGAGATCGGATTCCGGATCACCTGCATCAACTCGGCCGCAGCGGCGGCGTCCGCAGGAACCAGGGTGGATTCGAAACCGGGGAAGGCCAGCGTGGTGTCGTCGGGGCGGGCGAGCCCCTCGACCCGGAAACCCGCGTCGGCCAGGACCTGCGCCTGTTCGGGTCGACGGACGAATTCCGCGAACTGCGCGGCGGCGCGGCTCTGCGTCTCGTCGACGGACGGGCCCGCGAGGACGGCCGCCGGGTGATCTGCCACGGGTGTCGGGCCTTTCGGCATCGTCGCGGTGATGTCTGCTCCGGGTGCGTCGCGCAGGGCCTGATAGGCCTGCTGTTCGGTGGTCGCGACCGCATGGATGGCGGAAGAGGCGGGGTCTCCCTGCGCAGCCAGCGCGGTGAGCGCCTCCCGCGTCGTCGCGGGTTTCGTCCCCGTCGACGCCTCGTAGCCGAGCGCCAGATCGGTGAGTGCCGACGTGACGGGAACGGAACGCGCCTGCTCTTCCGTCACCGGGCCGGTGCTGCTTCCGGTGACGGCGGCAGCGACCGCTTCGACGGCCATCTCCGTACTCTCGGCGCCCGGACCGACGGGAAGCGCCAAGCCCAGGCTGCCCCAGCCCGGCAGACCGAGAGTCGCGAGGGAATCGCGGCCCGACTGCAGGGACGGCAACTCCTTCCAGTCGAGCGCCGCCGTGCCCGGCGCGTTCGCGAACGCGGTCCGGACGGCGAGGACCACCGGGCTGGTCGCCAGCGGACGTGCCTCACCGCTGATGACCCCGGTCGCCGACACCTGCTTGACGGAATGCGAGCTGGACGGAATCCACAGCGCGGGGCGGGGGCCGAATGTCGCTGCGTCCCACGGGCCGTCGGGGCCCGCGGACAGGGCGTCGCGCACGGTGTCGGACGCGACGGCAGTGACCGTCACCGACACGCACTGGTCGCGTATCACCGGGGCCGTCTCGGTGTAGCGCTCGGCGAGAGTCTGCAGCTGGGGCGCGATGTCGGGATCCGCCGCGACCGCGAGCACCGATTCGCCTTCGACGCAGGCGCCGGCGGCCGCCACTCCCTGATCGTTGATCCGGTCACGCAGTTGGAACCAGCCCAGCACGCCGAGCACGAGCACGACGACGAGACCGAGCACGATCAAAGGCCCCTTGCTGATACCCCTGGCGCGCGATTCGCCGCGATGCTGCCCCACGTGCTTTCCAGCCCCTGTTCGACGAGTTCGACGTTGACCCTCGCAGTGTAGTGATGCGCGGTGTCAACCCCCGATACGTGAGCGGCGAAGTGTGTGGGGGGACGCTTTGCCGCTCACGTGGGGGTCAGGCGTTGGCGGCTTTGTATTCGCGGCGGCGGCGGTGCAGGATCGGTTCGGTGTAGCCGGAGGGCTGCGCGGTGCCGTCGAGGATGAGTTCCTTGGCGGCCTGGAACGCGATGTTGGTGTCGAAGTTAGGGGCCAGCGGCCGGTAGGTGGGGTCGTCCTGGTTCTGCCGGTCCACCACCGGCGCCATCCGTTGCAGCGAGGCCACGACCTGGTCGGCGGTGACGACGCCGTGCCGGATCCAGTTCGCCAGCAACTGGCTGGAGATGCGGAGGGTGGCGCGGTCCTCCATCAGGGCGACGTCGTGGATGTCGGGGACCTTGGAGCAGCCGACGCCGGCGTCGATCCACCGGACCACGTAGCCGAGGATGGACTGGCAGTTGTTGTCGAGTTCCTGCTGCTTCTGCTCGTCGGTCCAGTCGGTGTGCGGGGCCAGGGGGATGGTGAGGATCTGCTCGAGGGTGGCCCGCGGGGCCCCCTTCAACCGGTCCTGGACGGCGAACACGTCGACCTGGTGGTAGTGGGTGGCGTGCAGGGTGGCCCCGGTCGGCGACGGCACCCACGCGGTGTTCGCGCCGGCCTTCGGGTGGCCGATCTTCTGCTCGAGCATCTCGGCCATCAGTTCGGTCATCGCCCACATGCCCTTGCCGATCTGCGCCTTGCCCTGCAGGCCGGCGGCCAGGCCGACATCGACGTTCCAGTCCTCGTAGGCGGTGATCCAGGTCTGCTGCTTCATCTCGGCCTTGCGGATCATCGGCCCGGCCTCCATCGAGGTGTGGATCTCGTCGCCGGTGCGGTCGAGGAACCCGGTGTTGATGAACACCACCCGCTCGCGGGCCTCGTGGATGCAGGCGGCGAGGTTGACGGTGGTGCGCCGCTCCTCGTCCATGATCCCCACCTTCAACGTGTTGGCGGGCAGGTTCAGGACCTGTTCGACGCGGCCGAACAGGTCGGTGGTGAACGCGACCTCGTCGGGGCCGTGCTGTTTGGGTTTGACGATGTAGATCGACCCGGTGCGGGAGTTGACCAACGGCCCCGACGCCTCCGACGTGCCGAGCCCGTGGACGGCGCAGAGGGAGGTGAGCAGGGCGTCGAGGATGCCCTCCGGGATTTCGGTGCCGTCCGGGTGCAGGATCGCCGGGGTGGTCATCAGATGCCCGACGTTGCGGACGAACAGCAGCGACCGCCCGTGCAACGTGAGGTGCGTGCCGTCGGGGGCGGTGTAGGTGCGGTCCGGGTTCAGCCGGCGGGTGAACGACTTCCCGCCCTTGGTCATCTCCTCGGTCAGATCACCCCGGTTCAGGCCGAGCCAGTTGCGGTAGCCGATGACCTTGTCGTCGGCGTCGACGGCGGCGACGGAGTCCTCGAAGTCCATGATGGTGGTGACCGCGGACTCGAGCACCACGTCCTTGATCCCGGCCCGGTCGGTGGACCCGATCGGGGAGGTCGGGTCGATCTGGATTTCGGCGTGCAGGCCGTGGTTGCGCAGCAGGATCGACGACGGGGTGGCCGGGTCGCCGAGGTAGCCGACGAACTTGCCCGGCTCGGCCAGCCCGGTGATCGTGCCGTCGACCAACTCCACCCGCAGGGTGTCCCCGTCGACGGTGTAGCCGACGGTGTCGGCGTGCGAGCCCTCGGTGAGGGGGGCGGCGGTGTCGAGGAACGTGCGGGCCCAGGCGATGACCCGGTCGCCGCGGACCGTGTTGTAGGAGGTGCCCGGCTCGGCGCCGCCGTCCGTGGGGATGGCGTTGGTGCCGTACAGGGCGTCGTACAGCGACCCCCAGCGGGCGTTGGAGGCGTTCAGGGCGAAGCGGGCGTTGAGGACCGGGACCACCAGCTGCGGGCCGGCGGTCGAGGTGATCTCGGTGTCCACGTTCGCCGTGGACACCGCGAACGGGGCCGGTGCGGGCACCAGGTAGCCGATCGAGGTCAGGAACTGCTGGTACTCGGCCGGGTCGGGGGTGCCGGTGTGGTCGCGGTGCCACCGGTCGATCTGCGCCTGCAGATCGTCGCGGGTGGCGAGCAGGGCCCGGTTCTTCGGCGCCAGGTCCTCGATCACCTTCACCGCACCCGACCAGAAACCGTCGACGTCGATCCCGGTCCCCGGCAACGCCTCCTCGTTCACGAAGTCGTAGAGCACCTTCGCGACCTGCAGACCGCCGACCTCAACACGCTCAGTCATGAAAAGCCTCACTGTTCCGCTATCGGAGCACCGGACGGGTGCCATGAACCGCGACCAATGTTACCCGCTGGTAAGGATGCGGTGTGGCAGATGTCCGGCGGCTTCTCGATCCGGGCGGAGGTGTGAGGTGAGCTCAGGCCTTGTCGCCGGTGGACGGCTCCAGGGACTGCGCTTCCGGCTCACCGAGCGTGTCGATCTCGGTGTCGATCCGGTGCAGATCGCCCGCGGCCTCCGCGGCGCTGAGACGCGAGCGGCGCCACGCAACCACGAGCAGTCCGGCCCACCCCGCCACGAGGGCGATGTAGCCGAGGGCGGCGGGGACGCCGGTCACGTCGAACGTCTTGAACAGCTTCTGCGCGTTGGTGATGATGATGATGCCGCCGACACCGGTGCCCAGAAGGGTCGCAGGCACCCGGCTGACGAGCCACGCGGCGACCGGTGCGGCGATGATTCCGCCGAGCGCCAGACCCGCGATGATGGGGATGTTGTCGAAGAAGTCGCTGCCGAGCCCGAAGATGAATCCGATGCTGGCCGCGGCGGACACCAGGAACTCCGACGCGCTGACCGAGCCGATGACCGTGCGCGGCGCGGTCTTGCCTCGCGAGAGCAGCGTGCTGGTGGTGATCGGCCCCCAGCCGCCGCCACCGCTCGCGTCGATGAATCCACCGAACAGTCCGAGCGGTGAGAGGAACTTCGCCGTGTGCGGCGACGTCCGCGCGTCGTTGACGGCGGGAGGACGGATCGAGAAGCGGAGGAGGACGTACACGCCGATCGCGAGCAGGATCGTAGACGTCACGGGGACGGCGGCGGCCGTCGACAACTGCGACAGCACCGTCGCGCCGAGGAACGCGCCGATGGCGCCGGGGACGCCCAGGCGGAGCACGAGGGGCCAGTCGATGTTGCGGAACCGCCAGTGCGACGCCCCGGAGGCGAGCGTCGTGCCGACCTCGGCGAAGTGCACCGCCGCGCTGGCGTGGGCGGGCCCGACGCCGCTGAACACGAGCAGGGTGGTCGCAGTCACGCCGAACGCCATGCCGAGGGCGCCGTCGACCAGCTGGGCACCCACGCCGACCAGCGTGAAAATCAAGAGCTTGAACATCGAGACTCCGACCGAGAGAGCGAACCGTCAGGGCAGCAAAGACCAGCGAGCAGGCTGGTCAGCAACATCCCTGGTCGAAGGCATGGCCTCGGCGGGAGGGCCAGAAGGGCATGAGGGCGAGCGAGGCCGCGGGGCCTGCCTGCGCGCTCGTGCCGTTCACTCGAACTCCCGTGTCTCGCGTCGTGTGCACAGCCATCCGCGCACAAGGATCGACATTAGCGGGAGGGGTGGGCGCGTGTCATCTTCACACGCGCCCACCCGTTCACAGCTTTCGCGCGGAGATCTCCATGCCCGCGTCGCGCAGCCGTGCGACCAGCACGTCGCCGAGTGCCGTCGCCGGAGTGAGGACACCTGCCGCGTCCGGGAGCGCGTCGCCGCCGAGGGCGAGACTCAACGCGGATTCGCCGAGCATCACCGCGGTGGCGCGGTAGCCGGGGTCGCCCTTCGCCTTCACCCGCGACGTGTAGTGCGCGCCCGTGGTGGTGGTCGTGTACAGGTCGACGGTGAAGTGGCCGTTGCGTTGCGCCTCCTCGCTGGGACCGTCGCCCGGTGAGGGCAGAACGCGGTCGAGGACGTACCGGGTGGGAGGGAGGGCCATGCCGGCGATCAACGCGCCGAGGCCGACCGTCACCGCACCCGCGATCACCGGCGTGATCGGGGAACTGCCGACACTCATGACCTCGCGGTACTTGAATTCCCGGCCGTACGCCCAATCGCGGAGCGCGTTGCTGCGCCGCACGACCCGCGTGTTGTAGGGGCCCATGAAGAACGGCGCCTTCCAGCCCTTGACCCCGGGCGCGATGGTCTTGCCGTCGACCACACCCATGTCGGACTGCTTGCCGAGATCCGGTTCCTTCGACCGGTCGGGGCTCAGCGAGTACGGCGAGGCCGCGAGACGGCGCGACGCCGCGTCCTTCTTGGACACGTCAACCTGGGTGCGGAGCGAATCGATCGTGCCGCCGCTGACGCCGCCGCGCAGCGACGTGACCACCAGGGTGGTGTCGGTGAGTTCACCCGCGCCGTCCTCACGGACCTTCGCGTGCAGGACGTGCACCCCGAGGTCGGACGGAATGGAGTCGAAACCGCAGGAATGGACGATCCGGGCGCCGGTCTCGCGGGCCCGTTCGTGGTTGGCGTCGATGCTTTCGCGGGCGAACAGCACCTCTCCGGTGAGGTCGACGTAGTCGGTGCCCGCCTCGGCGCAGGCCGCCGCGAGTGCGTGTCCGTATTTGGCGTAGGGGCCGACCGTCGTCGCGACCACGCGGGTGCGTCCCGCCAGGGCGGCGAGCGACGCGGCGTCGTCGGAATTCGCGACGATGAGGGGCCAGTCCGCCGCGCGCGGACCGAGCGCGGACCGCACCGCTTCCAGTTTGGCGGCCGTCCGCCCCGCGAGCGCGATCCGGACACCGTCCGGGGCGTGCTGTGCGAGATAGTCGGCGAGGAGTTTGCCGACGAAGCCGGTGGCCCCGTACACGACGAGATCCAATTCACGTGTGCTGTCTGTCATGACACGACCCTACTCGTCGGTAGGGAAGGGTGAGGTCAGAGTCCGGCGCCGCCGGGGCGGGTCGGTGTGAGGGGTGCACGGGTGCGGACCCGCAGGACGACATAACCGGCCCACGACGTGACGACGCCCAGCGCCACGAGGGTTTGGATCGCTCCCGCGGCGGATTCCGGGTAGACCACGCCGGTGAGGTAGTGGGCGATGAACCCGGACGAGGGGAGCGGGTCCTGCCCGGCGCGGACGCGGGCCCAACTCTCCAGATGCGTCAGCGGGCAGTCGATGCCGACGATCAGGCCGGTGAACCCCCAGGCAACCGCCGCCAGGTGGAGGGCGATGGTCCGCGGCCACCGCCAGGCGAGAAAACCACCGCACACGACGTAGAGGATGAAGATCAGGTGTGCGACGACCGTCGCGTCGGCGACGACTTCGTAGAAGACCACGCTCCCCATCGATGCACCCCTGACCTCCGAAGTGTCCCCCTACGCCATCGTAGGCGCGGGCTGCCGGGTCCACGGGGGAACGGGCTCGGAACGAAATCAGGCGGGGCCGCGCGCCTCTTCCTTGACCACCAGGATCGGAATATCGACCTCGAGCAGGAGGCGTTGCAGCCATCGTTCCAGGAGGAACTTGCCGACCGGGGACATGCGCCGGGTGCCCACGACGAGCAGGTCCGCGCCGCTGCTGTCGACCAGCGTGCGCAGTGCGCTCACCTGATCGCCGTCGTGTTCGCTGGTGCGCAGTTCCCACGACGACTCGCCGACCCCGCCGCTCTCGAGCGTCGCCTGGATCTCGGCGCGCAGAGCGGACCGGTCGGACTCCGCATCCTGTCCGGGGTCGTCGTCGAGGACGTGGAGGACGAGTAGCTGTTCCCGTCGTTGCACAGCCTCGCGGGCGGCGTGGACGATGGCCGCCCGGCCTTCCGGGCTGTCTCGGTGGACAACGGCTATCGCCATGAAGCGCCTCCATATTCAGGGATCGGTACCACGTCCATTATCCCCACGCCGGACAGTGCTCCGGCTGTGTCGATGCTCTCGAAACGGGGGTTTGTGTGGTGCTCGATCACCAGGGTGAGGGCTCGTAGTCCTTCAGGAAGCAGCCGTGCAGATCGACGCCCTGCTCGCCCTGGACGATGGGGTCGTAGACGCGGGCGGCGCCGTCGACGAGGTCGAGGGGGGCGTGGAAACCCTCGTCTGCCAGGCGCATCTTGGTGTAGTGCGGCCGCTCGTCGGTGATCCACCCGGTGTCCACCGCGGTCATGAGGATGCCGTCCTCGAGCATCTCCTTCGCGCTGGTGCGGGTGAGCATGTTCAGCGCGGCCTTCGCCATGTTGGTGTGCGGATGCCCGGGACCCTTGTACGCGCGGCTGAACTGGCCTTCCATCGCGGAGACGTTCACCACGTACTTGCGGCGCGCACCTGCCGCCGCCATCGCGGGCCGCAGCCGGGACACGAGGATGAACGGGGCGACCGAGTTGCACAACTGCACCTCGAGCAGCTCGATCGGGTCGACTTCCTCGACCGTCTGGACCCAGCTGTTCGAGTGCGCCAGATCGGGCAGCAGACCGCCGGCGTCGATCGCGAGACCCTGATCGATCCGATCGGGAGACGCCGACTTCGCGACCAGCGCGAGCGAACTCACCGCGTCGGGGGACAGCGCGGCGCCCGCCATCACGGACACGTCGGACAGAGACCCGGCGAGCGCCGCCGGGTGGGCGTCGCTCGTCTTGCCGAACGTCAGGACGTCGGGAAGGTCGCCGGAGGGAAGCGCACCGGATTCGGCGTCCGCCAGCGCGCTGTAGGCGCCGGGCGAGCGTCGCACCGTCTGCGCGGCATTGTTGATCAGGATGTCCAGCGGGCCCTGCGCGGCGACGGAGTCGGCGAGCGCGACGACCTGCGCCGGGTCACGCAGATCGATACCGACCACCCGCAGCCGGTGGATCCACTCGCTGCTGTCCTCCATCGCCTTGAAGCGGCGGATGGCGTCGTTGGGGAAACGGGTCGTGATGGTGGTGTGGGCGCCGTCGCGGAGCAACCGCAGCGCGATGTACATGCCGATCTTGGCGCGACCACCGGTCAGCAGCGCCCGGCGTCCGGTGAGGTCGGCGCGCGCGTCCCTCTTGGCGCGGCTCTTCGTCGCGCACTCGGGGCACAACTGGTGGTAGAACGCATCGACCCGGGTGTAGCGCTGCTTGCAGATGTAGCACGGGCGGGGCCGGATCAGGGTGCCCGCGGACGCGCCGTCGGCGTTCGACGTCAGCAGGATGCCCGCGGTCTCGTCGTCGATCCGGTCGGGGGAACCTGTCGCGGTGGCGGCGACGACCTTACGGTCGGCCTCGGAGACGGCGTCGCGGGCCGCGATCCGCCTGCGCTTCTTCAACTTCTTGAAAAGGTGACCGACAGCACGCTGGACCGTGACGGAATCGGGATCCGCGTCGTCGAGGTCTGCCGCCAGATCGAGAACTTTCAGGCAGATCTCGAGATCCGCCGGATCGATCGTCGTCGTTGTTTCACCCATCGAACTTCGCCCTCTCACGAAGAAAGCCCCGGTTCAGTGAACCGGGGCCTTTTCGTCTGTCTCAACTCAGAGTGTCCGAGGGGGGACTTGAACCCCCACGTCCGTTAATAGGACACTAGCACCTCAAGCTAGCGCGTCTGCCATTCCGCCACTCGGACTTGCCTGCCCCCATTTCCTGGGTGCTGCAAAAGATTAACCGATGAACCGCCACGGCCCAAATCGCCCCTCTCACCTGAGCGTTTCCGCCTGCCCGATGGTAGGAAAGTGGAGTGCCAACTACACAGGAAACCCCAGGCCAGGGTCGCGCCGAAGCCGAAGTCGTGGATCTCGTCAGTTCACTGATCCGCTTCGACACGTCCAACACCGGAGAGCTCGCGACGACGAAGGGCGAGCGCGAGTGTGCGGAGTGGGTGGCGTCCCAGCTGCAGGAAGTGGGCTATGAGACCGAATACGTGGAGTCGGGCGCACCGGGTCGCGGCAACGTGTTCGCGCGGCTGAAGGGTTCGGACCCCGACCGCGGCGCGCTGTTGCTGCACGGTCACCTCGACGTCGTACCCGCCGAACCGGCCGATTGGCGCGTCCACCCGTTCTCCGGAGCCGTCGAGGACGGGTACGTGTGGGGTCGCGGCGCCGTCGACATGAAGGACATGGTCGGGATGATCCTGGCGGTCGCCCGCCAGTTCAAGGCGGAGGGCATCGTTCCGCCCCGCGACCTCGTGTTCGCGTTCGTCGCCGACGAGGAGGCCGGTGGCAAGTACGGCTGCCAGTGGCTGGTCGAGAATCGTCCCGATCTGTTCGAGGGGGTTACGGAGGCCGTCGGCGAGGTCGGCGGCTTCTCCCTGACCGTTGCCCGCCCGGACGGCACGGACCGCAGGCTCTATCTCGTCGAGACGGCGGAGAAGGGTCTCGGATGGATGCGGCTGACCGCGAAGGGCCGGGCCGGACACGGTTCGTTCCTGCACGGCGACAACGCCGTCACCATCCTGGCGCAGGCGGTCGCCCGGCTGGGGGCACACACGTTCCCGCTGGTCATCTCCGATTCGGTGGCCGAATTTCTCGAAGCGGCAGGCGAGGAGACCGGACTCGACTTCGACCCGACGTCGCCCGACCTCGACGGCACCCTCGCGAAACTCGGCTCCATCGCCAACATCCTCGGTGCCACGCTCCGTGACACCGCGAACCCGACCATGCTGTCCGCCGGCTACAAGGCCAACGTCATCCCGCAGACCGCGGAGGCCGTCGTCGACTGCCGGATCCTGCCCGGCAGGCAGGCTGAGTTCGAGGCGACGATCGACGAACTCATCGGACCGGACGTCCAGCGCGAATGGATCACGAAGCTCGACTCCTACGAGACCACCTTCGACGGGCATCTGGTCGACGCCATGAACGACGCCATCCTTGCCCACGACCCCGGCGCCCGCACCGTGCCGTACATGCTGTCGGGCGGAACCGACGCCAAGGCGTTCGCGAAGCTCGGCATCCGGTGCTTCGGATTCGCACCGCTGCAGTTGCCTGCGGACCTGGATTTCGGTGCGCTGTTCCACGGCGTCGACGAACGGGTACCCGTGGACGCATTACTGTTCGGTACACGCGTGCTGGAACATTTTCTGCTCCACAGCTGATCGAAAACCGATACGCGACAAGAGAGGAACCGCATGTCACACGATCCGTACGAGGCACTTCCCGACCTGCCGAGTTTCGAGCTGACCTCCACCGACGTCACCGACGGGCAGCCGCTGAACAAGGAACAGGTCAGCGGAATCTTCGGCGCCGGCGGCCACGACAACTCACCGCAGCTGTCGTGGTCGGGGTTCCCCGCCGAGACCAAGAGCTTCGCGGTGACGGTGTACGACCCCGACGCGCCGACGGTGTCCGGGTTCTGGCACTGGGCGGTCGCGAACATCCCGGCCGACACGACCACGCTGGTGAGCGGCGCAGGCGACGACGAGGGAACCGGGCTCCCGACCGGTGCGATCACGCTGAAGAACGACGCCGGACTGAGTCGTTTCCTCGGCGCCGCCCCGCCGGCAGGTCACGGGCCGCACCGCTACATCATTGTGGTCCACGCGGTCGACGTGGAGACCCTCGACGGCGTCACGGCCGAGTCGACGCCCGCGTTCCTGGGGTTCAACCTGTTCTCCCACGCGATCGCCCGCGCGAAGATCCAGGGGACGTACGAGCAGTAACTCCGGTAGTTCCGGAAACACCGGTGGCCGGCGAATCCTCGGGATTCTCCGGCCACCGGTCTCGGTGCGGGTTGCGTCAGCGCACGGCGCCGGCGCCGACCGCATCGGCGATCGAGGAGTAGCCGGCCTCGCGCACCTTCCGGGCCAGGCCCTTGTGGATGCGGCGAGCCCAGAACGGGCCGCCGTAGATGAAGCCGGTGTACCCCTGCACGAGGGACGCCCCGGCCAGGATGCGTTCCCACGCCTGGTCGAGCGTCTCGATGCCGCCGACGGAGATCAGCACCAGGCGATCCCCGACCCGTGCGTGCAGGCGGTTCAGGACCTCGAGGGATCGTTCGGCGACCGGAGGGCCGGACAACCCGCCCGCGCCGATCGCCGTCACCTCGTCGTCCGGGGTGTTCAGGCCGTCTCGCCGGATGGTGGTGTTGGTCGCGACGATGCCGGCGAGGCCGAGTTCGAGGGCGAGATCCGCGACCGCGTCGACGTCGTCGTCGGACAGGTCCGGGGCGATCTTCACCAGCACGGGCACGGTCACGGTGTCGAGTACCGCACGCAGCAGCGGCCGGAGGGATTCGACGGCCTGCAGGTCGCGCAGTCCCGGGGTGTTCGGTGAGCTGACGTTGACCACCATGAAATCGGCGAGCGGGCCGAGCAGTTGCGCGCTCGCCGTGTAATCGGCAGGGGCGTCCGCGGCATTCACGATTTTGGTCTTGCCGATGTTCGCGCCGATCGGGACGCCGGCCCGGCGCTGACGCAGGTGATTGGCCGCGTTGCCTGCGCCGTGGTTGTTGAACCCCATCCGGTTGATCAGCGCACGGTCCGCGGGCAGCCGGAACAGGCGGGGAGCCGGGTTGCCCGGCTGCGCCTGGGCGGTGACGGTGCCCACTTCGGCGAACCCGAATCCGAGAGGACCCCAAGCGTCGACACCGGTGGCGTCCTTGTCGAACCCGGCGGCCAGCCCGAGCGGCGCCGGGAAGTCGAGTCCGAACACGGTGTTCCGCAGTATCGGATCGTCCACCACGAGAACCCTGGCGACGAGTTGGCGCAGCGGCGAGAACCGCGTGACCAGGCGCATCGCAGCGAAGGCCAGGTGATGAATTCGCTCCGGAGGAAGGCAGAACATCACCCGTAAGAGCAGGTGGTACAAGGAGGTCTCCCTAGATTGCGGGGTCGGGGACATGGTGAGCGGTCTTCCTTCGTTTGAGCAGAACTCGGCGGCTTCCGTCGGAGTACAGACGGACCCGCGACAGCTCCCAGCCGCCGAATTCCGCCTGGATGGCCAAGCGCATCGATGCGCTGACGCGGGTGACGTCGGGCGGCAGCCGAAGCGGCACGTACTCGTAGTCCTCGGATTCGATCTCCCACCCGGAGGGGAGTCGACGTGAATGCGATGCCATCTACGAACTCCTCGTCGGGATCTGCTGCAAGCCGTCTCCCGTCGCGGAACCGATCAGGAGGTCACCGTTCACGGTATCCACACTGACAGAGTTCGGCTGCCGGACGGTGGGATACCGGGCCGTTTCCACGCCGACACCGCTGGACAGGTCGAATCCGACCACCTCGTTGGTTCCGGTCAGCGTGACCCACGCCCGGTCGGCGGAGTCGTCGTAGGCGACGGCGTACGGCGCAAGTCCGGCTGGGAACCGCTGACGGAGCATCAGTGTGTCAGTGGTGTAGGCGAGCAGTTCGTCGCCGGTGGTGTCGGTGACGAGGATGCGCCCGTAGTGGTCGGTGGTGAGTTGCGTCGCACCTTCACCGGCGCGCAGCGCGACGCCGAGCGCGGAACCCGGGACGTCGACGGCGGTGACGGACGTCTGACCGCGGTCGAGGGCGGTCAGCGAGTCGCCGACGACGGCCAGCCCGTCGACGGAGGTGAGGCCGTCGATCACCTGTGACTCGTTCGTCTCGGTGTTCACGATGTGAATCTCGCCATTGCCCAGGCCCATCGCCAGCCGGCCGTCGGGCAACTGCGCGACCGAACGGACGTCGCCGTCGGCGGGGACGAACGTCACCTCGCCCGTGCGCAGGTCGAGCCGTCCTACCTGCGTGTTCATCGCGAGAAGGGCCACGCCGCCGGGAGCGAGGGAGACCTGGGCGACGGCCCCGTCGAGCGGAATCGTGCGCGGAGCCGCCGTGAAATCGCCGGCCGGGAACAGCAGGATCTCGTTGCCTTCGCCGCCGAGGACGACGGTCGTGCGGGTCTCGGGGTCGAAGGTGGTCGAATCGATCGGCACGCCGACGGGGTGGACGACACCCGCGGGCGCGGTGCTCTGCGCCGGGGACTGCGCGGCAGTCGCGGGCGCGATCGTGATCGCCTGATCCTCGTCGGAGTTCGACGAACAACCCGTGACCAGTAGAAATGCCGCTCCGATACACGAGGCGACGACGCGCGCTCCCGGTCTACCCATGTGCTGCTCCTCGGGGTTCTCTCAACGACCTACACCTGCACAACTGTCCACTAGCATCCCTGATCCGCGAAACGCCCACGAATTCGGTCGGTGCCGAGCGGGTGCCGAGGCGATACCGTGAGAAACATCGACCCCGCGCCCGGTGGTTTCCCGACCGCCGGCCCAGGTCATCGAGGAGCAGACCGTGGAAACACCCGAAACGCCGACGTTCACCGTCGAAGACATCTCGGTCGGACCGCACGCGCACGGCTTCGGCCGGACCGCCGAAGGCAACTCCTACGCATTCCGCGTGCGCAAGAGCACGATGCACGTCGAGGTCTACCGCGCCGACGTGGAAACCGAGGTCCCGGACCCGGACGACATCGTGGCGTCGGCGCGGCGCTCGGTCCGGGAGATCGACCTGACCGACGAGCGCAGCATCGTCGCCGTCGTGCGGGACGCCGTGTCCGATCCCGATTCCCTGGTGGTGGGGACGGAGGACGGCATCACCGTGCGTGCGGTCCTCAGCCGCCTGGGCGCGGTCATCGACGGACTGTGACCGCCGGCCGCTAGCGGTGGTCGCGGCGGGGGAGGACGAGGGTCGCGCCGGTCACCGGGTGCGCGATGACCTCGACGGGGTGCCCGTACACCCGGGTCAGCAGGTCCTCGGACAGGACGTCGCGGGGAGGCCCGTCGGCCGCGACGCGGCCCTGCTCGAGGACCACGATCCGGTCCGCGTACGCGGCGGCGAGTGCGAGGTCGTGGAGCACGACCACCACCGCGGTGCCCCGTTCCGCGCGGGAGCGGGCGAGACGCATCACCGTCTCCTGATGGCCGAGGTCGAGGGCGGCGGTGGGCTCGTCCAGCAGGATCGTCTCGGTCCGCTGCGCCAGCACCCGGGCCAGCGCCACGCGGGCGCGTTCGCCACCCGACAGCGCGGTGAACGGCCGGTCGGCGAACGCCACCACGTCGCAGATCCGCATGGCCTCGGCGATCGCGGCGGCGTCGTCGTCGGTGCGGGGTGTGCGCGCCCACGGGGACCGGCCCATCGTGATCACCTGACGTGCGGTGAACGAGAATCCGACCGTGTTCTGCTGGGGGAGGACCGCCCGTCGCTGGGCCATCTCGAGCGCCGTCCACTCGCCGAGGTCCCGGTCGTCGAGGTGCACGCTGCCCGCGTGGACGTCCTGATCACCCGACAGCGCCGCGAGAAGCGTCGACTTGCCCGCCCCGTTGGGGCCGACGAGAACGAGGACCTCCCCGATCCGCACGTCCACGGACACGTCGTCGAGGACGGGTCTGCCGCCGCGGGTGACGGCGATGCCGTCCGCGCGCAGCGTCACGGCCCCTGAGGGTCGCGGCGGGGGCACCGGATCGGTCCGCCGGAACAGGTTCTGCTCGAGGGCCTCGCCGACGCGGGTGCGGAACGACGGATTCATGCCCATCCGCCCTGACTGGCCCGGGTGCGGCGCAGCAACCAGAAGAAGAAGGGCCCGCCGACGAGGGCCGTGAGCATGCCGAGGGGGAGGTCCGCGTTGGCCACGAGCGACCGGGCGCCCAGGTCGGCGAGCAGCAGCACGAGGGAACCGCACAGCGCGCTCGCCGGAATCAGGGCTCGGTGGCCCGGACCGACGGCGATCCGCATCAGGTGCGGGACCACCAGCCCGACGAACAGGATGATGCCGGTGAAGGCCACGCTGGACGAGACGAGCAGGGCGACGATCAGCACCGCGATCTGACGCAGCCGTTCGACGTCGAGGCCGAGGTGACGTGCCGCGTTCTCGCCGAGCGAGAGCAGGTCGAGTTTCCCGGCGATCGTCATCGTGGCGGCGATCCCGGCGACCGTCATCGGCGCCACCACCGCGACCGCGCTCCAGGTGGCCCCGTTGAGGCTGCCCAGTTGCCAGAAGACGATCTGATCGCGCGCCGCAGGGGACGCGACGAACGTGAAGAAGGCGATGAGTCCGCCGGCGAACGCGTTGACCGCGACACCGGTCAGGACGAGGGTGACGACCTCGGTGCGGCCCTCGTGCCGGGCGAGGAGATACACGGCGACGGTCGTGACCAGTCCGGCGACGAAGGCGGCCGCGGCCACCGTCCACCCGGCCGCGAACGCGCCGCCGACGACGATCGCGGCGCTGGCGCCGACCGCGGCGCCCGCGGACACCCCGATGACGCCGGGTTCGGCGAGCGGGTTGGCGAACACACCCTGCAGCAGCGCTCCCGCGCATCCCAGTGCCGCCCCGACCAGGATCGCGAGGATCACGCGGGGGAACCGGACCTCCCACAGCGTCACTTCACCGCTGGGGTGCGCGGGCATCGGCCCGAGATCCAGTCCGACGCGGTGCAGGATGCTTCCGACGACCTCCCCGGGGCCGGTCGGCACCTGACCGATGCAGGCCGAGAACACGGCGGCGACGGCGAGGGCGATCAGCAGACCGCCGAGAACGGCACCGGTCCGGGTGCGTGACGAGGGCTTACCAGGAGCGTCGAGGTCTTCGACCGTCATGGAGTGGCGGCCGGGTAGACGGCGTCGGCCAGAGCGCCGAGGACGCGACCGGTGTTGGGGCCGAAGCTCAACAGCACCCCGTCCTGCATGTCCACGACCCGCTGGTTCCTGCCCGCCGGTGTCTGCGCCACCCCGGGGACCTTCTCCAGGCCCTCGATCCCGCCGATCGATTCGAGTCCACCGGTCATCATGAGAAGCACGTCGGGGGCGGCGGCGATCAGTGCCTCGCTGGTGATCGGGGCGAACTGCTGGGTGATCCCCGAGGCGGTACCGGCGTCGACGGCGCCGAGCGCGTCGATCAGGGAGTCGGCCCCCGATCCCGGGCCGCCGATCATGGTGATCGCGGTGCCGCGCAGATAGAGGAACGCGATCTTCAGCGGATTCTCGCCCTGGGGCGCGCGACTGCGGGCCGCCGCGATCTCGCTCTCCGTGCGGGCCGCGAGTTCCCGGCCCTGCTCCGGCACCCCGAGCGCATCCGCCACCGCGGTGATCTGGCCGGGCACGCCGTCGAGGGTGCGCGTCGGATCGAAATAGACCACCGGCACCCCGGCGGCCCGCAGCTGATCCTGCACCGCCTGCGGTCCGATGCTGGTGTCGGTGAGGATCACCGTCGGCGCCAGGTCGAGGATGGCCTCGGCATTGAGGGACTGCCCACCCGGTGTGACCACCGGCACGTCCTGCGCGGCCGGGAACTCGGACGCGATGTCCCGGCCCACCACGTTGTCGCCGAGCCCGAGCGCGAACACCGTCTCGGTGAGCGTTCCGTAGCGGTCCGCGGTCACGATCCGGCTCGCGTCCGTGATCGTCACGTCCACCCCGTCGAAACTGCGGACCGTGACGGGCAGCGCCGGTGTCGCCGGGGACGCGAGAGGCTCCGGATTCAGGTCGTCGAGGACCGCCGTGCGCGCGCCGCCGGTACCGCCCGCGCTGTCGCCGGTACCGGAACTGCACGCCGACACGGCCACCGCGGCCACCAGGAGCAGGACGAGAACGGCGAACAGCGACCTGTCTGCGCGGGTACGGGACACCAGCCTCATCGTGCGCGATACCGGTCGATGCCGGCTTCGAGGTCGGCGAAGAGGGCGCCGTTGAGGCGGTAGGCGAGGTTGACCTCGTCGATCACGCGCTGCTGGTCCTCCGGAGACAGCGGCGCCGCGTCGAGTGTCGCGCGGTAGGTATCCTTGAACACCTTCGGTTTCGGGATCTCGTCGAAGGTGTAGAACTGCAAGCCCTCGGTGCTGTACCCGTAGGCGCGCTCGAGCATGCGCCGGATGATCTGCCCGCCCGACAGGTCGCCCATGTACCGGATGTAGTGGTGCGCAACGAAACCGGCGGGCCATTCGTACGCCACCTCGCGGAGCCGTTCCACGTACCGGGTGGTGGCGGGCAGCGCGGAGACGGTGTCCCGCCACGACGGCCCGCGCAGGAACTCGAGATCCGCTTCCAGCGACGGAACCCGCAACAGCTCGTCGTGGAGAAACGGCGACACGACGGGGCTGCCGGTGTGGGCGCGTCCGGCGTCCTCGAGTTCGCGGTAGACGAGGTACGTCTGCGCGAGCAGTTCGGCGTAGCCGTCCGAGGTGAGCTCACCGGCGAGCAGGGCCCCGACGAAGCGGGACTGCTCGGTCTCCCGGTGAGCGGCGTCCGTGCCCGCCTTGATGCGCTCGGCGAAGCCGACGGTTCCGCGGTCGGCCGCGTCGGCCTCGTTCAGCGTGGTCATGGACTCTCCTGCGGATCTACGGACGTCGGCCGGTGAGCACCAGGTTAGCCTGCCCTGCACGTGAACTGCAGGTGCACGTCCGCCTGCCCCGCCCGCGCTACGCGCTGACGTCGTCGAGCGCGGCCGCGATCGCTGCGGGCAATTCCAGCTCCTCGGCGACGAGCACTCCGGTCAGCTGGGCGATGTCCCTGGCCCCGACGACCGCGCTCGCGACCCCGGGACGGTCGCGTGCCCAGGCGAGTGCGACCGCCAGCGGGGACGTGCCGAGACCGTCGGCTGCGGTCACGACCGCGTCCACCACCCGCACGGACGAGTCGGTGAGGTAACTCTGGACGTCCTGCGCGTGCGCTTCGTCGGCCCCGCGTGAATCGACGGGGATGCCGTTGCGGTATTTGCCGGTGAGCACCCCGCGGGCCAGCGGCACGGCCGCGAACATCCCGACGCCGTGATGGGCGGCTGCCGGAACGAGCTCTTCCTCGACGCCCCGGGCGAGGAGCGAGTACTCCACCTGCGTGGCGACGAGCGTGGTGCCCCGGGACGCGCCTGCCGCGGTCGCCAGCTGCCAGCCCAGGTAGCCCCTCGCCCCGACGTACCGGACCCGGCCGCTGGACACCGCGAAATCGAGTGTGGCGGCGACCTCGTCGACCGGCGTGAACGGATCCCACGTGGCGACCTGCCACATGTCCAGGTAGTCGGTGCCGAGCTCGCGCAGGGTCGCGTCGAGCTGGGCGACGAGTCCCCGTCGCGAGCAGTCGATTCGCGAGGGTCCCGCCGGGTTGATGCCCGAACTCGAGCTCAGGACGAGTTCCGTGCGCGGCACCACGTCGTCGAGCAGTTCCGCCAGGATCCGCTGCGCCGCACCGTCGCCGTATGCGGGGGAGGTGTCGACGAGGGTTCCGCCCGCATCGACGAACGCCGCGATCTGCGCGGCGGCTTCGTCGCCGTCGGTGTCCCGACCCCAGGTGAGCGTGCCCAGGCCGAGACGTGACACTCGCAACCCGCTTGCTCCGACCGATCTCTGTTCCATAACCGCCTGCGTCTCGTACCGTAGCTGCAACCCGGGCATCCCCCGAAGATGCTGGTGCCCCCGGGACCGGCCACCACAGGAGCAGAGTAGTGGGGTATCGCGTGGCAGGGGTCCTGCCACGCCGGATTCTGCCGGAGGTCACCCCCACCGGTACCGTGGCGCCGGTGAATTACGAACGCGACATGGGAAATTGGCGTCAGAGCGGCACATTCGGCCTCGGGACCGGTGAGTGATGGGCGAGGCGATGACCTGGCTCCAGGCGATTGTCCTCGGTGCCGTCCAGGGATTGACCGAGTTCCTGCCCATCTCCTCGTCGGGCCATCTCCGGATCGTGTCGGAGGTCTTCTTCGGTGACGACGCCGGTGCCTCGTTCACCGCCGTCACCCAGCTCGGCACCGAGGCCGCGGTGCTCATCTACTTCGCCCGGGACATCGGACGGATTATCGCCGGCTGGTTCCGGGGACTGTTTCATGCCGAGCATCGCAGTGACCTCGATTACCGGATGGGCTGGTATGTGATCATCGGCACGATTCCGGTGGGTGTGCTCGGGTTCCTGTTCAAGGACCAGATCCGCACCGGAGCCCGCAACCTGTGGCTGATCGCCACCATGCTGATCGTGTTCGCGTTCGTCATCGCGGCGGCCGAGTACTACGGGCGGAAGGTGCGTCCCGTCGAGGACCTGCGCGCCAAGGACGGCATCATCATGGGCTCGGCCCAGGCGCTCGCCCTGATCCCGGGAGTCTCGCGGTCGGGCGGCACGATCAGCGCCGGCCTCTTCCTCGGACTCACCCGCGAAGCCGCGGCCCGCTATTCGTTCCTCCTCGCCATCCCCGCGGTCGTCGCATCCGGGCTGTTCAGCCTGCCGGACGCATTCGAACCGGCCGGTGAGGGTCTCAACGCGAGCGGTCCGCAGCTCCTCGTCGCGACCGCGATCGCCTTCGCCATCGGTTACGCGTCGATCGCGTGGCTGCTGCGTTTCGTCGTCGACCACTCCATGTACTGGTTTGTCGGCTACCGCATAATCCTCGGCGTCATCGTCCTGTCGCTTCTCGCGACCGGCGTCGTGTCGGCCACCTGAGATCGGGCGGTCGGGGAGTGCGCGACACTAGGCTGGGCCAATGACAGTTGTGCTGCTGCGCCACGGGCGGTCGACCTCGAACACTGCACACACGCTCGCCGGCCGGTCACCGGGAGTCGAACTCGACGACCGCGGCCGCGAGCAGGCGCAGGCGATCGTGGCCCGGCTCGCCGACGTGGTGATCGAGGAGATCGTGCACTCACCGCTTCTGCGGTGCGAGCAGACGGTGGCACCGCTCGCCCGAGCACGGGGCCTGACCCCGGTGGTGGAACATCGGCTGGTCGAGGTCGACTACGGCGAGTGGACGGGTCGCGAGCTGAAGGTCCTGCTCGAGGAGCCGCTGTGGAAGATCGTGCAGCAGCACGCGTCCGCCGCCGTGTTCCCCGGCGGAGAAGGGCTCGCCCAGGTCCAGGCGCGGGCCGTCGCCGCGGTCCGGGAGCACGACGCCCGGCTCGCGGAACTCCACGGCCGCGACGTCGTGTGGGTGGCCTGCTCGCACGGTGACGTCATCAAGTCGGTCCTCGCGGACGCCCTCGGCGCGCACCTCGACGGATTCCAGCGGATCGTCGCGGAACCCGCCTCCATCAGCGTCGTCCGGTACACCTCCACCCGCCCCTACGTGCTGAAGATGAACGACACCGGGGCCGATCTGTCGGGGGTGAACGTGCCACCGGCGTCGGGAGACGGCGCCCGGGCCGAAGTATCCGGATCGGTGCCGGGCGGGGAGGTCCGGTTGTGATGATTGGGCGGACACCGCCGGTAACGATTGACGGATAATGAACGCAGCATGCTGCGAGGAACAGTCCGAGACGGAACAACGAGTGGGCAGCGCCGCAGTAGGGCCCGGCTCCAGCTGAAGGAGGTGCAATGTCACGCGCAATTCACGTATTCCGCACTCCTGACCGATTCATTGCCGGGACGGTGGGCGAACCCGGCGACAGGTCGTTCTATCTCCAGGCAGTACACGAGGCGCGAGTGATCAGCGTCCTACTGGAGAAACAGCAGGTACAGGTCCTGGCCGACCGGATGGGACTTCTCCTCGAGGAAGTGCACCGCAGGTTCGGCACGGAGGTTCCCCCGGAAGGGGCCGAACTCGACGACTCGAGCCCACTCGTCACCCCGATCGACGCCGAGTTCAGGGTCGGCACGATGGGCCTGGGCTGGGACGCGGACGCCGGAGCCGTCGTCGTGGAACTGCTCGCCGTCAGCGAGACGGAATTCGACGAGTCCGTCGTCCTCGACGACTCCGACGACGGACCGGACGCCGTGCGCGTCTTCCTCACCCCGCTGCAGGCGAGGGACTTCTCCCTGCGGTCCGAGCGGGTCATCGCCGCCGGTCGCGCACCGTGCCCGCTGTGCGGCGAGCCGCTCGCCCCGGAGGGACACATCTGCATCCGCACCAACGGGTACCGCCGCGGCCAGAGCTTCGGACTCACCCCGGAAATGGACGAGGAGGACTGACGGTTGCCTGCCGAGGAGTCCGATCCCCTGGAGTCCGGCGAGCTGACCCTCATCGGCCAGATCACCCACGCCAGTAACGCCACCCTGGTCTGCGACGCGGCCGCGGGTGAGAACACCGTCCGCTGCGTGTACAAACCGGTCCGCGGGGAACGCCCGCTGTGGGACTTCCCGGACGGCACGCTCGCCGGACGGGAGTACGCGTCGTATCTCGTGTCCGAGCAGCTCGGGTGGGGTGTGATTCCCCGCACTCTCCTGCGGGACGGTCCGTTCGGCCCGGGGATGGTGCAGCGGTGGGTCGACACCCCGGACCGGCACGCCGACGACACCGGCGGTCTCGACCTGGTCGACATCTGCGCGCCCGACGCCGTCCCCGAGGGGTGGTTCGAGATCTTGCGCGCCACCGACATGGACGGCGAACCGGTCGCACTGATCCACGCGGACGACCCGCGGCTGCAGCGGATGGCTGTTCTCGACGTGCTGATCAACAACGCCGACCGCAAGGGCGGCCACGCGCTCGAGGGTCTCGACGGTTCCGTCTACGGCGTCGACCACGGCATCTGCCTGCACACGGAGAACAAATTGCGGACCGTGCTGTGGGGGTGGGCCGGGACGGAGGTGCCGGGCGCCCTCGTCGTGGACATCGCCGAACTGATCTCCTCACTCGAGGGCGACTTCGGCGCGCGGCTCGGCGAGCACATCACGTCCGGCGAGGTGGCCGCGCTGTACGAGCGCGCCGTGGACCTTCTCGCCGCACCCGTGATGCCCCGGCCGAACGGTCACCGGCCCATCCCGTGGCCCGCGTTCTGAGCGACCCGTTCGGAGCCCGGCGGGCGGCGGCTCCCTCCGAGGCGGAAACGCGGGTCCATTAGGCTCGCTGTCATGCAGTCTTGGTCCGAAACCGCTGTCCCGTCCGTTCCAGGCCAGGGGCCTCCGCTGCGGTTGTTCGACACCGCCGACCGGCAGGTGCGCCCCGTCACTCCCGGACGCACGGCCACGATGTACGTGTGCGGTATCACCCCCTACGACGCGACCCACCTCGGTCACGCCGCCACGTACCTGACGTTCGATCTGGTGAACCGGATCTGGCGTGACGCCGGGCACGACGTGCACTACGTCCAGAACGTCACCGACGTGGACGACCCGCTGTTCGAGCGCGCCAACCGCGACGGCGAGGACTGGGTCGTCCTCGGCATGCGCGAGACGGCTCTGTTCCGCGAAGACATGGAAGCCCTCCGGGTGATTCCCCCGCGCGACTACATCGGCGCGGTGGAATCGATCGGCGAAGTGATCGAGATGGTCGAGAAGTTCGTCGCGTCCGGCGCCGCCTACGTCGTCGACGACGCCGAATTCCCCGACGTGTACTTCCGCGCGGACGCGACGGAGCAGTTCGGGTACGAATCCGGCTACGACCGCGCGACGATGGACAAGTTCTTCGCCGAACGCGGCGGCGACCCGGACCGCCCCGGCAAGCAGAATCCCCTCGACGCGCTGGTGTGGCGTGCGGCCCGGCCGGGCGAGCCGTCCTGGCCGTCGCCGTTCGGTCCCGGGCGTCCCGGCTGGCACATCGAGTGCTCGGCCATCGCCCTCAACCGCATCGGCTCGGGTTTCGACGTCCAGGGCGGCGGCAGCGACCTGATCTTCCCGCACCACGAGTACTCCGCGGCGCACGCCGAGTCGGCTACCGGGGATCGCCGCTTCGCGCGCCACTACGTGCACACCGGCATGATCGGTCTCGACGGCGAGAAGATGTCGAAGAGCCGCGGCAACCTCGTGTTCGTGTCGAAACTGCGCGGCGAGGGCGTCGACCCGACCGCCATCCGCCTCGGACTGCTGTCCGGGCACTACCGGCAGGACCGTCCGTGGACCGAGCAGGTTCTCGCCGACGCCCACACCCGGCTCCAGTTGTGGAAAGATGCCGCCGCACTCGAGTCAGCGCAGTCCGCCACCGACACGATTGCCCGGCTGCGCCAGCATCTCGCGGACGACCTCGACACCCCGAAGGCGCTCGACGCCCTCGACGGCTGGGCCCGCCGCGCCCTCGACAACGGTGGTTCCGACACGAACGCGCCGAGCGAATTCGCCGCGGCTGTGGATGCCCTTCTCGGTGTGCGGCTTCGCCGCCCGTGAGTACTTGTTAACCGCCCGCGGTTAACAAGTACTCACGGGTCAGGCGAACTCGAGGGCACCCTCCGCGGGCGTCGGGACGCGCCGGCGCAGGGGCGAACCGAGCGCCTGCGCCAGGTCGGTGCCGTCGTGTTCGGCGAGTAGCTCACCGTCGGACCACACGAGCAGGGTGGCGCTGACGCTCTGCTCGGCCGTCGAGTGCGCCAGATCGTAGTGCGCGCAGCCCGGCACGCCGCCGTACGTGATCCACAGGTCGAACCCGGTCATGAACAGGTCGAGGTCGAATTGCACGCTGAGACCGAGCAGTTCGGCCCGGCCGTTGTCGTCGACGCCGGCGAACGCCTCGTCCAGCGCCAGCAGTCGCGGGGCGTGCGGGTCGGCGGAGTCGAGCATGACGTGCGCCGCGGCGAACAGCGGCAGGTGCAGTGAGACGGACTGCTCGCCACCGGAGAGTGCGCTGTGCCGGGCGACCGTCAGCCTGTCCTCGTTGCCGTTCCCGCTGATCAGGGTGAACGAGAACACCCGCCACCGCCGGTAGTCGAGGGCGGACGCCAGGATCTCCGGGTACGACCGTTCCGGGTGGGCAGCGCGGGCGGTCCTGATCTGGTGGGCGAAGTGGGCGCGCATCGTGGCGAGTTCGTCTGGGCCCAGCGCCGAGGTGTCGCGCTCGAGCAGTTTGGAGATGGCCTTCGCGCTGTCGTCGAGGTTGTCGGCGAGCACCCAGTGGACGCCGATAGTGTTGCCGGACGACATCCGCCGCTCCCGCATCTCGGTGCCCATCCGGGCGATGAGTTCGCGGGCGTCGACGGTGCGTTCGTGGATCTGCTGGGCGAGACCGGTGAGCAGCGCGTCCTCCAGGATGCGGCGCTCGGATTCGGTGAGCAGCAGTTCCTGATCGGAGCGCGCGGACGCGATACGGGCGGCGAACTCGCCGATCGACGAGTAACCCTCGTCGTCCTGCACCTGCACGACCGTCAGGCCGTCGGGCGCGTCCCACTGCAGCCGGTAGTCCTGGCCGGCGGCCGCGAGTTGCGCGTCGAAGTCCTGCAGCGCGGTGGTGAGCGCCGTCCGCGTCGACTTGCGTGCCGAGTCGCTGACCCGCACCGATTCGGTGGCGCCGTCCAGTGCGCGGAACAGCGCATCCGCCTCGGGGGGCAGGATCGGAGTGTCCTGGTCGGCGTTCTGGATGCGGTACACCAGCTGTTCGGCGCTCATCCACGCCGCCGTACTGGCCGGCCAGGTGTGGCCGCCGTCGACGCCGAGGAGTTCGAGCAGGTCGCGCCGGGCGTACGGCGCGAGGTGGGCGGCGTCGGCGTGGGTTTCGGTGAGCGCCAGCCGGAGCGTCTGGACGGCGGTGTTGTACGCGCCCTCGGCTTTACCGATGGCCTCGCCCGCATCCTTGTCCGCCTTGCGGGCGTCGCGCTGCTCCTTCTTGCACGCCTCGATCCGCGCGTGCGCCTCCTCGAGTTGCCGGTCCAGTTGTTCGGCCCCGGCGCCCAGTGTGTCGCGGAGCGTCTCGAGACGCTGGATCTGTTGCGCGAGCACCTCTTCGGCGACGGCGGCCTCCTCCGCGAATTCCTCCGCGTTGCCGCGCGCCTCGTGCAGCCGGTCCTCGGACTGGCGCGTGTGCTCCACCTCCTTGCCGTGTTCGCGCCTGCACCGCTGCACCATCTCGCCCTGCTTCTCGAAATGCCGCACGGCCGCGGCGAGCGAGTCGATCTCGCGGGCGACGTGGGGAGTCCGGTGCGTGGATGCGGTGGCCCGGAGTTGCTTTTCCTTCGCGGACAGGTCGGCGATGGCCTGGTCGAGTTCGCGGCCGACGGCGGTCGCGGTGTCGGTGCGGCTGCGGAGCGCGCCTGCCGATTCGGTGACCTTCTTCAGCGCGGTGAGGATCGATCCGGTGCGGGGCAGGGCTTGTGCCGCCGCGGTCGTCCGCGTCAGCAACGTTGCCGCCGTATCCGCGGACGCCCGGGTGTCGTCGAGCCGCGCCCGGGTTTCCTCGAGCGTCCGGTCGAGTTCGGTGAGTCGGGCGGCGCGCCTGCGGGCCCGCGCGGTGGTTCCGATGTACTCCGCATCCGATTTCGTGTGCCGTCCCCGCTGGATCCCCTGGCGGTAGGCCCCGTCCCCGGCGACGCCCACCGGACCCTCGGCGAGGTCGAGGGATTCGAGGGCGATGGATTCGAGGATTGCGCGCACGCGCTCGTCGGGGACACCGGTGTCCTGCTCGACGTCGAGGACGTCGGCGAGGGTCCTGCCGGTGGGCCGATCCTCGGCGGGAAGGGCCACGAGGAACTGTTCGGATTCGACGTCGGGGAGCGCGTCGTCGACGGTGACCCAGCCGTCGAGGAGATTCGCGGCCTCCAGTGCGGCCTCGATTCCCGCCGCGACCGCGGCGTCGACGCCGTCGGCGAACCGGACCAGACGCCAGAGCGGCGCACCGGTCAGCCCGGACCGCGCGTCGTGCCTGCCTGCCGGGAGCGGTGGGGCGTCGTCGTGCTCGGATTCGATTGCCGCGCGCGCCGATTCGTATTCGGTGATCGCCTCGGCCGCGGCGGCGGCGTCGCGGTCGTACTGCTGACGACGCAGCCGGAGTGCGTCGACGGCGTCCGTGGTCTGCTCTGTCAGCGTCTCCGACAGGGTGGCGGCGTCGTCGTCGCCGATCCCGCGGAGGGCGCCGTCCAGTGCGTCGAACAGCGCAGCGGGCGCCTCGATCTCGGCGTAGAGGGACGACTGTTCCGTCCACCAGGAGCGGAGTTCGGTGGCGCATCGGCTGCGGGCCGATTCGACCGCGGTCTCGGCTTCGAGGACGGCCACCGTCGCGGTGTCGAGTTGTTCCTGGCCACGACGTGCCGCGTCGTCGGCGCGGGTCCGCTCGGTGGCGGCCTTCTCGACGGTGGCGAGCGCGGCCCGGACCGCGCGCAGGTCGCCGTCGCGTTCCTCGGCGTGCCCGCGCAGCGCCGCGGTCAACTGGTCGGCGCGCGCGTCGTCGGGGAGTGCGGTCCAGGTGATTCCGGCGTCCTCGGCGGCGACGTGAAGTTCGTCTTCGGCGTGGGCGAGCGCCTCGACGGCGCGGGTGACGGCGTCGCCCGCCTTCTCGTGCTCCTCGGACCGCTGTTCGAGGGTCGCCTTGGCCTTCTTTGCCTTCTCGGCCTGCAGTTCCGTCGACTTCTCCAGCGTCGACACGGCCTGCGCAAGGTCGTCGAGTTGAGTCCGCCCCTCGTAGGCGGTCGACCGTTTCAGTGCGTCCAGGGTGGCGTTGGCCTGGTCGAGTGCGCGGTCGGCGGCGGTGAAGCGTTCCTCGGCGGCCTCCCGGCTCGCCTGGCTGCGCGCCCGGTCGGCTGCCGCCCCGTGGAGGGCGGTGATGCCGGATCGCACCGCGTCGAGACGGGTTGCGAGTTGGTCGACGTCCGTACGCGCCTGCTGGCGAAGGTATTTCGCGTACACACCGACGAAGCTCTGCGCCGCCTGATCCGCCGCCGCCAGCCCCTCGAGCGCCCGGCCGACCTCTTCCATGTCGCTGAACGAGCGCGCCGCCTCGAGGACGAGCTGTTCGTCGAGGGGTCGCAGACCGTCGGTGAGCGCCTGCGACAGTCCCTTGGGGTCGAGGTTCTTCGCGAGCTGGGGGCGGCGCAGCGTGAGGATGAGGTTGATCAGCTGGTCGTAGCGCTGGACACCGAGCCCGAACATCCGGGCGTCGATGGCGGCGCGGTAGTCGAGCGGCCGGTCGGTGATGGAGTCGGTGCCGATCTGCTCGCCGAGTTGCTTCTTCGTGAGCGGACGGTCGTCGGTGCCGAGCAGGGAGAAGTCGACGCCGACCCGGCCGTCGGCCACGAAGTACCAGCGCGTGACCTTGTCGTTGGTGCGGGAGGCCCGCATGCCGATGCCCACGGTGACGGCCTCGGGGTCGTCCTTCGCGCCGCGGCAGAACTCCATCCAGACGTACGAGTACGCGCTCTCCTGCCCGCGGTACAGGAGGTTCGACTTCATGGTCCGTTCCTCGCCGGCGAACGGGTTGAGACGCCGCGGTTCGATCCTGCCGTCGAAGACGAACGGGAACAGCACTTCGAGCGCCTTGGTCTTGCCGGAACCGTTGGGGCCACGAAGAACGAGGCGGCCGTCGGCGAAGGAGAACTCCTGATCCCGGTAGTCCCAGAGGTTGATGATCCCGGCTCGGGTGGGCCGGAAACGCGCACTCGTCATGCTGTGATGTCCTCGCTGTCGTTCGCTGAGCTCTGGAACAGGTCGATCTCCGGTGTGCGGTCGCGGATCGTGACCACCACACCGCGGTAGCGGGCGAGCGCCGGGAGCGCGAGCACGCCGCCCGGCACCGCGGCGGTGAGGCGCAGCCGGTCGAGCAGCGCCAGAGCGGCGCGTCCCAGACCGTCGGGGTCGGCCTGCCACCCGGCGGCGAACGTGCGCCCGAATCTGTCGGTCAGGGTCCGGACGGTGTCGGTGATCCACTGGTCCTCGACGACCGGGAAGAGCCGGTCGGCGGGGGCGGGCTCCTCGGGTTCGACCCCGTCGTGGCCTGCCAGGCTGTCGAAGATCCCGGACTGCGGAATCGCGCTGTCGACCTGTTCGACCAGGTCCTCGGACCGGCCCCGCGGCAGCGGCATCCGGGCCGTCTCCGGCGTGTCGGGATCCAGGACACGATCGGCGATCTCCCCCGCGAGCAGCAGCGCGACCTGCGCGACCGTTCCCGTCCCGGGGAACCGGACGTCGGAGAGCCGTCCGGAGGAGTCGATCATCGCGACGCCCTCCTCGCGCCGTTCCGCGACCAGTCCGGTGAGCAACTCGACATCGGCTGCGGCGCGGGGGAGCGCGAGCTGCACCAGTTCGTGATCGTCCAGGTCGGCGGCGTAGACGACGGGCCGTTCGACGAGAGCGCGCCGGACCCGCCGCGTCGTCTCTTTCACGTCGACCGTCCGGGACGTCCCGAACTCCGCGGCGTCGTCGTCGGTCATCGAGTCCGCGCCGGCGAGCAGACCGCGGATGGAGCGGAGATGCTGCAGTGCGCGCGGCGGCCGGAACAGGGCGATGACGACGGACCGGTCGATGTCGTAGAGCGCTTCGCCCGCATCGGGATTGGCGGCCCAGCCGCCCGCGTCACCGTCGGCGAGGGCGATCGCGCCGCGGGCCGCGAGCCAGCCGACGGCGTCGACGAACGCGTCCCGGTCGGACGCGCGTTCGGTGGACAGGTCCACCCCGTCGACCTGCGCGGCGTCGGCGGCGACGTGATCGGCGAGTTCGGACAGGGTGATCTGGTTGCCGGCGCGACCCAATGCGGCCAGCGCCAACGCGAGGTAGGCGTAGCGGTACCGGTCGAACGTGCGGTCGGTGGCCGTCTTGGCCGGGGTCCCGGCGTCGAGTCGGTCGCTGACCGTGAACAGTCGGGCGGTCGTCTCGGTGACCTCGAGCCGGTACCCGAAGAGCGTCATCAGATCGTCGCGCAGTTCGGTGGCCCACCGGCGGAGCAGGGGAAGCGCGATGCGATCCGGATAGGTCTGCGTCACCAGATGATTCGACAGGATGACGCGGGCGGCGCGCTGATACGAATCGAGGGCGAGCGGTGAGATCTCCCGTGCCTTCACCGAACGCTCACCTGCAGTCCGTCGAGGTGCAGTCGTCCTCGGGCGGTGCGCACCACCGTCGATTCGCTGTGCGGGCTGAGGGTGAGCTTCACGCCGTTCTCCGATCCGGTGCTGCTCGTGACGCGGCCGCTGACCGGTACCCGGGCCGTCAGTGCGGCGTTGAGCAGGCTCAGCAGCACGTCGGTTTCGGCCTCGTCGAGTTCCCGCTCGTAGACTCCGCCCCGGGCCAGCGACTGGGCGGCGGCCGCGCGATTTCGTTGTGCGGTCAGCTGTTCCTCACGCAGGCGGCGCACGCTGCCCTCGTTGCGCTGCACCCGCGCGGGCAGGCCGGGGGACGGCGGACGTCCGGTCTCGGCCAGCGTGCGGGAGATCTCCACGGGCTGCGCCTCCCACCACGACCGGGTGTCGGGGATGATGTCGGCGTCCGGGTGCACCATCGAGAGGTGGCGCGGACGCCCGAGGTCGAACACCGCCTGGAACAGCGCGTGCGCGGCGTCCTCGTTCGGAGTCGCGGCGAACCAGCCTGCAAGGTGGCGCAATTGGCTCTCCCTGCTGACGCCGCCCTTGCGGGTCTCGGTGACGCGGCGCAACAGCGACAGGACGGCGGCGATGGCGCTCATCGTGCCCTCGCGCAGGCGTTCCGACTCGCTCGGACCCGCCTCGCTCCCGACGAACCAGTGCGTCAAACCGGTCCACCGGGCGCGCCAATCGGCTTCGCGCTCTTCGACATCGAGGAACACCCGCTCGTCGCTGGCGGCGGCCCGCGCCACCATCGCCTCGACACCGGTGTCTTCCACGAGCGCGATGGCCGCGGCGAGTTTCGGCGCATACCGCGACAGGTCGGAGCTGAACTCGCGCATGTGGGTGAGGAGAGCGTCCTTGTGGGACATGAACGTCTCCGGGGTGATCTCCGTGGTGCGGACGAGATCGCCCAGGGTCAGATAGAACTGGGCCGCGCGTCCGGCCATGTCGGACAGCGTCGCATCGAGTCGGTTGAGTTTCCGGTACACCAGGTCGTTGTCGGCGGCGCGATTCGCCGCGGCCAGGTCGTTCATGTCGGCGAGAAGGTCCGGGAGCGCCAGCCGGGACAGCGACGCGTCGTCGAGCCGGGCCGCGAGTGCGTCCTCGACGGCCCGGAACACCTGGTAGCCGGCCTGACTGAACTGGTACACGAAGTGCCGGTTCCGATATTCGGCGAGTGTCGCGGCGCGCGTTCCGTCGTAACTGCGTTCGAGCACTTCCCAGACGTGGAGTTGCTCGAGCAGGGGAGTGACGTCTCCGGCGCCGAGTTGCCCGGCCGGGTCGTCGCCGGCGAGGCCGTCCAGGATGCGGGCGACGTCGCCGGCGTGGAGCAGCACGATGTAGTTGGCGCGGGCGTGATCGAAGGCGCGCAGCACCCACAGATACTCCGCCCGCTTCTCCGCGGTGGCGAAGGAGAACAGTTTCAGCCGGTCGTCCCGGAGCGGGGGAGCGACCGCCGGACGCCCGGCGCGCAGCCCCGACGGGGACCGACCTGGATCGCTGCCTGATTCACTCACCGTGACAGGTTATGCGGTCGTGCAGCGGTCGAGCGAACGCCGTGCCGACCTGCACCCCTCACCCCACCACGACACCGACGAAAGGGAGGCGGGGCAATCAGAGGACGAACAGCACGAAGACGATCGCGACCAGCACGAGCGCCAGCCCGACCGCTGCGGCGACGAGCCAGGACGCCCGGGAGGCACTGTCGGAATCTTCCCCGGACTGCACGACGGCGCGCGGTTCCGGCGGCGTCGCGACTGCCGTTCCGCCCGACACTCGCGCGGGGGAGGCGCCCACCGCTGCGGCGTACGCGGGGTTCTGCGTGCGTGTGGCGGCCCGGTTCGGGGTTGCGGACGTCGACGGCACGGGCTCGCCGACGACGGCGTCGATCACCTCGGTGACGTCGTACGACGGTGGCAGGCCGATCGGGGTCACCCTGTGGGTGGTCGGATTGAACCCGGCGGCGCGGATGGCGGCACCGAGCGCCGAGGTCTGCTCGGGGCCTGGGCCGACGACGCACCGGACATCGAACTTCTCGCCGATCGTGGCCGCGAATCCGTGAACGGCCGCGGAGTCCCTCGCGATCAGACCGTCGCCCGTGACGACCACGGCGTCGAGGTTGCTGGGCAGCCAGCCGAACGCACCGAGTGCGGTCGCGATCTGGGCCGTCGGGGAGCCCCCCGAGGAGAACCGGAACGCCTTGCCTGCCTCGACCCCCGAGCGAATCAGCGCGACCGTCGATCCGGTGTCGTCGACGTGATAGATGCCGACCAACTGCCCGGGGCGCTCGGCGATCTCGGATTCGAACCAGGCCGCGGCGGCTTCGGCATCCGAGACCAGGGACAGATACGACATGTCGGCGTAGTCGAGCGCGTCGCGGAGCGCTGCGACCGCGGCCGAGTCCCAGCGGGTCGGATAGGTGGCCATGATGTCGGGGGCGCCACCCGTTCGGCCGCCGTGGTCGGGCAGAGGTTCGCACTCGCGGAGCAGGCATCGCATCGCACCCGCGACCAGGTCTTCTGCGCGGTACCGCGATCCGTCGCCCACCGCGACGCCGGCGGGGTCGCCGACGCGGGGAAGGAACCCCGACACGGTGTGGGTATCTCCGATCGTGTGCGGCGCCGATCCGCCGAGAATTGCGGTGCCGTCCGGGCACATGTGCAAGACGGTGTCGCGGACGATGACGATCGGATCCGGGGATCCTGGATCGTTCGACGCCACCACCGCGGTGGACACGACACTGCCGATCCTGAGCCCGACTCCCATGGACATGCAAGAACCCCTATTCGTGTTGCGAACGGATTGCGACTTCCGTCAGGCCCGCCCGACTCGGTCGGTGAGGCCACAAGATGTACATCCTGCTACCCGAGGGTGCTTGTGCGCGCCATCACGCGCGGCGTGGCGTGGTCGTATTGCACACACTCGGGAGTTTCCGCCTGCGACGAGTGATCGAGTCAGGTCACCGTGGGCGCGCCGAGGGCCGTTCTCCACTCGGTCACGTTCTCGGTCATCCAGCTGAGGAGATGCTCCGCTTCCTGCGGATGGCGGCCGGTGCCGGCGAGGAGATCCGCGAAGGCCTGTGCCGGGGCGACCAGGCGGACGTTGTCGCGGAACAGGGTGCGTTCGAAGACCGCGGCCGATCGGGGAGTGGCGACGAGAACGTTGGCACCCTGATCGACGGGACGTAGTTCGAGAGCGCCTGCCAGCGTCTCGGCGTTGTCGGCGTAGATCTGCACGTGGTGCGTCGGTGCGTACTCGACGAACGCTGCTGCGGCGTGCGAGCCTGTCACCGCGTAGAGATGGTCGGAGACCTTCCCGAGTTTCGCGACGAACGACTGCACTCCCTCGGGTGCGAAGTAGCCGACGATGGGGCAGTCCTTGAAGCTGGAGTCGCTGCTCCAGGCGCGCAGCATCTGCTGCCACCGAACACTGGTGATGGGGCCGCGGGGGAGTCGCTCGAGGAGATCGCGTTCCTCCAGGGTCTCCACCACCCGATAGGTCGCGCCGGTGGACGCGCCGGACAGCCGGACGAGTTCCGGGACCGTCAGCTGACCCGAGTGATCGGCGAGGGCACGCACGACCCGCGCGGCGGGATCGCCGGTCAGCTGGGCGGCCGGACGGCCGGGCCCACGCCACGGGTCGGCGTCCGCGCCCCGGTCTCGCACCCAGATGGCGGGCCGGTCCGCCGACAGAGAGGTGTTGCCCGTCGCGTCCGCGTACGACAGACCCCTGGCGTCGAGTTGGCGGCGAACGGGTTCGGAAAGATAACGGGCGCAGACGAATCCGCGATCGGATCCGGACAGTCCGTCGGCGAACCGGGCGGCGTCCCCCGCGAGCACCCCGCGGGCGGGGATGACGGAGAAGGACGCCACCTCGCCGCCCGGGGCACCGACCAGCAACCGTTCCGGTGCGTCGGCGAGGGAGCGGGACTTTCCGGACGTCAGCGACCAGCCGTGGGGGAGTGCGGCCTGGAGGGTCGCGATCGCCCGGCGGTAGAGATCGATGTCGCGTTCCGGCTTGGGGAACGGGACCTTGGGCTCGCTCCCGGCGAATTCGGGGTTCTCCTGATTCGGCACTTCGCCAGTCTACTCAATCGGTCCGAGACGGAACCGCGTAAAAGACCGAATTCTGGGGTTCCGTTCCGTAGGTCACCGAGCATGCAGATCCCGCCGATCCTCACCACCGCACAACACCCGTTCCGAAAGCTCGGACAAGGGCACGCACACGATTTCAGGGGCGTCGGGCGGTCCAGGCGGTCCTGCTGCCGCGGACCGTCAGGTCCCCGCGGTGCAGGACGCTGTCCGGGTTGTCTTCCGAGAGAAGACGATCGAGAGTGTCGCGGTCGTCGGCGGCCAGTTGTCCGTCGAGGGCGGAGCGAACACGGCTCAGAAAGGTATGTGCGTAGCGTCCGGTGCTGGGCGGGGTGGGGGTTGCCTCACTGGTGAAATTGCGCTCCTCGACGTCCACGAAACCAGCTCTCTCCACGTGGTCCCGCCAGTTCGGGTGAGCGTTCCAGTCCATCCGCGCCAAGGCCTCGTGGCAGCGCGACTCCAGGCCCGGGCGGCCCATGCCCAGGTCGTCCGGCAGGAGGCGGGGCAGGGCGTCCATCTCGACGACCACCAGCACGCCGTCGGTGTTCAGCGCGGCGTACATGTCGCGCAGCACCCGGTCGGGGTCGGCGACCTCGTGCAACGAAGAGGCCGCCCACGCGACATCGGCGGCCTCGACTGCGGGCCAGCCGGCATCCAGATCGGCGTGCACGACGCTCACCCGGTCGGCCAGGCCCTGCCCGCGCGCGGCTGTGCGGACGCGCTCGAGCATCACCTCCGACCTGTCGATCGCGACCACCTCGGCCGCGGGGAACCGCCGAGCCAGCGTCAGGCTGCCGACGCCCGTTCCCGCGCCCACGTCGACGACCCGGCGCGGCGTCTCCCCGACGCGCCGTTCGGCCCACTCGGCCACCTGATCCAGGTAGGAGCCGAAGATCTCGGCGTCCAGGTCGAGGAGATTCGGCAGAGCGGCTTCGTGGGCGAGTGTGTGCTCGCCGTGGTGGTGGGCGTGGTGATGCGAATGCTGTGTCATGACTCCAAGGCTAGTCACGTTCTGCTCTATACGCATACACTCTTGCGTATGACGCAAGAACTCGGATTGGACGGTGTGATCCGGCAGCGCATCCGGGGCCTACGGCTGGCCCGCGGCTGGTCCCTCGACGCGCTCGCCGCCCGCTGCTTCCTCAGTCCGTCTACGCTGAGCCGCATCGAGACGGGCCACCGCAGGATCGCCCTCGACCAACTGGTTCCGATCGCGCGGGCTCTCGGCACCACGCTCGATCAGCTCGTCGAGTCCGTCGACGACGAGGACGTGGTGATCCGGCCGATGCCCGAACACACGCGAGGCCTCACGACCTGGCTCCTGTCCCGCGAACGCGCCCTCCACGGCGCAACCGTGGCGAAGATGCGCATCACCCCCGAACGGCCGGCCGGCCCGGAGCACGTCTGTGTGCACCCCGGTCACGAGTGGTTCACCGTCCTGTCGGGGACGGCCCGCCTGCAACTGGGGGAGCGGACCATCCTGATCGAAGCCGGTGCCGCAGCGGAGTTCTCGACCATGGTGCCGCACTCCATCGGCGCCCACGACGGTCCGGTGGAGATCCTCACGATCTTCGACCACGACGGGGAGCGGGCACACCTGCACGCCGCGGACGACGCTCCGCCGGCGTGACGAACGCACGCCTACGGTGCACGGCACATACGATGTGGGCGGCATCGGCGCACGCCGAGAAGAAAGGACGGATATGTCGTCTTCCGACACCGCAGGCGAGACGGAATTCCCCGCGAGTATGGGGAAGGTCTCCCGTCGTGAGCTCGCGTCCCACGGCTACACGCGCTTCGATCAACTGACGACGGTCACCGCCAAGGAGCTGTTGAAGATCCACGGCGTCGGACCGAAAGCGATCCGGATCCTCGAGGAGGAACTCGCCGAGCGGGGACTCGGCTTCGCCGGCTGAGCGGCGGAGCCGGACGCGCTACAGCAGGCCGTTCGCGCGCTGGTAGGTGGCAGGCGGTGTGCCGACGACCTGGGTGAAGACCCGGGTCAGGTGGGCCTGGTCGCTGAACCCCAATTCGTAGGCGAGCGCAGACCAGTCGATCCTCTCGCCCGAGTGGGCGGCGGCGGCCGCGTCGAGGATGCGAAACCGCTGGATCACCCACTTCGGGCCGATGCCGACGTATTCGGTGAACAGCCGTTGCAGGGTACGCAGGCTGCAGCCGGCGTGCGCGGCGAGCTGGTCTGCGCGGACGAAGTCCCGGCGGCGCTGGGCGTCGCCGACCAGGGCCGTGACCTCCCGTCCCGTAGGATCCGGAACGGGATCGCTGCGCAGAAGATACCGCTCGAAGGTGTCGATCATCTCCGCGCTGTCCGTGCCTGCGAGGATCCGTTCCGCGACGGGGCGATCGTCACCGGACAGAAGATCCCGTCCGGGCTGGACGGTTCCCGAGATCGCGCCGAGACTGCTCTTCAGCAGAGGCCGGAACCCGCCGGCGTGGAAGGCGGCACCCAGCACGTGGCCGTGTCCCGTCAACGTTCGGGAGAACGGCGACCGGGAGATCCCGTGCACCAGCAACTGTCCGTCCTCGGCGGCGACGTGAACGCGCGGCTGAGGAACCACCTGCTGCCGATGGGGCTTCGGCACCGACCACCTCACCAGCCAGTGGTAGTCGACGAACTCGGCCAAATCTGCTCGGGGAGCGACTCGTTCGACCTCGAAACCGGGTGCGTCGGCGGTCGGGCGGACGATCGCCTCGGGATGTCCTGGCACATTCGGCACTCGCTCATCCTAGTGTCGCGAATGTTCAAGAGCGCCACGCTGCCGCGTACCTAGAGTCTCCTGACATGAGCTACTCACACACTGCACGAAGCAAATTCACCATCGCCGCGTGGTCGGAATCGGTGATCACCGACATCGACGGCGAAGGTACGACCGCCGGCGACACCTACTACCCCGCACGCGGCGCCACGCGAGCGGCCGTCGAATATTCGTACTCCGGCGACATCGAGGGAACGAGCACCGTGACCTACCTGATCGCGTACAAGGCCGATGCCGCCCCGGTGCTCGGCCTCGAGCGCTTCGAGGGCTCGATCGGCGGGCACGACGGAACGTGCGTGTTCCAGCACCTCGGCAGCCAGGACCAGGGTTCCGTGTCGGCACGGATCGAGGTGGTGCCGGGTATGGGCACCGGCGGTCTGACCGACCTGCGTGGCAGCGCGGACCTGTCCATCGCCGGACCCGGCGAGGGCGGCTACGAATTCGTCCTGTCCTACGACATCGGCTGAGTACGGGTCGTCGAGCGTGCGCTCAGCGGCTTCAGGCCACACGACGCCGCGAGGCCCTGCGACTCGATGCCGAACGCGGTGTTGGAGCGGGTCATGAAGTTCGTCAGTGCGATGAACGCGGTCAGTTCCACCATCGCGGCCGGGCCGAGTGCCTTCAGTAGCCTGGCCGACAGTTCGTCGGTGACCGTCGGCGGGGTCAGCGTCATCGCCTCGGCATACTCCAGCGCGTCCCGCTCCAACGGGGTGAAGACGTCCGACTCGCGCCACCGAGGCACCTCGCGTGCCTTCGTCTCGTCCAGTCCCTTGTTGTGGGCTTGGAAGTAGCCGTAGTCCAGGCAGAAGCCGCAGCCGACCATGCTCGCCACCGCCATGTGGGCGAACGATTTCAGATTCTCGTCACACCGGTCCCACTTCTGTACCTTGCGGCCCACGCTGAAGCTGAAGTTCAGCACCTTGCGGTTGTGCCACACGACCCCCACCCCGTCGGGTACGTCGCCGAGCATCTTGCGGGACATCCGCTTGACGACCGCACCGTAGATGCCGGTCAGCTCTGCCTGCGGGATCCTGGTCATGATTCCTCCTCCGGTTGGAATGTTCTCGGCATAGAGACACCGGCCACGAGCCGAATGTGACATCCGAACCGGATCTTTTTCGCCGGCCGCCCCTCAGCCCTGCGCGAGTGCGCGGTCGGCCAGCGCGGCGATCACGGGTGAGAGCGCCTGCGCGTGTTCGAGGGTCAGATGGTTGTCGTCGCGGTACACGAGGTCGTTGCCGACGACGACCGGGCAGCGCTCGGCGGTGCAGAACAGGGTGGTGAGATCGGCGTACCTGCCGCCGCCTGCCGCGGTGGCGGTCGCCTCGGCCGCGACCCCGGCGTCGTTGACCGCGACCGCACGCGGGGGCGAGCAGGCACTCGCGTCGTCGAGGTGCGCGGACAGGCACGTCGGGACGGTCGACTGCGGATCCGGGACGGGACCGAGGACGAGGACGGCCGCACCCGTGGCCCGCAGTTCCGTGACCAGCCGCGTCAGGCTGTCGAGCCAGGGCCGGGCATAGACGCTGAAACCGAAATCGGCGCCGTACCGCCGGGACATGCTCAGCACGACCAACCGGGGCCGCTCGGCCCGCAGCCGGTCGACGATCTCGCCGCGCCACTGCTCGCACTCGGTGTATTCCCGCCCGAGGTAGGGGCTGGTGAGGGGAAGGTCGAGGAGTGGGCAGGTGACCTTGCCCATCGTCTCCAGCCGCCAATGATGCTGCTCGGAGGCCGCTTCGAACGCCGGGGCCCACATCGCGGCATGCGAATCCCCGACCAGCGCCACCGTCGTCGCCGACGTCACGTCACCCGATGCGCACTCGTCCTGCCCCACCTCGAGCCACGACCGCACGCAGCCGTTGACGAACACCGCAGGCTTGTCTGCCGGTGCGTCGGCGAGCGGTGGCGACAGATTCGACGGGACCGACTGCAGCCCAGCAGCCGCCGCGACCGCCGCCTGCACCTGAGCGGTCATGTCGTTCACCGCCGAGTCACGCGGATCGATTGCGGGAGTGGCCGATTCGACCGGTGCCGAGACGGTGAGGGCTGCTGCGGCGGCGCCGTGTCCGACCGGGACCGGCCGCGCCACCAGCAGAACCAGCGCCGCACAGACGGCGACGGCGGTGACGGCTCCGCCGAGGACGAGGCTGCGTGAGGCCGAGAGACGTAGCGGAGCCGCGAAGCGAACCGGGTTCTCGACCAGGGCCAGTGTGAGTCCGGCCAGACCTGCGGACACCATGACCATCGCCAGCCGATCGGTCAGATCGAGAGAGCGGCCGAGCACGATCGGCGCGAGCAGCAGTACCGGCCAGTGCCAGAGATACCAGGAATAGGACACCCGCCCGACCGCCCGCATCGGCGGCAGGGACAGGCCCCGGCCGACCCCCAGCCGCGGTGCGGCACAGCCCGCTCCGATCACCAGCACCGTGCCGAGCACCGGCAGCAGCGCGGCGGTGCCGGGGTAGGGTGTCTTCTCGCCCAGCCGAAGACAGGCGAAGACGATCAGTGCGAGGCCTGCCCAACCGGCGGCCGCGGCGACCGCAGGCGGCAGCCGCCGCCAGTGCCGAACCGACAGCGCGACCAACCCACCGGCGGCCAGCTCCCAGGCGCGGGCGGGCAGCGAGAAGAACGCCCACGGCGGCAGCGTGCGGGTCCAGTCGAGCGAGACCGCGAACGACACCGCCGCGACCACCGCGAGGACCACCAGATACGGGGTCGTCGACGGTGCGTGGTCCGGGCCCTGGCGTCGTGTTCTGCGCCGCACGAGCCAGGCGACCCCGATGATCAGCGCAGGCCACAGCAGGTAGAACTGCTCTTCGACGCCGAGCGACCAGTAGTGCTGGAACGGTGACGGGGGCGTGTCCGCGGCCAGGTAGTCGGTGCCGTGCAGCGCCAGTCGGTAGTTGCCGACGTAGAGCGCGCTGGCGATCCCGTCACCGAGGACCGCGCGGGCCTGCAACGGAGGAAGGAGTAGGGCCGCGCCAATCGCGGTGGCCACCAGCACGACGCACCCGGCGGGCAGCAGTCGCCGGGCACGGGCGCCGTAGAACTCGGCCAGTCCCACGCGGCCGGTGGCAGCCACGTCCCGCCACAGCAGCCCGGTGATGAGAAACCCCGAGACGACGAAGAAGATGTCGACACCGGCGAATCCGCCGTCGATCCCGGGCACACCCGCGTGAAAGAACACCACGGCCAGCACCGCGACGGCCCGCAGACCCTCGATGTCCGTACGGAACACGGTTCCCACGGTCCGGTCACCGGCCTGAGGGCGGTTACCGGATCGGCCCCGTCGTTCCGAACTGGCGACGGTACTCACTCGATCAGCGATCTGTCCATGCGACGAGCCCCTTCAGCTGCAGCACTGGCCTCATGATGACAGCGGTGCCGCAGTTTTCCCGAAAGGCACGCCGTACCAGGGCAGAGCACAATCGGGCGAACACTCACACGTGCACGACGACCGACCCGTCGCGGACCGACGCGGGGTACGTGCGGACCGAGCCCACACCCTCGGATCCGCATGCGCCCGTGTCGAAGGCGAACGCGTACTGGTGGAGCGGGCACGTCACGCCGGTGGCGTCGATCTGCCCGTCGGCGAGGGGACCACCCTTGTGCGGGCACACCGCATCCATCGCCCGAACGGTGCCGTCCGACAGCAGGAATACGGCCACCTGACGGTTCTGCACGACGTACGTCCGGCCTTCGCCCGGTGTCAGGTCGCTGACCGGTCCCACCGCGACCTCGGCGGGACCCTCGATCAGGGCGGTCATCGGACCGGCACCTGGGGGAGCGGCAGCAGCGGCAGCGAGGGAGCGAACTGTGCGGGCGATTTCGGCGCGCTGCGCTCCTTCCAGGGATCCCGGTAGCCGTCCACCGCCGTCTGGATCCGCTCGTCCAATCCGGTCACGATGTCCTCCTCGTCTCGGACCAGTAGCGCCTGAAGATGTTCGAGTCCTACCCGCGGCACGAAGTCGTACGTGCGTTCGAGCCATTTCGCGTTCTCGCGGTAGTACTGGATGAATCGCCCGCCGAGTTCGATCACGGCGTCGGGTGATTCGACCGTGGCCAGCAGGTCGCCCTTGCGGACATGCGCTCCGGCGGCGCCGCCGACGTAGATTTCCCATCGACCGTCGCCGACCGCGACCACACCGAAGTCCTTGCACAGGGCCTCCGAGCAGTTCCGTGGGCATCCGGCGACCGCGAGTTTCAGCTTCGCGGGCGTCTCCAGGCCCTGGAACCGCTCCTCGAGAGCGATGCCGAGGCTCGTCGAATCACCGAGACCGTAGCGGCAGAAGTCGGTTCCGACGCACGTCTTCACCGTGCGCATGCTCTTGCCGTAGGCGAACCCGGACGGCATGTCGAGGTCACCCCACACCTTGGGGAGATCCTCCTTCTTGATGCCGAGCAGGTCGATGCGCTGCCCGCCGGTGACCTTTACGAGCGGCACGCCGTACTTGTCCGCCACGTCGGCGATCTTGCGGAGTTGCTCCGGCGTGGTGACACCGCCCTTCATCTGCGGGACCACCGAGAACGTGCCGTCGCGCTGAATATTGGCGTGCACGCGGTCGTTGATGAACAGCGCGCCGCGCTCGTCCACCCAGTCGGGACCCCAGATGGTGCGAAGCAGCGAGGCCAGGGGCATCTTCGCGGACGACTCCTCCTTCGCGTCCACCGCGAGCTCGACGAACACCTGTGACACGGCGCGGAGATCGCGTTCCCGGATGGTCGCGATGAGTTCGGGCTTCGTCATCGGAATGCAGGGCACGTACCAGTCGGCGGAGGGGTCGGCTTCGAGTTCGCCGCCTGCGGCGCAGGCCACGATGTCGGCGACGAGTCCCTTGCACGAGCCGCAGCCCTTGCCTGCCCGGGTCTGGGCGCAGACGTCGGTGAGCGTCTTGGCGCCGGAATGGACGCACGCCACCAGATCGCCCTTGCTCACGCCGTTGCAGTTGCACACCTGCAGGTCGTCGGGGAGGTCGGCGACACTCGTCGCGGCGCTCGGGGCTCCGACGTCGAAGAGCATGCCGATCCGCTCCTCGGGCAGCGGAACCTTGCCGTCGAACGCCTGCGTGAGGAAACCCGCCTTGCTGATGTCGCCCATCAGCGTGGCGCCGATCAGCTTGCCGTCGCGGACGACGAGGCTCTTGTACGTGCCGCTGCGCGGTTCGTAGTACTGGATGAACTCGTCGTCCGCCGTCTCGGGTCCCTTGACGCCCATCGCGGCCACGTCGACACCGGCGACCTTCAGTTTCGTAGTGGTGCGTGTACCGACGTACGCCGCTTCGGGATTGGAGCCGGTGAGGACTTCGGCGAGGATGACCGACTGCTCCCACACCGGGGCGACGAGGCCGTAGGTCTCCCCACGGTGCTGTGCGCACTCGCCGACGGCGTACACGGAACCCTCGTCCTCGCAGCGCATCTGGTCGTCCACCACGACGCCGCGTTCGACCACCAGCCCGGCGGCCCGCGCGAGTTCGGTGTTGGGCCGGATTCCGGCGGTGACGACGACCATGTCGGCAGCCATTGTGGAGCCGTCGACGAACGACACCCCGGTCACCAGGCCCGCCTCGTCGCGCAGCACGGCGGTGGTCCGCATCGAGGTGTGGACGCCGACGCCGAGTTTCTCGATCTCGGCGCGCAGGACGCTGCCGCCGCGTTCGTCGAGCTGCTGGTTCATCAGGTGCCCCGGGGAGTGCACGACGTTGACGGTGAGGCCCTGGGTGCGCAGCCCGTACGCGGCCTCGAGGCCGAGCAGACCGCCGCCGATGACCACCGCGGACACGTCGTCGCGGGCCTGCGCCATCTGCAGCATGCCGTTGGTGTCGGCGATGTTCCGGAATCCGAACACCCCGCGGGCCAGGCGCCCGTCGTGCTCCCGCAGTCCGTCCATGTTGGGGAAGAACGTATTGCTTCCCGTGGCGATGATGAGCACGTCGTAGTCGACGACGCGGCCGCTCTCGCACGTCACGGTCTTCGCGAACCGGTCGAGCGCCAGCGCGCGGTCGCCGGCGTGGAGTTTGACGCCGTTGGCGGTGTACCAGCCCATCGGGTTGAGGATCAGGTCCTCGTCGTCGACAGCCGCCTCCCCGGACAGCACGTGCGAGAGCATGATGCGGTTGTAGTTGCCGTAGGGCTCGTCGCCGATCATGGTGATCTCGAAACGCTCACGCCCGCCACGGTTGAGGATCTCCTCGACGGTGCGTGCGCCGGCCATACCGTTGCCGACGACCAGCAGCTTGCTCGAACTCGGTGTGTGGGCCATGCACAGAGGCTGCGCCCCGGGAGTGTCGTAACGGCTGCGCGCACGTTACGTGGGAATCAGGAACACCTCACAGTCCTCCGGGAAGGCGTGTCAGGCGGGTGCGTGGTCGCGGGGCATGAGCAGCGGGGCCAGCACGGCGAGCAGCACGGCGGGCAGAAGGAAGCCGGCCGCAGGCGACACGGAATACACCGGGGTGAGGGTGATCGGGGCGAGCGCGTTGCCCATGAATCGCAGCGCCTGCACGACGGACACCGCGCCGCCCCGGTTCGGGCCCGGCGACCCGAGCACGGCGGCGTTGACCCCGACCAGGATGAACTGACCGGCGACCCCGGCCGCGAACCACGCCACGGCCACGACTGCGAGGAGGGACACGGTCCCGGCGGCCGCGACGAGAATCGCCCCGCCGAACGCGCCGATCAGTACGGCCGCCCGGGCCCCGATCTTGTCGATGACACCGCCGACGAGACGTGCGGTGAGGATTCCGGCCACGCCGAACCCGGTGAGCAGCAGCCCGCGCTGGGTCGGGCTCAGCCCGAAGACGTCCTCGGCGCGGAACGCGACCAGGAAGCTCAGCCCACCGAGCGCGCCCCACCCGAGGAGTGCGACCACCCCGATTCTCAGCACCGACGGGGTGAGGGCGTCGCGCAGTCGCGGGCGCGGCGCCCCCGGCTCGGCGGGAGCGCTGTCGGGAACGCCGACCATCCCCAGCACCGCGGCCACGAGGGCGATGACGAGGAACGCGAGACGCCAGTCGACCTCCGCCGCGAGCCCACCAACCAGCGGCGCGCTCGACTGTCCCGCAGCCTGGAAGGCGCCGAAGATCCCCAGCGCCCGGCCGAGATGCTTCTTCGGGGTCGAGGCGGCGAGCGCCGCCAGCAGCAGGGGCGTCGTGAACGAGTTCGAACACCCCTGGAGCACGCGGGCACCGAGGAAGAGCGGCAGCGTCGGCGCCACGAAACAGGCCAGCGACGACAGCAGGTAGACGCCGTACGCGATCCGCACGGTCCGCATCTGTCCCCACCGGGCGCCCAGCGTGCCCGACACCAGCATCAGCAACGCGAACGGCAGCAGGTACGCCGTCAGCGACCCGGCCGCGGCGGATGCACTCACGCCGAGGTCGTCACCGATCTCGGGAAGGATAGAGGCGACCACCCCGCCGCCGAACGGGCCGAGGAAACCGCCGGCGTAGAGCGCCGTGCGCTGGAGCGAGGAACGAAGCGACTCGGACGAGTTCTTCGTCACAGCCCGAAGCTGCCGGGCCCACGCCTGCGGAGATACCGCTCGAACTCGGCCGCCAGCGCATCACCGTCGATCTTCGAGATGGCCTCGGAGATGTCGGTCTCGGCGTCGCCGCGCTCCTCGAGGGAGCGGACGTAGTCGCCGATCTCCTCGTCGTCCGCGGTCATCTCGGTGACGGCTTCCTGCCAGTCGTCGGCCTGCGACGGGAGTTCCCCGAGCGGCACCTCGATGTCCAGGACGTCCTCGACGCGCTGCAGCAGAGCCACCGTCGCCTTGGGGTTCGGCGGCTGGGACACGTAATGGGGCACGGCCGCCCAGAACGACACCGCAGGCACACCGGCCCGGACGCACGCGTCCTGCAGCACCCCGGTGATCCCGGTCGGCCCCTCGTAGCGGGTCTGCTCGAGCTTGAACCGCTCGGCGGCCTCGCTGCTGTACGCGCTGCCCGTCACCGGGACCGGCCGCGTGTGCGGGGTGTCCGCGAGCAGTGCCCCGAGGATCACCACGGTGTTGATCTGCAGTTGATCGATCAGCTCGAGGAGGTCCTCGCAGAAGCTGCGCCAGCGCATGTTCGGTTCGATTCCGCGCAGCAGCACCACGTCGCGGTCGCTGCCAGGAGGCGAGCACACCGACAGCCGGGTGGCCGGCCACACGATCTCCCGGGTGACCCCGTCGACCTGCCGGACCGTGGGGCGATTGACCTGGTAGTCGTAGTATTCCTCGGAGTCCAGCTCGGCCAGCGGCTGGGCGTCCCAGGTCAGTTCGAGGTGCTCGACGGCTCCGCTCGCGGCGTCGCCGGCGTCGTTCCAGCCTTCGAAGGCGGCGACGAGAACAGGGTCACGAAGTACGGGCACGCCAGTGTCGGTGGCACCGTCGTCGGCGCTGTCGGTGGCACCGTCGTCGGCGGTGTCGGGGGTGTCGTCGTCGGGGCCCGCAGGCGTGACGGGGAACTCACTGGAACTCACCCACCCAGCCTACGGCCAGCGTTGGTTCCCCCGCCCACTAGTCTGGACGGCATGTCTGCGCCATTTCACTCTGCCCTGCTCGATGCGTTGAACCAGCGCGTTGTCATCGGCGACGGAGCCATGGGCACCATGTTGCAGGCCGCGGACCTCACGCTCGACGACTTCCTCGGGCTCGAAGGCTGCAACGAAATCCTCAACGACACCCGCCCTGACGTGCTGAAAGAGATCCACCGCGCGTACTTCGAGGCCGGGGCCGACGCCGTCGAGACCAACACGTTCGGGTGCAACCTCCCCAACCTCGCCGATTACGACATTTCGGACCGTATCCGGGAACTGGCCGAGAAGGGCACCCGGTTGGCGCGTGAGGTCGCCGACGAGATGGGGCCGGGACGCGACGGCATGGGCCGCTTCGTCCTCGGCTCGATGGGGCCCGGAACCAAGCTGCCGACGCTCGGCCACGCGCCGTTCGCGATCCTGCGCGACGCCTACGCCGAGGCCGCGATGGGCATGATCGACGGGGGCGCCGACGCGATCCTCGTCGAGACCTGCCAGGACCTGCTGCAGGTGAAGGCGGCGATCCTGGGCAGTCAGCGGGCGATGGAGACGCTGGGGTCGCGGCTGCCGATCATCACCCACGTCACGGTCGAGACCACCGGCACGATGCTGCTCGGCAGTGAGATCGGTGCCGCGCTGACCGCGCTCGAACCGCTCGGTATCGACATGATCGGGCTCAACTGCGCGACCGGTCCCGCCGAGATGAGCGAACATCTCCGCCACCTGTCCAAGTACAGTTCGCTCCCCGTATCGGTGATGCCCAACGCCGGACTGCCGCAGCTCGGCCCGAAGGGTGCCGAGTACCCGCTCACCGCGGAGGAACTCGCCGAGGCGCTCAGCGGCTTCGTCACCGAGTTCGGTCTCGGTCTGGTCGGCGGCTGCTGCGGCACCACCCCGGAGCACATCCGGCAGGTGGCCGAGGCGGTCCGCCTCGTCGAGAAGGCCGCGCGCAACCCGGTGCACGAGTCGGGGACGTCGTCGCTGTACACGGCGGTGCCGTTCGAGCAGGACGCCAGCATCCTGATGATCGGCGAGCGCACGAACTCCAACGGCTCCAAGGCATTTCGTGAGGCGATGATCGCCGAGGACTACCAGAAGTGCCTCGACATCGCGAAGGATCAGACCCGCGACGGCGCCCACATGCTCGACCTCAACGTCGACTACGTCGGACGTGATGGCGCCGCCGACATGGCCGCCCTCGCGAGCCGGTTCGCGACGTCGTCGACGCTGCCGATCATGCTCGACTCCACCGAGCCCGCGGTCCTGCAGGCCGGTCTCGAACACCTCGGCGGCCGGTGCGCCGTCAACTCCGTCAACTATGAGGACGGCGACGGACCGGACTCGCGGTTCCAGAAGATCATGCGGCTCGTCAAGGAACACGGCGCCGCCGTCGTCGCGCTGACCATCGACGAGGAGGGCCAGGCGCGCACCGCAGAGCACAAGGTCCGCATCGCCGAGCGCCTGCTCGACGACATCACCGTGAACTGGGGCCTCGACGAGTCCGACATCATCATCGACGCGCTGACCTTCCCGATCTCCACCGGTCAGGAAGAGGTCCGCCGCGACGGCATCGAGACGATCGAGGCGATCCGCGAACTGAAGAAGCGGCACCCGCGGGTGCACTTCACCCTCGGCGTGTCCAACATCTCGTTCGGTCTCAACCCTGCCGCCCGTCAGGTCCTGAACTCGGTGTTCCTGCACGAGTGCACCGAGGCCGGCCTCGACACGGCCATCGTGCACGCGTCGAAGATCCTGCCGATGGCACGGATCCCCGACGAACAGCGCGAAACGGCCCTCGACCTGGTCTACGACCGCCGGCGCGAGGGCTACGACCCGCTGCAGAAGCTGATGGAGCTGTTCGAGGGCGTCTCCGCGGCGTCGGCACGCGAATCCCGCGCCCAGGAACTGGCGGCGCTGCCGCTGTTCGAGCGGCTGGAACGGCGCATCGTCGATGGTGAGCGCAATGGCCTCGACGACGACCTCACCGCGGCGATGGAAGAGAAGCCGCCGCTCGCGATCATCAACGAGACCCTGCTGTCCGGCATGAAGACCGTCGGCGAACTCTTCGGGTCCGGGCAGATGCAGTTGCCGTTCGTGCTGCAGTCCGCCGAGGTGATGAAGGCGGCCGTGGCGTACCTCGAACCCCACATGGAGGCCACCGACGAGGACGGCAAGGGCCGCATCGTCATCGCCACCGTGAAGGGCGACGTCCACGACATCGGCAAGAACCTCGTCGACATCATCCTCAGCAACAACGGGTACGACGTGGTGAACCTCGGCATCAAGCAGCCGATCGCGACGATCCTCGACGCGGCGATCGAGCAGAAGGCCGACGTCATCGGCATGTCCGGTCTGCTCGTGAAGTCGACCGTGGTGATGAAGGACAACCTGCAGGAACTCAACGCCAAGGGAGTCGCGGAGAAGTTCCCCGTCCTCCTCGGCGGTGCCGCGCTGACCCGCTCGTACGTGGAGAACGATCTGGCCGAGGTGTACGAGGGCGACGTCAGCTACGCGCGCGACGCATTCGAGGGCCTGCACAGGATGGACGAGATCATGGCCGTCAAACGCGGCGGCGGACCCGACCCGGACAGCCCGGAAGCGATCGCCGCCCGGGAGAAGGCGGCCGAGCGCAAGGCGCGCCACGAACGGTCCAAGCGGATCGCGGAGAAGCGCAAGGCCGCCGAGACCCCGGTCGAGGTGCCGGAACGGTCCGACGTTGCCACCGACATCGTCGTCCCGAGCCCGCCGTTCTGGGGCAACCGGATCGTGAAGGGTGTCTCGCTGTCCGACTACGCCGGACTGCTGGACGAGCGCGCCCTGTTCCTCGGGCAGTGGGGCCTGCGCGGGCAGCGTTCCGGCGACGGTCCCACCTACGAGGAATTGGTGGAGACGGAGGGCCGCCCGCGCCTGCGGTACTGGCTCGACCGGCTGAGCACCGAGGGAATCCTCGCGCACGCCGCCGTGGTGTACGGCTATTTCCCCGCCGTGTCCGAGGGCGACGACGTGGTCGTGCTCACCGACCCGGCGCCCGACGCGGACGAACGCTTCCGGTTCACGTTCCCGCGCCAGCACCGCGACCGCTTCCTCTGCGTCGCCGACTTCGTGCGGTCCCGCACCGAGGCGAAGGAGACCGGCCAGGTCGACGTGTTCCCGATGCAGCTGGTCACCATGGGGCAGCCGATCGCGGACTTCGCGAACGAGCTGTTCGCCGCCAACGCGTACCGCGACTACCTCGAGGTGCACGGCATCGGCGTGCAGCTGACGGAGTCGCTGGCCGAGTACTGGCACCGACGGGTCCGCGAAGAACTCGTGCTGCCTGGCGGCCACAACGTCGCCGAGCAGGATCCGTCGGAGGTGTCCGGGTTCTTCGACCTCGCCTACCGCGGCGCCCGCTATTCGTTCGGCTACGGCGCCTGCCCCAACCTGGAGGACCGCGCGAAGATGGTCGCTCTCCTCGAACCGGAACGGATCGGTGTGAAGTTGTCGGAGGAACTGCAGTTGCATCCCGAGCAGTCCACGGATGCGTTCGTGCTGCACCACCCCGAGGCGAAGTACTTCAATGTCTGACGCATTCGACGGTCTCGCAGGCGTGCTGTGGGACATGGACGGAACGCTGCTCGATTCCGAGAAGATGTGGGACGTCGCGGTCCGTGAGTTGTCGATGCACCTCGGTGGGCCGATGACGGAGGAGACCCGGCTGAAGACGATCGGCGCGTCCAGCGCCAACGCGCTCGGCGTCATCTTCGACGCCCTCGGGCTCGACCGGGATCCGGCGGCGCTCGCCGAGGCCAAGGAATGGATGTTCACCCGCGTCGAGGAACTGTTCGGCGACGGCATCCCGTGGCGGCCGGGCGCCCACGATGCACTGCGGACCGCCCGGGCCCACGGCCTGAGGTCGGCGCTGGTGACCAACACCGAGCGCCGCCTCACCGAGCGGGCGCTGGAGACGCTCGGCAGGCACCACTTCGACCACTCGGTGTGCGGCGACGAGGTGCCGGCAGGCAAACCACATCCCGACCCGTACCTGCGGGGTGCCGAACTTCTCGGGTTGCATCCGTCGCAGTGCCTCGCGATCGAGGACTCGCCCACCGGCGCGGCGTCCGCGCAGGCCGCGGGCTGCGTCGTGCTGATCGTCCCGTGCGAGATCCCGGTGGCCGACGGCCCGGGGCGGGTGTTCCGGGACAGCCTCGAAGGTCTCACCGGTTCCGATCTGGCCGAGGCCTGGGCGCAGCCGAGCGGTGTGCGTCTCTAGGTAGTCTGGTTCCCCGTGGCTGTCCCGAAAATCGTGCTGTTCTACGTGTTCACTCCGCTCGCCGACCCGGAGGCGATCCGGCTGTGGCAGTACACGCTCGCCGAGGCACACAACCTGACCGGGCGGATCCTCGTCTCCGAGCACGGCATCAACGCGACCGTCGGCGGCGACATCCGCGACGTCAAGCGGTACGTGAAGGGGACCCGCGGCTACGCGCCGTTCAAGGACGCCGACATCAAGTGGTCGGACGGTCTCGGTGACGACTTCCCGCGGCTCAGCGTCAAGGTGCGGTCGGAGATCGTGACGTTCGGTGTGCCGGGCGAGCTGAAGGTGGACGCGGACGGCGTCGTCGGCGGCGGTACCCACCTGGCGCCGGACGAGGTGCACCGCCTGGTCGAGGGGCGCGGTGACGACGTCGTCTTCTTCGACGGACGCAACGGTTTCGAGGCGGAGATCGGCCGCTTCCGGGACGCCGTCGTGCCGGACGTGTCCACCACCCGCGACTTCGTGCACGAACTCGACAGCGGCAAATACGACCATCTCAAGGACAAGGCTGTCGTCACCTACTGCACCGGGGGAGTGCGGTGCGAGGTCCTGTCCTCGCTGATGCGTTCGCGCGGGTTCGGCGAGGTCTATCAACTCGACGGCGGCATCGTCCGGTACGGCGAAGCGTTCGGCGACACGGGTCTGTGGGAGGGGTCGCTGTACGTCTTCGACAAGCGGATGACCATCGAGTTCAGCGACCAGGCCACGACCCTGGGGCGCTGCACCCGATGCGGCGGTCCGACGTCCCGGTACGAGAATCTGCCGAACGACCGGGGCCGCGAACTCGTGCTCGTGTGCGCCGACTGCACCGAGAACCGGGCGGGCTGAGGTGGCCGGGGCGCCGCTGCCCGTCCGCAACGGTCTCGGTCCCGATCGCATCCGGATGCCGGCCGGGCTCGGGGCGAAGACCGTCGCCGAATTCCTGGTCGAGACGTACCCCGACGAGCGGGCGCACTGGCTGTCGCTGATCGACGGTGGGGGAGTCGTCGACGAACACGGCCGGGTCGTCGACCGCGGCACCCGCTATGCGCCGACCCGATTCGTGTACTTCTACCGCGACCCCGCACCCGAGATCCCGGTTCCGTTCGAGATCGACATCCTCCACCGCGACGACCACCTCGTGGTGATCGACAAGCCGCATTTCCTCGCGACCATCCCGCGGGGCGCGCACATCACCGAGACGGCGGTCGTGCGGTTACGGCGGACGCTCGACCTCCCCGATCTCACCCCGGCGCACCGGCTCGACCGGATGACGGCCGGTGTGCTGGTGTTCCTGATCCGGCCGGAAGACCGCCGGGCCTATCAGGAACTGTTCGTCTCCCAGCAGGTCACCAAGGAATACGAGGCCGTCGCCGGGCACGATCCCACGCTGGAGTTTCCGCGCATCATCCGCAGCCGCATCGTCAAGGAACACGGGATCATGACGGCCACGGAGGAGCCGGGAGAACCGAACAGCGAAACCGTCGTCGACCTGATCGAGACCCGGGACGGCCGCGCCCGGTACCGGCTGCTGCCGAAGACCGGCCGGACGCACCAACTGCGGCTGCACATGTCGTCGCTGGGACTCCCGATCGAGGGCGACAACTACTACCCGGACTTCCGCCGATCCGAGCCCGGCGACTTCTCGACCCCGTTGCGGTTGCTGGCGCGGGCCATCGAGTTCACCGATCCCCGTTCGGGCCGGGTCCGCCGGTTCGAGAGTCGCCGCACACTCGGGTGGTGACCGGTTCGGAGAGGTCCGCGGCGGCGTGAAACAATGGGTCCTCGTGAAGACCTTCGAATCCCTGTTCGCCGAGCTGACCGAGCGTGCCGCTACCCGCCCCGAGGGGTCCGGCACCGTTGCCGCCCTCGACGCCGGCGTCCATTCGCAGGGAAAGAAGATCCTCGAAGAGGCGGGTGAGGTGTGGATCGCCGCCGAGCACGAAAGCGACGAGGCGCTCGCCGAGGAGATCTCCCAGCTGCTGTACTGGACGCAGGTGCTGATGGTGGGCAAGGGCCTGAAACTCGAGGACGTCTACCGACATCTGTGATCGGTGATCGAGACTCCTCCACCCGCTCCCGAAAGGAACCTCAGCCATGCTGCGCGTCGCAGTCCCCAACAAGGGCTCGCTGTCCGAGTCCGCCGCCGAAATTCTCTCCGAGGCCGGCTACCGCCGTCGCACCGACTCCCGCGACCTGACCGTCCTCGACCCGTCCAATCAGGTCGAGTTCTTCTTCCTCCGCCCCAAGGACATCGCGATCTACGTCGGATCCGGTGAACTCGATCTCGGCATCACCGGCCGCGACCTCGCCCGTGACTCGGGCGCCCCGGTCGCCGAGCGGCTGTCGCTCGGCTTCGGCCGCTCCACGTTCCGGTACGCCGCCCCCGCGGGCAAGGACTGGAAGGTCGAGGATCTCGCTGGACTCCGGATCGCCACGTCCTACCCCAACCTGGTGCGCGACGACCTCTCCGCACGCGGGATCGAGGCCTCGGTCATCCGCCTCGACGGCGCCGTGGAGATCTCGATCCAGCTCGGGGTCGCGGACGCCATCGCCGACGTCGTCGGATCCGGCCGCACCCTGCGCCAGCACAACCTGGTCGCGTTCGGTGACACCCTGTGCGACTCCGAGGGTGTGCTCATCGAGCGCGCCGGTTCGCCCGCCGACGATTCCGCACGCAACCAGTTGGTCGAGCGGGTGCGCGGCATCGTCTTCGCGCAGCAGAATCTGATGCTCGACTACGACTGCCCGAAGACGATCCTCGACGACGCGCTGAAGATCACCCCCGGACTGGAGTCGCCGACGCTGTCGCCGCTCGCCGACGAGAACTGGGTCGCGGTCCGGGCGATGGTGCCGATCAAGGGTCACAACGGAGTGATGGACGAACTCGCGGACCTCGGCGCCAAGGCCATCCTCGCGTCGAACATCCGGTCCTGCCGCGCCCTCTGATCTCGTTCCGCCGCAGGACGATCCGCGCCCGTTCCGATCAGGAGCGGGCGCGGACCTGTACGGTCTGGGCGATCCGGCCGACCGCGCCGGTCTCGTCGTACAGCACGCCCGCGCACATCCCCACGCCGTCGGGGCCGATGGACGTCTCGGAGCCGACGCCGACCCATTCGCCCTCGGGGACCCGGAAGATGTGCACGGTGAGGTCGGTATTGAGGAACGTCCAGTCGGCCGGGTCGAGTTTCGATCCCACACCGTTGGCGACGTCCGCGATGGAGAAGAGCCGCTCGAGCGGCGTCATGGTCTCGCCGAGGACCAGCGCGGGCCGCGGCCTCGCCCACAGCTTGCCGGGGCCCTCGCACCCCATCTCGGCGATCCACCGCCAGTCGAGGGTCGTCAGGTAGCCCGAATTCCAGCCTTCGCTGAACTTGCCCTCCCGGCCGGTGGACCGAGGTTCGAGCGGCGGGTCGACGACGTGGACGGCATCGTTCGTGTCGACGGTCTCCATGCGCCACGCCGAGCCCCGCGCCACGGCCCGGGGCCGGTCGCCGACGGTCCACAGTTCGGCGACCACCAACTCCACCCGGCGGCCCGGCCGCTGCACCCAGGACCGGACCTCGAGTTCGGCGATCGGGATCGGGCCGAGGATCTCGACCACGACCCGCGTGATGCGCGCGTCGTCACGAGGGGCGCACCGTTCGAGTGCCCGCACGAGCAGCGCGGACGGGGGAGCGCCGTGCTGCATCGTCTCGGCCCACACGCTGATCGTCAGATCCGTGCTGTCGAATCGCTCGACCGTGATCTTCTGGTCCGAGTCCACTTCCGGCGCACCCAGTGCTTCCGAACCGAGTGGTACGTAGTAGGACTCGGAACTCATTCGACAATCTCCTCGAAACCTGGTGCGTCTTCGGCGGGCCCCTCCGGCCATCCCGGGTAGGGAGGCGGCGTTCCTCCGAACGAGGGGCACAGGGACTTATGATCACACCAGTCGCAGAGCCGGCTCGGCTTGGGTCGGAAATCGCCGGTGACACCCGCCGCCAGGATGGCCTTCCAGATCGCCGACAGTGTGCGCTCGAACCGCAGCAGTTCGTCCTCGTCGGGTGCGTAGGTGAGGACCGTCCCGGACGCGAGATACAGCAGTCGCAGCTGCGCCGGGACGATGCCGCGGGTGCGCAGCAGGACCAGCGCATAGAACTTCATCTGGAACAGCGCCTTGGACTCGGACATCTCGCGGGGTGCGCGACCGGTCTTGTAGTCGACCACCCGCACCTCACCGGTGGGGGCCACGTCGATTCGGTCGACGAATCCGCGGAGCAGCACCCCGTCGGCGAGTTCGGTCTCGACACGCTGTTCGCACGATTCGGCCTCGAACCGGGTGGGGTCCTCCAGTTCGTAGTAGGCGGTGACGAGCGACCGCGCCTCGTCGAGGAACGACTCGCGCTGGTCCTCGGGAACCAGGTCGATCAGGTCGGGGGCCTCGGCGAGGAGGCGCTCCCAGGACGGGAGGATCAGATCGACCGCCTTCTGCGGAACCCGTTCGGCGGCGGGCAGCGCGAATAGCGTCTCGAGCGCGGCGTGCACGACCGTGCCCTTCACCTGCGCGCGCGACGGCGCCTCCGGGAGCCGGTCGACGGCACGGAAGCGGTAGAGAAGCGGGCACTGCTTGAAGTCGCCGGCGCGGGACGGCGACAGGGCGGGGCGCCTGCGGGTGACCGAAGTGTCGCCGGGCTGTGACGGGGAACCCTGTGTGACGGGGGCTGGCGACTCTGAGATGCTCACACCTGGCAGGGTAGGCCCCCGGTCCGACAGTCGTGTCGGGGCAGCGGGACGGGCGCCGGACGGCGCCGGACGAACAGGCTGAGGAGTCGGTGACGATGGTGGGACGCGAAACGCGACCGAGTGGACCGTTTCGGGTGGGCGATCGCGTCCAGCTGACCGATGGCAAGGGCCGGCACTACACGGTCAACCTGGAGGCCGGCAAGGAGTTCCACACGCACCGCGGCGGAATCCTGCACGACGACCTGATCGGCACCGACGAGGGCAGCGTGGTCAAGTCGACCAACGGCACCCCCTACCTGGCGCTGCGACCGCTGCTCGTCGACTACGTCCTGTCGATGCCCCGCGGGGCGCAGGTCATCTACCCGAAGGACGCCGCGCAGATCGTCCACGAGGGCGACGTCTTCCCCGGCGCCCGCGTCCTCGAGGCCGGCGCAGGCTCGGGCGCCCTGACGTGCTCCCTGCTGCGGGCGGTCGGGCCGGAAGGCCGGGTCATCTCGTACGAGGTGCGCGACGACCACGCCGAGCACGCGGTGCGGAACGTCGAGACGTTCTTCGGGGAACGCCCCGCGAACTGGGACCTGACCATCGCGGACGTCGCCGAGTTCGACGCCGACGCGGCGGGCGGCCCGGTCGACCGGGTGGTCCTCGACATGCTGGCACCCTGGGACGCGCTGCCCGCGGTGTCCAAGGCGCTGGTCCCCGGCGGCGTGCTCGTCGTCTACGTCGCGACTGTGACGCAGCTCTCCAAGGTCGTCGAGGCGATGCGCGAGCAGGAGTGCTGGACCGAGCCGCGGTCCTGGGAGTCGATCGTCCGTGGCTGGCACGTCGTCGGGCTCGCCGTGCGGCCGGAACACCGGATGCAGGGCCATACCGCGTTCCTGGTGAGCGCCCGGCGTCTCGCCGAGGGAACCGTCACCCCCAAGCCGCAGCGCCGGTCGGGTAAGGGCTGAGACACGGCTTCGGCGGCGCCCGGAGCGGGCGCCGCCGAAGGACCGGGCTAGCTGCAGCCCGCGCGTGCCATGCCGAGCAGGGTGCACGTGCTCTCGTCCGACACCTTCCACACGCCGTCGACGTTCTCCCACGTCCACGCCGTCGGAGCGGCCGTGCCGTGCGGGCTCACGATCGCGACGTTCGCCGTCGCGGTATCGCCCTCCACCTGCACGTCCGTGACCGTGAAGGACACCGGGTAGTTGGCCATGGCGGCGGTCATCGCCTCCAGATTCGGGCGGCGTTCGTCGCCGTCGACGACCACGACGGTTTTCTCGTCGACCGGCCGGGCCGGGTCCACGAGCAGCTGGAGCGTACCGAGCAGTTCCTCCGACGTGGGGGCGGCGACGGTCGCGTCTACCTGCGACGACGTGGCCGCGGACGTCGCCGCGGCGGTGCCGGAACCGTCGTCGGACGAGCAGGCCGACATTCCGAGCGCGAAGACCACCGCGCCCACGGCAACCACGGACCTACCGGTGAAGGACGTGCCGTTCAGGGGCTTGCGGATTATCACGACGAACCCTTTCGTTACACGGAACAGAGAGGAAACTGCTCGACAGGTAGGTAAGGCTAACATGAGAATTTCGATGGCCCCGGGTGTCGCGTATGCCGATTCGCAATCGGCAGAATCCGTGTCACGGCGCAGAATTCGGGCAGTGCCGGTAGCGTTGATAGATCTCATTGGGAGGAGACGCACATGAGCTCGACAGAGAACCCCGATTCGGTTGCGGCCGCACGAGAGCTCGAGGCGTTGCGCGCGGAGGCGTCGGCACTGCGCAGGCAGCTCGCGGAGTCGCCGGAACAGCTTCGTGAGATGGAATCGCGAGTGGACTCGCTGTCCATCCGGAACACCAAGTTGATGGACACCCTCAAGGAGGCCCGTCAGCAGCTCATTGCGCTCCGAGAGGAAGTCGATCGCCTCGGCCAGCCGCCGAGCGGATACGGCGTGCTGCTCGGAGTGCACGACGATCAGACCGTGGACGTGTTCACCTCCGGACGCAAGATGCGGTTGACCTGCTCCCCGAATGTCGACGCCGAGACCCTCAAGCTCGGCCAGACCGTGCGCCTCAACGAGGCACTCACGATCGTGGAAGCGGGCAACTTCGAGCGTGTCGGTGAGATCAGCACACTTCGCGAGGTCCTCGACGACGGTCAGCGCGCCCTCGTGGTCGGTCACGCCGACGAGGAACGGATCGTCTGGCTGGCCGAACCCCTCGCCACCGTGTACGCGGACAGCGAACGAGAGTCGGTCGCGTACGACGCCGAATCGCCCACCCGCAAACTACGGCCGGGCGACTCCCTCCTCGTCGACACGAAGGCCGGGTACGCGTTCGAGCGGATCCCCAAGGCCGAGGTCGAGGATCTCGTCCTCGAAGAGGTTCCCGACGTCCACTACGACGACATCGGCGGCCTCGGCCGGCAGATCGAGCAGATCCGTGACGCCGTCGAGTTGCCGTTCCTCCACAAGGACCTGTTCCACGAATACGAGCTCCGCCCGCCGAAGGGTGTGCTCCTCTACGGTCCGCCCGGGTGCGGCAAGACGCTCATCGCCAAGGCGGTCGCCAACTCCCTCGCGAAGAAGATCGCGGAGGCCCGGGGGCAGGACAGCAAGGAAGCCAAGTCCTACTTCCTCAACATCAAGGGCCCCGAGCTGCTGAACAAGTTCGTCGGCGAGACCGAGCGGCACATCCGGCTGATCTTCCAGCGGGCCCGGGAGAAGGCGTCCGAGGGCACCCCGGTGATCGTGTTCTTCGACGAGATGGATTCGATCTTCCGCACCCGCGGGTCGGGTGTCTCCTCCGACGTCGAGACCACCGTCGTGCCGCAGCTGCTCAGTGAGATCGACGGTGTCGAGGGACTCGAGAACGTCATCGTGATCGGCGCCTCCAACCGCGAAGACATGATCGACCCCGCGATCCTGCGCCCCGGCCGCCTCGACGTGAAGATCAAGATCGAACGCCCCGACGCGGAGTCGGCGCAGGACATCTTCTCGAAGTACCTCGTCGAGACACTGCCGGTGCACAGCGACGACATCGCGGAGTTCGGTGGCGACCGCACGGCCTGCATCCGGGTGATGATCGAACGGGTCGTCGACCGTATGTACGCCGAGAGCGAGGAGAACCGCTTCCTCGAGGTCACGTACGCCAACGGCGACAAGGAGGTCCTGTACTTCAAGGACTTCAACTCGGGGGCGATGATCCAGAACATCGTCGACCGCGCCAAGAAGTACGCGATCAAGTCGGTGCTCGACACCGGTGCCCCGGGCCTGCGCGTCCAGCACCTGTTCGACTCCATCGTCGACGAGTTCTCGGAGAACGAGGACCTGCCGAACACCACCAACCCCGACGACTGGGCCCGGATCTCGGGCAAGAAGGGTGAGCGGATCGTCTACATCCGCACGTTGGTCACCGGTAAGAACGCGAGCGCGAGCCGCGCCATCGACACCGAGTCCAACACCGGCCAGTACCTGTAGGCCGATCGGTACGACCCGCGCGGCGGGAACCGGGGACGGTTCCCGCCGCGCGGGTCGGCCGTGTGTCAGCGGTCCCGTGCGACGAGGTAGTCCTCGAGGAGTGCCCTCGTGTCCGGCACGAACGGCCACCGCGGGTCGCGCAGGTGTGTCACCAGTTCGTGGGGTGTCCACCACCAGCCCGACGCGATCTCGCTGGCCTGGTGGACGACGGGCCCGTCCCAGTGCGTCTCGTAGGCGTACAGGTGGCAGCGCAGCCGCAGGCCCTGCCACTCGCCGTCCCACGCCACCCTCGCGATGGGGGTGAGGCTCACCCCGGTGATGCCCAGTTCCTCCGCCAGTTCCCGGCCCGCCGCCTCTTCCGGCGTCTCCCCGGGATCGACCACCCCGCCGGCCAGGCAGTCGTGGTGTCCGGCGAACACCGTCTTCGTGTCCGACCGCCGGTGCACGTAGAGGCGCTGCTCGTCACCAGATCGGACGAGGACCCCGGCGCTCGCGTGCCACAGTCCCTCGGCGTAGACACGGGAACGCGCGGCCGATCCCACCGGTCGCCCGGAACTGTCGAACACCGCCACCACTTCGTCCGTGCCGGGTGGGGTGTTCGGTGCGGAATCCATGAGTCGATCCTGCCAGCACCCCGGCGAACGTCGGTACTGTCGAGGTCGGTTGCTCGTTCCGGTGCCGAAGGGGTGAGAGTTCATGGCGTTGCCGCGTTCGATCGCCCGATTCAACCGGGTCCTCACCAACCGGGTGAGCCGTCGCGTCGCGACAATCCTGCCCGGGTTCGCCGTGGTCGAGCACCGCGGCCGCACATCCGGTAGGACGTATCGCACGCCCGTCAACGTGTTCGTCGTGGACGGCCGCTACCGGTTCGCCCTCACGTACGGAGCGCACAGCGACTGGGTGCGAAACGTGGTGGCGGCGGGCGGATGCACCATCGTGACGCGCCGCCGGACGGTGCACCTGACGGACCCTCGAATCGGCACCGACGGCACCCACTCCTGGGCGCCGCCCGGGGTCCGGACCGTGCTCGAGGTGATCGCGGCGGACCAGTACCTGGAGTGCTCGCCGGGCTAGTCGCCGGACACCGACGGCTCGCGCGGCAGGAGTGTGCCGCCGGGTGGCGTGGGTGATCGCATAGGCTCGGCAGCATGCAGCGGATCATCGGTGTCGAAGTCGAGTACGGAATCTCCTCACCCAGCGAGCCTTCGGCCAATCCGATCTTGACGTCCACCCAGGCGGTGCTGGCTTATGCGGCAGCCGCGGGAGTGCCGCGCGCCAAGCGCACCCGATGGGATTACGAGGTGGAATCCCCGCTGCGGGACGCCCGCGGATTCGACCTGGGCCGGCTCAGCGGCCCGGCGCCCGTCATCGACGCCGACGAGGTCGGCGCGGCCAACATGATCCTCACCAACGGCGCCCGGCTCTACGTCGACCACGCGCACCCCGAGTACTCGGCCCCGGAGGTCACCGACCCCCTGGACGCCGTCATCTGGGACAAGGCCGGCGAACGCGTGATGGAGGCGGCCGCCCGGCACGCGTCGAGCGTCCCCGGTGCCCCGCGACTGCAGCTGTACAAGAACAACGTGGACGGCAAGGGCGCGTCGTACGGCACCCACGAGAACTACCTGATGTCCCGGGCCACGCCGTTCTCTGCGGTGATCAACGGGCTGACGCCGTTCTTCGCGTCCCGTCAGGTGATCTGCGGGTCGGGCCGGGTGGGCATCGGCCAGTCCGGTGACGAGGCCGGCTTCCAGCTGTCCCAGCGGGCCGACTACATCGAGGTGGAGGTCGGGCTCGAGACCACGCTCAAGCGCGGCATCATCAACACCCGCGACGAACCGCACGCCGACGCGGACAAGTACCGGCGTCTGCACGTCATCATCGGCGACGCGAACCTCGCCGAGATGTCCACGTACCTGAAGGTCGGGACGACGGCGCTGGTCCTCGACCTCATCGAGGCCGGTGTCGACCTCACCGACCTGCAGCTGGCCCGACCGGTCACCGCCGTGCACCACATCAGCCACGACCCGACGCTGCGCGCCACGGTCGCGCTGGCCGACGGCCGGGAACTGACCGGGCTTGCGTTGCAGCGGATCTATCTGGACCGGGTCGACAAGTTCATGTCCGCCGAGGGCAACGACGACCCCCGCGTGGCCGATCTGCTGGAGAAGTGGGCGATGGTGCTCGACCTCCTCGAGCGGGACCCGATGGAATGCGCCCACCTGCTGGACTGGCCGGCCAAGCTGCGTCTGCTCGAGGGTTTCCGGAACCGGGAGGGCCTCAACTGGTCCGCGCCGCGACTGCATCTGGTCGACCTGCAGTACTCGGACGTCCGCCTCGACAAGGGTCTGTACAACCGGCTCGTCGCCCGCGGGTCGATGGAGCGCCTGGTGTCGGAGCAGGCGGTGCTCGACGCCGTCGACACCCCGCCGACCGACACCCGCGCCTACTTCCGCGGTGAATGCCTGCGCAAGTTCGGCGCCGACATCGCGGCTGCGAGCTGGGATTCGGTGATCTTCGATCTCGGTGGCGACTCCCTGGTCCGCATTCCCACCCTCGAGCCGCTGCGGGGCAGCAAGGCGCACGTGGGGGAGTTGCTGGAGTCGGTGGAGACCGCGAAAGAGCTCGTCGACGAGCTCACGAACTGACATCTCGGCCGTTCCCGCACGGATCTGCCCGGAACTCGCCGTCGCGTCGGCACACGTGGGGCGGCGACGCTCGGTAGGGTGAAGGTCCGAGCGGATGATGTAGTCAGACTGCTTGGCAGCACAGGACGCTCGGAAGAAGAGCTCCCTTCACACAAGGAGGTCGGCGGCGATGGCGCAAGAGCAGACCAAACGAACTGGCGGCGGCGACGAGGACGACACCCCGGGCGGTGACGGTGCGGCCGGTCAGGAACGTCGCGAAAAGCTGGCCGAGGACACCGACGACCTGCTCGACGAGATCGACGACGTGCTCGAGGAGAACGCCGAGGACTTCGTCCGGGCCTATGTCCAGAAGGGCGGCCAGTGACGGCGGATCGACCGGCATTGCGGACAGGCGACGGTGACACGAGACTCAGTTTCGGTTCGAATCTGAGCTCGTTCACCGAGTATCTGCGTGGTCACGCACCAGAATTGCTGCCGGAGAATCGGATCGGCCATCGTTCGCACTCGACACGGGGTGGTGACGGGATGGAGAGCGGTGATCTCGCACCGCACGGAACCACGATCGTGGCGCTCACCTACAAGGGTGGCGTCCTGCTGGCAGGCGACCGGCGCGCGACCCAGGGCAACCTGATCGCCAGCCGGGACGTCGAGAAGGTGTACGTCACCGACGAATACTCGGCGGCCGGTATCGCCGGCACCGCGGGCATCGCCATCGAACTGGTCCGCCTGTTCGCCGTCGAACTCGAGCACTACGAGAAGATCGAGGGCGTTCAGCTGACCTTCGACGGCAAGGCCAACCGCCTGGCGTCGATGGTGCGGGGCAACCTCGGGGCGGCGATGCAGGGTCTCGCGGTCGTCCCGCTGCTCGTCGGCTACGACCTCGACGCGGACGACGAGGCCCATGCGGGCCGCATCGTCTCGTACGACGTCGTCGGCGGCCGGTACGAGGAACGCGCCGGATACCACGCGGTCGGTTCGGGTTCGCTGTTCGCGAAGTCGGCACTGAAGAAGATCTACTCGCCGGACAGCGACGAGGAGACCGCCCTGCGGGCGGCCATCGAATCGCTGTACGACGCGGCCGACGACGACTCGGCCACCGGTGGGCCCGACTTGACCCGCGGCATCTACCCGACCGCGGTCACGATCACCCAGGCCGGTGCCGTACACGTGTCCGAGGAGACGACGTCCGAGTTGGCTCGGCGCATCGTCGCCGAGCGCACCGAACAAGGGGGGTCTGCGCGATGACCATGCCGTATTACGCCTCCGCCGAGCAGATCATGCGGGACCGCTCGGAATTGGCGCGCAAGGGAATTGCCCGCGGACGCAGCGTCGTGGTGCTCACGTTCCGCGATGGCGTGCTGTTCGTCGCCGAGAATCCCTCCACCGCGCTGCACAAGGTCAGCGAACTGTACGACCGGCTCGGCTTCGCGGCCGTCGGCAAGTACAACGAGTTCGAGAATCTGCGGCGCGCAGGGATCGTCCACGCCGACATGCGCGGTTACTCGTACGACCGCCGTGACGTGACGGGCCGATCGCTGGCCAACGCGTACGCGCAGACCCTGGGCACGATCTTCACCGAGCAACCCAAGCCGTACGAGGTGGAGATCTGCGTCGCGGAGGTCGGGCGCGTGGGCAGCCCGAAGGCTCCCCAGCTGTACCGCATCACCTACGACGGATCCATCGTCGACGAACAGCATTTCGTCGTGATGGGTGGCACGACCGAGCCGATCGCGACCGCCATGCGCGAGTCGTACCGTGCCGACCTCGACCTCGAGGCGGCGGTCGGTATCGCGGTCAACGCCCTACGTCAGGGCGGTGCCGGGGAGGGCGAGAAGCGGAACGTCGACGTGGCCAGCCTCGAGGTGGCCGTGCTCGATCAGTCCCGGCCGCGCCGCGCGTTCCGGCGGATCGCCGGACCCGCGCTCGAACAGCTGATCCCCGCAGAGCCTGCGGCCGCCTCGGAGCCCGCTCCGGAGTCGAAGCCGGACACCGAGACGAAGCCGGCCGACACTCAGGACTGAGGCCGGTACACCGCGATCGCTTCGGGCGCCGACCGGAAGTCGAAGCGCAGGGCGTCGGCGACCACTTCACCGTCGGTGGCCAGCGCAACCGGCGAGCCGTCCACGCGGACGGTGAGCCGGGGCACGAGGGATCGCACGTACACCCGGCTGCTTCCGAGCGTCCCGGTGGCGGCGGCGAACAGTAGCCGCGGCCGGGACGCTCGCCGGTCGGCCCGCACGTAGCGGACGTCGAGCAGTCCGCCGGTGATGGCGGGACGCGACATCGGAACCTGATCGCCGGGGGAATACCGACCGTTCCCCACGAACAACATCCACACCTTCACGGGCCTGCCGTCGATGGTGACGGCGAGCGGTGTTGCCGCGGAGAGAATCCGGATCATCGCCGCACAGGCCGCGGGCCACTTCCCGTACCGGGGCTGCCACTTCTCCCGCAGCCGCACCGCGTCGGGGTAGCCGCCGAGACTGGCGGTGTTGAGGAACGGGGCGGGTTCCTCGACATCGGTGTGGACGACGGCCTGGTCGACGAGAACCGCACGTCCGGTCTCGACGGCCTTCGCGGTGTCCGAGATGTCGGCGACGCCGGCGTCGCGCGCGAAGTGATTGAGTGTGCCGCCGGGGAACACCGCCAGCGGCAGCGAATGACGCGCCGCCGCGGACGCGACGGCGACCACGGTCCCGTCCCCACCGCACACCCCGAGTGCACGCGGATTCGTCTCGGCCACCCAGGCGTCGAGTTGCTCGGCGAAATCGTGGTCGGTGTCGAGGGCGCGCACGTGCGCGTTCGGGAGTGCGGTGGCGATCTCCTCACTGGGATCCACAGTGTCCGGCCCGGACTCCTGGTTCACCAGCACGAGCAGGCCCTCACCGCCCGGCAGCGCCGGCGCGTCGACCGCGCGGCCCAGTTCCGCCGGGTCCTCGGTGCGCACCGCCCACCAGCGGCGGGTTCCCGAAGCGACGGCCCCGCCCAGTATCAGCCCGGTGACGACGTCCGACGGCCAGTGCACGCCGTTGTGCACCCGGGAGTACGCGACCGCGGCCGCGAGGGGGGCGAGTGCGGCACCGGCCGCGGGCGATTCCAGGGCGACACCCGTGGTGAACGCCGCCGCCGACGCCGAATGTCCCGACGGGAAGGACGAGGACCGGGGGATCGGCACCCCGCGCAGCGCGTTCGTCCACGCGCGGGCGGGAGGGCGCCGCCGCGGGAACACCGGTTTGAGGATGCCGTTGGCGAGACCGCTCGCCATCGCGAGGGACAGCAGGCCCCGCACGGCACCGCGCCGGGCGCGTCCGCCGACCAGTCCCAGCAGCGCCGCCACGCACCACCACAAGACCCCCTTGTCGGCCGCGTGACTGAGGAAGCGCATCGCCCGGTCGACCTCGGAGGGGCGCAGATCTGCGCTGCGGCCGAACACGATTTCGTCGGCCCGGTGGATGCGGTGCAGGTGTCGGTTCACCGTCTCAGCGTAGGCGCGGAGTGTCGCCGGACGGTTTTCCCGCTCCGCCGGGTGATCGGCGTTGTACTCTCGAGGTGTGCAGCGACGAATCATGGGAATTGAGACAGAGTTCGGTGTGACCTGCACCTTCCATGGTCACAGGCGACTGAGCCCGGACGAGGTTGCGCGCTACCTGTTCCGGCGGGTGGTGTCGTGGGGCCGGAGTTCCAACGTGTTCCTCAGGAACGGTGCCCGCCTGTATCTGGACGTCGGCTCGCACCCCGAATACGCGACAGCCGAGTGCGACAACCTCATCCAGTTGGTCAACCACGACCGGGCGGGTGAGCGCGTCCTCGAGGAGTTGCTGATCGACGCCGAGCAGCGGCTCGCCGAGGAAGGCATCGGCGGCGACATCTACCTGTTCAAGAACAACACGGACTCGGCGGGTAATTCGTACGGCTGTCACGAGAACTTCCTCGTGGCGCGGGCCGGCGAATTCTCCCGGATCTCGGACGTGCTGCTCCCGTTCCTGGTGACGCGGCAGCTGATCTGCGGCGCCGGCAAGGTACTGCAGACGCCGAAGGCGGCCACGTTCTGCCTGTCGCAGCGCGCCGAGCACATCTGGGAGGGCGTGTCCTCGGCGACCACGCGGTCGCGGCCCATCATCAACACCCGCGACGAGCCGCACGCCGACGCGGAGAAGTACCGCCGCCTGCACGTGATCGTCGGCGATTCCAACATGTCCGAGTCCACCACGATGCTGAAGGTGGGCACGGCGGCGCTCGTGCTCGAGATGATCGAGGCCGGGGTGTCGTTCCGCGACTTCGCGCTCGACAACCCGATCCGCGCCATCCGCGAGGTCAGCCACGACGTCACCGGGCGCCGCCCGGTGCGGCTCGCAGGCGGCAGGCAGGCCAGCGCCCTCGACATCCAGCGGGAGTACCACGCCCGCGCCGTCGAACACCTGCAGAACCGCGACCCCGATCCGCAGGTCACGCAGGTGGTCGACCTGTGGGGCCGCATGCTGGACGCCGTCGAGACGCAGGATTTCGCAAAGGTCGACACGGAGATCGACTGGGTGATCAAGCGCAAGCTGTTCCAGCGCTACCAGGACCGGCACGGCTTCGAACTGGCCGACCCGAAGATCGCGCAACTCGATCTGGCGTACCACGACATCAAACGCGGTCGCGGCGTGTTCGACGTGCTGCAGCGCAAGGGTCTGGTGAAGCGGATCACCGAGGACGAGACCATCGAGGCCGCGGTGGACACTCCGCCGCAGACCACCCGGGCGAAGCTGCGCGGCGAATTCATCACCGCCGCGCAGGAGGCCGGACGCGACTTCACGGTCGACTGGGTGCATCTCAAGCTCAACGACCAGGCCCAGCGGACCGTGCTGTGCAAGGACCCGTTCCGGTCGGTCGACGAGCGGGTGGAGCGGCTGATTGCCTCGATGTAGCGGCGCTCGGGGAGTCCGTAACGGGCTCACCCACTAGGCTTCCCGGCGTGCCGACTTCCAAGATCGAGCGCTTGATGAACCTGGTGATCTGTTTGCTGTCCACCAGACAGTTCCTCACCGCCGAGAAGATTCGCGAGAGCGTTGCCGGGTACGCCGACTCCGCCAGCGACGAGGCGTTCAGCCGCATGTTCGAACGCGACAAGAACGAGTTGCGGGATCTCGGTGTTCCGCTCGAGACCGGGCAGGCGTCGCGGTTCTCGACGGTCGAGGGCTACCGGATCAACCGCAATGCGTACGAGCTCCCCGACATCGACCTCAGCCAGGAGGAGTCGGCGGCCGTCGCGGTGGCCGTTCAGCTGTGGGAGTCGCCGGAGTTGACGTCCGCGGCGCAGGGGGCGCTGCTCAAGCTGCGTGCGGCGGGTGTGCAGGTCGATCCGGATTCGGCGGCCACCCCGATCACGGCGGTGCCCGCCCGCACCCGCGGCTCCGAACCGGCGCTCGGCAAGCTGCTGGCGGCGGTCGACGCCGGCCGCGCCGTGCACTTCCCGCACCGCGGGGCTCTCAACGAGCCGTACACCGAACGCACCGTGGAACCGTGGGGTGTCGTCACCGCCCACGGCCGGTGGTACCTCGTCGGTCACGACGTCGACCGGGGAGCCGTCCGGACGTTCCGGCTGTCGCGGATCGGCGACGACGTGACGGAGTTCGGACCGTCGGGGGTCGTCCACAAACCCGCGGGCGTCGACCTCAGGGACATCGTCGACCGGGTCACCGGTTCGGGTGAGGTCACCGGCACCGCCACCGTGTGGGTGGCCGAGGGCCGAGCCCAGGAACTGCGCCGACTGGCGACCACCGCGGAGGAGAAGCGGGTGAACGAGCGCAGCGGCACCGTGCTCCGGATCCCCGTCCACTCCCGGGACTGGATCGCGCGGCTGGTCGCGGGTCACGGGGCGGACGCCCTGGTCCTCGATCCGCCGGAACTACGACACGAGGTGCTGACCAAGCTGAAGGACGCCGCAGGGGAAGGGGGGACGTCGTGAGCAACAGGCTGTCGTCGCGACTGTCCCGGCTCCTCAACCTGGTGCCGTATTTCATCGCGAACCCCGGGATGAGCGCCGCCGAGGCCGCCGCCGAACTGGGCGTCACCACCACACAGCTGATGTCCGACCTCAACCAGTTGTGGGTGTGCGGGCTGCCCGGCTACGGTCCCGGTGACCTCATCGACCTGTCGTTCTCCGAGGAGAGCATCGAGGTGACGTTCTCGGCGGGCATCGACCGTCCGCTGCGGTTGACGTCCACCGAGGCGACCGCCCTGCTGATTGCCCTGCGTTCGCTGGTGGAGTTGCCGGGCATGGTCGACCCGTCCGCCGCGCACAGTGCGATCGCGAAGATCGAGAACGCCGCGGGCACCGCGGCGGCCCGTGCGGCGGTGACGCCGGCGTCCGAGCGGGACGCGGTGGAGGACGTGCCGGAAGATCCCATCGCCGCCGCGGTGCGATCCGCACTCCATCGCCGGCGGGCCCTCCACTTGACGTACTACTCGGCGTCCCGGGACCGGGTCACCGAGCGCACTGTGGACCCGGTGCGGATCGTGCTGGTCGACAATCACAGCTATCTGCAGGCGTGGTGCCGGCAGGCCGAGGGGGTCCGGCTGTTCCGCCTCGACCGGATCGACGCCGCCACCGAACTGGACGAGCCGTCCACCCCGCCGGCGCAGGCGCTCGTGCGAGACTCCAACCTGGAGTTGTTCAGCGGCGACGCATCCCTTCCCCAGGCACGGTTGCACATCCGCGCCGACTGTGTGTGGGTGCTCGACTACTACCCGATGGATGTCGCCACGGTCGCCGCCGACGGTTCGGTCGAGGCGACCATGAGTTACGGGGCGCTGGAGTGGATGGCCCGGCTCGTGCTCGGGTTCGGTTCCGGAATCACCGTGCTCGAACCACCCGCTCTGGTCGACGAGGTGCGCCGCCGGGCCGTGGAGGCGCTGTCCGCGTACGAGGCTGTCGAGGCATGACCGGCGCCGCGCGTCCGCTGCGGATCAGTGTGTTCGGGGCGGGCAGCATCGGGTGCTATCTCGGGGGCCGGCTCGCCGCAGCCGGCGCCGAGGTGACCCTGATCGGCCGGGAGCGGGTCGGGACCGAGATCCGTGACCACGGGTTGCGGCTGACGGACCTGCACGGATCGGACATCCGCGTCGGTGCCCCCGACATCGCCTTCGACACCGGGGCCGCGTCGGCGGCCACCGCCGATCTCGTCGTCGTGTCGGTGAAGTCGGCGGGGACACCGGAGGCGGGTGCCACACTCGCGTCGGCGATCGGCCCCGGCACCGTCGTGGTCAGCGCCCAGAACGGGCTGGGCAACGCGGACACCCTGCGCGCCGCACTCCCGGAGCAGGTCGTTCTCGCGGCGATGGTGCCGTTCAACGTGGTGCACCGCGGCGACGGGCACTTTCACCAGGGTTCCGAGGGCGACCTCGAGATCGAGCAGCATCCGGCGGTGCGCGCATTCGCGCCGGTGTTCGACGACGCCGGACTGCCGCTGCACGCCCATGAGGACTTCCGTTCGGTGCAGTGGGCGAAGCTGCTGCTCAACCTGAACAACCCGGTCAACGCCCTGTCCGGTCTGCCGCTCCGCGAGGAGTTGTCGTGGCGGCCGTTCCGCCGGGCTCTCGCCTTGGCGCAGCGGGAAGCCCTCGCACTGCTGGCCGCCCGCGGTATCGCTGTCGCCAAGCTCACACCGCTGCCGCCGCAGTGGATTCCCCGGTTGCTGACCGTCCCGGACGGAGTGTTCCGGGTGGCGGGTAGTCGGATGCTGGCCATCGACCCGCACGCGCGGTCGTCGATGTGGGACGACCTCGAGGCGGGCAGGCGCACCGAAGTGGACTGGATCAGTGGGGAGATCGTGCGCCTGGCGGAGGCGTCGGGGACGGCCGCGCCGGTGAACGCGAGGCTGGTCGCACTGATCCGCGAGGCCGAGGCGGGCGGGAACCGGCAGTGGTCCGGGGACGCTTTGCTCGCCGATCTGCGCTCACAGCGGGGACCCAGGAAACCGGCAGGGAAACGGCAGCGCAACTAGCCGGTTTCGACCGAACCGGTGCCGTGTATGTCCGGTAGCATCAGGGTCACCTGATCTTTTGGAGGTTTCATCATGGGAGCCATGAGCCCCTGGCACTGGGCCATCGTCGCGCTGGTCGTCGTCATCCTGTTCGGTTCCAAGAAGCTGCCCGACGCGGCTCGTGGACTCGGCCGTTCGCTCCGCATCTTCAAGAGCGAGGTCAAGGAGATGCAGAACGACAACAGCACGCCGGCGCCCACCGCGCAGAGTGCGCCCCCCGCGCAGAGCGCGCCCGCCGAGCTGCCCGTGGCGGACACCACCACCGCACCGGTCACTCCTCCGGCGCCGGTGCAGCCGCAGTCGCAGCACACCGAGCCCAAGTCGGCGTAGCCCGAGCCGCCTGACAACCGGGGTGACTCTTCACCCCGGTTGACTGCTGACCAAGACTAGGGCGAACAACAGTGCGAATTCCGTTCGATCCGCGCCACAGCAAGCGGAGGACCAACCCCGACGGCACGATGTCGTTGGTCGATCACCTCTACGAGCTGCGCACGCGACTGCTCCTGTCGGTGCTGGCCATCGTGGTCACCACCGCGGTGGGCTTCTTCTGGTACTCCCACGAGATCTTCGGCATCGAGAGTCTCGGCGAACTCCTGCGTGGGCCGTACTGTTCGCTGCCGGAGTCGAGTCGCGCCGACCTGAGCCACGACGGGTCGTGCCGACTTCTCGCGACCGGACCGTTCGAGCAGTTCATGCTCCGCTTCAAAGTCGCGTTCACGGCGGGCGTCGTCCTCGCCTGCCCCATCTGGCTGTACCAACTGTGGGCGTTCATCACCCCCGGCTTGTACGCGAAGGAACGCCGCTACGCGATCGGCTTCGTGGTGTCCGGCGCGGCGCTGTTCATGGCCGGCGCCGTTCTGGCGTACGTGGTCGTCGCGAAGGCCCTGCATTTCCTGCTGACGATCGGCGACAACGTCCAGATCACCGCACTCGGCGGCGCGGAGTACTTCGGGTTCATCATCAACCTGCTGATCATCTTCGGCGTCAGCTTCGAGATCCCGCTGCTCATCGTCGCCCTGAACTTCGTCGGCATCCTGTCCTACGCGAAGCTCAAGGCGTGGCGCCGCGGCCTGATCTTCGCCCTCTTCGTGTTCGCCGCGATCGCCACACCCGGTCAGGACCCGTTCTCGATGCTCGCGCTCGCGTTCGCGTTGACGCTGCTGTTCGAGATCGCCGTGCAGATCGCCCGCGTCAACGACCGCCGCAAGGCTCGTCGCACGGAGCAGGAGTGGGGTGCCCTCGACGACGACGAGGCGTCGACGATCGCGGCGCCGTCGGACCTGAACGAGTCGTTCGACGTGGCCGCCACCGCGGTCCCCGAGCCCGCGGGCCGGTTCCGTCGTTCCCGCAAGTCCGGGAAGTCCGGTGCTGCGAACAAGAACGACGACGCGAGCACGACCGGCAGCAACACACCGGGTCAGGACTTCTCCGACACCCTGTGACAATCTGACGGGGTGGCAGTGACAACAGGTGACAGGACCGGCGGCACCGAACTCGATGTGTTCTCGGCGCAGCTCGGTTTCGTGCTCGACCCCTTCCAGATCAACGCCTGCCGCGCGCTCGAGGGCGGCCACGGCGTCCTCGTCTGCGCCCCGACCGGCGCGGGAAAGACGGTGGTCGGCGAATTCGCCGTGCACCTGGCGCTCGCGGCCGGTCGCAAGTGCTTCTACACCACACCGATCAAGGCGCTGAGCAATCAGAAGTACGCGGAACTGGTGCGACGCTACGGCAAGGACACCGTCGGGCTGCTGACCGGAGATTCGAGCATCAACTCGGACGCCCCGGTGGTCGTGATGACCACCGAGGTGTTGCGGAACATGCTGTACGCCGATTCCGCCGCGCTGCGCGGGTTGTCGCACGTCGTCATGGACGAGGTGCACTTCCTGGCCGACCGGTTCCGTGGGGCGGTGTGGGAAGAGGTGATCCTGCACCTGTCCGAGGACGTCCGGCTCGTCAGTCTGTCGGCGACCGTCAGCAACGCCGAGGAGTTCGGTGCGTGGATGGAGACGGTGCGCGGCGACACCACCGTGGTGGTCGACGAGAACCGCCCGATCCCGCTGTGGCAGCACATCATGGTCGGAAAGCGGCTGTTCGACCTGTTCGACACGAGGGCGCGCAGCGGGGACGCCCGCAAGGATCTGGTGGTCGACCAGGATCTGGTGCGTCACGTCAAGCAGCGGCAGGCCCTCGAACGGGCCGACTCGTGGGAGTCGCGGGGCAGGGGACGACGCGGCGGCGGCCGCGGGTACTCCAGCGATTTCCGGCCGCTGCCCCGGCCGGAAGTGATCTCCCGCCTCGACGACGAGGGGCTCCTCCCGGCGATCACGTTCATCTTCAGCCGGGCCGGGTGCGACGCCGCGCTGGCCCAGTGCCTGCGATCCCGACTCGATCTGACGACGCCGGAGCAGGTCGCCGAGATCCGGACCATCGTCGACGCCCACACCGGCGAACTGCCGAAGGCCGATCTGGAGGTCCTCGGGTACTGGGAATGGCGCAAGGCGCTCGAACGTGGCCTCGCCGCGCACCACGCGGGGATGTTGCCCGCGTTCCGGCAGACGGTAGAGGAGTTGTTCGTCAAGGGACTGGTCCGGGCCGTGTTCGCCACCGAGACGCTGGCGCTCGGCATCAACATGCCCGCCCGCACCGTCGTCCTCGAACGCCTCGTCAAGTACAACGGCGAGGCTCACGCCGAACTCACCCCGGGGGAGTACACCCAGCTCACGGGCCGGGCGGGACGTCGCGGCATCGACGTCGAGGGTCACGCGGTGGTCCTGTGGCAGCCCGGGGTGGAACCGGTGGACGTCGCCGGGCTGGCGTCCACCCGCACGTTCCCGCTGCGCAGTTCGTTCCGTCCCGGCTACAACATGACTATCAACCTGGTCGACCGCATGGGTGCGGCGGAATCGCGGGCCATGCTCGAGCGGTCGTTCGCCCAGTTCCAGGCCGACCGGTCGGTGGTCGGCCTGACGCGCGGCATCGAACGCAACGAGGCCGCGCTCACCACGCTCAGCGAACGGCTCGGCGGCGAGGACGGCGAGTACTTCGAGTACGCGCGGCTGCGGGAGGAACTGAGCAGCCGGGAACGATCGCTCGAACGCGCAGGCCGGACCGAACGCCGGGACGCCGCCGTCGCGTCGCTCGTCGCCCTGCGGCGCGGCGACGTGATCGCGATCCCCGTGGGACGGCACTCCGGTCTGGCGGTGGTGCTGGAACCGGACCGGGATCCGACGGACCCGAAGCCGTTGATCCTCACCGAGGCGAAGTGGGCGGGCCGGGTGTCGGCGGGCGACTTCCCCGAGCCGGCACGGTCTTTGGGATCGATGCGGTTGCCGCGACGCTTCGATCACCACACGGCCCGGGTGCGACGCGATCTGGCATCGGCGTTGCGCAGCACCGGAATCGTCGCCCCGGGCCGGCGGAAGCGGAAGAAGTCGGGTGCGGCCGGAGACGACGCCGAGATCGCGCGGCTGCGGCGCGCGATCCGGCAGCATCCGTGCCACAGCTGGCCCGACCGCGAGCAGCTGAGCCGGATCGGTGAGCGCTACAACCGGCTGGCCCGCGAGACGGAGACGATGCGGCAGAAGGTCGCCGCCACGACGAACTCGTTGGCGCGCACGTTCGATCGGATCCTGTCGCTGCTCGCCGAGCGCGACTACGTCTCGGCGGGTGAGCACCCCGATGCCACCGAGCACGGCACCCGGTTGAGCCGGATCTATTGCGAGAGCGACCTCTTGGTGGCCGAGTGCCTCCGGCAGGGTGTGTGGAAGGGGCTCGGGCCCGCGGAACTCGCCGCCGTCGCGTCCGCTGTGATCTTCGAATCGCGCCGCGAGGGGGACACAGTCGAGAGCGGCGGTCCGGGAGCGCTGCGGCACGCCCTCGACGAGACCGTGCGGGTGTGGCGGGAACTGCGGGCGGACGAGATTCGGCACAAGCTGCCGCCCACCCGTGAACCGGACTTCGGCTTCGCCGCCGCGATCTACCACTGGGCCAGCGACAATTCGCTCGTCGAGGCGCTGATCGCGGCGGGAGACCAGGGGCGCGCGCTGTCCGCCGGCGACTTCGTGCGGTGGTGCCGACAGGTGATCGACCTCCTCGAGCAGGTCCGTTCGACGTCGCCCGATCCGGAGGTCGGCAAGGCGGCGAGTCGTGCGGTCGCGGCGATCCGTCGCGGCGTTGTCGCCGTGGATGCTGCGTGACCCGACGCCGTGTGGTTGGATTCGCACGCCGTCCGAGGGCCCGAATCCGATGGTGGGGCGTTACGGTAGGTACAAAACTTGACACGTGAGCGGGAGGCGACGATGAGCGGCCCTTACGGACCGAACGACCCGAACGGGCAATGGGCCCAGGGACAGCAACCGGGCCAGGGTAATCCTGACCAGACCGGCGGCCAGTACGGCGCGCCGCAGTACGGTCAGCAGCCGCCCGCCCAGCCGTGGGGTCAGCAACCGGGTCAGCCTCAGCAGCCCGGGCAGCCGCAGTGGGGTCAGCAGCCCGGACAGCCGCAGTGGGGTCAGCAGCCGCAGCCCGGTCAGCTCGGACAGCCGGGTCCGGGGCAGTGGGGCCAGCAGCCTCAGCAGCCCGGGCAGCCGCAGTGGGGTCAGCAACCGGGTCAGCCGCAGCAGTGGGGGCCGGCCCCCGGCCAGCAGCAGTGGGGTCAGCCTCCGTCCTCGGGGAAATCGAAGCTGCCGTTGATCATCGGCGGTGTGGTGGCACTGCTGGTGATCGTGGGTATCGCTCTGGTGCTGGCGTTCACGGTGTTCGGCACGGACACTCTCGATCAGAAGGCGGCGGAGGACGGTGTCGAGCGCATCGTCACCGATTCGTACGGCGCCGAGAACGTGTCCGGTGTCACCTGCCCCTCGGGTCAGGAAGTGAAGAAGGGCAACAGTTTCACGTGCAGCCTCACCGTCGACGGTGAGAAGAAGCAGGTCACTCTCACCTTCACCGACGACAAGGGCACGTATGAGGTGAGCCGCCCCAGCTAGGCGGCGGCCCACCCGGCCGTCACGGAACCCGTGCGGCGGCCACCTTTTTCATCGCCGTCGTGAGGCGTCCCACGGAGTTCTCGATTCCGAGTTCGTCCGCCAGCCTGCCGAGCCGGTCCGCGTCGACCGGTTCGGCGGGCAGCGTGTCTTCGCGGGACAGTTCGACGTCCGCGTCGCGCACGACCCGCACCACCGGCAGCGCCGCGTCGAGATAGTCGGCCGCGGCGGCGAACTTCGCGCGCGCACCCTTCGCCATGTCCGATTCGGGATCGACGGCCGCGGCCCGCAGTGCGGCGAGCGATCCGTATTGCATGATCAGGCTGGACGCGGTTTTCTCGCCGATGCCCTTCACGCCCGGCAGTCCGTCGGACGAGTCGCCGCGCAGCAGCGCGAGTTCGGCGTAGGCCTCGCCGGCCCGATCGGTGGGCACCCCGTACTTGGCCGCCACTTCTTCGGGCCCGAGCAACTCTGCCTTGGCGAGTCCGCGTACCACGTACAGCACCCGCACGGGCACCGGGTCGTCCGTGACGACCTGCAGGAGGTCGCGGTCGCCGGTGACGACGACGACCGGGTCGCGGGTCTCGGTGGCGGCGAGGGTGCCGAGAACGTCGTCGGCTTCGAGACCTTCCGCGCCCGCGGTCGCGATTCCGGTGGCGGCCAGGACATCCAGGATCATCGGGACCTGTGGCGACAGGGTGTCGGGGACCTCTTCCTCCGCCCCGCCGGTGTCCTCGGCCACCCGGTGCGCCTTGTAGGTGGGCACCGCTTCGACGCGGAACGCGGGCCGCCAGTCCAGGTCGAGGCACACCGCGAGCCGGGACGGCTGGTGCTTGGTGATCAGTGCGGCCACCATGTCGGTGAATCCGCGCACTGCGTTGACGGATCGACCGTCAGGTGAGGTGATCGAGTCGGGTAGCGCGTAGTACGCGCGAAACCACAGGCTGGCACCGTCGAGGAGAAGCAGAGGCCCTGTCATGACCCTCATCCTGCCAAACCGGTTTAGCCTGAAGCCATGAGTTCCCTCGGCGCATCGACTTCACGCTTCCCGACGACCATCTATGCCGGCCGGATCGCGCGCGCAGGCGCCCTGGCCCGCGATGCCGGACTCGACGGCCTCCTCATCACGCCCGGACCCGATCTGCGGTATCTGCTGGGTTCGCGCGCGGAGTCGTTCGAACGGCTCACCTGCCTGGTGATTCCGGCGACCGGCGACACCGCGTCCGTGGTCGTGCCGCGGCTCGAACTGGCCGCGCTGACCGAATCCGCCACGTCCGAACTGGGTCTGACGGTCCGCGACTGGGTGGACGGGGTCGACCCGTACGCGCTGGTGTCGGGTCTGCTGCCGTCTCCTGCGCGGACCGCCGTCACGGATGCGATGCCGGCGCTGCACTTGATTCCGCTGTCCGAGGCGCTCGGGGCGCTGCCGGTCCTGGCCACCGAGGTGCTGCGGGAGCTGCGGATGGTCAAGGACGACGCGGAGATCGACGCGTTGCGCCGGGCCGGTCAGGCCATCGACCGGGTCCACGCCCGGATGGGAGAGTTCCTGAAGGTCGGCCGCACCGAGGCCGCGGTGGCGGCGGACATCACGGCGGCGATCCTCGACGAGGGGCACACCGAGGCGGCGTTCGTCATCGTCGGCTCGGGACCGCACGGCGCCGACCCGCACCACGAGGTGTCCGAGCGGGTCGTCGAGTCGGGTGACGTCGTGGTCATCGACATCGGCGGACCCGTCGAACCCGGTTACAACTCCGACTCCACCCGCACCTACAGCATGGGTGAACCCGATCCGGGTGTGGCCGAGAAGTTCGCGGTGCTCGAGCAGGCGCAGGCGGCGGCGGTCGCCCTGGTGCGGCCCGGCGTCACCGCCGAGGCGGTCGACGCGGCCGCCAGGGACCTGCTGGCCGCGCAGGGGCTCGCCGAGGTGTTCGTGCACCGGACCGGGCACGGAATCGGTCTGTCGGTGCACGAGGAGCCGTACATCGTCTCGGGTAACGCGATCGAACTGACCGAGGGGATGGCCTTCAGTGTGGAACCGGGAATCTACTTCCGCGGGGAGTGGGGTGCCCGCATCGAGGACATCGTCATCGTGACCGCCGACGGCTGTGAGCCGGTCAACACCCGGCCGCACGGGTTGACGGTTCTCCCGGGCTGAGTACGCCGCGGGAACCGGGAGTGTGCGGGGCGGTGCGGCGCGGGTAGTAACATCTCCCATTTGTTCACGACCGCACTCGCCGCTGCACGTCCGCGGAGAGTCGGGATCACAGATCAACCGAAGGTGTCATGGAAAGCGTCGCCCCGAAGGTAACCGTCGTCGTCCCGACCTACAACGAACGCGACAACCTGCCCAAGATCGTCGAGCTTCTCGCGGCGTTGGCCATCCCGAACCTGCACGTGCTGGTCGTCGACGACAACTCGCCGGACGGCACCGGTGAGGTCGCCGACACGCTCGCACAGAGCGGTCCGATCCCGGTCGGTGTGCTGCACCGGACCGTGAAGGACGGCCTCGGGCGGGCCTACGTTGCCGGAATGACGCGGGCGCTGTCCGAGGGCGCGGACATCGTGATCCAGATGGACGCCGACCTGTCGCACCCCACCGAGGCCATCCCGCGGATGGTGGAGACGCTGACGACGACGGATGCGGCCGTCGTGCTCGGCTCCCGCTACATGGCGGGCGGCGCGGTCGCCAGCGACTGGCCCTGGCACCGCAAGGCGCTGTCGGCGTGGGCGAACTTCTACGTCAACGCGATCCTGCGGTTGCGGGTCAAGGACGCCACCGCCGGGTTCAAGGCGTGGCACGCGGACACGCTGCGGGCCATCGACGTCGAGGGTGTGCAGAGCAACGGGTACGCGTTCCAGGTGGAGATGAACTACCGGGTGGTGCAACGCGGCATGACGATCGCCGAGGTCCCGATCCGGTTCGAGGAACGCACCGACGGCGTGTCCAAGATGAGCCTCGCGGTGCAGCTCGAGTCGGCGCGGGTCCCGTGGAAGCTGCGGTTCAGTCGTGACGCAGCGCAGCCGAGCCGAGTACGCGGCTGACGGCGATCTCCACGACCACCCGTGTCGGGTTCACCCGGGGCTGGCGGTACCTCGCGGCGTAGCGGGCCACGGCGTCGGCGACGGATTCGGGGTCGGTGAGGACCCGGGCGGGACCTTCGAGCGTCATCCAGCGCGGTCCGTCCACCTGGCTGACCGCGCCGTACCCTCCGCGTTCGGCGTTGAGGGCCTTCTGCGAGGAGCCGTTGGTGATGACCCGTGCCAGCCCGTGCTCCTGATCCCAGGTGAAGCCGACGGCGACGACGTGCGGGGTGCCGTTCTTGCGAAGCGTGGTGAGCGTCCCGAGGTGGTATTCGCCGAGGAAGGCGAGCGCCGCGTCGGGCAGGCGGATCGGGGTGGAGGGGGTGCGGTCCATCCCCCGACGGTAATCCAGGACACTGGACGGGTGAGCCTGGGATCGAAGAAGAACAGCGGAAAGCCCGACGACGGGGTGGTACTCCTGCTCGGTGGTCGCAGCGAGATCGGCCTCGAGATCGCCTCCCGGCTCGCGCCCGGCCGCACGATCGTCCTCGCCGCCCGCCGCAGCACCGAACTCGCCGCCGAGCGGCAGGCGCTGCTCGATGCGGGAGCGTCCGCGGTGGACTGCGTGGAATTCGACGCCGACGACCTCGACAGCCACGAGAAGCTGCTGAGATCCGTCGTCGACGCCCGCGGCCCGCTGTCGGTGGCGGTGCTGGCGTTCGGCATTCTGGGCGACCAGGCGCGCGCCGAGCGGGACGCACGGCACGCCGTCGCCGTGGTCCACACCGACTACGTGGCGCAGGTCTCTGTGCTCACCCATCTCGCCACCCTGCTCCGGGAGCAGCGGTCGGGACGGATCGTGGTGTTCTCGTCCGTCGCGGGTGTCCGGGTGCGCCGCGCCAACTACGTCTACGGGTCGGCGAAGGCCGGACTGGACGGGTTCGCCTCCGGTCTGGGCGACGCCCTCCACGGCAGCGGTGTGTCCCTGCTGCTCGTGCGGCCCGGCTTCGTGATCGGCCGGATGACCGAGGGAATGTCGCCCGCGCCGATGTCGAGCACGCCGGCGCAGGTCGCGGACGCGACCGTGCGGGGCCTGCGCCGCGGCGCGAGCCGAGTGTGGGTGCCGGGACGGTTGCGACCGGTGTTCTTCGTCATGCGACTGCTGCCGCAGGCGATCTGGCGCCGGATGCCGCGATGACCGACCCGATCGTCGTCGTCGGTATCGGTGCCGACGGGTGGGACGGTCTGTCGCCGTCTGCACGGCGCGAGATCGAGGCCGCCGACGTCGTGATGGGTTCGGGGCGCCAACTCGCCCTGATTCCCGAGTCGCCTGCGCTGCGGGTGACCTGGCCGTCGCCGCTGGTCCCGGCGCTGCCCGGCCTGTTCGAGCAGCACCACAGCCGGCGGATTTGTGTGCTGGCCAGCGGAGACCCGATGTTCCACGGCATCGGCGTCACCCTCGTCGGACTCCTCGGCGCGGACCGCGTGCGGGTGATCCCGCACCCGTCCTCCGCCACCCTGGCCTGCGCCCGGCTGGGCTGGGCGGCGCACGAGACACCGGTGGTCAGTCTCGTGAACCGGCCCGTGGACACGCTCCTGCCGGCACTCGGCGATCGGACGCGACTGCTGGTGCTGAGCCGCGACGAGCACACCCCCGCGGCCGTCGCCGAACTCCTGACGGGACGGGGGTTCGGACCGTCCCGGCTCACCGTGCTCGGCGAACTGGGCGGACCCGGCGAGTCGAGACTCGACGGAACGGCGTCGGCGTGGTCATCCGTGCCGGGACCCCGGCTGAACGTGATCGCGATCGACTGCCGCGCCGAGGCCGGCGCCGTCCGGCTGACGCGGCTGCCGGGACTGCCCGACGCCGCGTTCACCGGTGACGGGCAGATGACCAAACACGAGATCCGCGCCCTGACACTGTGCGCCCTCGCACCCGCGGCGGGGGAGTCGCTGTGGGACGTAGGAGGCGGATCGGGCACCGTCGCGATCGAATGGATGCGTACTCACCCCCTTTGCCGGGCAGTGACTTTCGAGCGCAGTGCGGCACGCGTCGACCAGATCGCGTCGAACGCCGAAGCGCTCGGAGTGCCGTCCCTCGCCGTGTTCGGCGACGCACCCGCGGCATTCGACGACGTGCCCGCCGAACTGTCCGCGCCGGACGCGATCTTCGTCGGCGGTGGCGTCACCCAGGACGGTCTGCTGGACGAGTGCTGGTCCCGGCTCCGGGTCGGCGGCCGGATGGTGGCCAACGCGGTGACGGCGGAATCGGAAGCGCTCCTGCTGCAGTGGTTCTCACACTGCGGTGGGCAGCTCCGCAAATTTCAGGTGTACCGAGGGGAGCCGCTCGGTGGGTTCACCGCGTGGCGGCCGCAACTGCCGGTGGCGCAGTGGTCGGTGACGAAGCAGTCGAAAGGTGTTGTGGCATGACGGTGTACTTCATCGGAGCCGGTCCCGGTGCGGCCGACCTGATCACGGTTCGCGCGCAGCGGATCATCGCCGCCAGCCCCGTCTGTCTGTACGCGGGCAGCCTCGTCCCGCAGGAACTCCTGGCGGAATGCCCCGAGGGGGCGCGGGTGATCGACACGGCGCGTCTGAGTCTCGACGAGATCGTCGCCCTGCTGATCGACGCCGACGCGGCCGGTCAGGACGTCGCGCGACTGCATTCGGGTGACCCGTCGATCTTCAGTGCCGTCGCCGAACAGGTCCGCCGGCTCGAATCCGCCGGGGTCGCATACCAGGTGGTGCCCGGGGTGCCCGCGTTCACCGCGGCGGCGGCGTCGCTGGGTCGGGAACTGACCGTTCCCGGTGTCTCGCAGTCGATTGTGCTGACCCGCGTGTCCACCCTGTCGACCGCGATGCCGGAGGGTGAGGACCTGCGTTCCCTCGGCCGTAGCGGCGCCACGATGGTGGTGCACCTGGGTGCGCACCGGATCGATCAGATCGCCGAAGAACTCACCGAGAACTACGGCCGCGACTGTCCGGCCGCTGTCGTCGCGTTCGCGTCGCGTCCCGACGAGATCGTTCTGCGCGGCACCCTGGCCACCATCGCCGATCAGGTGAAGGCGGCGGGCGTCACGAAGACCGCGGTGGTGATCGTCGGTAGAGTACTTGCTGCCGAAGGGTTTCCGGACAGCTACCTGTATTCCGCCACCCGCGAGCGCACCACCCACTGAGCGTGACGCGGATCCTGATCCTCGGCGGCACCGGGGAGGCCCGCGCGCTGGCCGCGGCACTCGCGGACGTTCCGGGTGTCGAGGCCGTGTCCTCCCTCGCCGGCCGGGTCCGTGACCCGCGCCTGCCCGTCGGTGACGTGCGGATCGGCGGTTTCGGGGGAGCGGACGGCCTCGCGGAGTGGTTGCGCGCGCATCCCGTCGATGCGATCGTCGATGCGACGCACCCGTTCGCGGCGCAGATCACGAGCAACGCCGCCGATGCCGCGCACCGTCGCGGCATCCCGCTGGTGGTTCTCCGTCGCCCCGAGTGGTCGCCGCGTCCGGGTGAACATTGGCACGGCGCCTCGGACCTTGCCGACGCCGCCGAACTGCTGCCCGATCTGGGAACGAGAGTCTTCCTCACCATCGGCAGGCAGGGCGTCGACGCGTTCGCGGACCTGCAGGCACTGTGGTTCCTGATCCGCGCGATCGATCCGCCCGACGTGGCGATGCCGCCGCACTCGACGCTGCTCCTGGCCCGCGGGCCGTTCGCTGTCGCCGACGAGACCGCACTGATGCGTGAGCACCGCATCGACGTTCTCGTCACCAAGAACAGCGGCGGCGGTCAGACCGACGCGAAACTGGACGCCGCACGCGCGCTGGGCGTCCCGGTACTGATGATTCGCCGTCCGCCGTTGCCGCCGGCGACGGCAACGGCAACGGTGGACGACGTCGCGGGAGCCATCGCCTGGATCGGCGCTCTCACGCGACGATGACCCGGCCGGTCCGGTCAGCAGGCCGGTGCCGGCGCATCCTCGGACAGGGGCTTGCCCTCCGGTTCGGTGTAGAACGCGAGCAGGACCAGCGGTTCCGTACCCAGATTGGAACCCTCGTGGACGTGATCGCTGCCGTGGTCCTCGGTGATCGCCTGACCGGCGGTCGTCACCGCGGTCGTGCAGTCCTGCAGCGTGCGCGTCAGCACACCCGATTCGACGAAGGCGTACACCGGGCCGTCGTGGTAATGCCACCCCGTCGTGCCGCCGGGGGCGATCTCGATGCGCCGCAGCGTCAGATCCGTGCCCGCCGAACTTCCGGCGACCGCCGGAACCGTCGTCTCGAACAGAATCTGTGCGGTCACCCCCGAAGACGGCGTGGCCTGGGCGGGGGAAGCGGACAGCACCGCCGCGACGGCACAGGACAAGACGACCACACTCGATCTGAGGAGCATCTGACGACCTCTCGGCGCGCTGGCCCTGCGCACTGCGCGCAGGCGTCCAGGGGGAGTGCATTACGGCGTGTCCAGGGTAGGGCCACGAACCGTGCGGCCGAGGGGATATCCCCGAAATCCGATCGCCGTGCAGACTGTGTCGGAGACTCGGCGACACGGTAGTGGTGACGTTTGAGGTATTCCGGAGCGGACCGACGGGAAGAGTATGACGATCGAGCAGTTGCTGACCACGCATTTTCCGGATGATCCCGTGATGGATGCGGCGTTTGCCTCGGCGCTGCTGCGGCGCACGGGGCGAGATCCGAATGCGTCTGGGCTGGTGCGGATCTACAGTCCCGCGCGGACGTTGTCGTTCGGGCGGTTGGACGCTGTTCGGCCGCAGTTTCCGGTCGCGGCCGCGGCGGCGCGGCACCACGGGTTCACGCCCGTCGTCCGGGGCGCGGGCGGTCGGGCTGCGGCATACCACGAGCGGACCCTCGTCGTGGAGATCGTCTCCCCGGACACGGAGGGCATCGTCGGGGCCCGGCCCCGCTTCCAGCGCCTCACCCCGAGGATCGTCGCCGTACTGAGGACGCTCGGCGTCGATGCTCGCATCGGACCGGTTCCCGGTGAGTACTGCCCCGGTGATTGGACGGTGAACGGCGGGGGCCGCGTCAAGTTGGCGGGGACCGCGCAGCGAATAGTTGCCGGCGCGTGGCTCTTCGGCTTCGAGCTCGTGGTCGCCGATTCGGATCCCGTGCGGGCGGTGCTCGCCGATGTCAATGCTGCCCTCGAGTTGGAGTTCGACCCCGCCACGGCGGCGTCCCTCACGGACCTGAACCCGGCTCTCGGTCTCGAACAGGTTCGGGCCGCGATCCTTGCTGAGATCGGCGCAGTCCACGAACTGACCGCAGACCCCGACCTCCTCGCGGAGGCCGCGAACCTGCGCGACGCCCACGTGGCGTAATCGGCCCAGAAATCGGGGCTTCCTGGGGTGGTCACCCATTGCGAGCAATGATGCAGCCCTTGGTCGCTCCACGAACGGACGAACCGGTAATCACGCGTAAGGGGGGCCTCCAATCACACCTGATTCCACCTGCTGCGGGCACCTTCGCGCACTCCAACTGTTTGATCGCGTAAGGGGACTCGGACCGAGATTCTGTCCGTCACTACTGCCAGGTACCAAAGCTTGGCTGATGATGATTCCCCGGTGGTGCATCCTCCCTGTCCAGTGAACGCCCCTCGCACACGGCGTGGGCTCTCTCGGGATTGTTGCGGCGACCAAACCTGGTGGGTGTCGAAGCGTGTCCATCTTCACTCCTACACGGAGGCAGGTTGAGTGGAATAGCGTGCCGCGATCTCCTCGATTCGATGTCGCTCGGCGATCGGCATGTTCCACCCTGCTGCGTTGGTACGCAGGATCCTGGTTATGTTCGCGTAGAACCTCGCTGGGCTCATGCCGAACTCGACGAGGATGTCACCCGGTCGAGCACCCCCGTAGGGTGCCCAAATTCGGGCCAGTTCGAGCATGGCTTGTTCGTCCGCGTTCGTAACATCTCCTGCTTGGGAGGGTGGATAAAGTACCGGGGCGTGCAAACGCTCGGCGAGTTCGCGGGCGACGGTGACGTGGTCGTTGCGACCGTGGGTGCAGATCGCGACGTCCACGAGCCGGTCGCCGACGTCGGTGACGACCCGCTCGATCCGAAGCCTTCTTCTCATGACGCCACCACCTGACGCTCGCCGATTTCGGCCGAAGCAACCTCGTCCTTGTGCGTGTCCTTGTGTCGGGCGATTGCCAGTTTGAGGTCGAAGTCCGTGTCGGCTGCCTGTTCGGGGGTGAGCGGCATTTCGGTGGCAAGGATCTTTCGTGCCGCCATGTGGTCGCGGGGCTTGTTGACCGACTCGACGCCGAGTAGCCGGGTGCCGAGGAAGCAGAAGATGGAGAAGGCGCCGCTGTCGACGGAACCGCGGACCACGTGGGTGTCCGCGCCGGCGGTCAGCCCGGCCATTTGCAGTTTCGACTCGTACTGCTCGGACCAGAACCACGGCACACTCCGGTAGGTGGTGCTGGTGCCGGTGAGTTGAGCGGCGAGGCAGCGGGCCTGATCGACGGCATTCTGTACGGATTCGAGTCGCACCAAACCGGCTGTTCCCGGGATCGGGTAGGCGGCGCAGTCACCGATCGCCGAGATGTTCTCGTCGGGGGTGCGGAGGTATTCGTCGACGACGATGCCGTTGTCGACGGGCAGGCCCGCCAGGGCGGCGATTTCGATGTTGGGTACGACACCGATACCCACGACGACGGCGTCGGCGCGTATGACGTCGCCAGACGCGGTGGTGACCCCGGCTGCTCGGCCGTCGGCTGCGATGATGGTCTTCACGCCGGTCGACAGCCGCATGTGCGCACCGTGTTCGGTGTGTGCGGTGGAGAAGTAGTCCGACATCACCGGCGACAGTGCGCGGGCCATCGGCCGATCCATCGCCTCGACGACGGTCACGTCGAGGCCCTTCTTGCGGGCCGCTGCGGCGACCTCGAGACCGATGAAGCCGGCCCCGATCACGACCAGGGACGAGCACGAGGCCATGCTCGAGGTGAGGGACTCTGCTTCGCCGGCGGTACGCAGGTAGTGCACGCCGGGGAGGTTGGCGCCGGGGACGGGCAGGAGCCGGTTGCGGGCGCCGGTCGCCAGGATCAGGTGGTCGTACTCGATGGCGGTGGCATCGATCAGCTCCACCCGTTGTGCATCCCGATCGATGCGGACGACGGGCTTGCCGCACGCGAGCGTGATCCGGTGGTCGTCGAAGTACTGGGCCGGTCGCAGCGCAAGGGATTGTCGGTCGGGGTCGCTGTGCAGGTAGGCCTTCGACAGCGGTGGCCGTTGGTAGGGCACACCCGGCTCGTCGCCGACCAGGGTGATCGTGCCGGAGAATCCGTGACTGCGCAGGCTGACGGCTGCTTCGAATCCGGCCTGTCCGGAACCGATGATGACGATGCGGTCGATGCTCATACCTGTTCCTCCGGAAGCCGGACGATCAGGCCGTCGACGTCGTCGGTGACCACGAGCTGGCAGGACAGGCGACTGGCCTTGGTGCGGGGGCTGACGGTGTCGTCGAGCATTTCGTCTTCTTCCTCGGAGATCGAGGGAAATTTGTCGGCCCAGGGGCTTTCCACGTAGACGTGACACGTCGCGCACATGGCTTGGCCGCCGCATTCGGCGACGATGCCGTCGATTCCGGCGCCGATGGCGGCCTGCATGACCCTTTTGCCGGCAGGAACCTCGACCTCATGCTTGGGTCCATCAGGGTGAACGTAGGTGACGGTAGGCACGTCTATCTCTCTTTCACGGATAGTGCAGTAATGACGAACTCGGGTGGGGTGCCGGCAGTCGATCCGGCACCCCACCGCCGACTCACGGCAGAACGGTTTCTTCGTCGCTGAACAGCATCGTCACTCCGCCGGAGGCGAAGTTCGCGACGTCGGCGGCGGCGTTCTGACCCTCACTGGAGGCGAATGCCTGCCCGGCCTCCTCCCTGCTCTCGAAGTACAGCTGCGCGAGCGCATACGCCGAGGGGGGATTGCCGTCGAGGGGTTCACACTTGCCTGCGGCGAATCTCTTGACGCTCGGGATCTGCTGCACCAGAGGCAAATGCTTGGTGGTGTAGTGCTCGTCGAAGGCGGCGGGGTCGGCGGGCTGGTTGTAGGCGATGGTGACGCGATACATGGTGTCCTTGTTTCGTTGGGGTCGGTCAGGGCCGGTCGGCGGGCACAGGATTCTGCTGGGGATCCCACTCGACCAACACGTGCTCGGGTCCCCGGAACGAGGTGTTGGGAAGGTAGGAGAATTCCTGTCCAGCAACGAGTGACATGTGCGGCAGGCGTCGCGATACCTCTTCGAGGAAGACCTTCATCTCCAATCGTGCCAGCGTCGCGCCCAGGCAGGTGTGGCTGCCGATGCCGAACGTCAAGTGGCGGCGGGCGTTTCCGCGATGGATATCGAAGTCGTCGGGCTCCGGGAACATCGAGTCGTCGCGGTTCGCCGACGCCATGACGATCAGCAGTCGACCGCCGGCCGGGATATCGACTCCGCCGACAGTGGTGTCCACCACGGCCTTGCGGCGCCAGGCGACGACGGATCCGCTGTAGCGGAGGCATTCCTCGATGGCCTTGGGGATCAGCGTGGGGTTGGCGCAGATCTCGTCCCAGGAACTGCGGTTCTCGAGCAGGGTACGGAACGCGTTACCGGTGGCGTTGGTGGTGGTTTCGTGCGCGGCCACCACACCACTCATCATGATGTTCTGCAGGTAGTTGTCGTCGAAGAGGTCGGGGTGCTGCCGCTGCATCTCGATCGCGTGAGGAATCCACCCCTTCGCGTTCGGGTCGGCCTTGAGCTTGTCGACCAGTCCGCCGGCGAACTCCCAGAATTTCCCCATCCCGGTCGCGACCCGAGTCTGTTCGTCTCCGGTCGGGCGTCCCCAGGTGAACAGGGTCTGCTGCATCCCGAAGTGGCGGCAGGTCTCGATGTCCTCGTCGGGCACGCCGAGGAAGATGAGCGCGACGATGCACGGAACCTCGTAGAGCAGATCGCCGATCAGGTCGGCCCGGCCATCCTTGATGACCCGGTCCAGATAGGTGTTGACGACCTCGCGGATCTTCGGTTCGAGCGTGGCGACGTTGTCGGCCTCGAACGGCTGCAGCAGCAGCCGGCGACGTTCGGTGTGGATCGGCTCTTCTTCGTTCACGATCGTCGGGCCGGGAGCGAACCGATAGCTGCCGAGGATCTGCAGCGCCTCGTCACTGATCGGGGTGATCTGGTCGAGCGTGATCGACGGGGAGAACACCGACGGTGTCTTGAAGATCTGCTTGATGTCCTCGTAGCGCGTGACCACCCAGTAGTCGAGCAGTGGACTGAAGAACACCGGCTCGTCTTTGCGGGCCTCCCGCAGCGACGAGGATGGATCGACCTGGTAGGCACCCCGGAACGGATCGAAGTCTGCCGCCATACCTGAAACGGGGCATCCGGTCGGGCTTTTCACGCCTTCCGGCGCGTGATCGACGGTCATTCGTCTCCTCCAGATTTGGATATAGGAGCTGTTGAGTGATTCCTGATTAGCGTATGATTCAAGTCACATGACGCACTATCCTGTGAGCGCAGCAATATAGCCAATTGGCGCAGCAACTGAATTGTTCTCGATTTAGTGAGATCAGAGAGACCGATAAAGTAGATGAGCGAAGACCTGGATCGCGGAAACGGCACCAAAACGTTTCTTTCCGACGACATCGACGAGGCGCGGGCCATCGGCAGCGATCTCTACTATCCGCATGAGGTTCGCGTCCTCGGGGACGAGCGTATTTTTCAAATGAGGATGACTGCCGCCTCGTTCGGTCCAGTCACGCTCGGCCGGCTGGATTATTCGACCGAGGTGGAAATCTTCACCAACGAGTTGCGCGACTCCTATCAGGTGAACATCCCGATGCGGGGTGAGTTGGTCACCGGGTCGGGTCGCGCCCGGACCGTGGCGACCCCCCACCGCGCTGCGGTGTACCGGTGCGATCAACGAACCTTGCTGCGTGGGTGGGCATCGCCATATCCCACCCCGGTGCTGGCCCTGAAGATCGAGCGCAGGGCACTCGAGGACCAACTCGCGGCACGGTTGGGAAGCGAGATCGTCGACCCGATCGTCTTCGGCATGGACCTAGATTTGGACACCGTCGTCGGCCGTCAGTGGCTCTCACTGGTCGAAGGTCTGTCTCATCAACTCGACAGTCCTGAGGCGTTGGCGCTGCATCCCATCGTTTCGACGCCGATGGCCGAATGTCTGATGAGCGGGCTTCTCGTTGCAGCCGAGCACGACTACAGAGCACGGCTGTACGAACCCAAGCCCGCCCTGCCGGGAATCGTCCGGCTCGCCGTCGACTATCTCGAGGCGCACGCGCAGCATCCGCTGACGGTGGCGCAGGTCGCCAAGAACGTCGGGGTGAGTGTGCGGTCTCTGCAGGTGGGATTCCAGAATTCGTTGGGTACGACGCCGATGCGGCAGCTGAAGATCATTCGCATGCAGAAGGCGCGCAAAGACCTGCTCAAGGCGGACCCGGGGAACGAAGGTGTCACCGAGATCGCACAGCGGTGGGGGTTCCTGCACGTCGGCCGGTTCGCCGGGGAGTACAAGGAGACCTTCGGAGTGAGTCCGTCGGAGGACCTGCGCACGGTGCCGTTCCGGTAGCAGATATGACGATCCCGCGGAAGTGATCGTGCCCATTCACTTCCGCGGGATCGGTGCCGTCCGGATCCGTCAGCGCCAACGTCCTGATCCGGAGGGGCAGGGACGTCGTGGCTACTGCACCACGGCGGCCAGGTTCGGTGCGGCGATCGTGAACTCTTCACGGAAGATCAGCCGGGGCGCCATCCGACGTCGTTTGAGGGCCTTGACCGCCGCCTCGACCATTGCCGGCGGTCCGCACAGGTAGGCGCTCATTCCCTTGCACGACGAGAAGTCGTCGAGCACGACATCGGTCACCATGCCCATGGCCCCGTCCCACGGTTCCTCGCTCAGCGCGGGGCGGTAGTGGAAGTGCTCATGCTCCTGTGCGAGGTCACGGAAGAAGCCGACGTCGTACAGATCCTCCTGGCGGCGTCCGCCGTGGTAGAGGTACAACTCCGGAACCAGGCGCTCGGCCAGCGCATGCTGGACGATCGATTTCAAGGGCGCCAATCCGGTACCACCGCCGATCAGGATCGCGGCCTCGTCCTGCTGGTTGACCAGGTTGAACTGGCCCAACGGCCCGCGCAGAGAGATGCGGTCACCGACCTGCATCGGTCCGAAAATCCACCCGTCGGTGGCCAGACCCCCGGTTGTGAGTTTGACGTGGAATTCCAGGTTCCGTGTCTCTGTCGGTGGATTGGCCAGTGAGTACTGCCGGCCGACGTTGTGCCCGGGGACGATCAACTCGACGTACTGACCGGCGTTGAACAGCATCGGCGTGTCCACCTCGACCACGAGCCGACGGGTATTCGCCGCGATGTCCTCGAGCACTGTCACCGTGCCCTCGTAGTCACGCAGTGGGAAGTGCGGAATTCCGTCGTCCCCGGCTCCACCGATCGGTTCGACCGTCAGATCGGAGCACGGGGTGGCCATACAGCCGAGAGCCAAGCCTTCGGCGCGCTCGTCCGTGGTCAGGGTGTACTCGGGGGATTCGTTGTGGCGTACCTCCCCGCACAGCACCTCGAGCTTGCAGGTGCCGCAGGTGCCCTGGGTGCACGAGTGCGGAAGCCACTCGTTCGCTCGCAGCGCCGCATCGAGGATGGATTGGTCTTCGGCAACGGTGATGTCCGAATTCTTACCCTGGATACGGACCGTGTAGTTATTAGCCATTTCCGACAATGCTCCAATCCAATAAAAATGCTCCCGAAGTGCCCGACCCATCAATCTCCGGACCGGGCACTTCGGACCTCCGGAAACGTGATTCTGTTACACTTCCCATTTGACGAACAATTGCTTCGGGCCGCGGAAACCCCAGCCCCAGAAATCGACCTCGTGAGCCTCGTCGCGTTCCAGGTTCGGAATGGACTCGAGCAGTTCCTCCAGGCCGATCCGGATAACCGAGTTGGCGAAATAGGTACCCGCGCAGGCGTGCTTTCCGCCACCGAATGTCATGTTGGGAAGCAGAGCCCGATCGATATCGAATTCGGTCGGGGCGTTGTAGGCGTTCTCGTCTTGGTTGGCCGAGCCATAGGAGAGCATCACGATCGACCCCTCCGGCAGTGTCACGCCACCGACCTCGACCTCGTGCGCGGCGCGCTTGACCACGGCAGACCAGATCGGCGCCACCCAGCGCATGCCTTCCGAGACCGCCCGGGGGATCGACGCCGGGTCGTCGACGACCCGTTCGAGCTGTTCGGGCTTGGTGAACAGTCCTGCCAGCGTGGTCGCCATCGCGTGTCCCGGCTCCTGCATCGCTCCGAGCAGGAAGACGTACAGGTTGGGGTAGATGACATCGCGGCTGCGGGTCTGCCCTTCGGGCATACCGTCGTGCAGCCAGTGGGAGATCGCGGTGTGATCGGGTTCCTTGATCCACTTGTCGATCTTGGGATCGACGTGGGCGATGATCTCGGCCTTTGCTTCGTCGCCGGGGATGAACCCGTCCGGGTTGGCGAATTCGCCGTTCTCGTCGACCGCGGCGTTGGTGAACGACACGCTCAGCTTGTGGAACCATTCGCGAAGCTTGTCGGTGCTGACGTCATCGAGTCCGAGGAGATCGCCGAGAGCACGGACGCTGACCGGCTCACAGTATGCAGCGACGATGTCGGCGTTTCCGTCGTTCTCGATCTCGGCGAGTCGCTGACGGGCGAAGGGGCGCACCAGATTATCGATGTACTTGTCGACCGCTGAGGGCTGCAGGTGCGGTTCGACCATGTCCCGCAGCTTGCGGTGTTCGTCGCCGTTCGTGTTGAGCAGTGCGCCGGGTCCGAAGGTGCGGCCTCCGGCCGCAGAGATGACGGCCGGCCAGTTCTCGGCGTCCTTGGCGATGTCGGCGCACAGTTCCTTCGTCGACACGATGTACATGCCCAGCGCCGGGACGAAGGCTACCGGGGCCTCTTTCCTCAGACGCTCGTAGAACGGATAGGGGTCGGTCTCGAGCTCTTCGATCGTGATCTCGTCGATGAAACTCTGGGTGGAAGTCATGGTGCTCCTTCTGCTTCGGGCCCGCGTGCAGTGGGGACTCGCGCTGGTTCACTCGTGTGAACCGACGACCGAGCGAAAGTGGATGGGTTCAGGTGTGAGGTGCGGTGGCGTCGATCGACGCCACCGGCCTGCACAGCCCAACTGGAGAGTGTTGTCAGGACGCCGGTGCGCCGGCGACGGCGCGGGACTGGTCGATCTCGTCCGGGATCGCGTGCTCGGCTGCTGCCGCGTCGGGGGCGGGGCCGTCGGGGCCGAAGTGCGCGTACTTCTCGATGTGCTGGTCGAGCGAGAGCGGGCTCGGGGTGCCGTAGGTGAAGTAGGTCTCCCACGGAAGCTTCGCGCCGCCGATCGCCAGGCCGGTGTCGATGTCGGACATCTGCCAGGTCTTGGTCTCGCCGTCGGGATCGAGGTGCAGGTACCCGACCTCACCGAACAGCTCGATGCGGTTGCCGCCGGGTTCGAAGACGTAGAGGAACTGCGCCTGGGTGATGCCGTGCTTGTCGGGGCCGGCTTCGATGCGAATGTCGTAGTCGCGGAACATCTCGACCGCGTCGATGTTGTGCTGACCGGTGCCGTAGTAGAACGCGAGGTGGTGCATCTTGCCGCGTTCGCCCTGCGCGTCCCGCAGACAGGCGACCTCGTGGCCGAGGATGTTCGAGCTCATCCAGGCACCGATCTCGGTGTCGCCGTCGACGACGCGTTCGGTGGTGCGGAACCCGAGGTGGCGTTCGAAGGAGTTCTTCACCGCGCTGACGTCGCTGGCGAGCAGGTTGAGGTGGTCGATGCGCTTGACGGGGATGCCCTGCAGCGGCTTCTTCGACGGGCGGGTGAGGATCTTGGACTGCAGCTCCGGCGGGGCCTGGTACTTCTCGACCTCCCACAGCAGTTCCAGGTTGTGCCCGTCCGGGGACTGGTAGGTGAAGGTCTTGCCGTACCCGAAGTCGCTCTCGCGCCATGCTCCGTCGACGTTGGCGTCCTTCAGTGACGCGGCCCGGCGTTCGAGGGCTTCCGGGGAGCTGGTGCGCAGTGCGGCGTGGCCGAGTCCGGCCTGGGTGGATTCGGTGACCTTCAGGCTCCACTGGTACGGGTCTTCGTAGGCGCGCAGGTAGACCGATTGCCCCTCGGTGTGGGTGATGTACATCCCGAGGAACTTGGTGAAGAAGTCCACCGTTTCCTGCGGCTTGGGGCTCAGCAGTTCGGCACGGGCGAGATGGGAAATCTCGAACCGAGAGTCACTCATGTCGTTCTCCTTTGTTGCCTGCCGGCGATGGCAGGGTCCGCTCCCCGAAGGCGTCGTGGGGTGTTGTGCCCCAACGGCGATCGGGACCAGTGCGGAGTGGCGTTGTCTGGCGCTTCGGCCCTGCCGATTCGGTATCGGCTTGTGTCCGATGTCACGAGAATGATCCGAATCACCCGCTGTCCGCTACACAATCCAGAATTGCCGAACAAGCGACGAAAATCACCCCAATAATGTTCGGAGACTGGGAAATTGTGCGCTCCGCGGATATCCGCTGCGCTAGTCTGCGTTTTTTGGACTTTCGCGGCGAGCACGCGGTCCTGTCATGCCGCGCCGAGATCTGGGAAGCGACGCCTCGTCGGACCAGCCGCAGTCTGGGAACCTAGACGGATAGTTCGCACACTTACGGCCGATACCCAGGTGCGACAGCTCGGCGTTCACGCGCTCTGCGTTCGTGGTCCTCGCCGGCGTGGGAGTCGGGGAGCCCGAGATCCTCTTCCTTGGCAGTCCGTCAAGTGTGATGGCTCCAGTCGCCGTTATTGGATGCCGAGCGCCACCGCAAACGATGTAGACCGGTCTTCTCCAGGGCAACTTCGCTAGCACCTGGGCCCCTCCCGATTTCCTCGGCAGTGGAAGCCGAGGCGTTCAGTGAGCACGCTGCCGCGTAGTCAGATGGAGGCCGCTCGGTCGTATAGGACAGAGCCCACGGCTACGCCGGTGCGCAGATCGTACCCAACTGACCGATTTTGGATCGTCCTCCTCGTCGACGGATATTGTCGAGCTTTTCTTGTGCGAATGGATCCTCTTCCTGAGGTGTCACTTCGTCGCGAGCCTGACGGTGTCGTCGACCCCAGATCTAGGTACAACTCCAAGATTGCCGCGGCGGCTTCCGCGTCTGATTCGGCTCATATGGCGAGAGGCTCCCTCGATGGGTCAAATGACCTGGCCGCGGCAGGTCACGAATCGTCGTGATCGGAGTCATACGAGTGTGTTGCGCGAACGGGCAGCTGTCCTACCGTGAGGAGACAGACCCCGGCGCTCGACTTTTCGTCTGCGCCTACAGCAGAGATGGGAAAGCAATGACGTTCACAGTCGACGAGATGCGAACCGCACCAGAGGTATACGCGTGGAGCCGCTTCGGGCAGCAGGAGTACACCGATTGGCTCGACGAGAGCATGTCCTGGAAGCAGACCTGCTACATCGGCGACTGGTCTTTCCTGTGGCAACACCGGTTCACCGGCCCCGACGCCCTCCGGCTGTTCTCCGACATCTCCGTCAACAGCTTCGCGAAGTTCGATCACGGCCAGTCCAAGCACGTGATCCACACGAACAACGACGGGAAGGTGATCCACGAGGGCGTCCTGACCAAGTTCGGGGACGACGACTTCATGCTGCACGGACGTGGCGGCTTCTGGGCGAGCTACCAACTGGGCCGCACCGACTACGACGTGAAGGTTCAGCAGGAGGATTGGTTCATCTACCAGGTGTCCGGCCCGAACTCGGTGAAAGTGCTCGAGAAGGTCAGCGGTGAGTCCGGCCTGCGCGATACCGGGTTCATGCGCCTGCACCCGATCACGATCGGTGGCTACAAGATCTGGGCACTGCGGCAGGGCATGTCCGGTGAGATCGGCTTCGAGTTGCAGGGCCCCAAGGAATACGGGCAGGAAATCTATGACCTCATCGTCGAGGCCGGGCAGGAGTTCGGGATCCGCAAGCTCGGCGGTCGGGTCGCGATGATCAACCACCTCGAGGCGTGCTTCCCGACAATCGCCACCGACTACATTCCGGCGATCTTCGACGAGGACATGGCCGAGTACCTCGACGTCTTCACCTCGTCGATGCCGTCGTTCGCGCAACCCGCCTACATCGCCGGCAGCTACGACGGGCGTGCGATAAGTGAGTACTACCGCAGCCCGGTCGAACTGGGATGGGCCCGCAACATCAACTTCGACCACGACTTTCTCGGCCGCGCCGCATTGGAGGAGGAGAAGGCCAACCCCCGCCGCGTGATCCGCACCCTGGTGTGGGACGCCGACGACGTTCAGGACGTGTTCGCCTCGCTGTTCCGGCCGGGGGAGAACTATCCGTACATGGAGATGCCGCGCGACCAGCGGGGGTTCATGTGGGCCGACAAGGTAACCGCAGGCGACGACCTGGTCGGCATCGCGACCTCCCGGGGATACAGCTACTACTACCGGCAGATGCTCTCGCTCAGCACGATCGACGTGGCGCACAGCGAACCCGGGACCGAGCTGACCGTGCATTGGGGTCGCCCGGGCGGTCCCCAGAAGCCGATCCGAGCGACCGTGGCGCCGGCTCCGTACAAGCCGGACCGCCGGCGCAGCGACCTCCACACCGCCTAATCCACCTCGAAGAATGTGAAAGTCCCGTCATGACCCACTCTTACGTGCTGACCTTCTCCTGTGACGACGAGCCGGGCATCGTCAGTGCCGCCTCGACCGCCCTGTTGCAGCTCGGCTGCACCATCACCGACGCGCAACACTTCGACGACCAGCTCACCGGCCGGTTCTTCTCGCGTATCCAGTTCGACACGGTGCGCGCCGACCTCGAGAAATCGGAGGTCAGCGCCGGATTGTCACCGGTACTGACGTCATTCGATGCAACGTGGACGGTCACCAGCACCGACGAGCGGATGCGCGTACTGATCATGGCGTCAAAGCTCGATCACTGCCTGGTGGACCTGCTGTACCGCTGGCGCACCGGCGAGCTGCCCATGGATGTCGTGGGTATCGTCTCGAACCACCCGCGCGAGGTATACCAGAACATCGACCTCGGCGACCTACCCTTCCATCACCTTCCGGTCACCAAGGACACCAAAGCGGATCAGGAGGCCAAGCTCCTCGGTCTCGTCGACGAATACCGGGTCGACCTCGTGGTCCTCGCCCGATACATGCAGATCCTCTCCGATGACTTGTCCGCAAAGTTGGCCGGAAGGTGCATCAACATCCATCATTCGTTCCTGCCCGGCTTCAAGGGTGCGAAACCGTACCACCAGGCTCATGCGCGAGGTGTGAAGCTGATCGGAGCCACCGCGCACTACGTGACCGGCGACCTGGACGAAGGACCCATCATCATCCAGGACGTCGAGCCGGTGACCCACCGCGACACCCCGGACCAGCTTGTGAGGAAGGGGCGGGACATCGAACGTCGAGTTCTTGCCGCGGCAGTCCGCCATCATTTGACCGGGCGGGTGCTGACCAACGGCAGCACCACCGTGGTGTTCGCTGACTGAGAGGACGAAGGCAGCTGGGTGGCAATGCACCCGGCTGCCAATCACGATGCACCTGCGCGGCGTAAGGGTTCGGGTTCGTCCGCCTCGAGCTCGACCACCCAGCAGGTGTGGAGGGATTGCGAACGACAGGTGACGCGTCTGACGAGGGAATGTCCTCGTCGGACGCGTCACCTGTGTAAGGGTGGACCACTCACCAGTCGCAGAGTCGAATATGGCTCGGCCGACAGCCTGGATGAGCGTCGACGGCCGTGCTTTTCGCTGTGGATGGCCGCCACGCGAGAGAGGCGAGCTTGGCCGTGCATCCGCCTGCACCTCGCCGAACGAAGATTCCGGTGTTCGTTCGGCGAGGTGGAGGCTTAGCGGAAGCCGAGGGCGATGAGAGCGTTCTCCTTCAGGATCAGGGGGCGAACTTCTTTCCTGATCTCGAGTTTGTCGAACTCGCTCATCCATCGATCCGATTGCAGGATGGGAAAATCGGAACCGAAGAGAACCTTGTGTCTGAGATACGAGTTTGCGGCACGGACGAGTTGGGGCGGAAAGTATTTCGGGGACCATCCGGAGAGGTCGATGTAGACGTTGGCTTTGTGTGTTGCGATTGCGATCTGTTCGTCGGCCCACGGGATCGCCGGGTGGGCCATGATGATGGTGAGATCAGGGAAGTCGGCGGCGATGTCGTCGAGCAGCATGGGATTGGAATAGCGAAGTTTGACTCCATGGCCTCCGGGGAGACCTGCTCCGATGCCAGTCTGTCCGGTGTGGAACAGGGCAGGTACGCCGGCTTCGGTGATTGCCTCGTACAGCGGATAAAATCGTCGGTCGTTCGGCTCGAAGCCTTGCATGCTCGGATGGAACTTGAAGCCACGAACTCCGTAGTCGTCGATCAGGTGAACGGCCCGTTTGACGGCCGCCTTGCCGCCCCACGGATCGACAGACCCGAACGGGATCAGCACATCGTTGTTGCGCGCGGCACCTCGGGCAATATCTTCGACCGAGTTTCCGGGGTGACCGCTGGCGGAGCCGGCGTCCACAGTGAAGACGATCGCTGCCATGTTGCGTGCACGGTAGTGAGCCGCGACCGAATCGACTGTGCTGGCCCTGTCGGCCTCTGACTTGAAGTACTGAGCGGATGCCGCCATGAGATCGTCGTCAAGTGCTCGATGACCGCACCCGTCAACCTCCACATGGGTGTGGACGTCGAGGGCGGTAATTGCGTCGAAGTCGATTGCGCATTCGTACTTCTCGGCGCGGATGCTGGAATCGTCCGCTAGGGAAGTTGAGAGACTCATTCGTTGTTTCCTTGGTCGGGATGGGTGAGGTCGGGCGCTGCGGCGGCCTTCAGGCGCCGGTAGGGGCACCGTTCAGGGCGCGTCGTATGAGTGAGGCCGTCTCGGAAACATGCTCCGGGCTCACTACCACACCGAGGTCGAGGGCGTCAGAGATGCTTTCCCCCTTGACGATCCGCTTCAGTGGAAGCTCGAGGCGCTTACCGGTCCTATTGCGTGGAATGCTGGGAACGATGACGACATGATCAGGAGCGTGCCGCGGTGAGAGGCGTGTCCGAAGTGTGCGTCGAACCTCGTGGTGCACCTGTTCCGGCTCGACAGCGCTGGTAGCCGCAAGCTCGACGGCGAGTACCAGTGCGCCCATCCCGGCTTCATCTTCGAAATGCAGAATGATGCTGTCGGTAATGTCGGGTTCCGAGTCGAGGACGGCGTAGAACTCGGCGGTGCCGAGCCGGACCCCGCCTCGGTTGAGGGTCGCGTCGGAGCGGCCGGTAATCACCCAGGTGTCGCGTTCGGTGTGGATCAGCCAGTCGCCGTGTCGCCATTGGTTCGGATATACGTCGAAGTAGCTCGCGCGGTACCGTGCAAAATCCTCGTCGCCCCAGAAGAACACCGGCATCGAGGGCATCGGCTGGCGAACCACCAATTCGCCCGGAACACCCTGAACGGGAACACCGTGCGGGTCGAGTGCGTCGACATCGACCCCGAGTGGGCGGCAGGACATCTCGCCCGCATAAACCGCCACCAGGGGGCAACCTCCGATGAATCCCGTTCCCACATCGGTGCCACCAGAGGACGAGAGCAGCAGGAGATCGTTGTTCACCGCGGTGTAGATCCACCCGGACGCGTCGGCTGCCAACGCCGATCCGGATGACATGATCAGCCGTAGATTGCGCAGATCCCACTGGTCTGCGGGGCGTAGTCCCGAATGTGCCCAACGCGTCAAGTAGGCCGCGCCGGTCCCAAGGAAGGTAGCTCCTGTCTCTGCAGCGATAGCCCACTGTGACCACGGGCCGTCGAGCGCTGGCCACGCCGGGTCGCCGTCGACAAGCACGATGGCCGTGCCGAGCAGAAGTGAGGACACCATCAGGTTCCACACGACCCAACCGGTGGTGGTGTAGTAGAACGCGATGTCGTCTGCGGTGAAGTCCTGGTGAAGGCCGAGCATCTTGTAGTGTTCGAGAAGAAACCCGCCGTGACAGTGCACGATGGCTTTGGGGCGCCCTGTTGTTCCAGAGGAAAATAGCACCACTAGTGGATGACCGAAGGGTACCGGGTCCGTGGTGACGGGCCCGTCTTCAGCGGTGAACTCGGAGTACGAAATGAAGTTGTCGGGAATCGTTGTGTCCGCGTCGAGATAGGGCAGCAGGACCATCGTGGAATCAGGCAGTGCAGCACTGATTTCCATCAGATCGGCTTCGCGGCCGATGTTCTTGTCGCCCCAGCGGTATCCGTCAACCGATATGACCAACGACGGATCGAGCTGGCTGATGCGTTGTAGTGCCGCACTCGCCCCCATCTCCGGCGGAACGCAGCTCCACACCGCTCCCACCGCGCTGGTAGCGAGGTACGCGGCGACGGCTTCGGGGACGTTCGGCAGGTAGCCCACGACACGGTCCCCGCGCCCGATGCCCAATCGGCGCAGACCGGACTGGATGCGTCCGATCTCCGCGATCAGGCGTGCACCGGTCCATTCGACGTTGCCCGTGGTTTGGCTACGCGAGAGGACCATCACCCTGTCTGGTCGCGCCGACAGCTCTCGCAGGATGTGTTCTGCGTAGTTGAGTGTGGTACCTGGGAACCACTGTGCCCCCGGCATCGTCGGGTCCGCGAGCACAGCAGAGTGCGGTGTGTGCGCGCTGACGCCGAATTCGTCGCAGATCGATTCCCAGAAGCCCTGGAGATCCGTAGTCGACCATCGCCAAGCGTCTTCGTAGGTGTCGAAGTGCTGGTCGGTGCGTTCCTCGATCTTCGATAGGTATCGGCCCAGCCGGCTGTTGTGCCACTCGGTCTTTGTGGGTGCCGGACGAAGCACGTGTCCTGGTGCGGGAGTATTCATGATCGGTGGATCACTTTCGGAGAGTTGAAGTCCCGGCTACGGTGGTGAGCCGGAATCGGGTGAGGAAGTCACTATGCGTCAGAGGTTTGCGCTCTCGGACACTGATTCATGTGTAGTCGGTTAGTCCCCAGCTCGCGCTTTCGGCGACCGGAGGTTCGCCGATACGTCGATGAACTACGCACTGCCGCAACCCTGGTAGAGCCGGCACTGTCGAATCGTTCGGCGGGTTCACAGGTCCTGACGGCTGCGCAGTCCACTGGTGTGCAGTGCAACCAGACGATCGGCCCGTGCACACATTTCGGAGGCCCGTCGCCTCGATGTCACGGCGGCGCACACAGCACGGAACTGCCGTACCACCGGCAGACCTCCAGAGCGGCCGATACAGTGAACTGATCGACTCCCTCGGGCGTCCCTCCCAGCTCTTCAGATGCTTGCTGAACCCGGTACGTGACCGTATTTCGATGCAGCATCATGCGCTCGGACGCCGCCGCGGGGCTCCGATTGCATGCGAGGTAGACGCGCAGTGTTTCACGGAGTTCATGTGCACGTTCGGTATCGGCTGACAACGGGCCGAGGGTTGCTCCCACGAAGTAGCGTAACTCGGCGACGTCGCCCGTCATCATCGCGACGGGGGCAACATCGGCGAACGTGAGGATCTGAGGTGGCCCAGGCCGGGCCGATTCAGCGAGCTTCCTCACGCGTGCTGCCTGGTCGTACGAACAGCGGAAGCCATCGACACCGTCACCCGGCAGCCCCGTGGCCACCTGGACCGGGAGCGGATCAGCGTCGAGCAGGGCTTTCAGCCTGGCGATGAGATTCCGTTCCGGTTCGCGCAGTGACACCCAGATCGTCATGGCTGCCTCGTCGGTATGAACTGACACCGTGCTAGCTCGAGCAGCCGCTGTCGTCAACAGGTCATGGAAGCGGTCGAGAACCTCGACCGACGCCGTCACCTGCGCGCGATCTGCAATAATCCACGCATCGACGGCCAGATGGGTTCCCGAGAGCGGGTAACCGATGGCCCGCTGCGCCTCCGCCGTATCGGCCACCGTTCCGGCCAACAGCCGAGATATCCAATGCTGCTTCAATCCGCTGCGGCTATGAATCCACCGTTCGCGCTCCTCCTCGAAATCGACAGTGATGCATTCACATACGTGGTCGAGGTAAGTCGCTACTGTGTCAATCACTGTTTTCACCGCCCGCAAGTCGTTGGCCTCGTCCAGGCCGTCGGCCACGTCAAGGCAGATTCCGGTGAACTGGGCTTGACCCACCCGATAGATCCGCAACAGGTCGGCCAGGGAAACGCCGCGCCGAGCAAGTCCGCGTGCATATGTGACCGCACCGGGCGGAGGCGAGATACTCACCGGGTCGACATTGGCACGAAGCGCATCGAGGAGGACCATCGTGTTCTCGATGACGCTTACCCGGAGCATGTCGCGATATTCGCGATCCGGAACGACCGACGGCATGTCTGTGATGATGGAAGCGAGTAATCCCTCGGCGAATTCTGCTTGATGGGGAATGACACGATCGGCGATCTCTCGGATCACCCTGTTGTTGCGCTCGGCGGACCGATCGGCTGTCTCGGACAAGGCACTGTCACCTCCCTCGGTTCCGTAGCGCTGCGAGGGCCGCATTATGTCCGCACATCCCGTGCACTCCAGCACCTGGAGGTGTTGCGGCCGAACAGATGTAGACGCCGTCGATTCCAGTGCGATAGGGATCGACGGCAATACGGGGGCGCAACACCAACTGAACGGGATTGTTCTCGCCGGTGATGATATCGCCGCCGACATAGTTCGGGTTGTAGACGCTCATCGCAGCTGTCGATCTACTGAAGGCACCCACGATCCGTTCGCGCGTTCCGGGCGCGAACCGTTCGATCTGGCCGATGATGGCATCCGTTGCATCGCCACTGTACCCATGGGGTACGTGAGCATACGCCCAGATCGGATGGACGTCACCGTTCGAACGGTCTGGATCGGCAAGATACTGCTGGCCGATCAAGACGAACGGGCGCGAGGGCATAATTCCCCGCGCAATATCACGTTCAGAGGCAATGATCTCGGCAAGGTTCCCGCCGAGATGTACCGTGCCCGCTCGACGGCAGTGTTCATTGATCCATGGGACACCACCGTCGACCGCCAGGTCGACCTTGAAGGCACCGGGCCCGTACCGATATCGGCTGTACGCGCGGCGAACTCGGGCCGGTAGAAGGTCGCCGGCGATATCGACAACACCTCGCGGCGCAAGATCGAGCATCACGATGTCCGATGGCGGCAGGTCACTCAGCGAGCGCACTGGTTGACCGGTCTCGATCTTTCCGCCGAGCGATCCGAGGAGCGAGGCGAGAGCATTTGTGATCGACTGCGACCCGCCGGCCGCTACCGGCCAACCGTAGGTGTGCGCCGCCGCGATCATCATCGCGCCGACCGACGACGTCGCCGGGCGGGTGAGCGGGTGAATGACATGCGCGGCGATTCCGGCGAAGAGAGCCCTCGCCTCCTCGGATTGGAATACGCGCGCCAACGTCCCTGCCGGCGGCAACGCGCGCAGCCCGAGCTGCGCAAGCGCACCGGGATGGCGGGGCACGTGAGCAATCGGCCGCAACAGATCCTGCGCGAGGTCGTCGAATCGACTGGCCAGCGGACCGAACAGTTGGCGCCACCGCCGACCGTCGGCGCCGAGCAGGTGTGCAGTGTCGTCGAGGGAGCGGAGCAGCACTCCCGCGCTGCCGGTGTCGAGTGGGTGCGCGGCGTCGACCTCCGGCCACTTCCACTCGAGCCCGTGCGAATCGAGATCGAGGGTTCGAAGATACGGGGAGCCGGCGCCCATTGGATGGACTGCCGAGCAGTCGTCGTGCAATACCCCGGGGACGGTGTGTTCGCTGCTTCGCGTACCGCCCCCGATGGTCTCGGCGGCCTCGATTACGGTCACTTCGACGCCGTGTTGGGCGAGCGTGACGGCTGCAGCCAGACCATTGGGCCCTGCGCCGACCACTAGTGCGGTGGTCATGCTTCGACAACACCCTTCCCGAATGAGCTGCGGTGGTCGGCGTGGGACCATTGCGGATGGACCCGGATGGGTCCGTCCTCGAGCCACGGTTGCGCGGTGATCATGTCGGCGACGTCGATATATCCACGTTCGATCTCTCCGACCGCCAGATCGTAGACGCGATACCGCTGTCGCAAGTTGTGGACGGGTTGCGATTCGATGTAAACGACAATCGCTTCACCTGGTGCGAAGCTGCACCGCTCCTGAATCGCCTCCATCAATTGTGCCCCGTGTAGATGCCCGTCGCCGAACGACCAACCCAGCACCGCGCCGGCGACGAATTCACCTTCCCGAATGTCGTAATTCTGATAGGAGTCGACGTGGTTTCCGATCAGAGTGGTCAGTGCTCTGCCATGGCTGTGAAGAGATCGCCACGCAACCGCCTTCTCGACAAGCAGTTCAGCCACGTCGCGCCCATACAGTGACGTCAGTTGATCGACCTGGATCGGCGCAGCCTTCACGATCTTGTCGTTCAGGCGGGACTCGCTTCCCTTGCGGAACGCCCACTGGGTGGTGGCCCAGTTTCCTGCGTAGTAGCGCATCGACCACAGGAACGAGATCCTGTCGGGAAAGAAGTTTCCCAGAACCGGAAACAGTGACAACCCGAGAACAAGCGCGAGCAACAGCATCGGCGAGATCGACCCGATGCCGTAACCGTCGGCGGGATACAGCCCGAACAGGTAGACGGCGCTGAATACGTAGAAGATGTTCCATTCCAAGGGAACTCCGAGCGGAAACATCGACGTGATGAAGAGATGGAAGAACACGATGACTACCAACGCGCAGATCGTTACGAGCCGATTCGAGGAGAACAGCAACACAACGGGTACAACGAACTCGATGACGGTTCCCTGGTGCGCTATGAACGACGCCACTTTGGAAGGGCGCAGATCATCCGGGTAGTTCCGATACAGACGCCGCTTCAGACGGGGCGAGCGGAACCATGGTGCATTGCTCATCATCGCCGAGACCACGAACGAAAAGTGACGGCCGAGCTTCGAGAATGCTGCACCCCACCAGACTGCCATCATGATCAGCTTCAGTCCGACGATCATCTCGACGAAGGGAAGGAACGCGAAGAAGATGGCGGCCACCCAGTACTGCTCGGACCGGGCCGCCAGGAAGAGCGTCTTGTCCCGCAAGCCGGCGATCGCGAGCAGCACGATCAGTGGCAGTAACAGGGCCGGGTCGAGCAGTCCGACGCTATCGGCGGGCTGTCCTTCCTTCGAGACGCCGTCGGACAGTTGGAGTGTGACCAGCGAAGCGACCACGCCCAGATAGGTCGCAACGTCGAACCAGGTACGCCGGCTTCCCTTCGTGAAGGGGATCGCGGACGGCCATGGTGGGAGCCGGATTGTGTTCGGCCGCAACCAATGCAAGACTCCGCCGATCGGTGGCGAGAAGCGGAATGCGAGCGGTCCAGAGGACGCTCCGAGCCCGAGGAACTCGAACAGCATGGTCCACAGCAGCATCTTTTGATAGAAGATCGGTTGGGTCCAGAAGGCTCCGATATCCCAGAAGCCGCCGAAACCGCTCGTGAAACTGGCGATCACCACTCCGGTGAAGAGATACGTAACTATCTTGGCGACGTACAGCATGTGCACGCTCCACGGAGTCCCGACACCGAACTCGGCCCAATGGCGCGTGAGGACCTTCAACCTGTCGAGGTATGGACGGTGCTTGAACGTGGCCAGGTCCACGTCAGGAAAGTCTGCTTCAGTAAAGCTCATAGCGATCGTTCCTTCTTGGAGGATGTCAACTTTCGACGAACGTCGTTTGCAGAAGAGAGGTGCCGCCGCGCCCGATCAGGCGACGGAAGCTGAACCACGTTCCGCAGTCACCTGACCTATCGAGAGCTGCCCACTTCGTTCGCGGAGCTCGCTGGCCGGTCCGGCAGGGGCGAGAATGTCGAGCGATCGAGCCTGTGGGTGTCTGTTTCAGCTGTCGATAGCCGGTTACGCGACCAAGACTAGGGGGCGAATGTGATCTGGACCATATGCCAGGGCGCCAAACGTGGCCCCGGTCTTGTGCTGGGAGCACATGGCTTACGACACGACGATCGCCTGGTAGGGACGCTAGTGGCCGAAGATCGCGAAGTTTGATCTCCGACAGTGGAACGCGCGAGAAACCTCACGGCGAGTGCTTTTGTCACGCCTTCCGGAGGATGAACTCGTTCTGTGCGGACCCTGCTGGGTCTTTGCGGACTCGTGGCTGGTGAGCCGGCAGAGTGATCGAACGACCCCCAGCCATCGTGTTGCGTGCCTGGGAGCGTGAACTGTGGCGTCTCAGAGCTGGACAAGCCCTTCGCGCACCGCGACGAGGGCGGCCTGGGTTCGCGAGTTCAGATGCATCTTCGCCAGGACGTTGCATACGTGCGTGCGAGCTGTGCGTTCACTGATCGACAGTTCCTTGGCGATGGCCCGGTTCGACAGGCCTCGCCCGACGAGGACGAGGACGTCACGTTCGCGAGTGCTCAACGAGCGGAGGCCGGCCACCGGCGTGACCATCTGATGGGTCAGCTGACGGGCGATCGCGGTGTCGAGAAAGACCTCGTCGCGCGTTGACGCTCGGATAGCCGACTCGACCTCGGACGGGTCGGCATCCTTGAGCAGGTATCCCGAGGCCCCGTTGGCGAGAGCAGTATGTACCCGCTCGGTCTCCCCGAAGCTGGTCAACACGACCACGCGGACACCCGGGTAGCGGGAGGCGATTTGCTTCGCGGTCTCCACTCCGTCCATTCGCGGCATGACGAGATCGAGCAGGGCGACGTCGGGCAGCTGGTGGTGCGCCGACATCGCGGCGAGCTTCTCCAATGCCTCAACTCCGTCGCCGGCTTCGTCGGCGACGATGATGTCGTCCGTAGAGGCGAGGAAGCTGGCGATTCCGCGACGGACGACCGCGTGATCGTCGATCACGAGGACACGAATGGTAGTGGTCGAGTCGTCCATCTGTTCTCTACCTTGTCGTTTGGTCGGGATGGGGCGGGGGCGGCACGAGAGTCGCAGTGACCCGGGTACCTCGGGCGGAATCGTTCGGCGTGACATCAAGGTGCCCGGACCACCTGGTGACGCGTTCACGCATCGATGTCAGCCCGTATCCGCCCGGGGTCGACGACGTGTTCGTCAAGCCGGAGCCGTCGTCGATGATCTCGATCCGGACAACGCGAGGACCGTCGGATATCTCAATGGATACGAGAACGGTCGACGGAGCGGCGTGTTTGACCGCGTTGTGCAGCGATTCGCTGACGACCTGATAGACGTCTTCGACGAAATCCGCATCGTCGTCGTCGAGCTCCGGACTGACTGACAACTCGATCTGGATGTCGGTACGCCGCGTGATCTTCTCGGCGAGCAGGTGCAAGGCGGCCGACAGCCCCATCTCGGCGGCCATCGACGGCTGCAGAGCAAGTACAACCCCCCGCAGATCGTGCTGAACCGCCTGGCTCAGCTCCCCGACCTCGGCAGCGATCCGGCCGATGTCGGTGGCGAGCGGTTCGGGGCCTTTGGTGGCCATCCTCTGCAGCGCGCGAGCCTGCATTCCGATCGAGAAGACTTGCTGAACGACGGAATCGTGAAGATCTCGGGCCAGTCGCTTGCGTTCTTCCCTGCGCACAGCGATCCGATCGCGCTCCAATAGAGTGGCGTAATCGATTGCCAGAGAAGCTTGGTCGGCCATCGCTGCGAAAAAGTCGAGCATGGTGTGTCCGGCGTGGTAGCTCGGTTCCATGTAGACGTTGAGGACACCGACGGACTTACCTCGAGTCATCAAGGGTGTACAGACGAAGTCGTCCCATTCGAGTTGAGAGATATAGGCGTGGATCGGCTGCCAATCGGGATCGGCCAGCATCTCGGCTCGCCGGTGCGGATACACAATCTGCTGTCCGCGGTCCATCACCTCGTAGGTGGCCAGGTTCGCGCCGCGGCGATGTGACGCCATGAGCAGGTCGAAGAAGGTGTGCACCTCCGCGAAGCCCGCAGCTCCCATCACCTGCAGCCGTCTGGTCGCCGGTGCCACCGTAATGAACTGGGCAGCGGCGACGCCCTCGGACTGCTGAACTTCCCACGCCATTGCATCGAGCACCGACGTGGTGACCGATCGTTGTGCCGCCATGTTCGACGCCGTGCGTGCCAAGGCGGCAACGCGACGTTGCTGACGCCGTTGATCGGTGACATCACGGAACGTCACGACCGTCCCGTCGGCCGTGTCGGAACCGAATTGGTAGGAGAGCATGACGAAGTCCTCGAGGCCGACGTCCCAGTATCCGACGCGTTCGGCGTCAGCATCGGATCCCGGGGATTCAGATCCGATCTCGAACGGGCTCTGCACACCAGGCAGTTCATCCGGTGTCGCGGCGCCGAGTATGAGAGCCCCGGCGGAGTTGACGGAGACGAACCGGCCGACGTCATCGACGACCGCAACCCCGATTGCAATCGCGTCCACGATCGACCTGCTGTTCACTCGATCCATGGTAGGACGCCCCGGGACAGTCGGAGCAGCGGCCGGCGCGTCAATTGACCTAGCGATGCCCACCGAGATCGGCCGTGACTTCACGTCGGACGCCGCTGCCTGACCGATAGGCACCCGGCCTAGCGTTGACGGCGAAGTAGAGCGGCGCGAACGCGCCCGCATCCGCAGGCCGCGGTCATCTGTGCGGTCCTGCGTCACTCTCACGAAAGGGGATGTTCGGTGAGCGCACTCTCGTCCACGATGATCGGGCCCACGGTGGTGCTCGACGGCAAAGCTGCAGCTAAGGACATCCGCAGCGAACTGGCCGGACGGGTATCGGCACTGGAGGCCCGATCGGTCTCTGCCGGACTCGGAACGGTACTGATCGGTGAGGACCCGGCCAGCAGGGCCTACGTTGCCGGCAAACACCGCGATTGCGCCGAGATCGGTCTGTCCTCGTTCAAGATCAACCTTCCCGCAAGCGCGAGCACGGCAGATGCGCTAGCAGCCCTCGATGATCTCAACAGCGAAATGGCGTGTACCGGATATATCGTTCAACTCCCACTACCAGCACATATCGACCGGACCGCACTCCTCGAGCGCGTCGACCCGGACAAAGACGCTGACGGCCTGCACCCGGTGAACCTCGGTCGCCTGGTTCTCGGTGCTGCGGGACCGCTGCCCTGCACACCCCGGGGCATCGTCGAACTCCTGCGCCGCTACAGCATCCCCCTCGACGGGGCGGAAGTTGTCGTCGTCGGATGCGGCATCACCGTCGGGCGGCCACTCGGACTTCTCCTCACCAGGGAAACCGAGAACGCCACCGTGACCCTCTGCCACAGAGGGACGCGCGATATCCGCACACACCTACGCGGCGCCGACATTGTTGTCGGGGCAGCCGGTAGCCCCGCGCTCATCACCGGCTCCGACATCAAACCGGGTGCCGCGGTCCTGGACGTGGGTATTACACGAACCGAAGAGGGCATCGTCGGCGACATCGCGCCCGACGCATGGGGAGTCGCGGGGTACCTGACACCGATGCCGGGAGGTGTGGGTCCGATGACCCGCGCCATGCTCCTGGCGAATATCGTCGAAGCTGCCGAACGGAAGGCCCCGACTACGTGACTTCCACGCTCTCAGCGCTACCCGCTGAATCGAAGCCATTCGCGACGATCAGCACCTGTCGTCCGGAATCGGCAGGCACAACCGTTCTCGGCATTCTCAACGTCACCCCCGATTCGTTTTCCGACGGCGGCCGATTTCTCGCCGCCTCCTCGGCTGTGGCCCACGGGCTTCGCCTCCATCACGCGGGGGCACATATAGTCGACGTCGGGGGAGAATCAACGCGACCTGGCGCACACCGGGTATCCGGGCCGGTCGAGCGGTCCCGCGTCATCCCCGTCATCGAGGAACTGGCGGCACGCGGTGTCGCGGTCAGCGTGGATACGATGCGCGCGGACACGGCAGCCGCGGCAACACGGGCCGGCGCCACCTACATCAACGACGTCTCGGGCGGCTGTGCGGACCCGAAAATGTATGCCGTGGCGGCAGAATCCGGAGTTCGACTGATCATCACCCACTGGCGCGACTCGCGTAGGCACATCGCACGACCGGTGGAGGACATCGTCGCTCGAGTTCTCTCCGATCTCGACACCGCGACTACTCGCGCGCTCGCCGCAGGCGTGTCACGCGAATCGATCATTGTCGACCCCGGCTTGGGATTCGGCAAGAACAGCGACGACAACTGGGCCCTTTTGGCCGATCTTCGCCAACTGTGTTCGCTCGGGTATCCAGTCCTGATCGGAGCGTCACGCAAACGCTTCCTCGGTGCATTGCTGAGAGAAGGCAATCACGACAGGAGCACCACCAAACGTGACACCGCCACCGCGGTCATCTCCGTCCTCGCGGCTCGCGCTGGCGCCTGGGGTGTTCGGGTACACGATGTGACAGGCACGACGGACGCGCTTCGCGTCGCCGAGAAACTGACATAAGTCCGCACGCCACGCTCGTGCGTGATAGCTCCGTCTTCCGGAGCATCTCCGTTTCGACCCAGATCAGCGGTGTCGCGCTCTGTCCCGATTAACCGACTTCGCCGTGGCCTCCGAGGGCTGTGTGTTCGGCAGTTCCGGCAACGATGCCGGGGCAATGATGTCACGCGGCAACATCGGTGGACCGGACGGCGAGTCGGCGTAAGTTCGCGGAGGACTGAGGGGGACAGGGCGTGGACAGTCAGGATTCGACGATCCTCGAATTCGCGTGTCGCTGGTTGCCGTACGGAGGGCCTCCGTCCGAAGAAATCCTGGTCGACTTCGGTATGACGGAACTCCGATTCGATCAGCACCTTGTCAGAATTCTCGGCAGCGTGTCCTCCCGTCACCTCGCACCCGGAGACCGGGCCACACTGCACGAGCAGCTGCTGGAGCGGCGTGAACGAAGACGACGTTCGAACGCTTCCGTCCACTAGTCGCCCGGTCCCGACCCTCACTCTCTTGACCGCCTTCAACGAAAGCGCTGACATGCCCCACCACATGCCCGATATCGACGAGGATGATGTCGTCGTCACGCACGAGAAGTCCTATGCGGCGGGTGTTCCTGCGGTGTTGGTTTCGCTCAAGCGTGGGGTGGAGCAGATGGGTCCGGTGCGTACGGCGCGGACCTTCTTCCGGCTGAATCAGCGGCACGGGTTCGACTGTCCGGGGTGTGCGTGGCCGGAGACTCCGGGGCACCGTAAGCATGCGGAGTTCTGTGAGAACGGGGCGAAGGCGGTCGCCGAGGAGGCCACGACCCGGACGGTGACCCCGGAGTTCTTCGCCCAGCATTCGGTGGCGGAGTTGCTGGGCCGGACCGAGTTCTGGTTGGGGCAGCAGGGCCGGCTGACGCATCCGATGGTGCTGCTGCCGGGGGCCACGCATTACGAGCCGATCGGGTGGGAGGCGGCGTTCGCGTTGATCGCCGGGGAACTCCGGGGTCTGGGATCGCCGGACGAGGCGGTGTTCTACACCTCCGGGCGCACCAGTAATGAGGCGGCGTTCGTGTATCAGTTGATGATCCGGGCGTTCGGGACGAACAACCTGCCGGATTGTTCGAACATGTGCCACGAATCGTCGGGTAGTGCGTTGGTGGAGACGATCGGGATCGGGAAGGGGTCGGTGTCGGTCCCCGACCTGGAGAACGCGGATCTGATCCTGATCGCCGGCCAGAATCCGGGCACCAACCACCCCCGGATGCTGTCCACCCTGGAGAAGGCGAAAGCGAACGGGGCGAGGGTGATCGCGATCAACCCGCTGCCGGAGGCCGGGTTGCTGCGGTTCAAGGACCCGCAGAAGGTGCACGGCGTGGTCGGGGACGGCGTGGCCATCGCGGACGAGTTCCTGCAGATCCGGATCGGCGGCGACCAGGCCCTGTTCCAGGGGTTGGCGAAACTGGTCCTCGACGCCGAAGACGCCGCCCCCGGCACCGTCCTCGACCACGCCTTCCTGGCCGAGCACTGCGCCGGGTGGGACGACTACGCCGCCCACATCCGCAACACCGTCGACCTGGACACCGTCATCGCCGCCACCGGGTTGACGCTCGAGCAGATCGAGCAGACGGCGGCGGCACTGATCTCCTCGAAGAAGACCATCATCTGCTGGGCGATGGGGTTGACGCAGCAGACCCACGGGGTCGCCACCATCCAGGACGCGGTCGCCCTGCTGCTGATGCGCGGGATGATCGGCAAACCCGGGGCCGGGGTGTGCCCGGTGCGCGGGCACTCCAACGTCCAAGGTGACCGGACGATGGGGATCTGGGAGAAGATGCCCGAACCGTTCCTGGCGGCGTTGGATGCGGAATTCGGGATCCGCTCCCCGCGCACGCACGGCCTCGATGCCGTCGATTCGATCCGGGCGATGCGGGACGGGACGGCGTCGGTGTTCATCGGGATGGGCGGCAACTTCGTCTCCGCGACCCCGGACACCGAGACCACCGAGGCGGCGCTACGCAACTGTGCGTTGACGGTGCAGGTGTCGACGAAACTGAACCGCTCCCACCTCGTGACCGGGCGGACCGCGCTGATCCTGCCCTCGCTCGGGCGCACCGACAAGGACGTGCAGAACGGTCGCAAGCAGCAGGTGACGGTCGAGGATTCGATGTCGATGGTGCACCTCTCCCGCGGCGGCCTCACCCCCGCGAGCGAGCAGTTGCGCAGCGAGGTCGCGATCGTGTGCGGGATCGCGCAGGCGTTGTTCGGGCCGGGGCATGCGGTGCCGTGGGCGGCGTTCACCGCCGACTACGACCGCATCCGCGACAGTATCGCGCGGGTGATTCCGGGGTTCGAGGACTTCAACACCAAGGTCCGCCAACCCGACGGATTCGGGTTGCCGCACCCACCCCGCGACGAGCGCCGCTTCGACACCGACACGGGGAAGGCGAATTTCGTCGTCAACGACCTGTCCTGGGTGCCGGTGCCGGAAGGCAGGCTGATCCTGCAGACCATGCGCTCGCATGATCAGTACAACACCACCATCTACGGTCTCGACGACCGCTACCGCGGGGTGAAGGGCGGACGGCGGGTGCTGTTCATCAGCGAACTCGACATCACCGCCCTCGGGTACGCCGATGGGGATCGGGTGGACCTGGTCTCCGAATGGGAAACCCCGGACGGGACGGTGCAGGAGCGGCGGGCGGAGGATTTCCGGTTGGTGCCCTACCCGACCCCGGTCGGGAATGTGGCGGCCTATTATCCGGAGACGAATCCGCTGATCCCGCTCGATCACGTCGCGAAAAAGTCGAACACGCCGGTGTCGAAGGCGGTCACGATCCGCCTCGAGAGGCGGGGCTGATCTTCATCAATGTGGCCCCGGCAACGCGGGGTCTCGAGAAGGGCCAATTGTGCTGTCGCTCATCCTGCACGCGTTCGCGGCGTTCATCTACCTGTTCGTCCGCAGCGTCGGACGCCGACCTCCCCACTTCGACTCACCGTCCGGCCCACGCGAGGAGGCCAATGCCACGGTCTGTAGTCGGCCGGCGCCAGCGAGATGGTCGCAGTGGGCCGAGTAACCACGCGACGTCCCGTCAGCCGCATCGACGGTGAGCAGCGGCGCACCCGCGTCGACACCGTGGTCGCCGAGGAGCCCCTCGAGATCCGGGTGAACCGGGTGCCGCTAGCGGTGACGATGCGGACACCTGGCTCGGATATGGAACTGGCGCAGGGGTTTCTGCTGACCGAGGGCATCATCGCTGACCGCGCGGACATCGCGTCGATTCGCTACTGCAACAGCGTCGACGACAACGGTGTCAACACCTACAACGTCCTCGATGTCGACCTGGCAACCGGGGTGCTCCTGCCCGATACCGGTATCGAACGCAACTTCTACACCACCTCCTCGTGCGGCGTCTGCGGGAAGGCCTCGCTCGATGCGATCCGGCAGCGCACCAGGCATTCGCCGGCCAGCGACCAGGTGTGGGTCGACACGACTACCATCGCGGGACTGCCGGACCGGTTGCGGGCGGCGCAGAAGGTGTTCGACACGACCGGGGGTTTGCATGCGGCGGGGTTGTTTACCGCCGACGGGCAGTTGCTGGCGGTGCGAGAGGACGTGGGGCGGCACAATGCGGTCGACAAGCTGATCGGCTGGGCCATCGAACAGGGCCGGGTTCCGTTGCGAGGCATGGTTCTGCTGGTGTCCGGGCGGGCGTCGTTCGAACTCGTGCAGAAGGCGGTGATGGCAGGGATCCCGATCCTGGCGGCGGTGTCCGCGCCGTCGTCGCTGGCGATCGACCTCGCCCACGACACCGGGCTGACCCTCATCGGGTTCCTGCGCGGCACCACCATGAATATCTACACCCACGCCGACCGCATCACCTGACGTGAGTGGCAAAGCGTGTGCGGGCACGCTTTGCCACTCACATGCGGGGTCAGATGCGCTTGAAGAGGGCGGCGAGGGCCTGGCCGCCGCCGATGCACATGGTGACGATGCCCAGTTCGAGGTCGCGGCGCACCATGTCCTTCGCGATCCGCAGGCTCAGGATCGCCCCGGTCGCCCCGACCGGGTGACCCAGCGCGATCGCCCCGCCGTACGGGTTGGTCTTCTCCGGGCTGAGCTTCGCGTCCCGGATCACCGCGACCGCCTGCGACGCGAACGCCTCGTTCAGCTCGATCACGTCGATATCACCGGGGGTGGTGCCGGTCTGCTCGAACAGATTCTGCAACGCCAGCACGGGGGCGTATCCCATCAGCGCCGGGTCCATCGCCGCCGTCGCGACCGCCTCGAGGGTCACCAGCCCGGTCAGGCCCTTCTCCCGGGCGGCGGACTCGGTGGCCAGCACCAGCGCCGCGGCGCCGTCGTTGATCCCCGACGCGTTGCCGGCGGTCACCGACCCGCCCTCCTCGAACGCCGGCCGCAGCTTCGCCAGGGTTTCGAGGGTGGTGTCGGGCTTGGGGTGCTCGTCGACGTCGACCGTCTTGGGACGGCGGCCCCCGATCTGCACCGGGGTGATCTCCTCGGCGAACGCCGCCCGCGCGGTGTCGGTGGCGGCGCGGCGCTGGGATTCGACGGCGAACTCGTCCTGCTGCTCCCGGCTGACGTCGTACGTGCGGGCCACGGCCTCGGCGGTGCGGCCCATGTGCACCCCACCGAACGGGTCGGTCAGAATCGCGACCGTGCCGTCCACCAGTGCGCGGTCACCGAGCTTGTACCCGGAGCGCGCCGAGAAGTCGTAGAACGGCATCCGCGACATGCTCTCGTCGCCGCCGGCGAGGGCGAAGTTCACCCCACCCCAGCGCATCTGCTGCGCCGCCGACCACACCGCCTGCAGACCGGACCCGCACAACCGGTTGACGGTATACGCCGGGGTCTTCTCCGGAAGTCCGGCGGCGAGGGCGACGCGGCGGGCGTTGTAGGCGTCCGGCCCGACCTGACCGATGCAGCCCATCACCACCTCGTCGATGTCGCCGCCCGGCACCCCGGCACGATCCAGTGCCGCCTTGACGGCGGTGGCACCCAGTTCGTGGGCGGGCACGTCCTTGAACGCACCACCGAAGCTGCCGATCGGGGTCCTCGCGCCGTCGACTACGACGATCGGTTCGGGAGAATTCATGGGGAGACCTTCTTCATCGTGCGTGTTGAGTGTGCCGCTGGTGCCCGTGCCCCTGCCTGGCAGGGGGAAGCCGATGTCACACGGGGGACGCCGTCGCGCGCGTCGGTGCTGCTTGGCGTTCAGCGAGGCGTAGCCAGCTTGCGTCGCGTATCGAGGGGAATGTGTGAGGGACAGTCGTCCAGGATCCGGCTGAGCTGCTGCTCGTATCTCGTACTCGTCATGCTGAATTGGGTGAGCAACTCCTCTGGCGGGGGAGTGCCGTAGGGCAGCCATCGGCAGGCGAATTCGACGATCGCGGAATCAAAGCTGTTCATCACACGGGCCTGTCCTTTGCGGTTCGGCGCTGGGATCGGCGCCGAAGTCAGTGTGTGTCGGTGCGTGACGAAATGGTGTCGGCGCCACGATGTCGGGACGAGTGCGGCGGTAATGTAGCTATTGTCCCGGACCGCTGGATCGGTGTGATCGCGGAGCATCGGCGCCAACCGAATTGCATTTGTGTACTCAGTCACAAAGTTTCGGTTGTTGTGTCCGGCATCACGGCAATGGTCCCGCGGTTTCCGCGCGATTGATCGGGATATGCGGACAGCCCTGGACCGAAGCAGTGGTGTCTCGGCAGTGTTCCGCCGTGACCACGGTTGAGGGTTACCCAACGAACCGACGGACTGCCATTCACACACCGGTCTGCAAGATCGATACGGCCGAGCAGGCGTTCCAATTCCGGTGGCTATTGCGGGCGCATCCTCACCTACCGTTCGAATACATGAAGGACCGGTCGATGCTTGTCAGACGATCTTCGAAAATCTTTGTAGTCGTGGGAGTGCTGTTCATCGCTCTTGCCGCCCTCCTGCGGTTCGTGCTGGTGCCCATGCTGTCAAAGCTGCCCGGTGACCTCGATGTCAATCCCGTCTACGAGGGGACCGGCACGCTGCTCAACGCCCAAGCCCTGCAGGCCGGCGACATCGCCAATGTGGTCGCGTCGGATGTTCCCGTGACCATTGATCGTCACATCTACGTGTCGAGCACCGACGGTGACACGGCGCTCGCTCATGACGACATCACCCTCGCGGCACCCGGCCTCTCCGTGCCGTCCAACCACACCTACGCCATCGACCGCAAGACGATGGACGCGGCGGCAGGTGACTCCGGTGAGGGGGTCGAACCGCACAGCGGCATGACCATCGCTCTTCCGCTGCACCCGGACCCGGCAGCGAGCTACCAGTACTACGACTCCGCGACCAGAACCACGGTCCCGATGACGTACGTCGACTCGGGCAACGTTTCCGGCCGGGACGTACTCAACTACACAGTGGAGGCGAAGGGCGCCTTGCGTGATCCCGCCATCGCAGGGACGCTGCCGCCTGCGCTGCCCAAATCGCTGGTCGGGTCCCTCGCGCCCCTGCTGCCGGCGGACGTGCAGCAGAGTCTCGGTGGGGCCCTCGGTCAGCTCGCCGATCCGGTGCCGTTCACGTATACCGCGGTCACCCGCATCAACCTCGCCGCCGACCAGACCTTGGGCTCACCGATCGATGCGCAATTGAACCAGCAGATCATCGCGAATGTGGAGATCGGCGGCCAGTTGGTTCCCGTGATGCCCGTCCTGTCCATCGACACCGCTCTCAACGACCAGTCGATCAGCGACGCAGCGGCCTCGGCCAAGTCCCAGGCAATGCAGTTGAACCTGATCAGTGTGGTCGCACCGATCGTCCTGTTGGTCCTCGGTGTGCTGGCACTGCTCACAGGCATCCTGCGGCGACGCCCACGCGCAATCATTCAGTCTCCGGCGCAGCGGGAGAATCTGTCGGTCCGATAGCCGCAGGCGCCGGGCGCCGATCTGAACCCATCCACACACTCCGCACACAACGGTTGCTCGGTGAGCTGAACTGCCCCACAGCCACCGGGTCTCCCCGAGCCACCTGTGCAGACGAAAGGGAGATTCGGGCATGGACATCCACGTCGACTACGACCGATGCGAAGGGCACGGCGAATGCGTCATCGCGGCCCCCGAAGTCTTCGACCTCAACGATGACGGCGACGAGGTGATCGTCCTGGACGACGCTCCCGCCGAGGCTCTTCGCCCGAAGGTGGAAGCGGCGGTCAAGTTGTGCCCGGTCGCGGCTCTGCGGATCGACGACTGAACTTGACCTTTCGCACCGGACACCTGGCCTTACCCGGGCAGAACCGACTCAACCCTTGCAAGCAACACCCATCAGAGAGAAAGCAGAGAACAATGCTCGCATTCACCGACCCCACCGACCTGCGTAAGTTCGTCGGAGGCATTTTCGAAAAGGCTTACCTGGACGAAAAGCTCGGTCCCAAGCTCACCGCCACCGGCGCCGTTCTGCTCGTCTCGTGCCACGACCCCGTCTGTGAGGTCGTCCTCGACATGCCCAACAACAAGGTCTATTCCAGTGTCGCGGAAGGCGGTGTCACTCCGAACGCCACGCTGAGGATGAGTTCGGAGAACGCGAACAAGTTCTGGCAGGGCAAGCTCAATATGACGATGGCTCTCACGACGGGCACCGTCAAGGCCGAGGGACAGATCATGAAGGTGCTCAAGCTGGTTCCCAGTACCAAGTTCCTGTTCCCGATCTACATCCAGGACCTCAAGGACGCCGGACGCGAGGATCTCATCGCCTAGACCCTGACAGCGGGAGCATCCCGGCGACGCCCGATCGACGATGGGGCCGGTATCTGCACCGGCCCCATCCTCGTGCCCGGACCGAACCCGCCTGGCCCGTCGACAGCTCCCCAGCGTCACAGGCCGCAACGCCGAACGATTACCCAACATCGAAAGGCTGACATTGACGACAATCGAACACACCAAGTACGCGGTTTCCCTGTACGACGGACCCGATGCCAACAGCATCGCAGGCCTGATCGGTACTCACCTCGGGGAGAACCTCGAGGCAGCCCCCTCACGTATCGAGTTGGCGCACAAAATCGCCCGACCCGTGGCGATCGTCAGTGCGGATACCGACAGCGCGTGCACGATCGTGTGCGGGGACGACGAGGCTGTGGTCTACAACGGTCTCGTCGGACCGCCGGACGTGGTCCTGATCGTCACCGACAAACACCTCGACCTCATCGCCCAGCTACCAGGGAAGGTGGGGCCACTCGGTGCAGTCGGCCTCGTGACCGGTCGCGGCGGGAGATTGCTCGCGGCGATCCTGACCCGCCGGCTGGTCGTCAAGGGACTCTTTGCCCATGCCGCGACCGTGCTACACACGATCGCCCTACTGTCTGCGAGCCCGACATGACCGCGTTCACCGGCCCTCACGGTGGTGCCGGCAGGGAATTCGACGACCAGCTGACCGTCCCGCTTGCTTCCTCTCCAGTTCCGAATCGTCGATCAGACACCGAACCGCGTCGCGCCTCCACTCGGACGAAAGTTCTGCGGGGCATCGTCCTGCTCGCTCTGATCCCGATCACCGCCTTCTACCTCTACCCCCGCATCCACGACCTGACCGCGACACCGTATCGGCTCGACCAGGCGGTGGTGTCCGCCAACAACTACAACCCCGCGCTCGCCGAACTCGTCGAACACGAAAAGGTCACTCTCTCCGCGTTCGCCGCCCTCGACAAGATGAGGGCGGCACTGGCCAGCGTCCAAGAAACCGATGCCACCGTTGCAGCGGAACTCAATACGCTGATCGGTCAAATCAGCGGAGACGTTCAGAACACTCTGGACCAGGCCGGTACAAATGTCGACGACCTTGTGGCATCCCTTGACACTCTGACCGCACAGATCAACACCCTCCAGCCACCGGTCGACGGTGCGACTGCGGCGTTGACCGGCAACCGCGCCACGCTCGCCTCGATTCTCGACGACGCACGGTCGACGGCCGAGGAAGTGCACAACGCCCGCGTCTCGGCGGAAGAGTCCGCGAACGACCTGTCAGGAAAGTAAGGAACTATTGTGATCTTCTTCGGACGCCGCGGTGGCCCGGCACGCATGGTCCTCGCGATCGTCGCGGTCGGTGTCCTGGGACTGCTGACCTTCGTCGTGTACAACCTCAATCACCGACTCGACAATCAGCAGCAGGTCAACGTGACCAGTATCGGTGTCTCTCAGGACATCGTCGACGTCAACGACAAACTGACCGGACAACTGCAGCAGTTGACCGAACTCACGCACACCGCACAAACCGCACTGGATTCCACACAGGCGCTCGGGCCGCTTCTGACCAAACTCGACGAGGCCATCACCCCCGCCGCGGCGATGCTCGCCCAGGGAACGTCGGGGGCGCAGATGACCAACGAACAGTTGCAGAACATCCAGTCCATTCTCGGTGAGGTCCAGAACACGGTGCTGCCCTTGGTGTCATCCGCCGAAGCGTTCGGTGCACAGGGCCGCGATCTCCTCGCGATCGTGCAGGGCCTGGTGAGCGACCTGGAGGGGTCGGTGGCGGCGGCACAGACGATCAACCAGATGCTGCCCCTGCCCGGATAGACCGCCACCGACCGAACCGCCCATCCCTTATCAGACTGGACGTGATATGCAGCAGGGCAACACTTTGTCTCCAGCATCTCTCTCGCGCCGAGGCCTGGCCGGCTATCAGCGCTTCGACATACCGACCTCGGCGCTGCCTGAACGAAAGAGCCCGCCGACCAACCCACCAGGTGCATCCGGGCCGACACAGACGCGGTACGCCGTCGTCACCGAGTGGTGTGGCCGCGCCGCGGCCGTCACCGCCGTCGTCCTCTTCGGGATGGTATTGCTGACCATCCACAAGGGCCTCCTCGTGCAAGACAGTGCACGCACCGTGGTCGACAACTTCCGGGTGACGAACGAGTTCTTCGCCCAGCGAGCAGATCTCACCGCGCCCGCCACCGCGCGCAAACAACTCGACGAACTCAACGGAGTCCTGGCACAACTGAATTTCGCAGCAGCTACGGACGTCGACCACCTCGCCGCGCTGCTGCCCAACGCCCAGGCGCTCGTCGCAGCAGGCCAGGGCGACACCCAGATTGCGGGTCAGCTCGAATCGGTCGCAACCACCCTGCAAGGGTCGGCCGCCTCGCTGCACCAGGTCTCCGCGGACGCGAACACCACGGTTTCGACCGTCAACGACGAACTCACCCGAGCACTCGACCTGACGACTCAGCTCAATTCGGAACTGACCCGCACGGCGAACAAACTCGCACTCGTGCCCGCTTCCGACGCGTTCATCCCCGCACCGGAAGGAAATCGATGATCTCGAGAAAGACATGGTCTCTCGTTGTGCTGGTCCTGGGCGTCGTTCCGGCTGTGGTCCTGTGCGCGCTGAACGGCTTCTTCCCGGCGTTGCGCGATGTCAGCGATCCGCTGGGCCGCCCCTCGGCGTTGAGCCTCGAACTCATCGATTCCGCCGGCCAGTTCGATTCTCTGTCCGCTCTCCTGCTTCCCAAGCACGCCCAACTGGCAACCGATATCCAGACGCTCACTCCGCTCGCCGACGATCTGGAAGGACTCACCACCAAGGCCGGCGAACTTTCCGGTTTGGCGAAGACCGTCAATGCCTCCACCTCGTCTGTCGGAGCCACCGCACAACCGCTGCCCGATCTCGTGGCCTCGGTGACCGTTCGCGCCGACCAGGCGAGTCCGACGGTGGCGGGACTGTCCACCGCGGTCGGGTCGGTGACGACCCAATTGGAAGGTATTCATCAAGGATTGACGACGGTGGGCGGCTCACTGGGCGAACTCGGGCCGAAGGCCTCGGCGATCGCCGCCACCTTGTCGGTCATTCGGGAGGAGGCCGCCCACGTTCAGGAGTTTGGGCCCCTTCTCGCGGTCATCGGCCCGCCGGTCAACGACCTGAATCTGCCCCCGCTGGGCGTTGCACCCACACCGGCGTCTGCGCCCCCTGCATGACGGCGCACCACGGATCCTTTCGAAAGGCGGAATCCTCGATGCTTCGGCTCTCCTGGGCAGTTGCCCTCGCATTCACCATCGCCGTACTTGCCGGCATCCTCATCGTCACCCGCGATCTGAACATCTCGAACGACATCTTCAAGGACGGAGTGGCGCAGGCGAAGATCGTCGACAGCACCACCGATCAAGCACTGGACGGAGCACAGCAACTACCGCCCGCCAATGCGGCGATCAACAACAGCATGCCCCATGTGGTCGGGGTACTGGACTCATTGACCCGGGCCGACCAGACTCTCGGCTCGCTCGGGGACCAGCTGGCCGCCCTCGGGACCGCGCTGCAATCCGCGGACGCACCGCTCGTGGGCATCATCGGTGCCGGACAGGCGGCGACGGATCAGGCCAATGCCGCCGCCGCGCCGGCCGCGTCGATCGTCACCACGCTCGGCGAAGCCGACGCCACGGTGAAGGCACTCGGTCCGCTGCTCGATCAATCCCTCGCCCTCGGGCAGACGATCGACTCGAAGCTGCGCATCTCGCTTCTCCTGCCGAAAGTCCCCAAGTAGAAACGCCCGCGACAACGGCGCGAGGGCATCGGCGGCTGAACGCGCCGCCGATGCCCTAGCTCGGGGTCTGCGCCGCGCCGGCGCGACCGGCGATCTCACCGGCACGGGTCGTCGCGGCGGCGGTCCCCGCGATCGCCCAGTTCGCCGGATCGACCTCGACGATCTGTCCCCGCACCAACGAGCGTTGCGCACCGAGGATGTCGACGATCAGATCGGTGAACCGCGCCGCGAGTTCCTGACGTTGCGTCGCGGGGCGGCCGGCGAGCACGATCGCCGTGAAGTACGGCGCCGGCGGTGCCCCTGCTCCGACGATCGTCCCGGCTACGGCGACGTCGTCGGGGTGGTATCGGACGATGAAGGCCCGAACTCGTTCGAGTGGGGAGTCGAGGACCTCGGAATAGCAGCGACTCGCGGCGGTGAGCAGTTCCCGGTGCTGCTCGGACGTGTAGGCGCCGTCGACGAGGTGGAAGTGGGCGACGGGCACGGGCCGCAATTCCTTTCGGTTGAAGTGGTCAGACGATTCCGTGGCGGGTTCCGCCGTCGACGTTGAGCACCGAGCCGTGCAGGACGGCGGCCTCGGGGGCGAGCAGCGTCTCGACGATCCAGCCGATCTCGCCGAGTGTGGGCAGCCGTCCGAGGGTGGTCTTCGCGCGGTACCGCTCCCAGATCTCCTCCGGATCCCGGCCGGTTTCCGCGGACTGCGTTTCGACGAAGGCTCGGAGCCTCGGAGTGTCCACCGGTCCCGGCGCGATGGTATGCGTGGTGACACCCTTCGGACCGTACAGGGCGCTGAGCTGCCGCATCATGTTGAACACGGCGGCGTTCGCCGTGCCCGGTGCGGCATCGTGGGGGCCGGGTTCGAGGCCGAGCGAGCCGGCGATGGTCACGAACCGGGAACCGTCGACGAGCTGGTCACGCACGGCATGCAGCAGTCGCAGCAGTCCGCCGACCTTGATGTTCGTCGCCACCGCCAGGTCGCCGGGTGGGATCGTGTCGGCGGAGCCCCGCACCGGCAGGCCGGCGGCGAACAGCGCCAGTCGCACGGGTGAATCCACCTGGGCGGAGATCGTTTCGATCGCGTCGTCGTGGGCGATGTCAGCGGTGCAGGGGGCGATGCGCTCGTCCGCTGCGGCGAGCTTTTCGAGGTCGTCGGTGCTACGGGCGACGGCGAGGACCCGCAGCCCGCGGCGGGCCAGGCGCAGGGTGATCTCGGTGCCCATCGCACCGGTCGCACCCACGACGACGCAGAGTTCCGGTGATGTCACGGCAGTGTTCTCCTTGGAAGAAAAGGCGAGCGGCCGGAGCGGTGAGATACCCGCTCCGGCCGCTCGTGGACGACAGGGAATCAGCTGCGCAGCCGGATGGTGACCGCCCGCGGTTCGGTGAAGAACTCGCGGGAGTACTGGCCGCCCTCACGGCCGAGGCCACTGCTGCCTTCACCGCCGAACGGCAACCGGAGGTCGCGCTCGAAGAAGGTGTTGATCCACACCGTGCCGGCCTTCCAGCGGGCGGCCATGCGGTGGGCGCGGTTGAGGTTGTCGGTGAACAGCATGCCGGCGAGTCCGTACGGGGAGTCGTTGGCGATGCGCAGCGCCTCGTCCTCGGTGTCGAAGCCGAGAACCGTTTCAACGGGGCCGAAGATCTCCTCGCGCGCGGTGCGCGAGTCGTTGGTGAGCCCGGTGATGACGGTCGGTGGGTAGTAGAAGCCCTTGGCGCGGGCGTCGTCGGTGAGCCGGGACCCACCGGTGACGATCTTGCCGCCTTCCTCCTGCGCCAGTTCGACGTAGCTGTGTACCTTCTCGAGGTGTTTCTCCTCGATGAGCGGGCCGACGAAGTTCGCGGGGTCCTTCGGGTCACCGACGGTGAGGGTGCGGGCCTGTTCGGCGAACCGGTCGAGGAACTCGTCCATGATCGAGTTCTGCACCAGCAGGCGCGACCCGGACAGGCACACCTGCCCGTTGCCGCCGAAGATGGCGCGGATGGCCATCGGGACGGCAATGTCGAGGTCGGCGTCGTCGAAGACGATGTTCGCGGATTTGCCGCCCATCTCCGCCGAGACCGGGGTGTGGTTGACCGCGGCCGCCTGCAGGATCTTCACGCCGGTGGCGCTCGACCCGGTGAACGTGATCCGGTCGACCCGCGGGTCCGCGGTGAGTGGACCGGCGACGGCCTCGCCGCCGAATCCGTGGACCACGTTGAGGACGCCCTCCGGGAGGCCGGCTTCGAGGGCGAGTTCGGCGAACCGGTGCGCGGTGAGCGGCGTCTGCGGTGCGGGCTTGAGGACCGTGGTGTTCCCGAAGGCCAAGGCGGGGGCGATCTTCCACGTCGCGAGCATCAGCGGCGCGTTCCAGGGGCTGATCGCGGACACCACCCCGGCGGGCGGATACAGGACGTAGGAGAGCAGGTCCCCGTCCGGGTAGGCCTCGTTGGCGGCCATGGACACGTAGTCGGCGAAGAACCGCAGGTTGTGCGCGACCCGCGGGATCTCGGCGTGCAGGGACTGGTTGATGCTCTTGCCGCCGTCGCGGGTTTCGATCTGGGCCAGTTCCTCGCGGTGTTCGTCGACCTTGTCGGCGACCGCGTGCAGGATCTTCGCACGCTCTTTCGGCGACATCTGCGGCCACGGACCGTCGTCGAACGCCTTCCGCGCCGCGGAGACTGCGTCTGTTCCATCGGCGGCCGTTCCCTGCGGGACGGTGCCGAGCAGGGAGCCGTCGTGCGGGTCGCGAGTTTCGAACGTCGCGCCGTCCGATGCGGGACGCCAGTCGCCACCGATGAGGTGCTTGACGTCGGAAATTTCCGGTACTGCGGTCATGTGCTCTCCTGTTGAATCAGGCTGGGACCCAATAGTCTTCAGATCCTGATGTGGCGCGGCGATGCGCGGCATGTCATTCACGGTGTCTGTGACTTACGACACTACGAGTTGCGTTCCGTGCACACCATGGCCTCACGCGCACATCGCCTGGTCTCCAGGCGCACGGCAACGGCACGGAAAGTCCGACGAAGGGGTGCTCGCAGACCCTCGTCCCGAGCACCCCTTCACTCGATCAGGCTCCCGCCAGCGCCGGAGTCTCGTAGGTGCGGCCGGCCAGTTCCGAGGCGACGTCGATGATCATGTCTTCCTGACCGCCGATGACGCCGCGGCGGCCCAGCTCCATGAGGATGTCGCGGGCGGGGACGCCGAACTTCTTCGCGGCCCGCTTGGTGGGGTGGAAGAACGTGGAGTACACCCCGGCATAGCCGAGAATCAGGGCGGTCTCGTCGACGATCTGCGGTTCCTTCATCAGCGGCGCGACGATGTGTTCCGCGGTGTCGATCAGGGGGAACAGGTCGACCCCGGTGTCCCAGCCCGCCCGCTCGAAGGCGGCGGCGAGGACCTCGGTCTGCGCGTTGCCGGCGCTGGCACCGAGCCCGCGCAGGGACCCGTCGATGAAGGTCGCCCCGTTCTCGGCGGCGGTGAGTGCATTGGCGATCCCGACGCCGAGGTTGTTGTGGGCGTGGAACCCGATGTCCGCGGTGATCGCCTGCCGCAGGGCGGCGACCCGGTCACCGGCGTGCTGCGGAACCATGGCACCGGCGGAGTCGACGACGTAGACGACGTCGGCGCCGTAGGAGTCGAGTTTGGCAGCCTGCTCGGCCAGCGGCTCGGGCTCGAGTTTGTGGCTCATCATCAGGAACGTCATCACCGTCAGGCCCTGCTCCTTCGCCCACTCGACGGGCTGCTGCCCGCAGTCGGCCTCGGTGCAGTGCACCGCGACGCGGACGGTCTTGATGCCGGCGTCGATGGCCTTCTGCAGTTCGGCCAGGGTCGCGATGCCGGGGACGTACAGGGCGGCGATGTCGGCGTTCTCGACGGCGTCGACGGCGGCGCGCACGTAGTCCGGGTCGGTGGCGGCGGCGAACCCGTACTGGATGGACGAGGCACCGAGCCCGATGCCGTGGGCGACCTCGATGGTGCCGACACCGGCCTTGTCGAGCCCCCGGGCGATGTCCGCGACGTTTTGCGGGGTGAACTGGTGCGAGACCGAGGACATGCCGTCGCGCAGCGTGGTGTCGACGATCGTGATCTTCTTCTGAGCGGGGGTATTCACTGTGCTGCTCCCTGGACGAGGTTCTGCTGGGCCATGACGTCGGCGACCTGGACGGCGGCCGCGGTGATGATGTCGAGGTTGCCGGCGTAAGTGGGCAGGAAGTCGCCGGCGCCGACTACCTCGAGCATGACGGTGACCAGGTCGCCGTCGACGTCGACCAGTCGCAACGAGTAACCGGGGACGTACTGCTGCACCTTGGCGACCATGTCGACCACGGCCCGCTCGATTGCGGCGGCGTCGGGGTTGCGGACCTTGGCGTAGACGGTGTCGCGCATGTTCATCGGCGGCTCGGCCGGGTTGATCACCGAGATGGCCTTGGCGCGGTCGGCGCCGGCGACCTGGGCCAGGGCCTTGCCGGTCTTCTCGCTGAATTCGCTGAGGTTCTGGCGGGTGCCGGGGCCGGCGCTGTGGGAGGCGATGGCGGCGACGATCTCGCCGTAGGAAGCGTCGGCGACCTCGTTGATGGCGTAGAGGATCGGGATGGTGGCCTGGCCGGCGCAGCTGACCATGTTCACGTTGGGGGCGCTCAGGTGCGCGTCGAGGTTGACCGCGGGGACCACGTACGGGCCGACCGAGGCCGGGGTGAGGTCGATGGCGGTGATCCCGGCCTCGGCGTAGCGCGGTGCCGCGGCGGCGTGGATCTTCGCCGACGTCGCTTCGAAGACGATATCGGGCAGCTCGGGCTGGGAGAGCAGCCAGTCGAGCCCCCCGGCGGAGGCCTCGAGGCCCTCCTGTCGGGCGCGGGCCAGACCCTCGCTGGCGGGGTCGATGCCCACCATGAAGCGGGGTTCGACGTGCTCGGACCGCAGCAGCTTGTACATCAGATCCGTACCGATATTGCCGGAGCCGATAATCGCGGCGCTCTTGCGACTCATTGTGTGCCTCTCGCTCATATCTGCCTGTGCCGACAGAACCTGGTGCGTCGAAATGTGGTGGAGTGCCCGCATGCGGTCTGCGCTTACATCGCGCTCGCACCCCACCGAAGTCCCTTTCGAGACAACCACTGATGCGCTGCGGTGGGTTCGATGGTCGGAATAGCCGAACAGCACCCCTGTGTGGGACCGCCCCGATCCGGATTAATCGAAGATCGGGCCGAGACGCGCTGGTCACGGCCGTGGTGGCGATGCTCGGCGACCGAACGTCGGGGCGGATGCGGTGCGCCTGGAGGCAAAACGATGTGCGCCTGGAGCCATGGCTCGACGCCGCCACGGCTCGTAGTGTTCTAGGCCACAGGCAGTCACAACCGCGACAGCGGTCACCGCCGGTTTCAAGGGCCCGGACGTATTCCCGCCCGAGTCCCGTATCCACCACAAACGTCGCCGGCGAACAGGGCCCACCGCGGTCATGGCGGCGCGATAAAGGAGAACGACATGAGTGACTCTCGGTTCGAGATTTCCCATCTCGCCCGTGCCGAACTGCTGAGCCCCAAGCCGCAGGAAACGGTGGACTTCTTCACCAAGTTCCTCGGGATGTACATCACCCACACCGAGGGGCAATCGGTCTACCTGCGCGCCTACGAAGACCCGTACCAGTGGAGCCTGAAGGTCACCGAATCCACCCAGGCCGGACTCGGCCACGCCGCACTGCGCACCAGCTCCCCGGAAGCCCTCGAACGCCGGGCCGCGTCACTGAAGGACGCCAACGTCGACGGAGCATGGCGCGAGAGCGACTTCGGGTACGGCAAGACCTTCACCTACCAGTCCCCGGACGGGCACAACCTGGAACTGCTGTGGGAGGTCGAGAAGTACCAGGCCCCGCCGGAGCTGCAGTCCAAGATCCTCACCCGCCCGTCGAAGAAGCCGCTGCAGGGCATCCCCGTCAAGCGCATCGACCACCTCAACCTGCTCGCCAGCGACGTCAGCGCGGTGAAGAACTCCTTCGAACGCCACCTCGGGTTCCGCACCACCGAACGCGTCGTCGACGGCGACACCGAGATCGGTGCCTGGATGAGCTCGAACATCCTCGGCCACGAGGTCGCCTGTCTGCGGGACGCGCAGGGCGAACGCGGCAAGATGCACCACCTCGCGTTCTACTACGGCACCGGTCAGCACAACATCGACGCGGTCGAGATGTTCCGCGACTACGACATTCGCATCGAAGCCGGCCCCGACAAGCACGGCATCACCCAGGCGCAGTTCCTCTACGTCTTCGAACCCGGCGGCAACCGCATCGAGCTGTTCGGTGAGGTCGGGTACCTGCACCTCGATCCCGACGGCGAGACCAAGACCTGGCAGATGTCCGACATCGACACCGGCCTGGCGATCGGCGGCGCGAAGCTTCCGTGGGAGACCTACTTCACCTACGGCACCCCGAGCCCGCTCTCGCTCGACCAGCACATCGAGAAGTACGCGCACTTCGGCCCCGACGGCCCCGCCCCCGACGCGGCAGCAGCCGAGCACGCGATCCCGGACGAGATCGACCAGTCCCACGCCGTCGCCGGCGCACCGGCGTCCTGATACGCACGTGGGTGTGATCGGAACCCTGGTCACACCCACGTGATTCCACGACAAACGCGACGGACCACTTGGTCCGTCGCGTTTCTTCGTGTGTAAGCGCAGCCGTGCACCGATTTTCGTGAGCACGGGTCGCCCCAGCCGCAGCCGTGCGCCTGAATGCCAAATGATGTGCGCCTGACGCCATGGCACACCCGCAACAGGGCTCGTAGTGTTGTGGATCACAGGCACAAACCGCGAATGACCTTCGCGACAGGCTCGACGTAGAACCGGGCACGGCGAGCCCCTTGCCGACTTACACACCTGACCTTCTGGAAGGCCTCTTCATGAATGACGTTCAAGTGCAGTCCAATCTGCGCGTCGCCGAGGTGGACGGTTTCGAGATCGCCGTCGATCTGTACCGCCCGGACATCGACAACCCGCCGGCGGTGATCTACCTCCACGGGGGCGGATGGCAGCTCGGTGACAAGAAGGACGGCGCCGACGACCGCCTCGCGCGACTGGCCTCGTACGGCATCGCCGTAGTGTCCGCGAACTACCGACTTGCGCCGCAGGGTTCGTACCCGAACCCGATTCACGACGTCAAGGCCGTCGTGCGGTGGCTGCGCGCACACGGAGCCGAGCTCGGGGTCTCCACCGACCGGATCGGAGTGTGGGGCGCATCGGCAGGGGCGTACCTGGCCACCATGGTCGGACTGACCCCCGGAGACGACGAACTCGAAGGTGTCGTCGGCGACGATCTCGATCAGTCCAGCCGCGTCGACGCCGTCGTCCACTGGTTCGGACCGTCCGACCTGGCCGCCAACGCCGGCCGCAGCTGGATCGAAAGCCACCTTCTCCCACCGCCGTTCGAGAACGCCCTGCTCGGTGAGAACGAGGTTTCGGCGCCGTCGGACACCTCGTGGAACGCCAGCCCACTCAGCCGCGTGACCTCACTGGCCCCGCCGTTTCTGATCGCGCACGGTGACCGCGACCGGATCACGTTGTCCTCGCAGAGCCACGCACTGCACGACGCCCTGGTCAGCACGGGCGCCCGGTCCACCCTCCTCGTGCTCGGCGGCGCGGGCCACGAAGGCCCTGAGTTCGATCAACACGATCACCTCGGCATTACCGCAGCCTTCCTCTCCGCGCACCTTCGCGGCTGAACACTCAGAACTCACTTTTCGACAACCTCCAAGGAGAAGACAATGACGCAGGATGCAGCGGTCGAGCAGCAGCAACGGCCGGCCGGTATTCCGAGTTTCGACGACGATCTTCACGTCGACGAGGTGCTCGTCGATCCCTTCCCCACCTACGCAAAGCTGCGGGATGCCGGGCCGGTGGTCTGGCTCGAAAAGTACGGGTACTACGCCTGCGCCCGCTACGACGAGGTGTCCGCGGTGCTCTCGGACTGGGAGACCTTCACATCCCGTGAGGGCGTGGGGTTCAACCAGTTCTTCAACGGCATCACCGAGACCAGCCTGCAGACCGAGGGCGATCACCACGACGAGATCCGTCAGGTCGAGGGATGCCCCATCAAGAAGGGTCCGCTCGAAGAACTCAAGCCGCGGCTGAAGGAATTCGCCGAGAACCTGGTCGAATCCCTGAAGGGCAAGGACAATCTCGACGGCGTCGCGGACGTGGCGATGGCGATGCCCATCGAGATCGTCACCGATCTGGTCGGTGTCGAGGGCGTCACCCAGGAGCAGATGTTCAAGTGGGGTGTCGCCGGATTCGACAGCATCGGCCCCCTGCACGCCCCGCGTACCCAGCCGGCCCTGGAAACGATGATGGGATACATGGAGTTCGCCGACGAGAACTTCCCGAGCAATGTGCGTGAGGGTGGTTGGGCGGATCAGCTGTTCAAGAACGGTGCGGCCGTGGGATGGCCCGAGGACTTCGCCCGCGGGGTGATGAACGACTACATCTACCCGAGCGTGGACAGCACCATCAGCGCGATCGGGATCGGCCTGCTGCTGTTCGCCCAGCACCCGGACCAGTGGGACCGCCTGCGCGCGGACCGTTCCCTGCTGACCAGCGCAATCCCCGAGATCGTGCGCCTGGCCTCGCCGTTGCAGTTCTTCACCCGGGTCGCGACGAAGGACACCGAGATCGCCGGAGTGGCAATTCCGGAGGGCTCGCGTGTGGTGGTGATGTACGGCTCCGCGAACAGGGATGAGCGCAAGTTCGAGAACCCCGATTCGTTCGACATCACTCGTGACCCCGCCGGTCACCTGGGGTGGGGGCGCGGGAAGCACGCGTGCCTGGGAAAGCCGTTGGCGCGGTTGGAAATGATCACGTTGTTCAACGTGCTCGCCGATAACGTCGAACGCTTCCACGCCGGTAAGCACCGCTTCCAGCCCAACAACATCATCCGCAGCCTCGGGGAGCTCGAACTCTCCATCACCTGGGCCGACAAAAACTAGCTAGCCGGCGTTCCGACGTCGTCCCTATCACTAGGGAAGGGAAAGAGAAGATGAAGATCCAGATCGAGTACGGAATGTGTGATGGTCACGGAGAGTGCGTCATCGCCGCCCCCGAGGTCTTCGACCTCAACGACGACGGCGACGAGGTGATCCTGCTGGACGAGACTCCCGCCGAGGAACTCCGAAACAAGGTCAACGCCGCAATCAAGCTCTGCCCCGTCGCGGCCATCCGCATCGAGGGTTGAGCCGTGACCAACACAGTGATCGTCGGCGGCGGCCTGGCCGGTCTCCGCGCAGCGCAGCGGCTCCGCGAGACCGGCACGTCCGAGCTGATCACCATCGTCGGCGACGAGAAGCATCGCCCGTACAATCGTCCGCCCCTGTCCAAGCAGCTGCTTGCCGGAACCATGTCCCCGGTGGAATGCGAATTCGACACCGCGGCTGACGACTTCGAATGGATCCTCGGTAACGCCGCGGCCGGACTGGACGTGGAGAACCGTCGGCTCAGTCTCACCGACGGCGAGATCGGTTACGACAAACTGATCATCGCGACCGGTAGGGGTGCGCGCACCCTTCCCGGACTGCCGGAGCTCGACGGATTCCACGTGCTGCGTGGCCTCGACGATGCGATCGCCCTGCACACCGCGGCCCAGCACGCCGACAACGTGGTCATCATCGGTGGCGGCTTCATCGGATGCGAGGTCGCGTCGAGCCTGCGCGTCAACGGGGTCGAATCGGTCACGATCGTCGAGCGGGCCGCCACGTTGATGCCCCTTCTCGGACCGGACATCGGCCGGTTCGCCGAGCGCCTGCACCGCGAGCACGGCGTGAACATCCACTGCAACACCTCGGTGACCCAGTTCCACGGGGAAAGCCGAGTCGAGCGGGTCGAGCTCGACAACGGCCTGATACTCGACGCCGATCTGGTCCTGCTCTCACTCGGATCGGTTCCCAACACCGACTGGCTGACGGGGTCGGGTCTGGAACTGGACCAGGGGAGCGTGGTGTGCGACGAGTTCTGTCATGCATCCGGGCACCCGGACATCGTGGCAGTCGGGGACGTCGCATCCTGGACCCACCGCGGTGTCGGGAAGCGGGTTCGGATCGAGCACTGGTCGAACGCTGCCGACATGGGTGCGGCCGCGGCGGAGAATCTATTCGCCGCGGTCGGTGGGAAGGCCCCCTACTCACCCATACCGACGTTCTGGACCGATCAGTACGATGTCAATTTCAAGGCAGCCGGGTTCGTCACGATGGTCGACAGCTTCGTGCCGGTGGACACCGGCGTCGAGGGCAAGTGGAACTGGGACGGGCTGGGCGAGTCCGGGCTCGTCGCTGGTGTCACCGCGAACGACAACAAGGCCTTCCTGAAGTACCGGCGCACCATCGCCGGAGCGGGAACGAAACCCTGACACTGTGTCCACAGCGCGCAGTCCCACCCCGCACTCGAGGGGTGGGACTGCGGCGTTTTTGTCCAGTCAGCGCCGGCGGTACTGGCCGGGGCTGGCTCCGTAGAAAGTGCGGAACGACCGGCTGAAGTGCGAGATGTCCTTGAAACCCACCCGGCTGGCCAGGTCACCGATGGTGATGTCAGTGCTCAGCAATATCATGCGAGCACGTTCGAGCCGAGCCTGAAGAAGCCACTCACTCGGCGTACTTCCGGTGCTCTGGAAGATCTTCTGCAGGTACCGAAGCGAGATTCCCAGCTCTGCGGCGGCTTCGGTGATGGACAGGTTCTCGTCGTGGAGCCGGGTCTTGAGCAGATTCTGCGCCCGAAGCAGGTCCGCGGCGTGGGCTTGTTGCGTCGGACTGACCGTCCCAGCCGTATCGGCCAAGGCGGTCACGATCATGTCCAACGCGGAAGCCGACAGTGCAGCGGCCGGCGCATCGGGCACCGCGGCATCGAGGGCGGCGAGTTGCTGCAGGAACCTGCTGACGACGACGCCAGCACCGGAAGCGGCCGACACCGGCTGTGCCATCACGCGGTCGACGTCCCGTTCGGACATCCGCCCCAGCAGCAGCGGGCGGGGAACACGAACGACGATCTGCTCGAACCTTTGCGGAAAGTCGAACCTGAACGGCTGGCCGGCGTCGATGATCGCGAACGAGCCCTTGTCGAGCCAGATCGAGCGGTCGTGCTGCTCGATTCGTCCGGGACCTCCGGTCACCGCGCACAGAAAGTAGTCCTCGGAATCGGTGTCGCCGATCATCGCCGGTGTCCGCAGAACCGAATGCGCGTGGGCGCGTACGGTACTCAGTGACAGGTCGCCGAACTGGCGAGTGCTCAGTCTCGCCTCGAAGCGGCCGCTGCGCGACTCCCACTGCGGGTCCATCTCGCAGTAGGTCTCCGCGAGAGCGTCCGTCCACCACTCGCGGCCACCGGACATCTCCTGGCGCGCCGGCGTCGTGTTCACGGGCGGCGGGTTCTCCCCATTGGGGGCATTGTCGTCCTGATCGTCACGCGTTGACATCGCGGATCACCTCCTCAGGTGAACGCAGTGTTACACGCTCAAGGCTACCGGTTGGCCCTGAAAGGATTATCCGACGTAACAGGTACCCGCGGGGGCCAATTGTTCGGATACCCCGAACATGGCCTATGCCGCGCCGAACGTGGCCGTGCACCCGGGTTGGTGCGCGACCACGTCGGCTCCCGGTCAGCCGGTGACCTCGCGTCCGAAGATCTGCCGGGCGAGCACCCACTTCTGGACCTCGTTGGCGCCCTCGTAGATCTCACCGATCTTGCTGTCCCGGTAGAACGCCTCCACCGGCCCGTCGGTGTCGTCCGCGCCGAGGGACTGGGTGAATCCGAGCCCCCCGAAGGCCTGCACGGCGTCGCGGGCCATGTCCACGGAGATCTCGGTGCCGCGCAGTTTGGCCATCGCGGCCTCCGGTTCGGGGAAGGCGACTCCGGAGTCGAGTCGCAGCGCCGCCTTGAGGTACAGGTCGCGGGCGGATTCGATGGTCGTGGCCCGGTCCGCCATCAGGAACTGCCAGTGCTGCTTGCCGGCCAGGGGGCCACCGAAGGCATGTCGTCGAGCAAGGTGCTGGGCGGTGTGGTCGAACGCCGCCTGCGCCATTCCCACCCCGGCCGCCGCGATACCGATCCGGCCGTAGGTGAGGGTCTGCAGGGCGATCTTCAGCCCGCCGCCCTCCTCACCGAGCAACGCGTCGGCGTCCAGGTGCACCTGGTCGAGGATGACGTCCGCGGTGATCTGTCCCTTGTTGCCCAGCTTGCGGTCGGGGGTGCCGATGGTGACGCCCGGAGTATCGGTGGGCACGATGAAGGTGCTGAGCCGGCTGCCGGTGCGTGCCAGCACGACCACGAACGAGGCGACGGCGGAGTTCGTGATCCAGCGCTTGCGGCCGTGCAGGACCCAGCCGGTCGCCGTCCGGGTGGCCTCGGTGGTGACGGCGGCCGGGGACAGGTCGCTCGAGGCGCCCGGCTCGCTGGTGGCGAACGATCCGACGATCTCACCGGCGACCACCGGGGCGAGCCAGCGCTGCCGCTGCGCATCGGTGCCCTGGTTGACCGCATTGCCTGCGAGGATGCAGTGCACGTCGAAGATCGCGGCAACGCTGTTGGAGTAGTACGCGAGTTCCTCGACCGCGACGGCGGTCGCGGTGGCGCGGTGGGTGAGGTCGTCGCCGCCGACGTCACCGGCGAAGGGGATGCGGAACACTCCAGCCGAGGCGAGGGAGTCGAAGGCGTCGCGGGGGAAGCCGTCGATCCGTTCGTCGCCGCGGGCGATGCGGCTGGCGATCGGGGCGATCGTGTCCGCGGCGACCCGGCGTACCCGGCGGCGCACCTCCGCGATCTCGGGCGGGGAGAGCAGGTCGTGGTATATGCGGTCGGCGATCCGCGGAGGATCGTAGGTGTCGATGTCGGTGTCAGCGTCGACGGCATGAATTGTGGTCACGAGGGCTCCCAGGAGAAAGATGGTTGTGTCCCTACTGGTCTACGGTCTCCGGCCGCCGCGGACAACGCAGTGTCGGCAATGCTGATCGGCCCCCCGACTGCCGATCAGCATTGTCCAGTCACTCCGATCAGCGCGCCGCGCGCCGCTCGGCGATCGTGACATCACCGGCAGCCCAGTGTGTCTCCGGAACTTCGCGGACGACGACGCGAATGTTGTCCTTCGGCGCCTCGATCGCCCGATGCGCGGCCTCGGTCAGTTCGTGGATCAGTGATCGGATCTGCTCCGGGGAACGGCCCAGTCCGATGGTGACATCGATGAACGGCATGCGGTTATCCTCCCGAGATGGTGATGGAACCGAGCGAGGTGAAGTGGGCTGCTACCCGGGCACCGGGTTCGACCGCGACGGCGTCCGTCATCCCGCCGGTCAACACGACCCATCCGGCTTCGATGGCGTGCCCGCGCTCGGCCAGCGTGTTCGCCGCGAACGCGAGTGCTTCGGCCGGATGACCCTGCACGGCGGCGCCGGTCGCGGTGTCGACGATCTGGCCGTCGATCTCGAGTAAGCACGCCTCGAGGGCGAGGTCGAGATCCTCGGGTCGCCGCAGCACTGGGCCGGTAACGTACACGCCGGACGAGTTATTGTCTGCGACAGCGTCTTCGAGGGTGAACTTGAATCCGGCGTATCGGCTGTCGATGATCTCGATCGCCCCGACCACGTGATCGACCGCCGCCAATGCCTGGGCGGCGGTGACTCCGGGCCCGGCCAGCCGACGGCCCATCACGAACGCGATTTCCGGCTCCGCGCGCGGGTGGATGAGCCGGTTGCGGGGGACTGGGTCACCGGCAGGTAACGCCATGACATCGGTCAGCCAGGCCACGGAGGGGGCGTCGACGCCCATCTGCCGCTGCTTCGCCCTGGAGGTCAGCCCCAGCTTGATGCCGGTGACGATCTCGCCGCGGGCCTTGCGGGCGGCGAGGGCGATGTCCTGCGCCTCGTAGGCCACGGGAAGGGTCAGGCCGGGCCACTCGGCGGACAGTGAGGTGCGCGAGGTGGTGGTGGCCTCGGCGTCGAGGAGGATGTCGGCGATGCGGCCGGCGCTCCAGTGCCGTTCGCTCGTCTGCTGTTCGCTGGTCACTGTTCTGCTCGCTCTCCGAGGATGGCGGACACACTGCCGAGTCCGCTCATGTTGGCCACGATGGAATCGCCCGGCGATATGGGGAACGCCTTGGTCATCGACCCCGGCAACACCACGTGGCCCGGTTCGAGGGTCACCCCGAGTGGGCCGACAGTGTTGGCCAGCCACACCAGCGAATTCAGCGGGGAGCCGAGCACGGCGCCGCCGGCGCCGGTCGCCACCAGTTCACCGTTGATGTGCAGCGTACAGCCGGTCAGACGCAAATCGACGTCCCGCAACAGCACCGGACGACTCCCGAGAACGACTCCGCCGGAGGAGGCGTTGTCGGCGATGGTGTCGAAGATGCCGATCTTCCAGTCCCGGATCCGGGAGTCGACGATCTCGAGGGCAGGAAGGACGAACTCCACGGCTCGGACGGCGTCCGCGATGGTGACCCCCGGCCCGGTCAGCGGGCGGCCGAGGACGAACGCGGTCTCCGGCTCGATCCGCGGCTGGATGTAGGTCGCGGCCGGAATCGGCTGGTGCTCGAGGTGGAACATGCTCGCCGTCAGGTGCCCGAAGTCGGGCTGGTCCACCCCCATCTGCCGTTGGATCGCGGCGGACGCGAGCCCGACCTTGTGCCCCTTGACGGTGTCACCGTCCTTCTCCCACTGCTCGACCTGAGCCTGCGCGATGCGATAGGCGGTCGACAATTCCGCCTGCGCGAACTCGGGAGTCAACGGATCGATCGGCGTACCGCTGCGGTACGCCTCGAGCAGCCGCTGCGCGGCGCCTTGTACCTGGTCGGAAGACATGAAGACCTCGGGCTTTCCTCGGAAGCGCCCCGGGTCGCTGTTGCAGCTCCGCCGGGGATGTGACCTGTTGCACTGAACTCCCACCCTCGGGCAATATGGGCCGTTATGCAAGACGATTGTGCCGATAAACGGCACAGCACTTCCGGAACGACCGCCGCCGGCGACGCCGGCTCCATCGCCCGTGCGGTCGCCGTGCTCGACACCCTCGGCGCCGCCGACACCGCCCTCGGGGTCTCGGAGATCGCCCGCCGCTGCGGCCTGCCCAAGTCCAGCGTGCAGCGAATGCTCAAGGCGCTGCATGCGGCGAAGCTGCTCGAGCGGGACGGCACCCGTTACCGGCTCGGACTCAAACTGTTCGAACTCGGTCAGCACGTGCCCCGCCAACGCGACCTCCGCGAGGCGGCCCGCCCGTTCATGGCCGACCTGCAGGAGGCGACCGGCCATTCCGTCCATTTCGCGGTCCTCGACGGTGACTGTGTGGTGTACCTCGAGGTTCTGCACAGCCCGAACTCCCCACCGCTGCCGACCCGGATGGGCGGCCGGTGGCCCGCACACGGCACCGGCATCGGCAAGGCCATCCTCGCCTTCTCCGACCAGGCGGTTCTCGAGCACATCCTCGCCACCGGACTCCCGCGCCTGAGTGAGCGGACCATCGTGGAGCCAGGCCGGTTCGCCGCCGAATTGGCCCGGATCCGCGAACGCGGAGTTGCCTACGACTTGGAGGAGTCGCGGGCCGGTGTGGCCTGCGTGGCCAGCCCCGTCTTCGGGTTGGGCGGTCAGGTCGTCGCCGGAATCTCGGTGTCCGGGTGGCACACTCGCATCAACCTGGACCATTCGGCGGCCGCCGTCCGGACCGCCGCCCTGAGTTTGTCGCGGTACCTGTCGATGCGGTCGGGTTGAGCGGTCAGCTCGCCGCCGCGACCGTCGGATCGTCGCGCTCGGTCCGCACCACGGGGTCCGCGGAGTTCGCGATCGCCCGCGAGATCTCGGCGCCGGCGGCGATGACCGCATTCTTGAATTCCGTTTGGGCGGGCACGAACCGGCTGGCCGGCACACTCATGCTCACCGCCGCGACCACCAGTCCCATCTCGTCTCGGACGGGGGCGGCCACGCAGTGCACCTCGGGAACGGCCTCACCGGCATCGAAGGCGCACCCGGACCGCAGCACCGACCGCAGCTCCTGTGCCAGGGAGGCCGGATTGGTTATCGTCGACGGCGTCAGTCGCCGCAACGGCTTGTTGGTGATGTTGCGTTCGATTTCGCCGGGATCGCATTGTGCGAGGAGAAGTTTCCCCACGGCGCTGCAATGCGGCTCGAGATGTGCACCGACCCGGGCTCCGGCGACGTTGATGACGTGGTTACCGAGCACCTTGTCGACGTAGAGCACCCGGTACCGCTCCATCACGGCCAGATGTGTGGTCTCGCCGTACTTGTGCGCGAGATCCTGCAGAATCGGTGAGGCACAGGAGCGGACATCGACGGTGCCCTTGAGGGTCTGGCTCAGTTCCACCACCCGCCAGCCGATGCGGTAGCGGCCGCGGTTGCGGCACTGCAGCAATCCCGTCTCGACCAGGGAGGACAGCAAGGCATGCGCACTCGAGCGCGGCACGTCGATGGCCGCGGCGACCTCGGACGCCCCCCATTCCGGACGGGACACGGTGAACAGGTCCAGAACAGGACCGATCTTCTGAACCGTTTGAAGAGGCGCCACGATACTTCCTTTCACGTTGGCGACGACCAGGTGCGCCGCCGCTCCCCGAGTATGTGCGGCAGCTCACACACGGGTCCACCCGCTCGTGCCGGTCACCGGCACGAGCGGGTGGGCATGCGGCTATCCCGATCGATAGGACGCCTTCAGCTCGCCATCACGGACGGGCGTGACCGTCTGGTGGCGAGAACGGCACCGTGCCGGAATTCGAGCCACTCGAACGGATCGACCTGCGACCACGGTCCCCGGCAATCTTGCAGCCGCCGAGCAACCTGGCCGGCCAGGGCCTCGCCCGCCAGAGCGTCCTCTTCGGCGGTAGCGCCCCGGCTCTGCAACGGACCGAGCACGAATTCGTGCGCCGTCCCGGAGATACATCCCCCTTCGTGCGCAATGAGCCCGGACGAGTGCATCGGCAGGCCCGCCATCACCGCGGGAAGCTCACTGGTCGCATTCACCACCAGTTGCGCCGCACGCACCTGCGGGGACCCGTTGCATTCACCGGTCACCACCGCATCGACGCGGCCACGACCCCGTATCTGCAGGAGCCGGCCCTGACCACGAACGTCGATTGCGACACCCTCCAGCCGCGCCGGTAGACCGTCGACCACAGCCCGCTGCCCGGGAAGGCAACCTCCGAGTACGACAATCTCCTGGGCACCACCTCGGCCCGCGGTGCGGGCCACCGCCCGGACGGCGGCGCAGGCTCGCACACCCGAGCCCACAATGACCGCGCGCGACCATTCCGGCAATCCCCCCGGAACATCGGTGATGTCATCGGCCCACACACTGCCCTCGAGCCCAGCCCCGGGGACCGGCAGAGGTCTGTCCCGGAACGAGGTGAACGCGTACACCACGGCGTCGTAGCGGGCGATCAGATCGCCTCGGCTGACAGACTCCAGCTCCGGAACCACGATGGTGCGGACCTGCGAGCACCCGCGCTCGACCCCGCACCGCTCGTCCGCGGCCCGGCTCGAGACCAAGACGTCCACCGACAGCCCGGCACCGCATCGCTCGGCGAGGCGAACGACGAATCGTCGGTCGCCGTGCCCACCGATCACCGCGACACGACGCCGGTCCGAGCCCGCGAGCGAGAGCCGCGGCCCACCACTGTTGGTCGTCCGAATCACCGAGGAGTGTTGCATGCCACACACTCTGTGCCGTCGAATCAAATGCCCGCGATCGAGTTCGGCTATCCCGGACAACAGGTGCGGATCCGGGGCGCAACGCCGGCGATGACAACAGTGCGGGACTACCGGCGAACCGTCCTCATACCGTGACGAGAATTCACGCCGTCAACCACGCCCGGGGGACATCTGGTGGAAGCACACGACATACCGGATCGACTGGTTCCGCCGAACTGGTCATCCGCGCAGACGGTCTGCGCAGCGTTCGCGGCGGCATCCACGACCACTGGACTGCTCGTGACGGTCACGACCGGTCGCCCGATCAGCCTCGGTCTGGTCCTTCTCGGCCTGCTCACCTTCGGAGTGATGCACTCGGGTCGGGCGATGGGGCCCTACCTGGTGCTCAGCGGCGCCGTGGAGCTCCAGCTCAGTCTTGTGAGCGGGTTTGTGACATCTCCGCGTTGGTCGCACGACGTCCTTCTCTCGCCGGGAACCGCCTACGGGGTCGTGGGAACCGCAGCAGTGGTGCTCGGTTGCGTCTACTACCGGATTGCCACGTCTCGATATCGTCGGTTCTTTTCGGCGCCCGGTGAGGCCGCCGATACCTAGAATGGGGTAGTCGCATCGCGAGGAGACCCCATGGGCAAGCGTTGGTCAGCCCGGACGCGGCGCATCGACGAACCTGCCTCGGCGCGCTGAGGGCCAACCATGCCGGACGACACCGAGAGCACCCAACGCCAGGTCGACGCGGACATCGTCGCGGAGCTGGCAGCCGAAGGCTTCGAGGACGCGTGCATCGCCGGGCGCGGTGGCTTCGGCATCGTCTACCGATGCCGGCAACCGACGCTCGACCGGTTGGTGGCAGTCAAGGTCCTCAGTCCCGATCCGGACCACATGGATCGCGCACGTTTCCTGCGCGAGCAGCAGGCCATGGGGAGGTTGTCCGGGCACCCGAACATCGTCCACGTCCTGCAAGCCGGAATCACCTACACCGGACGCCCCTACATCGTGATGCCGTTCCATCGCCGAGACTCCCTCGAATCGTGGATCGCCGCGCACGGGCCGCTGACTGCGGCCGAGGTTCTCGCCGTCGGGGTCAAGCTCGCGGGCGCCCTCGAAACCGCACACCGCGGGGGAGTGCTACATCGCGACATCAAACCCGCCAACATCTTGCTGACCGAGTACGGCGAACCACAGCTGACCGACTTCGGTATCGCCCGCATCACCGGAGGCGACGAGACCACCCGGAACGGACTGGTAGCCGGGTCTCCGGCCTACACTGCGCCGGAACTGCTCAGCGGCGCCGACGCCTCGATCGTCACCGATGTCTACGGACTCGGTGCAACCCTGTTCACCGCACTCGCCGGCCACCCCGCCTACGCCCGTCGCCGGGGTGAACAGGTCTTCGCCCAACTCCTGCGCATCGGCACAGAGCCGCTGCCCGATCTCCGGGACAAGGGAGTCCCCATCGCCGTCTGCGCCGTGATCGAGACGGCGATGGCCCGGGACCCCGCAGATCGCCCTGCCACCGCCGCCGAGCTGGGCGCCGTACTCCGCGGGGCTGGGGAACAGATCGGACTCGCGCTGGCCGACCTGCCGCTTCCCCTGGCCGGGGACGACGACCGCCCCTTCCGGCCCTCGACCGAAATCGGGGCCGGGGTGTCGGACTACCTGCGATATCGACCCGCCGGCGGCGCCCGGCTCGAGCCGCCGCCGAGTGCCTCCACCAAGTACCGCCCACCTGTCACGCCGGGGGCGGCGGTGGCGCGAACCCACCTGCTCGAGCGCCTGCGCCGCAGCGGCCGCCCCCGTCTCGTGCTCATTCATGCACCCGCGGGGTTCGGCAAGAGCACACTCGCCGCCCAGCGCATCGAGGCACTCCGAGAAGAGGGGGTGGCCACTGCGTGGCTGACGATCGACAACGACGACAACACGCTCATCTGGTTCCTCACCCACCTGATCGAGGCCATCGCGGTCGCACAACCATCCTTCGGCCGGGAACTGGTCCGGGAGATCGAGATCCACGGCGCCAACCGCGAACGGTATGTCCTCACTTCGTTGATCGACAGGCTCCATTCCGCCGACCACCACGTCGCACTCGTCATCGACGACTGGCACCGTGTGACAAACGAGGACACGCGATCGGCGCTGGCATTCTTGCTCGAGCACGGCTGCCACCACCTGCACCTGATCGTTACCAGCCGTACCCGGCTCGGTCTCCCACTCAGCAGAATGAGTGTGCACAACGAACTCATCGAAATAGACTCCACAGCACTGCGTTTCGACGTTCACGAGTCGACCCAATTGCTCGTCGACCGCTCCGGACTCGCCCTGGACGAACCCGACATCGTCGAACTCGAACAGTCGACCGACGGGTGGGCCGCGGCACTGCAACTGGTCTCGCTGGCACTACGCGATCACCCGCACCCCCGCGAGTTGATCGAGCACCTGACCGGAGGGAACCGTGCAATCGGCGAATACCTGGCCGACAACGTCCTCGGCAGCCTCGATCGACGAACCCTCGACTTCCTACTCGCAACCTCGATCACCGAGAAGACCTGCAGCAGCTTGGCACGCGTACTCACCAGCGACCAGGAAGGCCAAGCAAAACTCGAGGACATCGAGTCACGGGACCTGTTCCTGCGACGCCTCGACGACGAGGGCGACTGGTTCCGTTATCACCACCTGTTCGCCGAATTCCTCCAACACCGCCTCGAGCGTGAGTATCCCGACCGGGTAGTCGAACTCCATCGGAAAGCAGGCGGGTGGTTCGCCGACCGGCACCTTCTCAGCCAGGCCGTCGACCACTACCTCCTCGCAGGCGACGAGGACGACGCCGTCACGCTTGTCGAAAAGGCTGCGATGGACCTGCTCGAGCAGTCTCAGATGGGAACGCTCCTCGGCCTCGCCGCGAAACTGCCGACCAAACCAACCACAGACCGGCCCCGCCTCCAGATCGCGCTCGCGTGGGCGCACGCCCTGTTGCATCACCCACGCGACGCCGAACAATTTCTCTCCATCGCGGAAACAGCTCTCGTCAGCGCAGGCGACGATCCCGCGACGGTGGATATGCGCGTCGAGGCCGCATTCATCCGGGCCACCGTCACCGTCTTCGACGACGAGATCGACGGCCTCGACGAGGCCGTCGAGGGATGCATGGCGCGGGCGAGCACACTGCGACCCTGGGTTCTGTGCGGAGCCGCCGACGTCGCCTCCTTCCGCGCGATCTATCGTTTCGACTTCGACGACGCTCGCCGATGGCAGAAATGGGCGCTTCCCTTCCATCAGCGCTCCAGCGGCCCGTTCAGCGTCATCTACGGATACTGCATGGCCGGGATCGCGGCACGGGAACAACTCGATCTGCCGGCCGCGGAGGCCAGCTTCCGGCACGCCATGGCACTGGCCACCGACGCCGAAGAGGGTCTCGGGTACGGCACCCGGCTCACCGCCGCGCTGCTCGGCGACCTGCTGTACGAACAGGGGCATCTCGCGGAAGCGGACCGTCTCCTCGACCGCAGCCACACGCTGGGGGCGGAAGGTGGCACCGTCGACTTCATGCTCGCCACCTATGGCACGGGTGCACGACTGAAGCGCCTGTTCGGGCAGAGGGACGCGGCGAAGTCGCGTCTCGACGAGGGCGCCCGACTGGCGCAACAACTGCGGTTGCCCCGACTGGAAGCGCGGATCGCCAACGAACGAGTCCGAGCCGGGCTCGGAGGGGCGGCATACAGTGGGCAGGCGATCGACCGCGGGATCCGACCCCACAGCGACCGAGACAACGGAATCGTCGTCCTCACCTCGGAATTGGAGGAGGACTCGATGATCCGCGAGGCCCTGACTGGCCGGTTCGACGTGCAGGACCTGGAAGCGGTGTACGCCCGGGTGCTTGCCCTCGTCGAGTCGATCGATCCGCAGGCCCGTCCCCGCGCATTCCTCAATGCCGCCTTGCTGAGGGTAGAAGTGCTGGCTGCCGCAGGACGAGAGGAGGCCGCGTTGACGGAGCTGTGGCCACTCACGGAGCAGTGCGCGCGACTCGGGCTGGTCCGACCGGTACTCGACTCCGGATCTGCGGTGAGCCGGTTGGCACGAGGTCTCCGGACGCATGGCGTCGGCGCTCCGGTGTCCTCCGTCTTGGACGAGTATCTTGTCGAGCTGAACCAGCAACCGACCTGATCAAGCAAGTGCTAGTAGGAAACTCGATTTTTCAACTCCTGCAGCGCATATGCCGTGATCTCGAGAAGTGAATCCTTCACCGAGGCACGGTTGCGGGCATCGACGCAGATGATCGGCACGTCGGGCGCGACTGCCAGCGCGGCGCGGATGTCGTCCAACGGGTATCGCGGAGCGTCATCGAACTCGTTGACAGCAACCAGAAAGGGAAGTCCGCGGGATTCGAAATAGTCGACAGCGGCGAAACTGTCGTCGAGTCGGCGGGTGTCGATCAGAACGATCGCGCCGATCGCTCCGCGCACGAGGTCGTCCCACATGAACCAGAACCGGTGCTGGCCCGGTGTTCCGAAGAGGTAGAGGATCAAATCGTCTGCCAGCGTGAGTCGCCCGAAATCCATTGCGACGGTGGTGGTCACCTTCTGGGGTGTTGCCGTGACGCTGTCCACGTCGGTGCTGGCGTCGGTGACCATCGCTTCGGTCCGCAACGGAACGATTTCGGACACCGCCCCGACCAGCGTGGTCTTCCCGGCACCGAACCCGCCCGCGATGACGATCTTGGCCGAAGTGACCCGGCCGGCCGAGAAGTTCGTCCCTTCAGGACCGGCCGAACGTAACCCTGACGGAATCATGACCGAACTGCCGAACGAGGCATGGCCTCGATCTCGGACCCGACCCGTTCGACCAAAATTGCCATTTCGTAACCGACCTGCCCGATGTCACACTCGGCTGTAGTCAGGGCGGCCAGTTGCGAGCCGTCCCCGACACTCATCAACAACAGATACCCGTGCTGCATCTCGACGACCGACTGCAAGACACCACCGCCCTCGAACAGCGTCGACACCCCGGCCGAGAGACTGGCGAGACCTGATGTCACCGCGGCGAGCTGTTCGGCCCGATCGAGTGGCAAATGCGTGCTCGCGGCCATCAGCAGCCCATCGGCCGAGACCAGCACGGCATGCGTCACGCGGGGGACGTCGCTGGCGAAATTCGATACCAACCAGTCCAACGTGCCACGACTCGTCACGAAGATTCCTCCTGTTGCCATGGGTCAAGTGGTCCAAGGACGGGACGTGTGCCCGTCCTGCCTGCGCGAACACCGCTTTGATGTCGGGTGAGGTGTGCGCGGACCGCCTCGGGTGTGCGGACACGTATCGGTGCCTGGTCGTCGGCGTCGACACCGCCGGGGACCAGGCGCTGCCCGGGCACACGCTGCGGAAGACCGCCGTCGGTGACCGGTGCCTGGGGGCCCTGCGCGGCGCGCCGCGCGGCCGACCAGCCGGTGTCCGCTCGGGTGACCCACCGCTGCGGAACATCGGCGTCGCTCTCCGTGGGGTCGGTCAGCCACAGGGGAGCGATACTGGCGAAGATCGGGGTCTGTGCCGTCGGATCCTCCGATGCCGCTTGTGTAAGCAGCCGAGGCTGGAAGAACGACGCCGTCCTCGCCGTGTCCAACCGATGTCGAGGTGCCGGTTCTTCTCTCACCGCCGGGCTCCCCGGTGGTGAGGGTTCGGCGTGAGGTCGCGGGGAGGTGACGATTCCGGTCGCACCGGGTCGACGGCGGGGTAGAGCGCAGGGTGCGGGAGTTGTCGGTGCAACAGGGATGGCCTGGACTCGAGGCTCGACAGCCGAAGTCAGTACGTCTCCGGGAACGTGGACCGAGGCGGTGACTCCCGCGTTGCGCGGCCGGTCCAGCGTCGGCCGAAGGGTGACGGTGATGTCGTGACGATGTGCCAGTTCGCTGACGACGAACAGGCCCATGTGGCGAGCTGTGTCAGGAGTGACCTCGGGTGTCGAAGCGATTCGATCGTTGAGTTCCCGAAGGTCGGTCGGTGACATGCCGATTCCGCGGTCCACGATCTCGATGACGACACCGCCGTCTATGGTGCGCGCGCAGGTGGTGGTCACAGCACTGTCCGGCGGTGAGAAATGCAACGAGTTGTCCAACAATTCGGCCAAGATATGCACGAGATCCCTGCCGGCAGCGCCGGTCAGGGTCACCGCTGGCACCGCACCGACGTGAACGCGCTGGTAGTGCTCCACCTCGGAGATGGACGCACGCACGGCGTCGCCCAGTTGGATCGGCGTCGGGCGAACGCGGCGGTTGGTATTGCCTGCCAGGATCAGCAGGTTGTCACCATTTCGGCGCATCCGTGTGGCGAGGTGGTCGAGTCGGAAGAGATTGTCGAGGCGCTTGGGGTCGCGTTCTTCGAACTCGAGTTGTTCGATCATCTCCAGTTGCAGGTCGATCAGGGACCTGCTTCGGCGGGCGAGCGTTTCGAAGACATTGTTCATCTGCAGCCTCAGGTGCGCCTGCTCGCCGGCGAGTAGGAGGGCTTGGTTGTGGATGTCATCGATGGCGCGGGCGACCTGACCGATCTCTTCGTGGGTGTGGACGTCGATGGGGTCGACTTCCAGCGTTGCAGCGTCCGTCCCGGACTTGAGTCGTTCGACCGCGTCCGGAAGGTCTGCGTGAGCCACTCGGAGAGCACCGTGCCGCAGTCGTCGTAGCGGCATCAGCAAGGATCGAGCCACGACCACGGCGAGCAGAATAGCGGCGAGCAGCAGGGCAGTCACGACAGTCAGGTCCCGCCACGCGCTGGTCCGCAACGTATCCGACTTGGCTGCAACCGCATCACTGAGACCGGCAGACGCCGTGGCGACTGCGCTGGAGTAATCGTCGATACTGTCGAACAGCGAGTATTTGAGACCGGTCAGGGCCTGATCGGCACTCTCACTTCGAGTGGCACTCTGCAACAATGCGGTTCGATCGTTGATGCCCCTCCGTAGTGCTGCAATGGTCGGGTCATCGGGCGAATACCTTTGCGCCACCTGATCGAGAAGTGCGGATTCGGTCCTCAGGTGCGCGAGCAGGTTGACGCCCTCGGCCTCGAGAGTTCCACCGGGTTCACCGGCAAGAACTGCCGAGGATGCGACGACAGACAATCCCTCAGCGGAGATCAGCTTCTGGGCCGACCACATGCCCTCGAGACGCCCGGTCTCGACGACGACCTCGGGGTCGGCGATCGGCTCGGTGATCGCCGACACCACCCTCGACAAGGCAGAGCGGATGGAGGCGAGCTGTTCGGTGAGAGCCGCCGTCGATGTCGGTCCCTGCTTGGCCTGTGCGCTCAACGCTCGCGCATCGGAAAGGGCAGTCCCGAGGTCGGCGGCCGTGCCCTCGTCGAGCTCGGCCCCTGGACGCACTTGTTCCACCACGCCAATCGACCTGTCGAGGCTGTCGATCATCGCCGGGGTGACCGTGCGCTGTGCCAGTGTTCCCATCACGACGGACGCGTCCCCGTCCAACTCGACCAGAAGCGGGAGCATCTTGACCCGATCGGCGACCGTCGTGAAGTCCGCTGCCGCACGCAGGCTCTGCTCCACGCGAAGACCACCGAGCACAGCAGCAACAGCGATCGGAACGATCAACACGATCGCGATCTTCCAACGCAGCGGCCATCCTGCGAGCCCCCGTGACCGCCGCCGCTCGTGACGTCGCCGGAAGCCGCCAACCACGGCGGGTGTGCGACTCATCTTGGCCTCTCGGGTCATGCTCCCTCCGGGACGAGAGGGTGCGTGGCAACGCCGAGGGCGCGGACCGGCAATGTCCGAACTGGCCTTGGCTGTTGATCGGGAGACTATGTTCGACCGAGTCGGGTGCGGGAACGCTGCCAGGATGTCGGGATTCCGCCCGCAATGGACCCAGGGCGCGTTCGGAAAAGCCGGAGGGACGGTCATCGGAGTCGATTAGCCACGACATCGGGACGCCCGACCGGTTGCAGGCCTTTCGGGGGTTGCTTGCACGCCTGCGGCGCCACGATGACGGGAGCTCGGTGATCACTGATCGAGGGTACGAGGCATGGGTGCGGGTACTCCGCTGACCTGGGACGATGGTTGGCACGCTCCGTACTCCCCGGTGGTGCAGGATGCTTCACCCCGCGCTGTCTATTCGAAAGATTCGAAATTAGTTTCGATTGTTTCGAATGGGAGGGGTTCGTTGGTGGGTGCGCAGGCGTTGGATCAGCACACGTATCTGCCGCAGGCGGCGGAGGGTGTGAGGTTTGCGGAGGTGCATGCCGCCCTCGAGCAGGTCGTGGCCGCCAGTACGAGGCACGCGCGCAGACCGCTGTCGAGATCGACGACGAGGACGATCCGGCGGTGGTCGCGGAGCAGCTGAGCGGAAGGCGGTTGCGGAGCGCCGACGCACCCGCAGCGTGGATCGGTCAGCCGCGGCGGGTGGTCGATAGGCGCCGGGGTGTTAGGAGCAGTTCTCGACACGTGTGTTCTCTGGCCGAGCCTGCAGCGGGATTTCCTGCTGTCGATGGCGGTCGAAGGCTTGTATCGGCCGTTGTGGTCGGAGGTAATCCTCGACGAATTCGAATTCCACGAGGCCGCGAAACTGGAACGACGCGGGCACAGTGCGGCGGCAGCCCGAGCGGCTGGTGCGCGGCTGGTAGGAACACCCCATGGATGGATGGAGATGGATGGCTCCTGTACGAGCCGCACGTTAACTGTTGCAGAGCAGTGGGTTTCGCGATCCCGCTGTGCGCTGCCATCGAATTCTCGAGCGTTCTGTTCTGGAGAACGCAGGGTTCGGTACAAACCGTTGGACCCCCCTTCTGCCGGCTTCTAGCGTTGTCGCAAAGCCGTCCGGTGTGACGTGCAGCACGTGGAGAACACGGCGACACGTCGGAAATGTGTGGAGGAGCCCAGCATGAGTCTGCAGAACCGTCTGACCGAGAAATTCGGAATCGAACACCCGGTAGTCCTTGCACCGATGGATTACGTCTCCGATTGGCGATTGGCCACCGCTGTGGCCGAGGCTGGTGGGCTGGGACTCATCGGCGGCGGATACGGCGACGAGGCCTGGTTGCGTGATCAGTTCGACCACGTGACGACCGACGCGGTCGGTTGTGGCTTCATCACGTGGTCCATGGCGCAGCAACCGCGGCTTCTCGAGAAGACGATCGGCTACCGGCCTGCGGCGATCTTCCTCTCCTTCGCCGACCCGGCGCCGCATGCGCCTGCGATTCGTGCCGCGGGAATTCCGCTGATCTGCCAGGTGCACGATGTCGACCAGGCGCGCCGGGCGGTCGAGGTGGGGGCGAGCGTCGTCGCTGCTCAGGGCGGAGAGGCGGGCGGCCATGGGACGGGGGCCCGATCGACGTTCACCCTGGTGCCCGAGATCGCCGATGTCCTTCGGCGGGAGGCGCCGGACGTGATGCTGCTGGCGGCCGGTGGAATCGGCGACGGCCGGGGCCTGGCAGCAGCGCTCGCACTAGGTGCCGACGGCGCCCTCGTCGGAACCAGGTTCTGGGCGGCCGAGGAGGCGGCGATTCCGCGTGCGGCCCAGCACCGCGCGCTGTCGGCGGGTGGGGACGACACGATCAGGCAGAGCGCCTTCGACATCGTGCGTGAGAAGCCCTGGCCGACTCGGTACACGGGGCGAGTCCTGCACAACGACTTCATCCGCCGGTGGCACGGCGACGAGCCGGGCCTGCGGGGTGCGCTCCGGGAGAGGCAGGCGCAGTTCCTGGCAGCGGTGAAGGCCGAGGACTACGACGTCGCGAATCTGATCGTCGGTGAGGTCGTCGGACAGATCGATCGTGTCGGCACCGTCGCGTCGATCATCGACGAGATGGTCGGCACGGCCTGCTCGATCCTCGGCCGCACTTCCCACGACCTGGCGGCGATCGGCTCCTAGCGCCCGATCGGTGCGACCTCGCAAACCGTCACCCCGCGCGTCCCCCAGAAGGATTCCCCATGACCAGCCAGTCCGTTTCACCACCTGCTCTCGCGAGCGGTGTCGCGAAGAACAGTCTTCGCAAGATCATTACCGCGTCCAGCGTCGGAACGTTGATCGAATGGTACGACTTCTACATCTACGGCAGTCTCGCAGTCGTGTTCTCGGGGATGTTCTTTCCCGAAGGAAACGGAACCGCAGCACTACTCGTCACGATTGCCGCCTTCGGAACGGGCTTCGTCGTGCGCCCCATCGGCGCCGTCGTGTTCGGCAGAATGGGGGACCGGGTCGGACGTAAGAAGACGTTCTTGACGACGTTGCTCATCATGGGCGGCGCCACCACGATGCTCGGACTGATGCCCACCTATGACCACATAGGAATCCTGGCGCCGATACTGCTGGTGACGTTGCGGCTGCTGCAGGGGCTCGCGATCGGCGGTGAGTACGGGGGCGCCGTCGTCTACATCGCGGAGAACTCGCCTTCGAAGAAACGCGGAGCCCTCACGAGTGTTCTCCAAACCACCGCGACCGGCGGTCTGCTGCTGTCGATCGGCGTCATCGTGCTCTGCCGGGTCAGTTTGGGCGAGGAGGCATTCGACTCGTGGGGCTGGCGGATCCCGTTCCTCCTGTCCGCGGTCCTGGTGCTCTTCTCGCTGAAGATCCGCATGAAGATGCACGAGTCGCCGGTGTTCGAGGAGATGCGACGGACCGGAAACCTCTCGCGTTCACCGATCAAGGATGCCGTCGCGCACAAGCCGTCCTTTGCGTTGCTACTCGTCGTGGTCTTCGGGGTGACCGCCGGTCTGGGGGTCGCCTGGTACACGAGCCAGTTCTACACGCTGTACTTCCTGCAGACGATCTTGAAGATCGACTTCCTCACAGCCAATGTCTCCGTCGGGATCGCACTGGTCATCGCGACACCGTTCTTCGTCCTCTTCGGAAAGCTGTCCGACAAGCATGGACGGACCCGGATCATCCTGTGCGGACTGGTCTTTTCGGCAGCCGGCTACCTTCCGCTGTTCGCGTGGATTCGACACGCCGCCGTCCACGGCGACCAGTTCCAGATGGTCCTGGCACTGACGATCCAGGTCGTCTTCGTCACCATGATCTACGGGCCCACGGCGGCCTTCCTGTCCGAATTGTTCCCACCGCAGATCCGCTACACCGGACTGTCCCTGGCCTACCATATCGGGACCGGCGTGTTCGGTGGCTTCACCCCTCTGGTGGCGCTCTCGCTCGACACCGCGACCGGGAACGTCCTTGCCGGGCTGATCTATCCCGTCGCGATCACCGCGGTCACGGCAGTGGTGTTCGTGCTGACGTTGCGGCGGGGAGTGGACAGCCCGATAGTCCGGCGGGCGTGGAAGCAGATCGATTCCGAGTGCTCGTCATGAGACACCCGACCCGGTACGGTGCGATCGCGTTCACCGCCCCGGTGGCCGAGCGGCAGAAGGCGACGGGAAGCATCCACTGGTACGGGCGGAGGCGAGCTCAGGGCGAAAACACCGGCAGGCCCGACGAACTCGACACAACTGTGACCGCACTGATCCGTGCCACCGATTCGTTCTTCGTCGCGACGGTGACGCCCTCCGGGTGGCCCTACATCCAACACCGGGGCGGTCCGACCGGCTTCGTGCACGTGCTCGATCCCTCGACGATCGCGCTCGCGGACTATTCGGGAAATCAGCAGTTCGTCACGGTCGGCAACCTCGACGAGAACGACGCAGTGGCCCTCTTCTTCATCGACTACCCCACCCGCACCAGAGTCAAGGTTTACGGACGAGCCGAGGTCGTCGAGCGTGCCGACGATCCGGATCTCGTCGCCAGGCTCCTCGCCACGGCTGACGGGGTCGTGAAGGCCGGCTGTGACCGCGCGCTCGTCGTCCACGTCGAGGCGCTGGACCGGAACTGCACGAAGAACATTCCCCCGAAGTACGGCGAGGCGCGGATGCGGGAATCGCTCACGTTGGCCCGCAAGGGATTGCAGGACGAAATCGATATCCTGAAATCCCGCAATGCCGAACTGGAGCGGGAGATCGCGCAACTGTGTGGCGGCGGTGACGGTCAGCGGGGTTGACGGACGGTGGTGCCGGGTGGGGGAGAGTTGCGGATCGCGGCGTCCCGCAGAACTCGCAGGAGCGGCGTCACCCGGTTGCGGCGGTACACGAACCTCACGACCGCGGGCGGCGCACCGACCAGCGGGATGAACCGGACATTGCGGTGGTTTACCCGCCGCCGGGCGACTTCCGGAACCGTGCCCACACCGCGATCCGCAGCGATCAGTTCGAGCCACTCGTCGAAGTTCGAGCACGTCACCACCGGGCCGTCGTGGTTCGGCCACAGATCCTCGGACGTGGTGCCGCTGAGGGTGTTGATGACCAGAGGAAGAGTTCCGAACTCCGCCCAGTCGATGGACTCGCGGCTCGCGAGAGGCGAGGCAGCGGATACCGCCGCGATCCGCTGCTCCTCGAACAGCGGATGCTGCACGAACTCGTCGCCCGGGACGTCCCGGCGGACGACCGCGGCGTCCACGGTGGCGTTGTTCAGCGCGGCAATGGGGTCGTCGCAGCGACGCGGAACCACGGTGGCGCGGGAGTTCCTCTCGACGTCGTCGATCACCTGCTGCGCCCACGGATCGGGGAGGAGCCAACTGAAGCCCAGGGCGAGGGTTCGGGTGGTGTACAGCGCCACCGCGGAATCGAGATCACCGAGAATGACGCGCACCTTCTCGACGAACCCGGCGCCGTCCTCGGTGAGGGCGAGCGCACGCGAGGTCCGGTCGAACAACCGCACGCCGAGCGAGGCCTCGAGTTGCTGCACCGTTCGGGTCAGTGCCGGTTGCGTGATGTGGAGCGCGGTCGCCGCGGCGGTGAACGAGCCCGCCTCGGCGACCGCCACGACCGCTCGCAGATGCCGCAGTTCGATGGTCATAACTGCCAAGCATAGATCCAGCCGAAACGGCATTTCCGCTCCCCGATGCGGCGGTGCACGATGGTGGACGGAAGCGTGAGAACGGCGTGAACCTCGTTCGTCACGCACCCATCCACCGAAAGGATCCTGGTGTTCGATTTCGAGGAAGACCTCCGAATTCCCATCGTCGGGGCGCCCATGGCGGGAGGGCCGAGCACCCCCGAACTCGTTGCTGCGGTCTCGTCCACCGGCGGCCTCGGTTTCCTTGCGGCCGGGTACAAGAGCGTCGATGCGGTTCGCCATGAGATCGACGCGGTTCGCGCTCTGACGGACGCACCATTCGGACTCAATCTCTTCGTCCCAGGCCGTCCCCTGGCCGACCGCGCGGCCGTGGAGACCTATCGGGAGCGGTTGCAGCCGCTCGCCGAACGCCGGAACGTGGTGCTGCCCGAGGTCGTCGACCACGACGACGACGCGTTCGACGCCAAGGTCGACCTCGCGGTCGAGCGTGCAGTTCCCGTGGTGTCCTTCACGTTCGGCCTTCCGTCGCGAGGCGTCGTCGATCGGTTGCACGCTGCCGGCAGTGCCGTCGTGGCCACGGTGTCGGATGTCGACGAGGCACGGTCGGCCGCCGAGCGGGGCGTCGATGCGATCTGTCTGCAAGGAGTCGACGCAGGCGGGCATCGGGCGACGCTCGATCCGGACGCGGAGCCGGACCCACGTTCGACCCGGGACCTGGTCGAGGCGGCCCGCGCCGCGGTCGACCTTCCCCTCGTCGCGGCGGGAGGGATCGCGACGGGCGAAGACGTCGCTGCGGCTCTCGCGGCGGGCGCCACCGCCGTGCAGATCGGTACCGCTCTCCTGCGCGCCGACGAGGCGGGCACCAAAGCCGCGCACCGCGCCGCGTTGCACGACGCCCGGTTCGGAGACACCGTCGTCACCCGCGCGTTCTCGGGTCGTCCCGCGCGTGGCCTGGTCAACGATTTCATCACCGACTTCGATGCCTACGCGGTGACGGCCTATCCGCAGGTTCACCTGCTGACCAGTGGGCTGCGGGCCGCGGCGGGCGCCGCGGACGATCCGCAGGGCCTCGCCCTGTGGGCCGGCCTCGGGTATCGCAGTGCCCGGTCGGCCCCCGCCGAAGAGATCGTCCGGGACCTGTGGAGAGAAGCGCGGGACGCCTGATGGACATCGGCGACCTGAGCTTCTTCCTGGCCGTGGCCCGCGCCGGGGGAATCTCCCGGGCTTCGAAAGAACTTCTGACGGTGCAGTCGAACATCAGCTCACGGATCCGGGCGCTCGAGGACGAACTCGGAGTGGAACTGTTTCGCCGCCATGCGCGCGGAGTGACTCTGACGAACCCCGGCGAACGTCTGCTGCCGTACGCCGAACACATCACTCGGCTCGTACGCGAAGTGACGCAGGTCGTCGGCGACGACCTGGATCCTTCCGGACGACTCGCGATCGGCTCCATGGAGACCACCGCGGGATTGCGGCTCCCCGGGGTGCTGGCCGCCTTCAGCGAGGACTGCCCCCGAGTCGACTTCACCCTGACGACCGACACGACCGACGCCCTCACCACCCAGGTGCTCGAGCATCGACTCGACGGGGCGTTCGTCTGCGGACCGGTGCGGCATCCGGACCTGGTCTCCGAGCAGGTGTTCGTCGAGCAATTGGTGCTGGTGAGCGGCGTTCGCGTGGCGGACTTGGACTCCGTGTCGGCCGACGGACGGCGGCACAGGGTTCTCGTCCTCCGGGCCGGTTGCGCCTACCGGGCCCGACTCGAGCGGCTCTTCGAGCAGCACGGTCTGCCGAATCCGGACGTCCTCGAGTTCGGAAGTCTCGAGGGCATCCTCGGGTGCGCGGCCGCCGGAATCGGTGTGACGCTGCTGCCGCTGGGCGTCGTGACCGCGTCGCCGTCGGCGTCGGCTTTGAAGGTGCATCACCTCGCGCCGGCCGACTCGCGCGCGGAAACCCTGTTCATCCGCCGCAAGGACGCCACCACTACCCCTGCCCTGTCGCGTTTCCTGTTCCACACCCGCGCGTCCAGCCGCCCGGCCTCCCTGAAATCTGTGGCTCGCTAGCGCTGCGAATGTCTTTGAAAGAGAACGTATGAACGCAAGTGGTAGCGCCGAAGACCTGGTCGCGTTCCGCACGCCGACATCGCCGTGGGTCACGGTCGGCCAGGTCGGGGCTGCATTGGCGGCGAGTATGGGCATCGGACGGTTCGTCTACACACCCGTACTTCCGCTGATGGAGGCCCAGGCAGGATTGACACCGTCGGCGGGCGCCGGTCTGGCGACGGCAAACTATCTCGGATATCTCATCGGGGCGCTCGCCGGAATCGCCCTACCCGGGTTGATGCGCTCGGCGGCAACCCTGCGTGTCTCGCTGCTCGTCCTGACCCTCACGCTGGCGTTGATGCCGGTGGCATCGAACGAAACCTTCTGGGGCGTGTTGCGGTTCATCGCAGGTGTCACCAGTGCGATGGTGTTCGTCGTCGCTGTCAGCGCCATGCACTTCACTCTGAGTGGGCAGGCGGCGCACCTGTCGGGCTGGGCGTTCGGCGGAATCGGGGCAGGTATTGCCCTGTCCGGACTCGTCGTCCTCGTCCTGCGGTCGATGGGTACCTGGGGCTCTGTGTGGTGGGCGGCTGCACTGCTGACCCTGATCTGCACTCTCGCCGCGTGGACGCTCACACCGGAACGCGCTCCCATGGCACCGACGGTGGAGCGCCGAAAATCGCCCAAGAGGAAGCGCCGCTGGTTCAGCATGCTGTTCATCAGCTATTCCCTCGAGGGCGTCGGATACATCATCGCCGGCACTTTTCTCGTCGCAGCGATCGACCACACCGCAGGCAGCGTCGCCGGCAGTGGCGCCTGGGTGATCGTCGGGCTGGCGGCGCTACCGTCCGCTCCACTCTGGGCGTTGCTCGGCCGGCGATGGTCTCGCCCGATCCTGCTGGTGACCGCCCTCGTCGTTCAGGCCGCCGGCATCGCGCTGCCTGCGGTGGCAGACGGCATCTGGCCCGCCCTGATCTCTGCCTTCCTGTTCGGGGGAACATTCCTCGGCATCAGTCAGATGTCGCTGACGATCGGCGCTCACCTCCAGTTCCCACGCGCGGTCGCGATCCTGACGACCGGATACAGTCTCGGTCAGATCGGGGGCCCGCTCATCGTCACACCACTGCTTTCCGATGGCTACCACCTGGCATTGCTCGTCGCGTCGGGCATCGTTCTGGCGGCAGCACTCGCCGCCACGCTACTTGCGTCCACTCACATGAGGTCTGTCGAAACGAGTCGGAGCCACAGCCACAGCCGCGTGGTCGGATTGTCGAAGTCGATCTGAAACTCTTCGGCGAGACGGGTGATCCGGTACCGAATGGTATTGCCGTGGACATGCATTCGGTCAGCCGCCTTGGACACGTTCGCGTTCGAATCGAAGTACGCACGTAGAGTGATCAGAAAGTCGGTGTGATGGGTGGCGTCGTACGCCCGGATCGCATCGATGACGTCGAACTTGTCCAGTTGCTTCTCGGTGATGTACTTACCGATCTCCAGTAGGTTGAGCTCGGTCCAATAGTCTTCGAACACAGCCGCTGCCGGGGCTCGAGGTGTCGGATTCTCTCGCGTGACCGACTGTTGGTGCATCAGGTACCGCAGTGTGCGCAGCGCCTCGGTCCGGGATCGAGGTAGCTCGCTGATCTGCTCGGCGATCCCGCCCACAGCGGAGACGACGGGATGCGCGCTGATCGTCGTCGCGTAGGAGCCGATGTCACGAATGACGCGACGGTGGGCTGCACGGGGAGAGTCGCCCGCGCAGGGCAACAGCGCATACACGACCGAGTCGATCAGGGCGCTGTACGCACTGCGGAACTGGACGTTGCACGTGACGGTCACGAGCTGCAGTAGCCGATGTTGCTCGCGCATGGCGTCGAGGCTGCCGCCGTTCGGATGGGTGAGGGCGAACGCCGCGATGGCGAATCCGTCGGTGAACTCGAGACCGAGTTGCGCGGCGGCGAACGAGGCCCGGGCCGGATCGTCCATCAACGTCCGCATGAGATCGGCGTTGCGTCGTTCGGTGAAATCGGAAGCGGACCGGGCGTGAAGCATGTGCAGTCCGGCCAGCGGCGCCAGCCTGTCGAGCGCATCGAGGGCCGGTTGGCGGCGTTCACCTCCGGGATCGATGATCCAGATCGATCCGAGCAGTTCCCCGCCCGCCCGGACCGCGAGCGCCAGCCGGTCCGCGATCCCGCTGGGCGACTGCACGAACAGTGCGGCGGTGGAGGAGTAGACGACCTTGAAATCGGCGTCGAGGGCTGGAGGTGTCCGCTCCTGCAGGGTCAGAGTCGTCTCGCGCCGTAGGTCGTCGATCGGCTGGCCCGGCACCGTGGAGTATCCGAGGATGCGGCCCGAAGGATCGACGATGCTGGCGGCGCCATTGGTTATCGAGGCAACGGCGTTGGCGAAGGCGAACAGATCGCCCAGGCGCACGCCCGATACCGAATCGACCGCAGCACCCGCGACCGCTGTTCGTGCCATCGCGATCAGTCGTGTCCAATCCGCGTCGTCGCCGACGACGAGCACGGGAACGTCGTGACGACTGGACGCGGCCCGCAGGTCCTCGATCGGTGTTCCTCGTGCTTTGACGATCACGGCGGCGGCCTCGCCGTCGGCGGCGTGGACGAGTACCCGCTCGAATCCGGCGGACCCACAGGACACCCCCATCGCGAGGACGACGGTGTTCCTGACGTTCGCCTGGTCGTCGAGTGCGTCGTAGAGCTGTACGTCGGCGACGGGACGGCGGAGATTCTCGGCGGTCGGGTTGACGTGCAGTAGATCTTCCTGCACCAGCCTGTTCCAGGCTGACAGCGCGATCGGCGCAGGTGTCGTGTCGCGATGACGCAACGACTCCTCCGTGCGATCCATTTGGAACATCTTACAAGCATTGATCTCGAGCTTGGAAACTCCTCCATATGAACCAGGTGAGGTCTGGATCACTATTGGTTCCACCCCGCGCACCGGGTGTCAGCACCACTTCGAGGAGTCCCGATGAAACTCAGAGATATCAGGTCGTTAGTGAATGTCGAGGGCCCCGCTCGGTCCGCGTCACAACGCCTTGCACGGCGATGCCACAGCATCGAAGACGTACGAAAGCTGGCTGCCGCCCGTCTGCCGCTGAGCATCTTCGACTACATCGAGGGCGGCGGCGAGGACGAAGCGTCGGTCCGCCGCAATCGTTGCTCGTTCGACGACTGGTCCTTCGTGCCACGCTGGGGCGCGGTGGAGAACCTCGACCTGGCGTCGACTCTCCTGGGCAAGCCGGTCGCCATGCCGTTGATGCTCTCACCCACCGGGGGAACACGACTCTTTCACCCGGAGGGCGAACTCGGTGCGGCGCGTGCTGCTCTCGCCGCGAATGTGCCGTACGGTCTGGCGCACCTGAGTACGACGCCGATGGAACTGGTCAGCGCGCAGACCCCGGGCCTTCGTCGCTGGTTCAACATCGAACCGATGGCGGACAAGGGCATGCTCCAGGCGATGCTCGACCGGACAGCGAACGCGGGATACGAGGCCTTGCTGGTCAACGTCGATTGCCGAGCGATCGGTCATCGCGAACGCGACTACCGCAACGGCTTCACTGCACCCCCGTCCCTGAAACCGCGGACGGTCGTCGAAGGGGCACTCCATCCCGTATGGGCGTGGAGGTTTCTGCGCAACGACGCGATCGCTTTCCCCAATCTCGACGGAACCATCGCGGAGGGGCCGCTGGCGAGCACGCCGGATATGTGGCGAACCCTGCTGTCGGGTTCCTACGAACCCACCGATTGGGACACCCTCTGCGACCTGCGCTCCCGATGGAGCGGTCCGATCGTCCTCAAGGGGTGCGTCAGCGCCGACGATGCGGCGATCGCCGCCGACATCGGGATCGACGCCATCCAGGTCAGCAACCACGGCGGCCGGCAACTCGATCACATGGCCTCCCCGCTGGACGTTCTGCCGGAGATCGTCGAACGCGTGAACGGTCGGGTCGAGATCATCGTCGACGGCGGCATCCGCCGTGGCTCGGACGCGATCAAGGCGCTGGCGCTGGGGGCGACTGCGTGCGCGATCGGCCGTCCCTACCTCTACGGCCTCGCGGCGGCGGGCCAGGAGGGTGTTGCGCACGTGCTGCGGATCTTCGCGGAGGAGATGACCCGAACGATGATGCTGCTGGGGGTGTCGAGCATCAAGGAACTGCAGGACAGCGGGCCGTCCCTCGTGAGGAACCGCCACGCCGCCTTCGCCCGCTCGACGAACGCGTCCACCGGACCGCGCACGGTCACCGCGAAGCGGAAGTCCTCGTCATGACGAGTCGTCCCGGAGGCTACTCTCACCGATTCCTGTGTGCCGGCGCACTCGCCGCCCTTCTCCTCTCCACGGTTGGTTGCGGTCGGCTCGAGGAATTTGCGGACCCGCCGGCCTCGGCTCCCGTCGAGGGTGACAGCACGCCGTCGCTTGCGGTGAACGAATCGGCCGTCGCACTGCTGCCCGGTTCGGTGTCCGCACGGCACACGCTGCGGGTGGCGATCCCGACGAACGAACCTCCTACCCAGTTCTATTCGGAGGGCACCCGGTACATGACGGGCACGAACCCCGACATCGCGAGACTCATCGGGAAGGCCCTGAACCTGGATGTCGACATCAAGGTTGTCAATTTCGACTCCATCATTCCCGGCATCGCTGCCGGACGCTACGACATGACGGTGTCCTCGATGACGCCCACCACCAAGCGAATGGCGGCAATGGATTTCGTCGACTACATGCGAATGGGGAATGCCATCGTCGTCGCGAAGGGAGCGGAGCCCGTCACGAGGGACACTCTCTGCGGCAGGAGAGTCGGCGTCCTGACGGGCTCGTATCAGCTCACCGTCAACGTTCCGGCCTACGAGCAGGACTGCGCGGCCGCCGGCAAGCCGCCGATCCGGATCGGCCAGTTCCAGGACACGCGGCAGGCGATCTCTGCGCTGACCAGCGGCCGGCAAGATGCTGTGCTGGCAGACTCACCGATCCTCGAGTACGCCACGGCCAACAATCCGGCAATCGAGGTGTCGGACACGTTCGACTACACCCCCGTCGCGGTCGGCGTGACCAAGGAACCAGCACTCGTCGACGCCGTATCCGCGGCACTCGACTCCGTCATCGCCGGCGACGCGTACCGGGAAGTCCTCGAGAAATATGGTGCGGAGTCCGCGATGATCACCCGAGCTCGCGTCAACGCGGCCCAATAAGGAGACCTACCATGCACCAATTGGCCTCGCGAGACGCCTTCCCTCCGCCGTCGGCGGTATCGGCGTCCCCGGACACGTCCATCCCGGTTGTGCCACTCAAACATCCTGTCCGGCAAACATTCGGACTGGCACTGTTCATCGTCGCCGTGGCGGTGACGTGGAACGTCGCAACCAACGACCGGTTCCATTGGAATGTCGTGTCGTCCTATCTCTTTGCGCCGGAGATACTTCGAGGGGTTGTTCTGACGATCATCCTGACGATCGTCTCGATGACTGCCGGTATTTCGCTCGGAACGCTCCTTGCCGTCATGCGACTGTCGGAGAACCCGATCGTCAGTTCGATCAGCCGCGGCTACATCTGGTTCTTCCGGGGAACTCCGCTCCTCGTCCAACTGATCTTTTGGTACAACATCGCAGCCCTGTATCCCACCATCTCGATCGGAATCCCCTTCGGGGGACCCGAATTCATGATCGGTTCCGTCAACACGCTGATCACGCCACTCGGGGCCGCCCTCCTCGGGCTGTCCCTGAACGAAGCGGCCTACATGGCAGAGATCATCCGCGGTGGCATCGGATCGGTGGACAACGGCCAGTACGACGCGGCTCAGGCGCTGGGAATGAACAAGACTCAGCTGATGCGCCGGGTCATTCTTCCTCAGGCGATGCGTGTGGTGTTACCGCCGACGGGGAACCAGGTGATCTCGATGCTGAAAGGGACCACCCTCGTCAGCGTTCTGGCGATCTCCGATCTGCTGTACTCCGCGCAGATCATCTATTCGCTGAATTACCAGACGATCCCGCTGCTCATCGTCGCGAGCCTGTGGTATCTCCTGATGACCACCATCCTGAGCTTCTTCCAGGACAAGCTCGAGAAGCACTACGCGCGCGGTTTCACCGCGGCGGTCACCCCCGCACGCCGTCGATTTGCACTGGGAAGGGCGAAATGAACACCGTCATGGTGAAAGCAGAGGGAGTCCGGAAGCGATTCGGTGCCACCGAGATCCTCAAGGGCATCGACCTCAGTGTCGAGCGCGGCTCGGTGACCTGCCTCATCGGACCGTCCGGATCTGGGAAGACAACCTTCCTGCGCTGCATCAATCACCTCGAGAAGGTTGATGCGGGCTGCCTGTACGTGGATCAACAGTTGATCGGCTACTCGGAACGCAATGGCCGGCTTCACGAGATGAAGCCCCGCCAGACGGCACGGTCTCGACTGAATGCCGGCATGGTGTTCCAGCGCTTCAACTTGTTTCCGCACATGACCGTGCTCGAGAACATCATCGAAGCCCCGATCCACGTTCTCGGCAGACCCCGCGACGAGGTGACGGCGGAGGCACACGTGCTGCTCGATCGTGTCGGACTGGGGAACCGAGGTCAGGCATACCCACGGGAGCTGTCCGGGGGACAGCAACAGCGGATCGCGATTGCCCGCGCCCTGGCGATGAAGCCCAAGTTGCTGCTCTTCGACGAGCCGACCTCCGCGCTCGACCCGGAACTCGTCGGTGAGGTACTGGACGTGATGAAGTCCCTTGCCGAAGCCGGTATGACCATGGTCGTGGTTACCCACGAGCTGGGGTTTGCCCGCGAGGTCAGCGATCAGATCGTCTTCATGGATCAGGGTGTCGTCGTCGAGGCGGGCCCGCCGGCCGAGGTTCTGGGGAACCCGCACCAGGAGAGGACCCGCGCGTTTCTCTCGAAGGTGCTGTGAACACCTCACCCGCCCGCCCGCGACCGATAGCAACGAACAATCAGGATTGAGATGCACATGAACAGGCAACAGATCAGCACAGAACATGCACCCAGCCCCGCAGGGCCCTACTCTCAGGCGATCATTGCCGACGGGGTCCTGTACACAGCAGGTCAGACGCCCCACCACCCCGATACGGGGGAGCTCGTCGGCTCCACCATCGAAGAACAAACGGACCAGGCGATGCGCAATCTCGCAGCCGTACTCGAATCGTGCGGCTCGGACTTCTCGCGCGTGGTCAAAGCGACCGTCCACCTGCAGAATCCGGCGCGAGACTTCACCGGTTTCAACGAGACCTATCAGAAGTTCGTCTCGCACCCGTATCCGGCGCGGACCACCGTCGGATCGCACCTCGGTGACTTCCTGGTCGAAATCGACGTCGTCGCCCTGTGCCCCCGCTGACCGGGTCGATGGCGCACTCCGACCGGCGGAGTCGCTCGATTCGAAAGCAAGACCGATAGGGCCCCGCACGGCAGAAGTCATGTGGCATTCTCACGAGGTGCGACGGTGCGGAGGTGAGAGTGGTGTGGCCGGTTCGCCGACCGCGACCACGTCAGGGGTAACCCCTGGCTCGACAGTGTTCACCGGAGACACCGTCCGACGCGCGACCGCATGCTCCGCGTGCTCCGGCGCGCCGCAGACGACAGGTATCGGTCACCTCGCACCGTCGCACACATGACGGAACGTCCGGCCCTGCCGCCCGAGTTCGCCCGTCGCCTCGCAGCGGCGGCGATCGATGGAACCTGGACGAGGGCCGGCCTCGTTCTCCGCTTCGAGGAATCCGGAGTGCCGGACGCCGCCCGGATCGCGGCACGGCTCCACGACCTCATGCCCACGCCGCCGATCGACGGCATCGACAGCGTCTTTCGGCTGCTGTCGGACCTCCCGCTGATCGAGCGAGCAGAGCCGATTGTCGACGAAGTCTCCGGCAACGACTGGAGGTTCGACGTCCCGCAGTGGTCGCGCACCGCCGCGGTCGCCGAGGCGGTCGGCCTCACACCCGCCGAACTCGACTGGTTCGCCGATCCCGGCGGGTGGCTGCGCACGAAGGCGCCGCCGCTGCAGCACTACCGCTATCGGATCCGGCCGGACAACCGCCTGCTCGAAGCGCCGAAGGAACGCCTCCGGGAGGTACAGCGCCGGATTCTGCGGACCGTCCTCGATCGCGTTCCGCCTCATGCGGCGGCGCACGGATTCGTCCGAGGCCGCAGTGTCCACACCTTCGCCGGCCCGCATGCGGGGCACGAGGTCGTGCTGCGCATCGACCTTCGCGCGTTCTTTCCCTCGGTTTCGCGGACGCGGGTGCGGGCGGTCTTCGACGCACTCGGCTATCCGACCCGGGTGTCGCGGGTGCTCGCCGGGCTCTGCACGACGTCGACCCCACCCGGTGTCCTCGCGCAGCTTCCCTTCGACGCGGCGAGCCGGCTCCGGGGTGCGCACCTACCGCAGGGGGCGCCGACGTCGCCGGCTCTCGCCAATCTGGTTGCACACCGGCTCGATCGCAGGCTGACCGGACTTGCGCGCGCCCACCGCGTCGCGTACACCAGGTATGCCGACGACCTTGCGTTCTCCGGCTCGGACCTGGCGGTGGATCGACTGATCCACGCCGTCGGCGGGATCGTGACGGACGAAGGCTTCGCCGTCCACCCCGGCAAGACCCGGGTGATGCGAGCACACCGGCGGCAGCACCTGGCCGGGCTGGTGGTCAACACTCGTCCGCAGGCGTCCCGTGCCGAGTACGACGACGTGAAGGCGCTGCTGTTCAATTGCGTTCGGCACGGACCGGATTCGCAGAATCGTGACGAAAGACCGCACTTTCGCGAGTACGTCTACGGGCGCATCGCCTGGGTCGGGGAATCGAACGAGAGCAGGAAACGTTCGCTGCATGCACTGGCCGCCCGAGTCGACTGGACGGGGTAGCGGCCGCGGGGGCGCCGCCGGACTGTGGTCAGCCGCGGCCGATGTACGGCATGCGGGAGGCCATGATCGTCATCGTCGGCACGGTGACGTCGAGGGGCAGCTCGACCAGCCGGGTCACCGCGTCCGCGACGTACCGCGGATCGAAGGTGGGTTCCGCTCGCACGGACCCGTCGGCCTGGCGGGCGGCGTGGCCGATGCCGGCGGTCATGGCGGTTGTGGCGTTCCCGATGTCGATCTGGGTGCAGCAGATGTCGTGGTCGCGTCCGTCGAGCGCGATCGACTTGGTCAACCCCGACACCCCGTGTTTGGTTGCCGTGTAAGCGACGCTCGCGGGTCGTGGCGTGTGCGCGGACAGTGAGCCGTTGTTGATGATGCGTCCCCCGCGAGGTGTCTGCGACTTCATCATTCGCACCGCCTCTCGGGAGCAGAGGAAGACCCCAGTCAGATTTGCGGCGACTGTCCGGTCCCAGTCCTCCGGTTCGATCTCGTCCACCGCGCCGGAGGGGTGCCGGCGTTGTTGACGAGTACGTCGAGGCGGCCGAACCGTTCGGCGACGGCGGCGAAGACGCTGTGCACGGACTTGGGTGAGGAGACGTCGGCCGGTACCACGAGCGCGTGGTCGTGCCCGTACGCCGTCTGATCGAGGGCGTCGCGTGTCCGTCCGGTCAGCACCACGTGGTGTCCGGCGTCGAGTAGTGCGGTCGTGATGGATCGTCCGATGCCCGAGCCGGCACCCGTCACGACGATGACCCGTTCCGTCACGTTCACTCCTCAATTCGGTCGACAACACATGCTCACGACCAACTGATGGTAACCATCGAACTGTCGCCGATCGCCGGTGTTCGACAGCCGCCGTTCGGTCGGCCGGTTCGTGGTGCCCGCAGGAATCACGGTGCGCCGAACCCTGGAGTGGGGACGCGGAGTCGGGTTTCCTGTCCCGGTGACCATCGCAGACATCGCACCTCGTACCGCACTGCAGCAGCGCTACTGGGACCCCGCCCTCACCGAACCCGCGCAGTGGAATCCGGTTCTCGAAGCCCTGCATTCGCACCGGTCGGTTCGCCGCTACCTGCCCGATCCGCTGACCGACGAGACCCTCGACGTCCTCGTCTCGGCGGCGCAGTCGGCCGCCACGTCGTCGAACCTCCAGGCGTGGAGTGTCGTCGCGGTCCGCGACCCCGACAGGAAGGCCCGCCTGGCCGCGCTCGCCGGCGATCAGGCCCACATCGTCGAGGCCCCCGTCCTGCTGGTGTGGCTCGCCGACTTCGCCCGCGTCCGACAACTCGCCGGCGACCGCGGCGCGCCGATCGAGGGAGCCGATTACCTCGAGAGCAGCTACCTCGGGTTCATCGACGCCGCCCTGGCGGCGCAGAACGCCGTGACCGCGGCGGAGTCCCTCGGCTTGGGAACGGTGTTCATCGGAGCGCTGCGCAACAAGCCCGAGGAGGTCGTCGCGGAACTCGGTCTGCCGCCCCACGTGTTCGCGGTGTTCGGGCTCGTCGTCGGACATCCGCATCCGGACGCCGACGCCCAGATCAAACCGCGCCTGCCCCGGCAGGCGGTGTTGCACCACGAGAAATACGACCTGCCCGCCCAGCGTGACCACGTCGACGCCTACGAGGGGCGGATCGCAGCCTTCTACGGCGCCCAGCAGCTCGAACATTCGTGGACTGCACGGGTTCTGGACCGACTCGCCTCGGCAGCACGGTTGAACGGGCGGGACCGGCTGAAGGAATCGCTGATCCGTCTCGGGTTCCCCTTGCGCTAGCGGCTGTCGACGCTACGAACTAGCGCCTTCGGAAATTCGATCCGCTGAATCCGACTGGGCCCGCAGGGCGTGGATTGCGTGGCGGAGTGCAGTGCCTGGTTCGGTGCCTGCCGGCCACCATCCGGCCGTCGACCCGTCCGGCCGGGCCAGGAGCGCCCCGCCGTGGGGGATGCCCATTCCGCGGGCGGTGATGGCGTCGAGGTCGTGGACGACGAGCGGTGGCCCGGGAAGAGTGGTCGCGGCGCGCTGCCAGGACGCGCTCGGGTGCGTCGTGAACAGCGTCAGCCCGGGTTCGAGCAGGTCCAGGGTGGACACCGTGTGGGCGTGGGAGGGCAGCCAGACGTGCGGGATTCGGCCGCCGAGGTCTGCAGGCAATTCCTGCGCGGCGAGCCGGGTTCCGCCGAGCGGATCGGCCGAGTGGGCCACGTTGTGCGCGGCCACCGGTCGGCGTTCGGTTTCGTAGGTGTCCAGCAGCTGCGGGCCGGTCCAACCGTGCAGCACCCAAGCGAGTTTCCACCCTAGGTCGTGGGCGCTCTGGATGGCGGTGTTCATTCCCGTGCCCCCACGTGGCGTGATCTGGTGCGCCGCGTCGCCGGTCAGGAACACGGCGCCGTCCCGCCAGCGGTCCGCGAGCTGTGCGGCGAACGTGAACGTCCCGATGCGTTCGATGCGCGGCTCCAGGTCGGCCAGTCCGCTGCCGAGCCGGATGAGGCGGGCGGCCTGCTCCTTCGTCAGACTCGACACGGACTGCCGGGCGAGGTCGTGCTCCACGCCGTACACCCATCGGTCACCGCGGCCGGCCGGTACGAAGACCCCCGCGGCTTCGGGGTGGGTGACGGCGTAGATGCAGAAGCGGCGGTCGCCGAGCAGTTCCCACAGCGGGGCGCGGAACTCGGTTCCGATGGCCTGGGACAGACGGCCCGGCCCACGCATGGCGATCCCGAGGGCAGCACGCACCGTGCTACGCGCGCCGTCCGCCGCGACGAGGAAGCGGGCGTGGACGGATCGGGTTTCGCGGCTTTCGACGTCGCGCAGTGTCACGTCGACACCGTCGGATCGGTTGTCGAGGCCGGCCACCTCGGTACCCATTTCCACTCGAGCGGAGCCGAACGACCGTAGGTGGTCCAGCAACACGGGCTCGAGGTGATCCTGCGTAACCGAGGCAGGGGCGGTCGGGCTGAGGACCGCGCTCTGTTCACGGGTCGGGAAGCTCGTCAGGTGTGCGTCACCGGTCGCGGCGAGCGTGGGACCGACCCATTGCTTCCATTCGACCTCCACCCCGCCAGCCCGGATCTCCTGTTCCAGGCCCCAGGAACGCAGCAATTCCATCGTGCGGGTACTGACCGAGGCCGCCCGCGGTAGGCCGGAGGGGGCCGGTCGCCGCTCCACCGCCAGGACCTCGATCCCGTGGCGAGCCAGGGTGATGGCCGCGGTCAGTCCCGCCGGTCCCGCACCGACCACCAGGACAGGAGTGGACGCCGGGGGACTCTGCGGGTGGGTGGGTGTGGTCGGGCTGTTCACGACGTCAGCTCCTTCGTCGGAAGGCGGGTTGTCCCGGTGCCAGGGGAGTGCACAGACACTTCCCAATTTCGCCGGACAGTATGTCTTTCGATTACAAGCGTGAACTTCACGAGACGACATGTCAAGTGAAAATGTTAGAGTGACGCCTGTGGCGACCAGGAAGTATCAGCAGCGCCTGCGTGCGGAGGCGGCCGAGGAAACACGGCGCAACATCCTCGACGCGGTCTACGAGCGGCTGCGGGAAGCGCCGGCCACACCGGTGAGTGTCGACAAAGTGGCCCGGACGGCGGGTGTCTCCCGCTCCACCGTCTACCTGGTGTTCGGTTCACGAGCCGGGCTTTTCGACGCACTCACCACCGACTTGTGGTGGAACCGGGCAGGTTTCCAGGGGGTGGTGGACGCGGTGGAGCACCCGGACGCGCGCGAGCACCTGCGCGGCGGGATCGATGCGGGAGTCCGGGTGTTCGCAGCCCACCGCGACGTCTTCCGGACACTGTTCTCGATGGCTCAACTCGACGCGGATGCCGTCGGCGGGGCCATCGAGCGGATCGAGGAGAACAGGGCCGGGGGGATGGTCCACCTCGCCCGGCGGCTGGCCGAGCAGGACGTCCTGCGGCCGGACGTCACCGTCGACGAGGCCGCAGACCTGCTCTGGTTGCTGGCGAGCTTCGACAGCTTCGACCAGCTCTTCTCGGGGCGAAGCCTCCCCGTCGACGAGGTCGCTCGCATCCTGATCGCCACCGCCGAACGGAGCCTGTGCCGGTGAGAGGTCGGCCCGGTGCTCGACCGCATCGGCCGCTGCCGCGCCGGCGAAGCGCGGTGCGTCACGCCGGGTCGGTGGCCCTGCGGGGTTGGCGGCGCTGATGGAACCGGGCGCGCTGGAGATCCAGGAGCGTCGCGCTGTCGGCATCTACTTGCTGTTGTCGACGGGCAATCCCGGCTCGAACGGCAGTCGTATGTCGGTGAAGTTCCGCCGCTCGGCCGTCGGCGTTCTCGTCGTCGAGAAAATAGGCGGCCGCGCGATCGCACCGAATCAGCAATTGCTCGTACGCGAGGCGCGCCGGCGCTCGTTCGTCGAGTTGCGTGATTGCGACGTACTCCACGAATTGCAAAGGGATGCGCAGCAATTGATAATTCATTCGCAAAAGTGTCATCGGCACGCCGCGCAATGTTGTCACGATCGGGGATGCTAGCCCTCGTGGCCGATGTGTGTGCAGCGTTTCGCGTTCACCGGGCGGTCAGCTGGGAGATTCGTCGCCGCCGAGGGCGAGCCCGGCGCAGTGGAAGGCCCGACCGCATCAACGTTGCCTGCCGCTGTCAATCACGGTAAGTCGGGGTGGGTGGGCCGGCCACCGGACCGAGCGGGGCGGCAAGCCAGCGGTCGTACAAACGCATCCAGGTCCCGTCGGAGCGTACGCGTTCGAGGGTGCCGTTGACTGCCCGCACGAGGTCGTCGTGGTCCATGTTCACGCCGATGCCGTACTGATCCAACTGCAGCTCGGGGCCGGTGACCTCGAGGTGCGGATCCTGCACTGCCATCCCCGCCAGGATGACGTCATCGGTGCTCGCGGCGTCGGCCTGGCGCTGTTGGAGAACGATGAGGCAATCGTCGAGGTCCCGTACGGCGACGATCGTCGCGGTGGGCACCAGCCGCTGCACGGTATCGAGCGAGGGAGTGTCGACGAGCGAGCACACTCTCCGGTTCGCCAGACTCTCCAGGTTCACCGGAGTCTCTGGTGCGTCGTCGGTGCGTACCAGCTGGCGTTGGCTCGCCCGGAAATACACGGTCGAGAACGCGATTCGTTCCGCCCGTGCGCAGGTGATGGTGAAGGTGCGGGCCACGATGTCGACGTCGTTGTTCTCCAGTGCGTCGAGTCGGGCGGCCGATGTCAGGAGGCGGAATTCGATCCTGACGGATCCCCGAGCAGGTCCCGTGCGATTACCCGTGCGATGTCGACGTCGAAACCGGACAGGGTGCCGGTCACCGGGTCGCGGAAGCTCATCAGGTTGGTGCTCTGGTCGACACCGACGATCAACGGGCCGCGCGCGCGAATCGCGGCGACCGCCCCGCCCGCGGATGCCGCGCCCGACGGGGCGGGGCGGAGGCTGGCAAGGGCGCCGCACTCTGCTGGTGATTGCGGTTCGGGTGGGGCAGTGCCGCCGGTGGCGGCGATGGGCGTGATGATCGTCGCGCCGTTCGGGAGGGGGAGGTCGCCGTAGGATTCGTTGGCCGGCGGCGAGAGCTCTTGCGGCGCGGAGCATCCCGAGAGGAGGACCGCGGCCGTGATCAACACGCCGAAGAGGTTCCGGCACGCGGTCATGAGGGGGTGGGGCCGCATCAGTGGTACTCGTTCACTCGGGGCCACACCCCGGCGCCGACGGCGAGCGCGGCGAGCACACTCAATGCGACCGCACCGTCCGTCAGGGCCGACAGGGCCCGATACGACTCGGTGGTGGCGTTCACTGCCTCTTCCCGCAACGCAGTGATCGCCTCCTGAATGTGTGTGGTGAGGTCGTCGAAGGCGGCCGCGGAGTCGTCGGCGCCGGTACCCACCGCAATGCGTGCGGCGCCTTGACAATCGCCGCGGTCGAGTGCCTGCTGCTGGCGAGTATGAGCGTCTACGTAGATCTCATACTCTCTGCCACTTGCGTGGCGGATGTCGGAGATAGACGTGTGTCACGGCTACCCGCATCACCGTGCGGCGGTGCGGGTTTGACCGTGTCCCACACCGACGCTCGAGGTGCAGGAACATGCTGTTTCGGAGTCACCCCCACCCGCTGTGGTGTGGTGGGCAGGCTGTGGCGGACCCGGCGATGCCGCGGCCTGCTCGGGGTCGGGCTGGTCTTGTCCCGGGACTTGCGGACCGGTGCGTGCTCGGCGACCCGGATCGCGGGCAACTGCCCGTTTGACGCCCACCGCGGTGCGGTGCTCGTTGAGGACGGCGATCTTCGTCTCCAGCCGGGCGCGGACCTCTGGTGCGGCGGTGGCGGCCAGCTTCTCCAACCGGGCGGCCTTGCGGTGCAGCATCTGCCCCTCGGTCTGCAGGCGGGCGAGTTTGGTCCCGAGGCCGCGGTCGTCGTAGGTGAAGCCCCGGTAATCCGAGGACAACCCGTCCGGGTTCTCGGTGGTGATGGCGGCGGCACCGAGCGTGGACGGGGACCAATCGACCCCCACCGCGACGGTCGCCGATCCCAGGTCACAGTCGGGGACGAGTTCGGTCGCCGCGCACCGCCACCACAGACCCCGGCGGTCGAGGACCAGGGTCGGCAGGTGCCAGTCGGTGATCGCCCGGCCGTGCAGGTGCCCAGGGATGGCGGCGGTCAGCCGGACATTGCGCCACTGCGCCCGCCCCGCCGGGGCCGGGCAGGTCGGCAGCCTCACCGTGAACACCAACTCACGTTCTGTCGCGGTGATCTGCGCGAGCTGCCGATCGACGGCGGAGAGCTGGGCCATCGCCGCGACCTGCGGCGGCCCCTGGACGTCGGTGATCCGCAACCGGCCGGCCAGTGCCCCGCCGGTGCCGCGGGCGTGGGCGACGAGCTGGCGCCGCACGCCCCGAGCGAAACCCAACGGCACGCAGTCCGCGACGGCGGTGGGCGGGGCTATCCGGCCCGTGGCCGGGTCGAACCGCTCAGACAGTGCCGTGATCGCGGTGTCCCGATAGGCGAGGGTCCGCAGGGTCGCCATCACCTGCGCCGTCACCACCCTGCTCACCCGCGAGGGCACGTAGACCCCGTCCGGGTAGTGCGGGTTCCAGCCGAGGCGGGCCGCGGCGACGTGGCCCTGCGCGGGCAGCCTGCGATCGTGCCGGTCCCGGCCGGCGGCGAGCACGTCGAACGTCGCCGGCTGCCACAGCCGCGACACCAACTGGCCGCCGGCCACGGTGATCAGGTCGAGGAGCCACCGCACCCGGGTGTCGACGTCGTCGAGGCCGATCGGTTCGCCGGTCGCGTCGTCGACCGCCACGTGGGCGCGGGTGGTGAACGCGAACTGCCGCGGCGTCGTGGAGACCCCGTCGTTGTTGCTGTGTCGGCCACAGCGCCCGGAGAACGGGCCGGACAACGATGCCGGCACCGCCGTGACGTCATTCATCGACCCTCCCACCAGCACATGTGACACCCCCCTCTCGTACGATCTCGACTGTAACGCCGACCTCCGACAAGCACCGCCCGAACCAGCCCACGGGCGAACCGGCCCAATCGATCCCGCGCCACACCACCCGCACCACCGTGAACCGACGCTCGGCCGCGCCGCCGAGCATCCGGCCCAACCCCGCGCGCCGCCCCCGCGGACTCGGGGCCGCGATCCATGCCTACCCCCACTACACCTCACCAGTGGCGCTGTCCCGCACCATCTTTTCCCGATTGGCCATCGACGTCCCGTTGTCCCCTCGAGTCCCACACCCGGCAATACACCGCCTCCACCCCCTTTCCGGCGTCGCTCCCGCATACCCCCTCCGGGCCTGCCCAGGGAGGAGCGAGGTCCGCGCGGTCAATGATTCGGTGACCCGAACCGACACTCCCAGAAGGCCACCGGCCCCATGCCGCCGTATTGCACACCGCAACCACCGACATCCCGAGCATTCCGCGGCCTCACCAATTCACACAGGCAGACAATGTCAGAACCGACTACTAGTGTTAGATATATCGGCAACAGTTGAAAGCCTGGCGCCACCGTTCGAGTTCCGCGTTCGCCGCGGCCACGGGGGTGGCGGCCGCCGATCCCGGCGGGGTCTGTGGGATCAGGTGTGCGAGCGCGGCGGTGTGCGCGGTGTAGTCGACCTCGGGCCGGCTGTCGGAACCGCGCTGCAACAGCGACAGCGTTTCGTCGGCGCGGGCTTGCTGCGCGAGGATTCCGGCGCTCGAGATATCTACTGATCTCGATCGCCCGACGCGCACGTGGGGAGCAAGGCCCGCGATGCGGGTCACGCGGTCTGCACACGGGCCTGACAGAATCACCACATGTCGTGGAATCAACCAACAATCACCGGATGGACCGCCCGGATCAGCAACGACCTGTCCTCGGTCACGCTGATCGATCCGTCGCATATCGCCCGCGCCACCCTGCGCCCGGGACCCGGTGACGAGTTCACCGCCCACTTCTCCCGCCTCACGCGAGAATCCCTGGCCGAGCGCATTGACCGTTACGGTGCCGCGTTACGCAAGGGCGTACCAGCATCTCTGGAACTGGCCGACGGAACCACCGGGGCCGTCACGGACCAAATGGCCGGAAGGATGCGCCGCAAGTACAAAAGAGCCGAAGTCACCCTTTCCGGACGCGTATACACACTTCGGCACACGTCCGGCTGTAAGGCGACCGCTGAGCGTGATGGAGCACTGCTCGCAGAACTCGTGCGCGGACGCGGACGCCGTTCTGTCAGCGTCACGCGCACCACCCACGCGCACACCGACCACCTTGACGAGCTGATCCTGACCCTCTTCGAGAAAGTGGTCGTCCCAGGCCGCAGCGGCGCCGTCGACGAATTCGTATCAAGTCTCAGCGGAGTCTGAGTGCCCGCAGCATGGTCCGGGCCACGCCAGTTCGATTGCCGGGCATGTGCTTCGTTTCGCGTGTCAGCGTAGATTGGGACAACAGGTCCGCGTCTGCCGCTGCGTGACAAGAACTACGGGGTCGGACAGGGTCGGATCGCCCGTCGTTGTCGAGACGTCGGACGTATGATCGACGGACCGCCGGGGCGCCCACGCGGAAGGACGGACAATGGACAATTGGTGGTTGTACTACAGCCCGTTTCCTCAACCTGTCCGAGAATGGTTGTGGCTGATTGTGCAGCAGCTCTGGTAGTCCGCTGTTCTACCCGACCTGAGTCCGCGACGTTTTCTCAGCTTCGGGGTTTCTGGGATGCGGGTTAGTTATTGGTGACGACGAAGCCCTTGCCGACAGGGTTGGGTTGGGCGTAGATGCCGTCGAGGACGGCAGCGAATTTGATGTACTCGAATGCGAAGAGCGCAGTGTCGAATCCGCGGACCATGCCCACGATCTCGGTGTTGTTCTGAAGTACGGGACCACCCGAGTCGCCACCGCCTGATTGGGCGTTGCTGTAGAACCGTGTCATGTTCTGCGAAGTGATCGACCCGCAATGAACGCCGGTACCGGCCCCGTCCTTGCAATGAGGACCGACCGGGTCGGAGGCGCCGATCCCGTCGACCCGGGCACTGGGACCATTTGATGTGAGTACCGCGTCAGCGTTGAGGCGGATGACCACCCAGTCGACGCCGGTGCCGCCGCCGGGGCTGCGGTACGCGATGTTCCCGAGGTGTTCCCGCGGTCCGGTCGGCGTGTAGCGGTAGACGGGCGCACCGTCGGGTGCGTCGTCGACACAGTGGGCGGCGGAGATGCCGATCTTGTTGCCGATCGAGTCGGTACCGACGACGCCCATCGTGCAGAAATCGATGACGCCGGGGGGCTGTGGTATCGGGTTCAGGTCGTCGGTCCAGGGAATACCGTTGGAGACGACACCGGTGGCCGATGCCGTCGGCGTGTTGACCAGGAATGCGCCGAGGGTGACTGCGAGACACGCTAGAAACCCGTATTGCCTTCTCAATTGAGTTCTCTCTTCTTCGCGGCCTCGAGCAACTATCTCGAGGCCGCTCTTCGTGGCGGCGAGCTGGGCTCGATGTGACGATTTCTCCACGCTGACTTCCGGGAGCCTGAAGCAGCGGGACTCTGTCTGCCGGTGGCCGTCGGCTTCAGGCTCAGCCTTCGGCAAGGCAGTCAGGGCACAGACATCGTTCTGAAGAACGGCGAGGTCGGCTGGCCCGCATTCATCCGGTCATCGCGGACGCGGAGTTTGCCCCGGGCACCCTGGGTGAGGGAGTCGTCGACTCAGGTGTATGCCTGACGGTCCGATCGTCGAGCGCGACGATCGCGACGGTGACAGGTGGTGAAGTCGGTGCCCGTCCGACCGGGCGACAACTCGACGACGATCTACGACACGACCCTGCCGTTTCCGACGAGGGAGCATTGCTCGGTGCGGTGCTGCGGCACGACGAGCACGTGGATGGGTTGGCGGCGAGCATGGTGTGGCACTGATCGCAGTGGCGGATGGTGCACACGTCGCGTGCGACGAGGGGGGAGCAGTGGAGCTGATCGTGCATAGGGGGCCTCGACTTGCAGGGTTCGGGGGTTGTTCGACTCCAACACTCCTCGCGAGATGTCCATCCGACGACGGTAGAACGACCGGTAGACATACCTATTTCGTGCCCGGGGGCTGTCCGTAGGGTGGGATCCGCACGCGGTGAAGGTCGTGGATGTGACCGGCGCACACGCTTCGACATCGTGTGGAGATGTCGGCCGTGGGGCCGGTTGTCGGTGTCGGCTCTGCGCAGTGACGGCGACTGTGACTGGAGGACAGAGGGTTTCATGTACGAGTCGGAAGCGGTCTGCCGAGTTCGGGTACGCCGATGGCCGGCGTATTGTCCGGGCGGCCCCGGTTGACTGTTGTGGCGTAGCCAAGCGCAGCCCCCGCCAACGATGTATATCAGCTGGCAGGGGCGCTACACGGACAACCTGCACGTAGTAACGAGCAGCGCATCAATGATGTTGGTGAGCCGGCGCATGGAAGGTCCAGGGAATGTGATCCATGCCATTGCACTATTTTCGCACCTTCCGAATTACCGACCAGTAAGTGTTATTTCACGTCCTCGTACGCCATGCATGATCCGGTTGGAGTTGCTCAGTCGCGATCGGCGCGAGCTGCGACAGGGGTGTGCGACCGGACCTGATGTGTTGTACTTCGTCACCGCAGTGGCGGCGCACTCTGGTTGTCGAGCAGTTGCGTGAGAACCCCGATCGGTCGAGACGGCCGATTACTTTGTGCTACAGCATGTTTGGATGCGATCGGAGCCGATCGGCAACCCCCGCGCGATCTGCGTCGGCGACGCGAAATACTTGGGCGACAGAGTGCAGACGCCGAATGTGTGACGTAAAACACAGTTGAATCTATGGTGGAAGCCTGGTGCTCGGGGATGTTCGGTTGCAACTCTTAGCCGAGACCCAAGCCTCCATACCCAAATACGGGTATGGGTGCAGGTATTTCGGCCAATGTGCAGGTGCCGAAGTCGGTCCAAGGTAGCTGGTACGCCACGTCATCGACGTGGCAACCGAGAATATCTGCACCTGAGAGAAGAGTTGTCATGGCACCGATCGTCGAGAATCCGGGTACCAATCTGCTGAATACATTGCGGGTCAGTGTGGTTGGCACTGTTCTGTACGCCGGGCTCATCATGGGCGTGGTCGTGGTGGCGGTGTGGAAGTTCCCGATGCCCGGCGTGTAGGCCCGCCGCGGCTCATGGCCCTGGGCCGGTGGCGGCGTTACGGCCGGTGATCAACGCGCGGTGCCTGTAACGGGCCCTGGTGGTGTGGAAGGAACGACAATGTTCGGGACGAACATCGGCGCGATGGTCGGTCTACTGATGGCTGCACTGGTGGTGGTTCCCGTCTCGTTCGGTGTGGCGGCACGAGCGGACGCGAAGGTCCGCCGTCTCTCGCAGTCCCGAGCCCCCGATCCGAACCCGAGGGGACCGGTCGCGGACGTGGACGAGCGGTGCGATCAGTGCCGGCAGCTGGCAACGCGGGCGTGGCTGATCTGCGGCGGCGCCTCGGTGGTCGCAGTGGCGGTGGTGGGTGTCCTGATCTGTGTCGGGTGAGGTCGACGACGGGTGCAGGGTGTGCGCCGGTGCGGGTTTCGCGGGTGTTGGTCGGACCGGGCTGAGCCCGAGGCGTCGAGCCCACGGCCGGAGTATCGGCGGAAGATGAAACCAGCTCGGCCGCTGTGACATACGCGCGTCGTCGCTCCGAGATTCGGTGTGCTACCCAGGTGAGTCAAAGCGGTCCGGCAGGGACCTCGCCGGGACGTGCGGTTCGGCGATGGTGTACCTGGGCAGTTGGCCTCGCTGATATCTCCTCGGACGTTTGCCGCGTGTGAAACTATCGACCGGATTCACGGTTTCGGCAGGACTGGCGCTCACCAATCCCTGCTGGCCAGTAGAGGTTTGGCTGGCGCAGCAGTGGCTTGTCGACCTACTCCTTCGTGTTCCGGTGCGAGGAAATGGTAGATCCGCCGCCAGCCCCCAACTCCGAAGTGTGACCCACGCCACATGACTTTCTCGGGCGGGCCGTACTTACGGCCGGCGGGGTTTGGCGCCGACAACCCGCACATTGGATTCAGTCGATGCGCGTCAATCATGTTCTGCGCGTGGGTATCAGATCGTCGAGTTCGGCGCTGTCTATGGCCGGCGGGTAGCGGTAACGGCGATCAAGCTGGCGGCGTGGAGTGCGACGGTGAAGCTGTCTGGTCGGGACAGGCGGTCGTGTCGGGCGCAGGGAGGCCCGCCCGTACGACGGTGCCGTCGTACGGGCGGGGTGATCCCCCGACCGCACCAGGGGGTGGTGCGGTCGGGGAGTGCAGCACCGATCCCTCAAAAGGGGGCGCATGTTGCCTGTCTGCGGCTGCGCGGGGTGTGCTGCCTGCGTGTCTGCGAGTGAAGTTGTGGTTCGGACGTTGTGTCCGGCGGCCTCCTTCTGACGGTTCGGCTGTGATTCGAGTGGTCTCAATTGTGGTGTGATCTGCGAGGTTGCGCATGGGTCGTTTGGCGTATGGCGGTACCTGTTTCTGCGGTTTGCGTGCTGCGGGCGAGACTTCGTCTTCTTCGAGGTATGCGATGGTGTCGAGTTCGCGACGGAGGGGTTGATGCGGTTCAAGGAGTTTCTGGAGGAGTGTTCGGTGTTGGTGGAGAGTTTCGTGATGACGACGGGAGTGGCGGTGTAGTCGGCGCCGGTAGCGGAGCTCGGTCGACTGACGCCCGTCGAATACGAGACGGTCCATCAGACCGCACATGCGGCCTGAAACTGCACACCCCGAGGGGCAACGGCGCTGGGGACACCCCCTGGCGTCAGGTCCAGCCAGGAAGGGCTGTGGGAAAGAAACTCCACTGGCACGCGGTCATGTGCGCCGACGGGGACCCGCGCCGGGCAGGAGCTGCTACCGATGTTGCCCGCGCGTGAGTGCGCGGTGTTGATCTTGCGTCAGATCTCGCGAAGCTGCGGAAGATGACGACCGGCAGCTGTGCCGTCCCGGGCCGGTAGCCCGTAGCGACTCTACGGCGGCGACGAGGCACAGTGGTCCCGATTCGGCCCGATGACCGTGCTCGCCGGCCATGGGCCCTGCACGGGGTGTCGGGCTGGTTCGAGGACACCACCACGGCCGGACGGGGCGGCGGCCGCGGTGGTGGCGCCGCGTCTCGGCCTCCGCAGGCCGATGCGGCCGCGGACGGGTAGGCGGGCGGGACCGTGCCTCGAACCCCGACAATCAGGGCGCCGCGGAGAATCTCTGCGCCGCCGCGAGCGCGCAGGCGATCACCTGCTCGGTGCACACCGTCAGCAGCGGGCACACCTGGCAGTTCGCCGCCGGCGCGTTCGCGGAGGCGCTGCCATGGATGGCAGAACGAATCGAGCCCGAGTTGCCAGCTACTTCACAGGGTGCTGGCAGTTCCCGAGCAGCTGGGCATGGGTGAATGCGGTGTGACCACGACGACGGAAGCGCCCGAACAGTCGACTGACCCCGCAGAACCCGGCCGGATCGCAGGGTGGGAACGCGCGGGTCTGATTGTGCTGCTTGTCGGGACCGCGGTGATGTACCTGTGGAACATCACCGTCAACGGGATGGGTAACCAGTTCTACGCCGCGGCTGCGCAGGCCGGTTCGAGGAACTGGGAGGCGCTGCTGTTCGGTTCGCTCGACTCGGAGAATTTCATCACCGTCGACAAGCCCCCGCTGTCGCAGTGGGTGATGGGGCTGTCCTGCCGAATGTTCGGCTTCGGTAGTGCCAGCATGATGATCCCGCAGGCGCTGATGGCGGTCGGCGCGGTGGCGTTGCTGTATGCGGCGGTCGCCCGCATCGGTGGCCGCGCAGCCGGTCTACTCGCGGGTGCCGTCCTCGCGGTGACCCCAGTGGCGGCGTTGATGTTTCGGTTCAACAATCCCGACGCGGTGATGGTGCTGCTGATGACCGCGGCGGCCTACTGCACGGTGCGTGCTCTCGAACGCGCGAGCGCGAAGTGGATCGCCCTGGCGGGTGTCGCCCTGGGATTTGCGTTCCTGTCGAAGATGCTCGAGGGCCTGATGGTGCTGCCGGCATTGGGGCTCGCGTACCTGATCGCAGCGCCGACGCCGCTGCGTACCCGGTTGGTGCACCTGGTCGGCGCGGCGACCGCACTCATCGTCTCGTCCGGGTGGTACGTCCTGCTCACCGTGCTCTGGCCGTCGTCCGCCCGCCCCTACCTGGCTGGGTCGACGGACAACAGCTTCATGAACCTGGTGCTGGGTTACAACGGGTTCGCCAGGGTCCTCGGCCGCAACCACCCCGATGGGCAGGGGCCCGGACCCGGCCCGGGCGCGTCCGCGTTCGCGACGGGTCAGCTGCCCGACGCCGGCACTCCCGCGACAGAACAATCTGCCCACGGCGGATTCGGCGGGCAGACGCAGGGGCTGCCCCGGCTGTTCACCGGTGAATTCGGGTACGAGATCGCCTGGCTGCTGCCCGCAGCACTGCTCGCCGCCGTCCTGGTGATCGTGTCCCGGTGGCGGGCACCACGCACCGATCTCGTCCGGGCGGGCGGGATCGTGTTCGGCGGCTGGTTGATCGTCGACGGGCTGGTGCTCAGCTACATGCAGGGGACCATCCACCCCTACTACAGTCTCTCGATTGCGCCGGCGATCGCCGGCATGGTGGCCATCGGTGGACACGAGATGTGGGTCCGGCGCGGGTCGTGGCTGGGCCTGGTGGGCCTGGCCTCGCTGGTGCTCACCGCCGGGGTCTGGGGCTGGTGGATCCTGGGCCGCAACAGCAGCTGGTTTCCGCAATTGCGGTGGGCGCTACTACTGCTAGCCGTGTTCGCTGCCCTCGCGATCGTGCTGTCCCGGGCTGCGCGCCCGGTCCGGTGGCTCTCGACAGCAGCGCTCATTGCCGGTGTGGTCGCCGCGCTCGGCGGCCCCACCGCGTATGCGATCGAGACGATCGGGCAGCCGCACCTCGGGGGCGGCCCGACCGTCGGGCCCGCGGCCACGTCGCAGCCCGGCGGTCGCGGCGGCGGGATGTTTGGTGAGAACGCGGACAATCCCGAACTCGATCACCTGCTCGCGGCTACCGGCACCACATGGTCGGCGGCGATCGACCGCTCCTCGGCCGCCGCCGACCTCGAACTTTCCACCGGCACAGCGGTCATGGCGGTCGGCGGGTTCACCGGAAGTGACCCGGCGCCGACGCTCGGACAGTTCATCGACGACATCACCGGCCACCGGGTGACCTACTACATCGTCGAGAACCGAGGCGACGACCACCAGCCCAACACCGCACCCAACACGGCACCCGGCGCCGGCACCACCCGGCCGAGTGCGGCGGGTGCCGGCGGGATCCCGGCGAACGCCGCGGGACGGGAAAACCGGCACTCCGAGATCGCGGACTGGGTGACGGCCCACTTCCAGCCGACCACCGTGGGGTCGGCCACCGTGTACGACCTCTCGGACTACACCGGATGAGCAGTGACGAAAGTCCCGCCCCGACCGGAAGGGACCGCTGAGCCGCCGTCCACCGGCAACCGGTGGAGAGGGGCGCCGGCAGCCGCTGCATGTCGACAGCGGCCTGAGCGCCATGGACCTGTACGAGGGTGAATTCGCTCTGACTGCGACAGTTCAGCGCTGGGGCACAGGCACTGCAGCGACGGTGCCCATCATCTCGCGAAGACTGCGTGGACGCATATCGGTCCAGTTCTTCTCGACGTACGCTAGGCAAGCGGGGCGACTCGCCTCGCCGAACATGACATCCCAGCCCGCCGGGATCTGCGTGAAGATCGGCCACAACGAGTGCTGATCCTCGGCGTTCGCCAGAACGTGGAAGCGGCCGTCTTCATCGTCGAACGGGTTCGTGCTCATCGTGTTGCGCTCCCTGCGAACGTTGTTGCCGGAGTCACCCGGCGGGATGTTTCGGTACTGGGGTCGATCCGTACGCTGCAGCCCTCGCCACCTCGCCCGGTGACGACGGAGTCGAGAATTTCCCCTGCGCGCACCGCGACATTGGACAACAGTGACGAGGTGATTCCGTGTGTCTTTTCGGTACCGCCTTGCAGGTAGATTCCCGCGGTCACGGTTGCGGGTGTTGCGAGTCGGTAGTCGCGGGACACGATTTGCTCGGCGGTCTGCGTCGGTGCGAGCTCACCGAGAATGGGACGTAGTGGCGCCGGCTCAAACCCGGTCGCGAGCACAAGTGCGTCACACTCGAGTGTGTCGGTGGCCCCGCTGATGTGGTCGCGGACCACGACGTTGATACCGGTCGCGGTGTCGACGACCGAGTCGACACTCGATGCGCGGCGCATGAACAGCCGACGGTCGCCGCTGACTCGCTCGGCGTACTCGGCGCGATAGAGCTCGTCGATGAGCTCGATGTCGACGACGGAGTAGTTGGTACTGCGATGCCGTGCAAGAAGATCGGCTCGCACTTCGGCGGGTGCGCGGTGGAGTTCGTCGACGGCGCCCGACTGATCGCGTCGACGGGCGCGCGAAGTCCGAGTCTCGATAACGCGATCGAACAGATAGCGCTTCTGGAGGATGCGGGCTTTCGCGATACGGACGCCGCGCTGGCTCTGATCGCCATCTCGCGGTACACCATCGGTTCGGCGATCGAACAGCAGACGGCGGGTGACGGGGGTGAGATCGTCGTCGCCACCGATCGAACCGACGCGGCAGCGTCTCACTTCGTCGACATCGCACGGCGAGTCGTCGCCCTCGGCCAAGACCACGAGTTCGACACCGGCCTCGCGGCCTTCCTCCGTGGACTCGACCCCACATCGCGCTCGACGCACTGAGCATCACCAGATCAGTCTGCATCGCCGCACTCTGGCTTATCGAGTGCTATCCCGGTGGGGTGTCGAGCTGTTTCCATTCGTACGCGCATTGCCGCAGTCGCTTTCGGTGCAGCAGTTTGCGTGTGAGTGTGGTGGGGACAAGGAGGGCGCCGGCGGACAGTGCCCAGACTCCGCAGGCCGCGGTCGCCGCGGTCGCCGCGAGGGCCGTGTTCTGCCGGCTGCTGGGGATGGGTCCGGTGAGTTTGCCATCGGCGCCGATGCTGATGGTGATTGTTTGACCGGCCTTGGCGGGGGTGTCAATGGGCACGACGGCGGTGTGCTCGCCGTGGGGTGTCGACCGGCGGGCGCGGGCGCTGTCTTTGGTGCCGGTGGGGCGGAGGGCGTCTTCGGGGGTGTCGGGTGCGGGGTGGGTGTCGTCGAGCAGGACGGCCGGGACCTGCTGCACACCAGCGCGGAGCGCGAGGGCTTGATGTTCGAGCCGGATGTGGGTGGCCGTTCCGAATGCGGCGGCGAACGGGATCGTCAGCAGTATCAGCACGGCGGTGACCAGGATGATGACCGTCCGCCCCCTGCATGAGCCTCCGGCGGAGCCTTCCTGACCGGACGGTCAGCTCGCCACAGTCTTCGGAATCGCCGAAGTTTCCGCGATTCGGGATTGCGTGATCTGTGATCACACTTTAGTCTTAGGTGGTCCGGGTATGACGGGCATCACCGTCACACCCGATATGTGCGACTCGACCCGGCCTGGCTTTCAACGGCGCTACCGCAAGCCAGGACGGGCGTCCCGAAACAAGGATTCGCCAGCAACTCGCCGATGCCTCCGGTGGGGGACGCGGCGCTAGTCAAGGAGATACGAAGTGCGAGATGTAGTTGTTGTCGGCGCGGGCCTGGCCGGACTCTCTGCCGGTTGGCGGTTGCGTCATTGGGACACTCTTGTTCTGGAGTCCGACGAGCGCGTCGGTGGCCGTATTCGCTCCGAGCGTCGCGGGTCGTACTGGCTGAACTGGGGTGGCCACGTGTTCGCCGGCCCCGGATCGTCGACCGAAGCCCTGCTCAACGAGGCCGGCGTCATGTCGGTCGACATTCCCGGGTCGCTTCAGGCGCTCTCCATGAACGGGAAGTTCCTCAAAAAGGGACACATCGCCACTTACCCGTTCCGGATCCCGATGTCCCTGTCGGCGCGGATGGCGACCATGCGTGCCGGAATGAAGATCGTTGCGGGCGTCGGAAAGTACACCGGAGTGGTGCGGACGCGTGCCGGTGAGTCCGGCGCAATGCGACAGCAGCGAATCTACAACTTCGCGAACGACGAGTCGTTCCTCGATTTCGTCGGAGACCTGCCGGAGGATGCGGCCGCCCTGTTCAAGACCACCGTCACCCGGTCGGCCGGAAACATGGACCAGATCTCAGCCGGTGCAGGCATCGGATACTTCAGTTTGGTGCTCGGATTCGGACAGGGTCTGAGCCGCGGCATCGTCGGCGGACCCTCCACCCTCACCGAAGCCCTCGCCGCGTCGTTGGGCGAGCGCGTTCAGTTGGGTGCGGAGGTGCAGGAGGTCGTCCACAAGAAGGAATCGGTCGTCGTCCGCTACCGCCAGGACGGCCGTGACCACGAGGTAGAGGCGCGAACCGTCGTTCTCGCCACGACCGCGGACGTGTCGCATCGCGTCGGTGTCGATCTGCCGCAGGAGCTGCGTGAAGCGCTCGCACAGGTCAAGTACGGACCCCACGTCAGCTCGGCGTTCCTCACCGACGAGAAGACGAAGCAGCCGTGGGACGACATCTACGCCATCGCTGCCCCGAAGCGTTCCTTCGCGATTGCCCTGAACCAGGCAAGCATCGTGCGCGGCAGCGAGTCCGTACGGCAGCCGGGTGGCAGCTTCATGACGTTCTCGCCGGCAGCCCTGGGTCAGGCACTGCTCGACAAGAGCGACGAAGAGGTCGTACAGACCCACCTCGCCGATCTCGAGCAGATCCTCGGGCCCGGATTCTCCGACACGGTCGTCGAGGCAAAGGCCGCGCGATGGAAGAATGCGTCGCCCTACAGCTTCCCGGGTCGCGCGAAGCTGCAGCCCACGCTGACTCGTGGAGCGGGTCGCGTCTTCCTGGCCGGCGACTACCTCGGAACGCTCTACACGGAAACGTCGATCACCTCCGGGTTCTCCGCCGCACAAGAGGTGACCAGTGTGCTCGCCACACACCGTCAGACACTTCACAGCAGCCCCGTAGCCGCACAGGCCGCCAGCGCCTGATATTCCGCACACCCCCCAACGATCCAGGAGTCACTCTTATGTCCAAGCAACTCAGCGGTGTCCTCACTGCATTGACCACCCCGTTCGACGCCGACGAGCAGATCGACGTGAACAAGCTCGAGGTCGTGGTGGACCGCTCGATCAAGGCGGGCGTCGACGGAGTCGTCGCCGCGGGATCGACCGGTGAGGTCGGGGCGCTGTCGTCGGACGAGCGCCTGCGGCTCGTCGACACGGTCATCGAACATGCCGATGGCCGGGTGCCCGTCATCGCTCAGACCGGTGCCACGACAACTGCCGAAGCCATCCGGCTTTCCCGCGCCGCCGAGAAGTCGGGCGCAGACGTGCTCATGCTGATCACCCCGTTCTACGAGCCGCTCTCGACCGAAGAGACGGTGGCGTACATCAAGGATGTCGCTTCGTCGGTGGAACTGCCGATCATGCTGTACAACATCCCCGCGGTCACCGGTGTGAACCTGGACCCCGCCACCGTTCGCTCGCTGGCCGAAGAGGTCGACAACATCCGCTACATCAAGGACTCGAGCGCGAACTGGGAACAGGCACTGCAGCTGATCCACCACCACAGTGACGTGATCGGTACGTTCATCGGCTGGGACTCCTACATCTACAGTGCTCTGGTCGAGGGTGCTGCCGGAGTCATGGCAGGTGCCGCAAACGTGGTTCCGGACGAGATCGTCGCAGTCAACCGGCTCATCGCCGACGGCGACCTGCACGGCGCGCTCGCCAAGTGGCGTGACCTGTACCCGGTGATCGATTCGATGATCTCCGTTCCGTTCATCTCCGCCGTCAAGGCGGGACTTGCCCTGCAGGGCGAGCCGGTCGGCGCTCCCCGGCGACCCACGGCCGAGCTCCCCGCCGAGCAGGTCGAGCGAATCGGACGAGCACTGAAGAAGCTCGCTGACCGGAACGGGTAAATCGTGCCGGAAATCGACTGGGCCGAGTTACTCACGACTCTGGCAGACGGAATCTGGGGACCGATGGCCTATGTCGTCCTGGGCCTGGGGTTGGCATACACCATCGCCATGAAAGGCATTCAGTTCCGGCGCATTCCCGACATGATTCGCCAACTGAGGGAGCACAGCGAGGGGGAGGGAGGCCTGTCCTCCTTCCAAGCGCTCGTGCTCGCTCTCGGGAGCCGCGTCGGTGTCGGAAGTATCGCGGGCGTCGCAACCGCGGTCGGCGGTGGTGGACCGGGCGCACTGCTGTGGATGGCCGTGACCGGTCTCGTCGGCTGTACCGTCGGGTACGCCGAGGCCACCCTCGCGCAGGTGTTCAAACGTCAGGTGGAGGACGAGGACCGGAAGAAGGCCGGCGAGGACATCGGCGGCATGCCGTACTACATCAAGTACGGCCTGAAGCTTCCGAAGGTCGCGGCGCTCATCGCGTTTCTCGGGCTGGTCGGCTACGGCTTCATGTTCCCCGGGTTCCAGGTCAGCACCATCGCTTCCAGTGCTCAGCTGGCGTTCGGCTTGCCGAGCTGGGTGCCTGCGGTCTTCGTCACCGCGCTGATCGCTTTAGTGATCTTCGGCGGCACGACGCGGATCGTCAAAGTCACCCAGACTCTCGTTCCGACTCTTGCAATCGGGTACCTCGTGCTGGCACTGGCCGTGATCTTCGCGAACCTCGAAAGCGTCCCCGACGCAATCAAGCTCATCGTGAACTCGGCATTCGGTATCGATCCCGTGTTGGGCGGTATCGCGGGCGCCGCAGTCGCGTGGGGTGTTCGCCGGGCGGTCTTCGCGTCGGCGAACGGCATCGGTGAGGCCACCTTCGCGGCCGCGGCGGCGCGGACCTCGCATCCCGGCAAGCAGGGCCTGGTCCAGACGTTCAGCATCTACATCGACGTCCTGCTGATCTGCATGGCAACGGGTTTGATGATGGTGGTGTCCGGCCAGTACAACGTCTCGGACGGCTCCGGCGGACATCTCGTCGAGAATCTTCCCGGCGTCGAGGCAGGGCCGAACTGGGTCCAGAAGTCCATCGACACACTGGCGCCGGGATGGGGTGCCGGCTTCATCGCCGTCGCCGTGTTCCTGTTCGGCTTCACCTGTCTGCTGCTGTACTACTACGTCGCGAACTCGAACCTCCTGTTCCTGCTGAACGGGCGAAAGGGACCGGTGCCCAAGCTGATTCTCAAGATCGGCACACTCACGATCGTCTTCGTGGGTTCCGTGGTGAACGCCGGAATCGTCTGGGCCATCGGCGATATCGGGCTCGGAATGATTGCCTGGATCAACCTCGCCTGCCTGGTCCTGCTGTTCCCCATGGTCTACAAGGTCTACCGCGACTTCGAGCAGCAGAAGAAGCGCGGACTCGACCCGACCTTCGACCCGAAGTCGCTCGGCATCGAAGGAGCCGACTTCTGGGAGGAAAGCAGCGCCACGACCGTTACAGCGGATCGCAAAGATTGAGCTCTTCGTTCGAGGACCGTGCACGGCGTCGATGTGACGCTGTGCGCGGTCCTTCGCGCGGAACCCGCGTGATGGGGGCGCGCTTACTTCGCGAGTTCTTACCCGTCGGAACCACGCCGACGCGCCAGTTCGATTTTCATAGAACACCATGGAGGTTCGTCCGATGTCCATCCCCACTCATACTGGACACACGTCGGTCCGTCGACCCACCGACGGTTCACTGAAGGTCTCCGATGATCTCCCGCCGTTGCAGCATTACATCGGCGGAGAATTCGTCGACGGCGAGACCGACTCGTTCACGGACATCGTCGACCCCTCCACCGAAACCGTCATCACCCGAATCCCCGAAGGCACCGCCGCAGATGTCGACCGAGCCGTCGTCGCCGCGGTCGCCGCCAAGCCCGACTGGGCGCGGCTGGTCCCCAAACAACGCTCGGAAATACTGCACCGCATCGCAGACCGACTCGAGCAGAACTCCGAGATCCTCGCCCGCCTCGAATCTGCTAACACCGGCAAACCGTTCGAGGTCTCGAACGACGACGTCGCCGGCGCCATCGACACCTTCCGATTCATGGCAGGCGCACTGCGCGCCACCACCTCCCTCTCCGCGGGCGACTACGCCGAGCACCACCTCTCGCTCATCTTGCGTGAACCCCTCGGCGTCGTCGGCGTCGTCACTCCGTGGAACTACCCCCTGCTGATGGCCGCCTGGAAACTCGCACCGATCCTCGCCGCCGGGAACACCGTCGTCATCAAACCCTCCGAGCAGACCCCACTGACGACGCTCAAGTTCGCCGAACTCGTCGGTGACCTACTGCCTGCAGGTGTCCTGAACGTCGTCACCGGACTCGGTGCCTCGGTCGGAGCACGCCTCACCGAACATCCCGACCTCGACATGATCGCCCTCACCGGATCGGTCGGCAGCGGCAAAGCCGTCGCACGCGGCGCAGCGGAATCCCTCAAACGCGTTCACCTCGAGCTGGGCGGCAAGGCATCCGTGGTGATCTTCGCCGACGCAGACCTTGACGACGCCGCCGTTTCCCTGCGCGCGGCGAGCTACTGGAACTCCGGCCAGGAATGCGGCGCCGCCTGCCGCATCCTTGTCCACGAATCGGTCGCCGACGCCTTCGTCGACAAACTCGTCGCGCAGGTTGCCACTCTCGTCGTCGGCGAACCTGCCGTCGGCGACGTCGAAATCGGACCCCTCGTGTCGAAGGCGCATTACGACCGCGTCGCCGGATACCTCGAACGCGCTGCGCAGCAGGGAATCACCGCGGCCATCGGCGGAGCGCCACTGGACGGCCCCGGCTACTTCGTCGCACCGACCGTGCTCGTGGGTGTGCCCGACGGCGCCGAATGTGCACGCGAGGAAATCTTCGGCCCCGTCGTCACCGTTGAAACCTTCACCGATGAGGACGACGCCATCCGCCGCGCCAACGATGTCCCCTTCGGGCTGTCCGCATCGGTCTGGACCGAGAACGCCCGTCGTAGCCACGATGTCGCCGCACGCATCGACGCCGGAACCGTGTGGGTGAATTCCCATCTCGTCCTCGCGAACGAAGTCCCCTGGGGCGGGTTCAAAGGATCCGGCTACGGACGTGACCTGTCGATCTACGCACTCGACGACTACTCCCGCACCAAACACATCATGCACAACCACGGGCGCTGACCTACCGCCGATCCGCGCACGGAATCTTGGCGGGGGTCGATGCGACGAGCCAGGTCATATAGTGCTCGACCACGGTGCCTCCGAGTTCCCGGACAGCGGCGGCAGCGCGGTCGGCCTCCTCTGCGGTCCAGTCGCTGAACGTCGAGAACAGCCGGAACACCTGCCGGTCGTTCAGTTCGATGTTCCACCGGAACGTGCGGACCACGTCGACGGTGAACAGGCCCGAACGAATCAACTCCGCGGTGAGCGCTGAAACATCCTCCGGATCGCGTCCGGGGTGTGCTGGTGTGCCGCGGTCCTGCACGATCCGTGCGACCTGCTCCCGGAACGGGGTCCCGGCATCGGGGTCTCCGAAGACGTTCCGCCACACCAGGAACCTCCCCTCGTGGGTCAGCGCGCGGTGGACCTTCGGAAGAGCGACAGCGAGATCGATCCAGTGAATGGAAGTGGCCGCGATCGCGATATCGAAGCCATTCTCCGGAAGCTCGGCGTCCTCGACGCGTTCGACGATGACGGCCGCGTCCGGATATGCACGTCGAAGGTGTGCGGCGAGTCGAGGGCCGGGCTCCACCGCAGTGACGTTCAGGCCCGCGGCGAGCAGGGGACCGGTCGCCTGCCCGGTTCCCGCTCCGATGTCCAGGGCGCGGCGGCCGGGCTGGAGAACACCGAGACGGCGAAGACCGTCCCACAGGGCCGGCGGATACGGCGGCCGCGCCTCACCGTAGGTGTCGGCGTGCGCCTCGAAGTGCATCGGGTCGACCACGTTCGAAAGTCTATGCTCCTGTGCAGACCGGCCTGGTCACCGATCTCCTGTCGGCAACGTGCCGTCAGTTCAGCTCCTCGGCCAACGCGACGATGATCCCCGCGGGGCCGCGTACGTAGCAGAGCCGGTAGCTGTCCTGGAACTGCGCCATCTGTCCCACGAGTTCCGCGCCGTGGGCTCGCAGACCGGCGACAGTGTCGTCGATATCGTCGACGGCGAACATGATGCTCCGTAGACCCAGCGTGTTCCCCAGTGCGTTCTTCGGCTCGGCGCTGACCGCCGTCGGGTTGTGGAACTTCGTCAGCTCGAGCCGGCCGTGGCCGTCCGGGGTCCGCATCATCGTGATGTCGACTCGGACGCCGTCGAGCCCGTTGATGCGGTCCACCCAAGGTCCCTCGATCCGCGCCTCGCCCTCCCGCTCCATACCGAGTTCGACAAAGAACGCAATAGCAGCCTCGAGGTCGTCGACGACGACGCTCACGTGGTCCATCCGCTGAATCGCCATGTGGTTCTCCTTCGTGGTCGCGCGGCCTTTCGTGGCCGCCGGTGTGCCTGGGACGGAGTCGGCGCCACATTCTCGACATCCGTGTACAGAGTCCAGCAGACAAGTCCTGATCGGTGCGCGGTTTCAGGGCCGGCACTGCCAGTTCAGTTTCCCGTCGGTCACAGCGGGCGTCCATCCACCGCCGAACGGGATGAACCCGGGCAGGTAGGTGAACGCGGTCTCGCCTGCGGAATTGCCACCCGCGGGTGCGCCGCCCATTTCTTCGTCGAGCTCTCCCCAGATGTCGAGTTCCATACTGCCGCTCCTCCACGAGGCGTTCGAGGTCGAACAGTTCGTAGGCCGGCAACAACGCCACCCAATTCTCGTGCGGAAATCCGCTGATCTGCTCGAAGAATGCCGTCAGCTCGTATGGCCACTCGACGCCGGTGGCGTCGACGGACTGGGTGATCTGTGCCCGGTCCGCACCGGCGATCGGCGCGGGGGTCAGGTGTGTGCGGATCCAGTGGGCGATCCGCGTCTACTGCTCGATGACCGCGTGGGCGGCGTCTTCCTGCAGGACAGCGGAACGATGAATCGTGCCGGCAGGGTCTGTGGCGGGTGAGGGCGCCGGCCGGGTCGGAACTGTGGTGAGCATCCGGGGGAGGTAGGAGTCGCCCACTTTCACCGTCGTCAGTGGCAACGGGTGCTCGGCGGGCGATAGCTGCAGCAAGACAGCCACGTCGCCCCGGTCGGCGTCCCGTCCTCGCGCGTGGACCCGGATGTGCCATGAACCGGGCGAGATGTCGTCCACCGTGGTCACTCCCGCGATGTCCTCGATGGAGGTCTCGGTCCCTGCAGGATGCGGGATCAGTGAGAGTGGGCCAGTCACCGCGAACGTGCCTTCCTCGATCGTCTCCCACTCGGTCATCGTGGTCGTCGGCGGTGTGGTCCGTACGCTGATGCCGACCTCCGCCGGGCCGTATGTCGCACCCGTGTAGACCACGACGAAGTCGGTCCCCAGGAAGATGAGACGTCCACACGAATCGGAGCTCAGGTCGCCGTTCTGGATCCCGGCGCCGCCCTCCAGAGTCTGACGAAGAGGACAGGAACCCCGAGATCGATCGTTCGGCGTGTGTCCATCCACGGATGATGTCATCCGGTATGCCGATCCGTCGAAGACGGAGCGGTAATTCTACTCGCGCATCGGGAATCGGTAGGTCAATGGAGCGTGGGTCGGTAGATGAGCTCCTGGATGTGACCGTCGAGCGTCCGGTTCTCGAGCAGTTCCAGGTCGAAGTCGGCCGCACCCTGGAAGATCGGGTCGTCACCGGTCTGACCGGTGATCACTGGGAAGAGCGTCACCTGCAGGCGGTCGACGAGTCCGGCGGCCAACAGCGCCCGGTTCATCGACAGGCTGCCGTGGGAGCGCAGCGGCACGTCGGACTCCTGCTTGAGCCGGGCGACGATGTCGACGGCGTCACCGCTCACGATGGTCGCGTCCGGCCAGTCGAGAGGTCCTTTCAACCTCGTCGACACCACCGTTGCAGGCAGACTCCTCATCCGAGTGACCCACGGGTCACGCACTTCGGACTCTTCGGTGCTCGATGCCAGCATTTGCGCAAATGCCCGATACGTGTTGGCCCCGAAGACCATCCGCTGATCCGCCGCGTACAAGGAAAGGCGGTGGTCGAGCAACTCGGGACCCTGTTTGCCCCAGTAGCCTCCCCAGTCTCCGCCGCTGACGCCGCCGTAGCCGTCGAGGCTGGAAAAGACGTCGAAGGTGTAGGTCGCGGTCATGTCGTTCTCCTCGAGTCACGTTTGATCGATGTAGGTACTGACTGGGAATCAATGCAAAACTCATCGTCGCCGATGGGGCGCAGCGTTGCGCAGGGTTCCGTGAGGTGGCTCGCGGGTCGACAGCCGGGGGTCGCGCTGTAGCGGGCGGATCAGATCCCCTCTGTCAGAGGGGCGAACTACTCGTACCATCGCGACGAGCAACAGGTCGCCACTCACTGCCGAGACCGGTGATCTGATCACGGTCCTGATCTGCGGAGTTCCGCGGATTAGCAGGCATGCGGCGACCTGTTTCTCTGTGCAGAGCGGGCGACTCCAATCATTCTGGGGCTGCTTGGTCGCCGCGATCCCGGTTACCACCGCGGGACACATACACCCACCGCGCTGCCGACGCCTGTGATTCAATCGCGTCATGCGCAAGTCACTGCTGATAGTCGCGTTGATCGCGTCCTGGTCGGTTGCCGGGGCTGTGCCTGCGGGGGCGGCACCGACGCAGCCGTCCTGGTCGGGGGAGTATTCGCTGAAGCGCTTCGCCGCGACGAAGACCGGCACGAGTTTGGCCGCGCGGCAGTGGGAGCCCGACTTCTCCGATACGTACCGATTCGAGACGAGTTGCACGGACGACTCCTGCGTTGCGACCGTGACCGATGGACCCACGCCGGCCAATCCGACACTGCCGCTACCGCCGCGGTACACCTGGGACGGGACCAGTTGGGTCCACACCTACGACTGGGAGTGGGACTGCTACCAGGGCGAGGGTGTGCCGAAGGTGTGGGCACCGGCGCACTCGGTTGCGTACTACACACCGCAGCCAGACGGGACGCTGACCGGTTCCTGGCGTACCGACATCGACAGCGGCCCGTGCGAAGGCTCGGTGCTCATGGACGTCGCCGCCTATCCCGTCCAGCCGCCACCCGGACCATTCGGCAGCAGTTCATAGGGCGCGGACGCACAGCGGCCGCGAACCGGCTGAGCCCTTGCCTAGCAGCCGCCCTGTGAGCATGCCCAGCTTCTGGCGATCTTCCATGCTCCGTCTTCGGCGACGAACGGAATCGGAGACCCTTCCGGCTGTGCCTGCCCTTGTAAGACGGGGTTGCCGAAGGCGAGTAAGGATCCGTCGCCACGGTCCACCACTAGGTGGAACTCGACCGTCATTCCCTCTTGAACGAACTTCTGGGCGAGCCGTGGATCGGCGTCATCGACGCCCTGAATCAGATTCACTCGGTCGGACAACGGGACGTCGTAGTCGAGGGCAGTGTTGTACAGAGCGGTCAGCTCGTCCGCCGTCGGGAGCAATCCCGGAATGTCGGGTGTGGCCGGCACGGATGACGTTGCTTCCACTCCCACCGAGGGGGGTGCTGACTCGCCGCCGTGGGAACCGCACGCAGCCATCAGCACCGACGTGGCGACGACGACGCCGGCGATCGGTATCGACTTGAACCGAAACGTCATCGACGAATCCTTCGTGGTGAGGAATGCAACTGTTCGTGCCACTATGACAGTTCGATGCTCGCTTCCGGCCCGTCGGACTCGTCGCGGGCGCACCGGTAGCGCTCATAGATCACGCGCGAGCCGAACGTCCTGGTCTCGACGAGGTCCAGCGGAACGTTTTCGGTGACCGGCGGCAGGAACGGCGTGCCGCCACCGACGACGATCGGATTGCGGAACATGCGCAGCTCGTCGACGAGACCGAGCTCGATTGCTGCCGCGGCCAGGCCGGCGCCGCCGATCGCGACGTCCTTGTCGGTCGCGTCGCGCGCCGCGGCGGCCTCCTCGGCCACCGACGCCTCGGCGAGCCGGGCGTTGCCGTGAACGCTGTCGAGCGTGCGGCTGAAGACGACCTTCGGGATAGTGCACCAGACGTCGGCGAACGCGGCGTGAAGCTCGTTGTCGCGCATCGACGGATCCGTGTCCCACGGCAGCATGGTCTCGTAAAGCCTGCGGCCGCACAGATAGCCGCCGAGCTCGCGTATCTGCGCGACGTGGAAACGAAACTGCTCCTCGTCGGGCACCGTCCACCCGAATCCGCCCTCCCGGTCGGCGATGAAGCCGTCCACCGAGACGCTCATCGAGTAGATCAGCATTGCAATGTCACCGTTGAGCTGGACATCCCGCTCTCCATCCTTCTGCACGCTGCTCGCCCACACACTGCGACCGATCGCGAGACGACAACGGATCGTCGTGGGCGGTCCACGCGATCGTACGGCGGTTGTCGACGTCAGGTGTCGACTCGCCCCGGGGAGGATCGGCACTCGCAGCACCCGATCGACGATCATTGACGGCATGGCGAACACGAGAATCCAGCCGGGCGACATCGTCCGAGAGTCGTACTCGGCCAGATCCCAGGAGTACACGGATCTCTTCGGCTCCATGACTTCGACGCACCCGTCCGATCGGGCCCTGGTGAGCAGCTGGGCCGCCGCCCTGACGGGTCCCGTGCTCGACGCCGGGTGCGGTCCGGGGCAGTGGACCGACTTCTTGGCCGCGTGCGGAGCCGCTGTGAGCGGAATTGATCTCGTTCCCGAGTTCGTCGAACGTGCTCGCGCGCAATATCCGGACCTCTCCTTCGGCGGCGGCAGCTTCGAGACGTTGGACGTCGCGACAGAATCACTGGGTGGTGTGCTGTCCTGGTACTCGCTCATTCATCACGGTCCACAGGACATCGAAATTCCGCTCGCCGAGTTCGCGCGCGTGATCCGACCGGGCGGAGGGCTGCTGGTCGGCTTCTTCGAAGGAGCAACCGTCGAGACTTTCGACCATGCCGTGACCACTGCCCATCGTTGGCCGGTTGCCGAACTCGGCCGGCAATTGGCCCAGGCCGGCTTCGAGGTGATCGAGACACATACCCGAACCGGGAGCGGCTACAGGCCTCACGGCGCAATCACCGCACACCGGCAGAGCATCCGGTGACGGCTACAGCCTCGGGTCCACCGGCTCGGATTCGAGCGCCAGAACCGCGAACACCGTTTCGTGCACCCGCCACAGCGGGTCGCCTTCGGTGAGCCGGGTCAGCGTCTCGAGGCCGAGCGCATGTTCGCGCAGGGCCATCGATCGTTTGCGACCGAGTGAGCGGTCGCGGAGAACGTCGAGGTTCTCGGTGTAATCGGGGCCGTAGATGATTCGCAGGTATTCCTGTCCCCGCACCTTGATGCCAGGCTGAATCCTTCTCTGTGCCAGTTCTGCGGGTGTGGAGCCGAGTGGCTTGACCACCATGCCCTCGCCGCCGGCATCGGTCAGTTGCGACCACCAGGTGGTCGCCGCATCCCGGGACTCGTCGGAGGTGAGATCGACGAACTGGTGCCTGGTCTCGGCGATGAGGGGATCGTCGAGTGTCGCCAGCTTCGCGAGGTGCCATGAGTGCGGTTCGGTGACCGCGGTTGCGCGGCCGTCGCAGGCGAGGATGTGGAACGGTGCGAGCCGCACCCCGTCCAGGCCGGTCACCGGCCAGCAGTACCGCGCGTACGCGTCCCTGAAACGTCGGGCGTTGGCCGCGCGGGTCCGGGTGTGAGCCAACAGGTCTGCGACGTCCAACCCTCGTGCCGCGGCCCGTTCCAGTGCGGTGATCGCGTCCGGCAGCGCCGCACCCGCCGCGGCGCCGACCGATGCGTATTGGCTGCGGATCAGTTCTCCGGCCTTCGCCGACCACGGCAGCAGCTCGCAATCGAGCGCCAGCCACGACGACTCGAGATCGTCCATCAGCGGCCTGCACGCGGTGCGGAGCCGGGCCACCAGTTCGCTCATCGTGGCCGGGTCGTCGAAGAACGGTCGGCCGGTGCGGGTGTAGACGATCCCCGAACTTCCATCGGTGACACCGAACCGCTCCGCCGCGGTTGCGGCGTCGCGGGCGAGCACGGCGATCGCCCGGGAACCCATGTGCTTTTCCTCGCACACGATCTCGGTGATCCCATTCGCCGCGAACTCGGCGAAGGCCTGCGCGGGGTGTTCCAGGTAGCCGTCGAGGTTCGAGGTGGCGGGTGGAGCCATGGTCGGCGGCAGGTACACCAGCCAGCGCGGGTCGACGGCGAACCGGCTCATGATCTCGAGCGCGGCGGCGGAGTTCTCCTCGCGCACCTTGATGCGTCCCTTGTTGTGCCGGACGTCGATGTGCCGTGTTCCGCGCACGTCGTCGATGGACAACAGGGCCGGATCGCGCTGTGTCCGACGCGCTGGTGTGGCCGGCCCCGTCTCGAGTGGTCGCGCCGGTTCGAACCACACCTGCTCGGCCGGAACGGACACGATGTCCTTGCCGGGGTAGCGCAGGGCGGTCAGTCTGCCACCGAAGACGACTCCGGTGTCGAGGCAGATGGTGTTGTTGATCCACTCGGTCTCGGGAACAGGGGTGTGGCCGTAGACGACGACGGCCCGTCCGCGGTACTCGTGGGCCCACGGATAGCGCACCGGCAGCCCGTATTCGTCGGTCTCACCGGTGGTGTCGCCGTACAGGGCGAACGAACGCACCCGCGCCGATGCGCGGCCGTGGTAGGCCTCCTTCAGCCCGGCGTGCGCGACCACCAGATTGCCGCCGTCGAGTTCGTAGTGGCTGATCAGGCCGTCGATGAAGGCGTGCGCCGACTTACGGAAGTCGTCAGGTTCCGCGGCGAGCTGATCGAGCGACTCCTGCAGACCGTGCGAGGCGGCGACCTTCCGGCCGTGCAGCGCCCGGGCGAGCTTCTGTTCGTGATTGCCCGAGACGCACAGCGCCGTTCCGGCCGCCACCATACCCATCACCAGGCGCAGCACGCCCGGGGTGTCCGGTCCGCGATCGACTAGGTCGCCGACGAACACTGCGGTCCGCCCCTCGGGGTGGTGGGCGCCGGCGCCATCGGGCTGGAGCCGCCAGCCGAGTTCGCGCAGTAGCGTTTCCAGCTCGCTTCGGCAGCCGTGCACGTCGCCGATGATGTCGAACGGACCGGTCAGATCCCGCTTGTCGGTCCAGGCCTTCTCGGTCGACACCGACGCCGAGTCGATGGCGTCGACTCCGGTGAGCACGTGCACTCGCCGGAAGCCTTCGCGGCCGATCTTCGGCAGTGACCGCCGAAGGTCCTTGTGCTGCCGTCGGATCACGTGTGCACCGAAGTCGCGGTCCGGTCGGGTCGCGTTGCGCGCGATCGCGACGTCGTCGGGAACGTCGACCACGATCGCGTCCACCAGGACGTCGTGGGACTTGGCCAGATCGATCAATGCCTTGCGTGCTTCGCGCTGCACATTGGTGGCATCGACGACCGTGAGCAGACCACGCCGCAGCCGGGTCTCGGCGATGTAGAGCAGCACGTCGAAGGCGTCCGAGGTTGCGGCCTGGTCGTTTTCGTCGTCGGCGACCAGCCCCCGGCAGAAGTCGGACGACAGCACCTGGGTCGGTGCGAAATGCCGCGCAGCGAAGCTGGACTTGCCGCTGCCGGACACACCCACGAGAACCACCAGCGACAGTGCCGGCACAGAGATGTCAGGCATCGGAACCACCCGCCCGCGCGAAAACCGCCATCTGAGTCGGTGGACCGACCTCGGGGTCGTCCTCGCCGACCGGCCGGAAGTCGGCGGTGTATCCGTGGACCCGGCATACGTTGCCTGCCCACGAACGGAATTCGGCCCTGGACCACTCGAAGCGGTGGTCGCGGTGACGCATTCCCTCGAGTTCGGGGTAGCGCACGTTGTACTCGGAGTTGGGTGTCGTCACGATCACGTGCCCGGGCCGCGCGGTACCGAAGATCACCTGCTCGAGTGCGGTGAGCCGCGGCGGGTCGATGTGTTCGACGACCTCCATCAACACGGCCGCGTCGTAGCCGGCGAACCTGCTGTCGGTGTAGGTGAGGGCCGCCTGGAACAGTTGCAGGCGCTCGCGGCGGCGCTCCGGCATCCGATCGAGCCGCAGCCGGCGTGCCGCGATCGTCAGCGCCCGGGTCGACACGTCCGCGGCGGCGATCTCGGTGAGGCGGGGATCGTCGAGCAGCGCGGAAACGAGTTGGCCGGAACCGCATCCGAGGTCGATGACGGTGCGGGCCTCGAGTTCGCCGAGCGCTCCGAGGACCGCCTCGCGCCGAAGCAGGTTCAGCGGCGGGGCGGCCGCCGTGTCCGCCTCGCACCCAATGCCCGCCGCGTCGCTGCCGGGCTCCTCGTCGACCGGTGGTTCCAACCGCTCCGCCACGTCGTCGCCGAGTTCGGCGAGCCGCTCGAACGCCGAGCGCGTCAGGGCGGACTGATGCCGCAGGTAGCGGCGGGTGATGAGGGTGCTCTCCGGGTGCTCCGCGAGCCAGGATCCACCGGCGCGGATCAGCTTGTCGACCTCGTCGGAGGCGACCCAATAGTGCTTGGCGTCGTCGAGCACCGGAAGCAGTACATACAGGTGATTCAGGGCGTCGGCGAGCCGGATGTCGCCGCGCAAGGTGAGCCGCACATAGCGGGAATCGCCCCATTCCGGAAACGCGTCGTCGAGTGGCACGGGGCGCGCCTCGACGGTCCACCCCAGTGGCGTGAAGAGTTGTTCGGCCAGTTCCGGTCCACCGCGACACGGCAGTGCGGGCAGCGAAATCTCCAGCGGGATCGGCGTCGCGGCCAATTCCGGCTTGAGCGTGCACCGTCCGGCACGGGCAGTGCGGAAGACATCCGCCAACGCCACCGACAGCAGCGACGACACAGCGTACGGCCGGTCGTTGACATACTGTCCGAGCGCATAGTCGGCGGACCTGCCGGACCTGCCGGACCTGCCGGACGTGCGGGCGAGCCGAATCGCATCGACATCGAGCAACAGCGCCGCCGTGCAACGATTTTCGTTCGCCTCGGGATAGAACACGCGTGCGACACCGCAGGATTGGGTGAACTCCTGAACCCGATCGGGGTGCTTGTGCAGCAGGTACCCGAGATCGGTTGCCGGGCGCGCCGTCGTGGAAATCGTCAGGATCACCAGGCACAGTCTGCCGCAGGCAGGGTGCCCGCCGCACCCAGATTTCGGTCGGGCACCCGTCCGGACGGTACGGTGCTCGATTCGGTGGATACCTGGTTCGAGATCAACAGGGTGTCCGCACGCTCGAACGCAGTGTCGTCGCTTACCGTCCCGAAGGCACCCGGATCGTCGCCACAGCCGGCGACGCCGACAACACCGACGCGAGGGCAGGCGGCAGGCACAGCGGAACATCCCGTTGGCCCTCGACGAGTTGACCGCGATCGCCACCACCCCGCCCCTGACAGTGACGGCGTCGCTCATCCCGGCCGTGCCGCTGATGCCGTCCTGCGGAGCCGTCACCGATGGGAACGGGCAGAGCTGACCCGTGAGAAGGTGGCCCGGCTCGACCGAGCGCTCGAAGTGCGGTGGGCGAACTGCCGGGTAGCAGGGGCCTCACCCTGGATCGGCGGATCGGACCACTCCGGTTGACGGACTTCGGCAAGGACAGCGTCTGCGAGGTGGTCACCGTGGCATCGGCCGCCGGGGAACGGCGCCTGGACGGGTTCTACCCCGGTCACGGCAGCGCCTACTCCGACGAAGACCATCCGTCACATGCTGTCGAAGATGCGTTGTTCCGGGACGCCGGCGTTCTGTGCCGAGGTGACGGCGTCGAGGAGGTCGTCGGTGAGTTGCTCGAAGGTGGCGGTGCGGACCCGTTCCGGGGGTCGGTCGCTCGGGTGTGTGGTCAGGAAGCAGTGCAGCATCGCGCACGTGTCGCGCACGTGTTCGAGTGCCCGGCGTTGGTCGTCGTTCATCGCAGGTCCGATTGGCGGCCGACACTCGGCGTCGGCGCGTCGTGAGGTTCCCTGGGCGGGCTGGCGTGGTCGACCGCCCGCAGCAGGTCGTGGGTGAGTCGTCGGTAGGTGGAGAGCCATCGGTGGTCGACGGGTTCGTCGCGCAGATATGCAGTCAAGGTGGCGGTGTTCTCGCCGGTATCCAACCATCGGCGCAGGTCGGTAGTGCGATCCTGGACGTGCTGCAACAAAGTGTGTGGCGAAACGGGCATCGAGTCTCCTCTGGTCCGGAATTCCCTTCGGCGAGAATGAATTTCACGTGGCGGCGAGCTTCCCGAGTCATTGTTGCCTATGCAGGTGTCCGATGCTGGTGTTTCCCGGTCTGTGCCGCCACGGTCGGGAGTCGGGGTGACTCGTGACTGCCGATGGCTGATCAGTCGGTCGGCGTCGGAAAACTTGCCCAACTCCGGTTCCGTCGCGGTGGTACCGGGCGGACAATCGATGGGTACGAGATCAAGCCCATGACCGAGAAGGAGTGGAGCCGTGAACCGGACAGACCTCCCACAGACACTGCGGAGATCATCGAAGGAGGTGCAGGCCGCTTTCGCCACAGCGCATGAGACAGCCGTTCGGCGGTACGGCGAGGGCGAGGAGGCTCAACGTGCGGCATATGGCGAGCTCAAACAATCTTTCGAGCTCGTGACGGACCACTGGGTGCCCAAGCAGGACTGATGTCGCACCCGTGAGTACTTGTTAACCGCCGGACGTTGATAAGTACTCACGGGTGGATGGGCCTCAGACGACGGCAGACCAGATCTCGTCGACGGATCGATCGGACGCCTCGGTGCGAAGGGCCTGTGCGACGAGCAGGCGTCCGGTGTTCTCCAGGTGCCTACGCATCGCGGCCTCTGCCTCGTCGGAATCACCTGCGATGATCGCGTCGATGACGGGTGTGTGCTCGTCGTCGATGTCGGTGAGCGTTCTGGTCTTGTCGGCGGTGTTGGCCCCGAGTAGTCGGGTGGTCTCGCGCAATGTCTTGACGATCGCCCGGGCCCGGCTGTTGTCGGCGGCGTCGAGGATCATGTCGTGAAGCCCGAGGTCATGGTGGGCGAACTGGTGTTCGTCGCCGACAGCGGCCGCGTCCCGCATCAGGCGTTGCTGGCGGAGTAGTGCGTCCGACAGGGCGGGGTCGGATGCGGTCGCGGCCTTGCGGACGGCGGGAAGTTCCAGCGCCAATCGGACAGCGAAGATCTCGGCGATCTCCTTGGGCTGGGGGAGCAGAATGCGGAACCCCTGCCGAGCCTCGAACTTGATGAGTCCCACTTCTTCGAGACGGAGCAGCGCGTCGCGCACGGGGGTGCGGGAGATGCCGAGGCCCTCGGCGAGTTGGTAGACCGAATACTTCACTCCCGGCTTCATGCGGCCGTCGTCGATGGCGGCCCGCACGGCGGCGATGGCCTGCTCCATCCGCCGTCCTGCGAACGGGGTGAGCGGTTCGAGTTCGAGCGCTTCGTCTGCCACCCGATCACTGTAACAACACAGGGCTGTTCGTAGCATGCTAGGAGCATGTAGCATGCTACGAATGATCACCGCTGAATCACTGGCCGCTGAGCTGCGCAGTTCTGGAGTGAGCGATGTTCTCTCCGACGGCACGACCCGCGCCGCCTATTCGTCCGACGCGTCCCTGTACCGGGTGCGACCGCTGGTCGTCGCGCGGCCGCGACACGCCGACGAGGTCGCGGCGGCCCTCGCGGTGTGCCGCCGGGAGGGCGTGCCCCTGACTTCGCGCGGCGGTGGCACGTCCGTCGCCGGCAACGCGGTCGGGACGGGACTGATCCTGGACTTCAGCCGGCACATGAACCGGGTGCTCTCGATCGACACGGACGCACAGACTGCGACAGTGGAGCCGGGCACGATCCAGATGGTGCTGCAGCAGGCCGTGGCACCGCACGGCCTGCGATTCGGGCCCGATCCGTCGACCTCCACCCGCTGCACGATCGGCGGCATGATCGGCAACAACGCGTGCGGGTCCCGCACCCTCGGATACGGCCGGACCTCGGACAACGTGACGGGCCTCCACGTACTCGCCGGAACCGGGGAGTCGCTGCAACTGGGCGCGGCGGGCGAGCTGACTGCATCCCCGGCGCTGAGTGCATTGCAGCAGGTCACCCGCGGCGGCCTGGCGACCATCCGCACCGAACTCGGCCAGTTCGGCCGCCAGGTGTCCGGCTACGCCCTCGAACATCTCCTGCCGGAGAACCGGTTCGACGTGACCCGCATGCTGGTCGGTACCGAGGGCACGCTCACGGTGGCGACCCGGGCCACGGTTCGGCTGGTGTCCGATCCCGCCCACCGCGTTCTGGTCGTTCTGGGATACGCCGACATCGCGTCGGCGGGGGACGCGACCCCGTTGGTGCTGAAGTTCGATCCGACGGCCTGCGAGGGGATCGATTCCCGGATCGTCGACGTCGTCCGTGAACGCCGCGGCCCGGGCGCGGTGCCGCCACTGCCGACGGGGGCGGCCTGGCTGTTCGTCGAGGTGGTCGGCGAAGACCTCGACGAGACGATCGCCCGGGCCCAGCAGGTCGGACGCGACTGCGGAGCCGTCGACAGCCTCGTCGTCACCGACGCCGCCCGCACGGCCGAGTTGTGGCGGATCCGGGCCGACGGGGCCGGGCTCGCCGGGCGCAGCCCCGCCGGACTGCCCGCGCACGCGGGGTGGGAGGACGCGGCAGTGCCACCAGCGATGCTGGGCAACTACCTCCGCGATTTCGATGCGCTGATGGACGAATACAACGTCACCGGCCTGCCGTACGGGCATTTCGGCGACGGTTGCCTGCACGTGCGCATCGACTGGCCGCTCGACGAGCCCGGCGGCAGCGGCATCTTCCGGGAGTTCCTGGTGGCGGCAAGCACACTGGTCGCCGGCTACGGCGGTTCGCTGTCGGGTGAGCACGGTGACGGCCGCGCCCGCAGCGAACTCCTCCCGCTGATGTACTCACCGGACGCGATGACACTCTTCGCCGCCGTCAAGCACGTTTTCGACCCGGACAACATCCTCAACCCGGGTGTCGTCGTCGACCCCCGCCCGGTCGATGCGGACCTGCGCATCCCCGCCGCCCCGCTCGTGCGCCGCCAACTCGCGATGGCCTATCACAACGACGACGGCGACTTCACCCAGGCCGTGCACCGCTGCACCGGCGTCGGAAAGTGCCGGGCCGACAACACCGCCACCGGGGGTGTGATGTGCCCGTCGTATCAGGCGACACGGGAGGAGAAGGACTCCACCCGCGGCCGCGCGCGCGTCCTGCAGGAAATGATCAACGGCACCGCCGTCGACGGAGGCTGGCGTTCGCCGGAGGTCCACGACGCCCTCGACCTGTGCCTGTCCTGCAAGGGATGTTCCTCGGACTGCCCGACCGGGGTCGACATGGCCGCGTTCAAATCCGAAGTGCTGCACCAGAGCTACAAGGGTCGCATCCGCCCTGCCTCCCACTACTCGCTGGGGTGGCTTCCGCGCTGGGCGAAGATCGCCAGCCGTGCCCCCGGTCCGGTCAACGCCATGATGCGCGTTCCCGGCATCGGACCGCTGGCGTTGTCGTCGGCCGGAGTGGACAGGCGCCGCACCATCCCCCCGTTCGCGAAGCAGACGTTCCGATCCTGGTTCAAGGCCACCGAGAACGACCGTGCCACCACCGGTGACCCGGTGCTGCTGTTCGTGGACTCGTTCACCAACTACTTCACCCCCGAGGTCGGGCACGCCACCGTGCGGGTGCTCGAGGCCGCCGGTTACCGACCGCAGTTGACCGACACGCAGCAGTGCTGCGGACTGACCTGGATCTCGACCGGTCAACTCACCGCGGCGAAGAAGATCCTCGGACGCACCGTCGACGCACTGTCCGGCAGCGCCGCGGCCGGAATCCCGATCGTCGGAATGGAGCCGTCCTGCACCGGGGTCCTGCGTTCAGACGCCGCGGAACTGCTGGGCAGGGCGACCGCTGACCCGGTCGCCGAGGCCACCCGCACCCTGGCGGAACTGTTGACGGACCGAGGGTGGGAACCGCCGTCACTCGAAGGCAAATCCATTGTCGCGCAGCCGCACTGCCACCACCATTCGGTGATGGGGTGGAGTCCGGACGCGCAGCTCCTCGAGAAGGCCGGTGCGCAGGTGCAGCGGTTGGGTGGATGCTGCGGCCTGGCCGGGAACTTCGGCGTCGAGAAGGGGCACTATGAGGTGTCGGTGGCCGTCGCAGAACAGCAGCTTCTCCCCGCCGTGGCCGGAGCCGATGCCGACACCACCATCCTCGCGGACGGATACTCCTGCCGAACCCAGCTCGCTGATCTGACCGATCGCCGCGGCGACCACCTGGCGCAGCTGCTCGCCGCGCAGCTCGACGCGGACCGTGCGCGCAGACGGGACTGACCTCGGATGCGCGTACGACAAGGGGCGGCGGCAGGAGACGGTGTGTCTCGCCTGCCGCCGCCCCGAGCGCTAGTTCGTGACGGGTGCGGGGTGAGTGGTGACGGGTGGGTTGAGGCGTCGGCGGAGTCGGTAGGCGATCAGAGTCGCGACAAGGGCCCCGACGCTCAGGGAGATCTGCGAGCGCGACGATTCGACGTAGAACATCGACACCAGCACGGCGAGGATGCTGCCGGCGGCGAGGATGGACAGGTAGGGGAACAGCCACATCTTCAGGCGGAGTTGGGCGACTTCGTCGCGGGTCATCAGGCCGCGCAGTTTGATCTGCGACATCGCGATCATGAGGTAGACCATCAGGATGGTGGCGCCGGAGGCGTTGAGCAGGAAGGCGAACACGGTTTCGGGGGAGAGGTAGTCGAGGCCGATGCAGGCGAAGCCGACGAGGGTTGCAAGGAGCAGCGAGTTGCGGGGGACGCCGTGCTTGTCCAGCTTTGCGATCCTCTGTGGAGCATCGCCTTTGTGCGCGAGAGTGAAGAGCATCCGCGAGGAGGTGTAGAGGCCGGAGTTCAGGCAGGAGAGTACGGCGACGAGCACCACAGCGTTCATGATGTCGGGTCCGCCGGGGATGCCCATGTGGGTGAGGGCGTCGACGAACGGCGACTGGCCGACCTTGACGTCGGTCCAGGGGACGATGATGGCGAGGAGCAGCACGGAGCCGATGTAGAAGAACCCGATGCGGGCGATCACGGAGTTTGTGGCCTTGGCGACGGCCTTCTCCGGCTCGGCGGATTCGGCGGCGGCGATGGTGGCGATTTCGGGTCCGACCATGGAGAAGACGGCGACGACGACGCCGGAGAGGATGACGGTCCAGCCGTTGGGGGTGAAGCCGTCGTGATCGGTGAGGTTGGAGAAGTCGGCGGAATGGCTCGGCCACAGGCCGAAGACGTAGGCGGCACCGAGGGCGAGGAACAGCAGGATCGCGGCGACCTTGATCCCAGCGAACCAGTATTCGAACTCGCCGAAGTTGCGGACGGAGCGGATGTTCGTGGCGACCATGGCCAACAGCAGGACGGTGGCCATCGTCCAGGAGGGCAGGTCGATCCAGCGTTGCAGCAGTTTGCCGCCGATGACGGCTTCGGCGCCGACCGCGACGACCCAGAAGAACCAGTACAGCCAGCCGGTGGTGAAGCCGGCCCACCCCCCGAAGGCCTTGCGGGCATATCCGGCGAACGATCCGGTCGACGGGTTGGTGGTGGCCATTTCGCCGAGCATGCGCATCACGAGGACGATGACGACACCGGTGATGGCGTAGGACACGAATGCCGCAGGGCCGGAGGTGTGCAGCAGGGCGCTCGAACCGACGAAGAGGCCGGCGCCGATGACACCTCCGATCGCGATCATGGTGAGGTGCCGTTGTTTCAGAGACTTCTGCAACGTCTCGGGCGGTTGTTCGAGAGTGGACATCACACGCTCCAAAGGTCGAGTCGGACACGAGGGCGTCAGGCGCGATCCGTTCCGCGGTGGTGGGACGCTCTGACAGAGGAAGTGCCGAGGGCGGGGCCTGGCGAGGTGGCGAACTTCCGTTCGTGTGTGACCAACGTAACGGCGCAACACGTAGCATGCTAGGGACAAGTGTCAGAACTTTTCGCCCCGTCAGTCAGACACTTGTATGGCCGACGCGGAATGATCGCCGTACGTATCGCCCACGAAACACGCTGTTCACGGAGATGATGAAGTGACTCTCGACGAAGTGGTCACCGAGGTGGCCGAACGACTGTCGGCATCAGTCGTTCTGGTCGACCGGGCGTTCTCGCTGATGGCTTACAGCACCCAGTCGCCGGGTGTCGACAGGGATCGGGTGCAGTCGATCCTCACCCGGAGCTGCCCGCCGGAAGCGCGCGCGTGGTACGAAAGCTTCGGGATTGCCGATACCGCACGCCCGGTGATCACGCCAGAGAATCCGGATATTGAAGCGTCGTCGCGGATCTGTCTTCCGGCTCGCTATGCAGGCGCGGCGTACGGATATCTGTTCGTCCTGCCGAATGAGAACAGCGCCGTGTCCGACGGCGATCTCACCGCCGCAATGTCCCTGGCCGGCCAGGCCGGCGCGCAACTCGCACACACCGCCCGGGGTCGTGACGATATGGCGGTCGCCGTCGCAGACCTCCTCGAAGGCGACCGAAAGGCTTTCGCCCGTGCGATTACTCGCATCGAAGACTCCGGGCTCTTTCCGGACGGTGGCGCGTTGACCGTGCTGGCCGTCGACGGGCTCCTGCCCGCCCCCGGCACGCGCAGTCTGCTGGCGCCGATCGGATCGCTGACCGCCGTCATGGTGCCCGCGGCGGACGGCGCCGTCGACCCTGTCCGGTCCGTTGCCGAAAGCGGTGCGGGTGCCGGTGCTCTGGTCGGAGTGGGAGGTTCGTATCGGGGACTGCGTTCGGCCCGGCGGAGTTGGCAGCAAGCCAAGCTGGGTGTCCGGGTCGCCCGGCACGACGAGTCGACGGGACCGATCGCCTACTGGGAAGAACTCGGCATCTACCGGCTGGCGTCGTGCGGGCCCACCGGCGCCCTCGCCGATGCAGTACTCACGCCGTCGGTGCGGGCCCTGCTCGACCACCGCAACGTCGACCTGCTCGCCACCGCCCGGACGTATCTCGACCGGGCGGGCGATACCGCCGCCACCGCCGCGATCCTCGGCATCCACCGTCAGACCCTGTACTACCGGCTCGCGAAGATCGAGGAGGTCTCCGGCCTCGACCTGTCGGTGGGCGCGCAGCGACTCGAGTTACACGTCGGTCTCACGCTGGGACGCTTCATCTTCGAGCACCAGGGTGTACGGGACACCTCCATCGGACAGGAGAACTGACTTCCTCTCGGAGGAGTCCTCACCGCGTCTCGGCCGTGTTCACCACGGCACGCACGATCTCGGTGACGGCGCGCACGGTGGGCCGGGTCTCCGAGCCGGCGAGGCGCAGGAGCACGATCCGCCTGCCGATCTCCTGGGTGAGGTCGACCCGGATGATCGGTACCGAGCTGTTGAGCCTGATCATCATGTCCGTGACCGGAGCCGCGCCCAGCCCCTTCGCGGCCAGCGCCAAGGAGACGGCGGTGTCGACGATTTCATGTCGTGCGATCGGCTCGAAACCTTCCTGCCGGCACGCGATTCGGATGGCGCGACCGAACTGGGTTTCCGCGGGCGGCAGAATCCAATTCCACTCCGCGGCCTCGCGCAGATCGATCGTGCACTCGGTGCGGATGCCGTAGGCCCCCGAGGAGACGGCGAGCCCGAATCGCTCGCTGCGCAGGGTTATCATCTCGATATCCGGAGTGCGGGGCATCGGCGAATTGGGATAGTCCAGCCCGAAGGCGACGTCGACCTGTCCGCGTTGGACCGCCAGGGCGGCCTCGTCGACGTCGAGTTCCCGGCTGCTGAGGGTGAGGAGCGGGTACTCGCGCTGCGCGGCGGCCACGACCGGCGGCAGTAGCGCGGCGGCGGTGCTGCCGAAGGTGCCGAGCAGAAGGGGCGCGGCCACGTCGTCGTGGACCGCGCGAAGCGCGTCGAGGGCGGTCTGTTCCGCGCCCAGGATCTTCACGGCGTGTTCGGCCAGGACGACGCCGGAATCGGTGAGGACGACGTTGCGTCCCATCTTGGTGACGAGTTGCGAGCCGACGGCCTTCTCCAACGCTGCGATCTGCTGCGATACGGCGCCGGCGGTGTAGCCGAGTTCTTCGGCGACCGCGACCATCGTTCCGCGCCGGGCCAGCTCCCGGAGCGTGACGAGGTGGGCCAGACTCATATTCATATAGGGATCCTAAACGGTTGCGGCTAGTTTTCTTCGCTGGTGCTATTCGATCCGGCAGACCACGATGAACGAGCGGGAACGAATCGTCGAACCGGCGCACTGTTCGAAAACCTCCGGCACACCACGACTTCGCTCTCACCCGAGCCCATCGACCCTGGAGCTGCACGCATGCCGATCACCCCGCAGTGGGAACTTCGCGCCGAGTTCGCTCGCCGCCTCTCGCACATGTACGGGAAGGAAGTTCCCGCCTACACCACGTTGCTCGAGGTGTCGCAGGCCGTCAACGACGCCGTGCTGTCGCGCCCCGGCTCCGCCGCCGAACGGCTGGGCTCGATCGCTCGCGTCACCGCCGAACGCCACGGAGCCATCCGCGTGGGCACCCCACAGGAGATGGCGCAGGTGGCACGCGTGTTTTCGGCCATGGGCATGCACCCGGTCGGGTTGTACGACCTGCGCGAGGCGGCTGCCAGTTCCGTCCCGGTCGTCTCGACCGCCTTCCGGCCCACGGACCCGGAGGAACTGGCGCGCAACCCCTTCCGGGTGTTCACGTCCATGCTCGTTCCCGCGGACCGCCGCTTCTTCAGCGCAGATCTGCAGCGGCGCCTCGAGAGTTTCCTCGCCAGGCGCACGTTGTTCACCACCGAACTGCTGGTCCTCGCCGACCGGGCGAGCGAGTACCGGGGGCTGACTTCCGGCGACGCCGAGATGTTCCTGACTCTCGCGACGGCGGCGTTCAAGCTTTCCACCGAGGCCGTCGACCGCGCCTGGTACCACGAACTCGAGCAGGTGTCCTCGGTGGCCGCCGACATCGGCGGCGTCACCAGCACCCACATCAACCACCTGACCCCGCGTGTACTGGACATCGACGATCTCTACGCCCGCATGGAGCGTCGCAGCATCGACATGATCGACACGATCCAGGGACCGCCCCGGTGGGCCGGCCCGGATCTGCTGCTGCGTCAGACCTCGTTCCGGGCCCTCGCCGAACCGCGGGTGTTCCGCGAGGCCGACGGCAGCGTCGAGAAGGGTTCGCTGCGAGTGCGTTTCGGTGAGGTCGAAGCCCGCGGCATCGCCGCCACCGTCCGCGGACGGGAGGTCTACGACCGGTTGACGGTCGAGACCGAGCAGGCGGTCCGGGAGGCGGCCGCCGCCGCGCCGGTGTCGGCCGAGGTACGCAATCAGATCGCCGCGGAGCTGTGGAATCAGCAGATGCCTGCCACCGAGCAGGGATTGGCCCTGCACGACCTCGCCTACTTCACCTACACCGTGAACACCGGCAAGCAGCCCAACGGGCACGCGCCATCCAGGTCGCTGCCCGATCTGATCGACCAGGGCTGGGTCCGCCCCGAGCCGATCGTCTACGAGGACTTCCTGCCGAAGTCCGCTGCGGGGATCTTCCAGTCGAACCTGACGTCGGACGGTCGCAAGGACACCACCCAGTCGACAGCCGCTGTCGACGCCGCCTGGATGGAGGGAGTTCTGGGCCGTCCCCTGCACGACCCGTACGCGCTCTATGACGGGATCCGCCGCGCATCCCTCGATCGTGTGGCCACCGAACTGCACATCCGCGGACCCATCGAAGTACCTGCACCCATCGCTACCTCACCCATCGCTACCCAGGGAGTCAAGTAAATGAGCACCGCTGTCGCCGACGCCATCACCCTGCCCACCACCGACGAACTGCGCACCCTCGCACGCACCAGCCTGCAACGATGTGGGGTCGACCCGGCGGTCCTCGACACCGCCGGGGTGAAGAACACCATCACCGCCCGCACCCCGGTCACCGGGGAGAGCCTGTTCGACTACCCGGCTGCAGGCGCCGCCGACGTCGAGGCCGCGATCGACGCCGCCCACGACGCGTTCCTGCAGTGGCGTACCGTTCCCGGCCCGGTCCGCGGATTCCTGATCAAGCGCCTCGGCGAACTGCTCACCGCGCACAAGGAAGACGTCGCCAACCTGATCAGCATCGAGGTCGGCAAGATCCGCTCGGAGGCCCTCGGCGAGGTCCAGGAAATGATCGACATCTGTGACTTCGCGGTCGGTCTGTCCCGCCAGCTCGACGGCCGCACCATGCCCTCGGAGCGCCCCGGCCACCGCCTGATGGAGACCTGGCACCCGCTCGGTGTCGTCGGTGTCGTCTCCGCGTTCAACTTCCCGGCCGCGGTGTGGTCCTGGAACCTCGCCCTGGCCATCGTCTGCGGTGATGCGGTGATCTGGAAGCCGGCACAGCTGACCACCCTGACCGCCGCCGCATGCTCGGCGCTGTTCGACCGCGCCGCAGCGGAATCGGGCGCACCGGCCAACCTGAACGTCCTCGTCTCGGCGAGTGCGGCCGACACGCAGGCCCTGATCGACAGCCCGAAGGTGCCGCTGATCTCCGCCACCGGTTCCGAGCGAATGGGGGAGCAGATCGCCCCGCGCGTCGCCGCCCGCTTCGGCCGGGCGATCCTCGAACTCGGCGGAAACAACGCCGCGATCGTCACCCCGTCCGCGGACCTCGACCTCGCCACCCGCGGCATCGTCTTCGCCGCCGCCGGCACCGCAGGTCAGCGCTGCACCACCATGCGCCGCATCATCGTTCACCGGGACATCGCCGACGAACTCCTCGACCGCATCACCGAGGTCTACCGGCGCCTCCCGATCGGCGACCCGTTCGCCGACGGCACCCTGGTGGGCCCGCTGATCGACGGCAAGTCCCACGCCAACATGACCGAAGCCCTCGACCAAGCCGTCGCGCAGGGCGGGCAGATCCTCGCCGGTGGTCAGCGCCGGCCGAGCAACGACAATTCGTACTACGTCGAGCCCGCGATCGTGCGGATGCCGACCCAGAGCGAGATCGTCAAGGACGAAACCTTCGCACCGATCCTCTACGTGCTGACCTACGACACGTTCGAGGAGGCAATCGCCCTGCACAACGACGTCCCGCAGGGTCTGTCGTCGTCGATCTTCACCACCGACCAGCGTGAGGCCGAGCGATTCATCGCCGCCGACGGTTCGGACTGCGGCATCGTCAACGTCAACATCGGCACGTCCGGCGCCGAGATCGGCGGCGCGTTCGGCGGGGAGAAGACCACCGGCGGCGGCCGCGAATCCGGCTCCGACGCCTGGCGCGCCTACATGCGCCGCGCCACGAACACCGTCAACTACTCCCGTGAGCTGCCCCTGGCTCAGGGCGTCAACTTCGCCTGAAACCCCTTCGAATCGCACGAGGAGCAACGACGATGTTCGAATTGATCGACGAATGGGGCCCGGAGAAGGTCGTGTGTGTCTCCGACGCACGCACCGGCATGCGCGGCGTTCTGGTCATCGACAACACCGCCCGCGGAATGGGCAAGGGCGGCACCCGCATGTCCACGACCGTCAGTGTCGGCGAGGTCGCCCGGCTGGCCCGGAACATGACCTGGAAATGGGCCGGGGTCGACCTCTTCTACGGCGGCGCCAAGGCTGGGATCTGGGCCGACCCGAACGCCGAGTCGAAGGAAGCGGTCCTGCGGGCGTTCGTGCGGGCCCTGCGCAACGAGGTCCCCGAGGACTACGTCTTCGGGCTCGACGTCGGACTGACCGAGAAGGACGCCGCGATCATGCTCGACGAGGTCGGTGGCCGGGGCGGCGCCGTCGGCACCCCACACGCGCTCGGCGGACTCCCGTACGACCAACTCGGCGTCACCGGCCACGGAGTCGCGGAGTCGGCCGACGCCGCCGCGCAGGCGATCGGCCTGTCCACCGGTTCGCTGAGCGTGTCCATCCAGGGCTTCGGGGCGGTCGGCGCGGCGAGCGCGAAACGCCTTGCCGAACTGGGCGCGACCGTCGTCGCCGTCTCGACGTCGCGAGGTGGCATCCACAACCCGGACGGCCTCGACGTCGCCACCCTGCTCGACCTGCGCGAACGATACGGTGACGGACTGGTCGACGAGTACTCCGACGCCAAGCCGCTCGCCGCCGGGGAAGAACTCTCGGTGACGGCGGACGTCCTGATCCCGGCAGCATTGCAGGACGTCATCGACGCCGATCTCGCCCGGACGTTGCCCGCCAGGATCGTCGTCGAAGGCGCGAACCTGCCGAGCAGCCCCGAGGCGCAGTCGGTGCTGCACGGCCGCGGCGTGACCGTCGTCCCGGACTTCATCGCCAACGCCGGCGGCGTGGTGGCCGCAGCGGTGGCCATGGACGCGCGCTACTCCGGTATCCGTCCGGAACCCGCCGCGGTGTTCGCCAACATCTCGAACAAGCTGCGCGCCAGCACCATCGACACCCTCGATGCGTCGAAGGCTCAGGGTCGTACCACCCACGAGGTGGCGCGCAGCATCGCCCAGGACCGCGTGCGCGAAGCCATGGTGTTGCGTGGACGGGCTCCGCGGAACGCAGCGTTCTAGAAGACGGTTCGGCATAACATAATCACTCTTCAGGAAAGAAGAAGCGACATGAGCAAGGAACTCCCCGAGCAGGCGTCCGTCGTCGTGATCGGCGGTGGCGTCATCGGCGCCAGTATCGCGTTCCACCTCGCCGAATCCGGGGTCTCCGATGTCGTCCTCCTGGAAAAGGACGAGTTGGCCTGCGGCTCGACCTGTAAGGCCGCAGGCGGCGTCCGTGCGTCGTTCAGCAACGAGGCCAACATCGCGATCGGTCTGCGCGGCCTCGAGGTGTATTCGCGGTTCGCCCAGGACTACGGTCAGGAGATCGACTTCAGCCGCGACGGCTACCTCTACCTTCTCTCGGACCAGACCAACGTCGACATCTTCACCGAAAGCGTGGCGCTGCAGAACCGGCACGGTGTTCCGAGCCGGATGATCACTCCCGACGAGGCGAAGAAGATCTCGCCGCTCATCAGTACCGACGGACTCCTCGCTGCCTCCTGGTCCCCCCAGGACGGCAAGGCGACACCGGAATCGGTGGTGATGGGGTACGCCGCGGCCGCCCGTCGCCGCGGCGCCCGCATCATCCGGCACTGCGCGGTCACCGACATCGAGAGCACGGGCGGCACCATCACCGCCGTCGTCACCGAACACGGACGTATCACGACGAGCACCGTGGTCTGCGCCGCCGGGGCGTGGTCGGCGGAGATCGGCACCATGGTCGGGGTGAACATCCCCGTAGTCCCCGTCCGCCGTCAGATCGCGTTCACCGAGCCGCTGTCCGAGTTGCCCGAGTTCTCGCCGTCGCTGACCATCGACTTTCCCTCGAACTTCTACTTCCATCCCGAAGGCAAGGGCCTGTTGCTCGGCTGGTCCGACCCGAACGAGCCCGAGGGATTCAACCTCAGGTTCGAACTCGAGGACTGGTTGATGGGTCTCGGCGCGATCGCCGAGACCCGGGTGCCTGCCGTTCTGGACTACGGCATCAGCACCGGCTGGGCCGGACTCTACGAGGTCACTCCCGACCGCAACCAGATCATCGACCGATCCACCGAGGTGGAAGGCCTGCTCATCGCCACCGGTTACTCCGGCCACGGCTTCCTGATGGGACCGGCGACCGGTGAGATCGTGCGCGACCTCTACCACAGCAGGGAGCCCGGTTACGACATCAGTTCGTTTGCTCTGCGCCGCTTCGCGAAGACCGGCATCGGCGCAGGCGAGACGAACATCGTCTGACCGGACGCACCACCGGGACTGCGGTTCCATCCCTCGAGGAAGACTGGGGCCCGACCTGTCCGAGCACGAACCGACACCTGGAGCAGTTGTGCCGACCTTCGATCCCGGACCGCCGGCCGCACTACCACCCGCCCGGGAATTCGCCGGCATCGAAGTGGTCGATGCCAGCGAACACAACCTCGCCCACGTCGATGTGTTCATTCCCCGGGACTGCATCGTCGCGTTCACGGGGGTGTCGGGATCGGGCAAGTCGTCGTTGGCCTTCGGTACCATCTACGCCGAAGCGCAACGACGCTTTCTCGAGTCCGTCACCCCGTACGCGCGCCGATTGATGGATCAGGTCGGAGCACCCAGGGTGGGGGACATCACGGGGCTTCCACCCGCGGTCGCGTTGCAGCAGGCCCGCGGTCACACCTCCGCCAGATCGTCGGTCGGCACCCTCACCCACATCTCCAACGTGCTGCGCATGCTGTTCTCCCGGGCCGGCACCTACCCGCCGGACGCCCCCATCCTCGACTCGAACGCCTTCTCGCCCAACACACCGGAAGGAGGATGCCCGACCTGCCACGGACTCGGACGCACCCACGACGTCGACGTCGACGCCCTGGTGCCGGACCCGAACCGCAGTATCCGCGACGGCGCCGTCGCCGCCTGGCCCGGCGCCTGGCTGGGGAAGAACTACCGCGACATCCTCGACACCCTCGGCATCGATGTGGACCGCCCATGGTCGGAACTCCCTGCAGATCAACGTGAGTGGATCCTCACCACCGATGAGCAGCCCACCGTCACGGTGTCACCGATCCGCGACCCGGGCAAGATGGTGCGCGACTACCAGGGAACGTTCTCGAGCGCCCGCACCTACGTCCTGCACACCTTCGCGACGACGAAGAGCGCAACCCAGCGGGCGAAGGTGTCGCGATATCTGGTCTCCCGCCCCTGCGGCGCATGCGACGGCAAGCGGCTGCGACCCGAGGCACTGGCGGTGCGGTTCGCCGGCCTCGACATCGCCGACGCGACCGAACTGCCACTGGCCGAGCTGGCCACGGTTCTCGAAACCGCGGTCGCCTCACACGATGCCTCCGCAGACGACGCCACCGTTCGAGCATCGGAGGCGTTGGTGGACAACCTACTCGGACGCCTCCGAGGGTTGTCCGAGCTCGGGCTGGGATACCTGAGTCTCGGCCGATCGACCACCACCCTGTCGCCAGGAGAGCTTCAGCGCCTTCGGCTGGCCACCCAGCTGCAGTCGGGCCTGTTCGGCGTGCTGTACGTCCTGGACGAGCCGTCCGCGGGCCTGCACCCCGCCGACACCGAGGCGCTGGTCGCCGCCGTGCGGCGGCTTCGCGCCGCAGGCAACTCCGTCTTCGTCATCGAACACAACCTCGACGTCGTCCGGGCGGCGGACTGGATCGTCGACGTCGGCCCCGATGCCGGGGAGCACGGTGGGAGGGTCCTCTACAGCGGCACGGTGGACGGTCTCGCGAAGATTCCCGAATCCGTCACCCGCCGATACCTTTTCGAACCACTGGAGAGTTGCCCCGAGCCCGCACAGCCGAGCAGGTGGATCGAACTCTCCGGCATCACGATGCACAATCTGCAGGATCTGAGTGTGCGGATCCCGCTCGGGGTGCTCACCGCGGTCACCGGCGTGTCCGGCTCCGGCAAATCCACACTCGTCAGCCGTGTGCTCACGGACGTCGTCGGCCGGCACCTCGGCGTCGACGACGAACCCGGCCCCGACACCGTGGGCGACGACGCCGACGACTCCACGGCTGTCCTGGCCGACGGCCGGGACATCGCCGAACCGACCGTGGTGTCGTCCCACGGGCTCGGACACATCGACCGGCTGGTGCGTGTGGACCAGACCCCGATCGGGCGGACGCCGCGCTCGAATCTCGCGACCTACACCGGACTGTTCGACGTGATCCGGAAACTCTTCGCTGCACACCCCACCGCCCGCGAACGCGGATACAGTCCCGGCCGTTTCTCGTTCAACGTCACCGGTGGCCGATGCGACGAGTGCGAGGGTGCCGGCGCGATCACCATCGGCATGCTGTTTCTCCCCGAGGCCTCCGCGCCGTGCCCGGCCTGCGCCGGCGCACGCTACAACTCCGAGACTCTCGAGATCCTGGTCGACGGCCGATCGATCGCCGACGTCCTCGCGATGACCGTCGACGACGCCCGGGACTTCCTGAACCATGTCCCGGCCGCCAAGAAGAGCCTCGACATGCTGGTAGAGGTGGGTCTCGGATATCTGCGGCTCGGCCAATCCGCCACTACGCTGTCGGGTGGGGAGGCGCAACGCGTCAAGCTGGCCAGCGAACTGCAGCGCGTCCGATCCGGGCACACGCTCTACGTGCTCGACGAACCCACGACCGGATTACACCCCGCCGATGTGGACCGACTCATGGTGGTGCTGCGCCGTCTCGTCGCGGCGGAGAACAGCGTCGTCCTGGTCGAACACGACATGTCGGTGATCGCCTCAGCGGACTGGATGATCGATCTCGGGCCCGGCGGCGGAGACAACGGCGGCCGCATCATCGCCTCGGGTCAGCCGGCGATTGTCGCGGAGACGGCCGACTCCGCCACCGCCGCATATCTCGGCCGGCACTTCGCACCGTCGGCGGTGTAGGTCCGGGGGAGGGCCCGCTAGCGTCACGCCACGGGCGAGGTCCCCTTTCGCGGAGAAATGAAAAGAACAGACAGCTTTTGGTGGCGCCGGAATACCCAGCGATCGCGCTCGAAGTCGCTAACCGTCACGGTCGAATTTTCCGATGCGCAGTAATGGTGCATTTCGGATTATTCCGCCCGAGTTCTTCGACGGCGTGTTCCGCCGCCGAGGTATTCATACGTACAGATCAGAGTGATGGCCAGGCTGGCCCCAGGTGAGCCTGGCCATCGCGTGTCGGATCTCTCCGCTGGTCAGCCGAGTCCGATTCCGCCGCCGAACGTGAGGCTGAGCCACTTCAGGAACGCCTCGAATGCGACGTTGAAGTCGATTCCTGCAGAACCCATCAGAATTCACTCCTCTGTTGGTGATGAAAATCCACGGGATCGTCGATCGCCGCTTACTTCATTTATCGCGTTCGCGATCTCGGGGCGTTTCACCAAACCGGAATTTTCTCACATATTGAAATTTGACAACCGTCCATTTTGATCTGAACAATGGTTCGAGGGATGGACGCCATTTCGGGTGAAGGTTTGTCTGTTTCTGGGCCTTACGACGGAGATCGGGCCGTGCGCCCCGGATCAGAACGGACGGCGAAGGAGTGAGAACGTCATGGCGACGGCAGACGAGCAGGCCGGGACACCGGACAGCACGGCGGTTCGAGTCGCCCTGTGGCGGGCGATGCACGTGCTGGTCGACCCGCCGCCGCACGTTTTCGTCGACGAGATCGGCCTGCAGCTGGCGGCCCCGGACGAGGGCTGGCGGGATCGCCCGGACATGGATCCGACCGGCACCAGCGGGTTTCGGGCGGCCATCGTCGCCCGTGCTCGCTTCATCGAGGATCTGGTCGCCGAGCAGGCAGGCCGCGGCGTCGTCCAGTACGTCGTCCTGGGGGCGGGCCTGGACACGTTTGCCCAGCGCAGGACGGAGATCGCCGCCCGCATGCGGGTCTTCGAGGTCGACCAGCCGAGCCCTCAGGCGTGGAAGCGGCAACGGCTGACCGACGTGGGTTTCGGTGTCCCGGAATGGCTTCGGATGGTGCCGGTGGATTTCGAGGCGAACGAGTCGTGGTCGGAGCGGCTTGTCGCGGCGGGCTTCGATCCTGGCAGGCCCGCGGTCGTCGTCTCCACCGGCGTCACCATGTACCTCACGAAAGGAGCCACCGCCGCCACCCTGCGCCAGCTCGCCGGTCTCGCTCCCGGTTCGACGCTGGCGATGACGTTCCTGCTGCCCACCGATCTCGTCGACGTCGCCGATCGCGCCGGACTCCAGGTGTCCGAGAACGGCGCGCGGGCGTCCGGAACGCCGTTCGTCAGCTTCTACACCCCGCAGGAGATGCTGGCACTGGCCCGCGACTCCGGCTTCGACAGCCCCCGGCACGTGTCGGGGGCCTCGCTCGCCGAACGCAACTTCGCCGACCGCACCGACGGCCTGCGGCCGTCGAGCGGCGAGGACCTGTTGGTGGCCACTATCTGATGGCGTCCGTTAACGCCGTCCCCGGTCGCGTGACCGTGTCGTGATCGTGGGTCGACATGGTGTCCAAGCCGGTGCAGTCTCGCCTCGCGATAACGCTACTGTGTGGTACAGGTCACAAGTTGGTATCGCGATGTTAGCCGGGAATCGCGCCGCGTGCCGCGTCACCAGGGCAAACAGCCGTGGAGCTGGACATGTGTCTAGATGACAGGTGCGGCTCGGTCCGCTACAACTGATCGTGCATCGACAGTGACGTGACTCACATTTTGCGTCCGGACGGGATCGCCGGCACACCGGCGGCAGATGCACGAGAGCGAAGGAGTACTGCGGAATGATCGAGGACAGCACCGAACCATCCCTCACTCCAGTCCCCAGCCCGACGCGCCTGGTTCCGCGCAGGCGCCCCGATGGCCGAGAACTGCTCGGCACGGCGAAGGGCATTCTGATTGCAGGCCGCGGCTGCTCTGACGCCCAGGCGTTCGACGAACTTCTCGACGTCGCACGACGCCATCACCTGACCGTCCTCGGCGCCGCCCGGAGCCTGGTCGAGCTGGCAGCCGGCCCCTCCTCCCGGCCGCGCAGGACCGACACCGCCCGATTCGACGAGTGGGAGCAGTTGGTCGCCCAGCTCCCTCCCCGCCGACACGCTCAGGCAAGTTGACGCAACAGGGGGCGGTGGGCGGCATTCAGGCCGATCCCGACGAGATCAGCGGAACGGAATCGGGCCACCTGCGCGAAACCACGTCGTCGCTCACCCCCGACGCGGTCGTATGGCCGGACCCGAGCCCGCTCGATTCGTGGTGGAAGCGTGTGGTCATCGACCACGCGACCGCGCTCGCCGAGGGTGAACCCTCCATGTACGCCGAGGGCGAGCCCTCCGTATACGCCGAGGGCGAGCCCTCCACGCGGCACGAGTAGGCGTCCGAGATTCTTCTTTCGCTGTCGATCATTGTCTCGCCCGCGTAGGGGGAGGAGTGTGGGAGATGGGGATTGGCCGTCGGCGCCGCGGGGCGCCGCCCGAGGAGAAGGATGCCATCGTGTATGCACGCTCTTCCACCTTTGATGCGCACCCGTCGTTCATCGACGAGGGGATCAAGCACGTGCGCGACACCGTGATGCCCGCGCTCGCCGACATCGCAGGGTCCGCCGGAATGTCCTTGCTGGTCGATCGAGGCTCCGGCCGGTGCATCGCCACGAGCTCCTGGACGGACGACGAGGCTCTGCGCGCGAGCGAAGCACCTGTTCGACAGCTGCGTGACCGCATGGCCGAGGTTTTCCACGCCACCGCGACCGTGTCGCGGTGGGACATCGCGGCCCTGCACCGTGACCACCGCTCACATCAAGGCGCCTGGGTGCGGGTCGCGTGGCTCGAGGTCGAGCCGGGGCACCTGGACCGTGTGATCGACGTGTACAAGATGTCCTCGCTGCCCGCCATGCACGACCTCGAGGGATTCTGCAGCGCGAGTCTGCTCGTCGATCCGGCCGCCGGTCGTGTGGTGTCGTCGATGACCTTCGACAAGGCCCCGCCTGCGGGCGGTGGTACCGGTGAAGTGGCCGAGAATGTCGGAACGTCGGAAATGTGCGAGTCCGGCGCTCGGCTCCTCGAGGTGGGGGAGTTCGAATTGGCGATCGCTCATCTGCACGTCCCCGAGATGGCGTGACGAGCCGATCATGTGAGGTGGGCTTCGGAGGGTGGCGACTTCCGTATCCCTACGGTCAGGGGGTCGATGCACGAGAGTAGGTGATCGTTCTCCCTCCTGTTGCCTATCGAGATTCTGATTTCCCGGGGTCCCGCCAGCCGGACAAGTGCACCGAGCTGCGCCAGGAGTCGTACCTTCTCCGGTGCGGCGTGATGGTGGGGAAGGAACAGGAAGTTCGCCTGGCTGGGGACTACCTCGATCCCCGCACCTGTCAGAGTGTCGTATACACGCCTCCTCTCGGACACCGTTGCAGTGATGCGAGATTCGAGGGCAGCCGTCACCGCGGGTTCGAGACACGCGAGGGCTGCCGCCTGAGCCACCGTGGAGACGGAGAAGGGGATGCGTACGGCGCGCAGCAAGGAGCCGACATCGGGGGACGACAGGGCATAACCGATCCGCAGTCCCGCCAATCCCGCGGACTTCGACAGCGACGCGAGCACGACGACGTTCGGGAATCGTCCGAGGAGTCTGGGGCCGCTCGCAGCGTCGGGATCGGTGACGAACTCGCGATAGCACTCGTCGAGGACGATCAGCAGGTCTTCGGGTACCGCCTCCATGAAGGCCTCGAGCGCGGTGTGGTCGACAGTGGTGCCGGTCGGGTTGTTCGGCAGGCATAGAAGTACCACCCGAGTGCGGTCGTTGATTGCGGCGAGGATGCGAGCGAGATCGAGGCGGTGGTCGGGCGTGAGCGCGACGCGAATCGGTGTCGCTCCCGCAAGCAGCGTGGTGTGCTCGTAGCTCGAGAACGAAGGCCATCCGTAGACGATTTCAGTTCCCGGGCCGGCGCATGCCGTGACGATGTTGCGCAGGAGACTGCTGGATCCGCTGTCGACGCTCACCTGATCGGGGGACAGGTGCCACCGACTGGCGAGGGCCTCGGTCAGTTCCCTGCTGTCGAAGTCCGGGTACCGATTGGCCCGGGTGATGCTCGCGCGGATCGCCGCCGCCACCCTGTCGTCCGGCGGGAAGGGCGACTCGTTCGAAGCGAGCCGCGCTGCTGGTCTCATGGACGATCCGGAGTCGCCGGGAACGTAGCTGTCGATCTCGAGGATGCCGGGGCGGTGTCGGATCATGTGAGGTCGGCGTCGGTGGCGCGGTGGACCCAGTTCGCGAACTTCTCGGAGCGAGCACGGTCGGCCAGATAGCGTCGAACTATGCGTTCGACGTAGTCGGCCACGTCTGTGGCGGGTAGTTTGTGGCCGCGCAGTTTGCGCCCGAAGCTCGTGTCCAGGCCGAGGCTGCCGCCGAGATGAACCTGGAATCCCTCGACCTGTTCGGAGTCGGCGTTGGTCACGATCATGCCCTTGAGGCCGATGTCGGCGACCTGAATGCGTGCGCACGAGTTGGGGCACCCATTGAGGTGCAACGTGATCGGGTGCTCGAGTCGATCCTGGACGTCGGCGAGTCGGTCCTCGATCTCGGAGATGACGGTGGCGGCCCGCGCCTTGGTCTCGACGATCCCGAACTTGCAGAATTCGATGCCGGTGCATGCCATGGTGCTCCGTCGCCAGGGTGACGGACTCGACGGGAATCCGAGACTGTGGAGACTGGATTGGAGTGGGTCGATCTGTTCGTCGGGCACGTCGAGGACGACCAGCTTCTGCATCGGGGTGATGCGGACCCGTCGGGATCCGGAGGACTCGGCAACGCTCGCCAGGTCGATGAGCATGGTGCCTCCGACTCTGCCGACGACAGGTGCGATTCCCACGGCGTTGAGACCGTTTTTCTGCCGCTGGAGTCCGACGTGGTCGCGTGGTTCGTCGAGCGGCTCGGGCGCGGGACCATCGATCATCGGGTGTCCGAGGTACTGCTTCTCGAGCACGTCGCGGAACTTCTCGACACCCCAGTCCGCGACCAGAAACTTCAGGCGCGCCTTCGCCCGCAGGCGTCGATAACCGTGGTCACGGAAGAGGGAGACGATGCCGATCCACACGTCGGGCACGTCCTCGAGCGGAACCCATGCGCCCAATCGTTCGCCGATGCGAGGATTGGTCGACAGGCCGCCGCCTACCCAGACATCCAGTCCTGGACCGTGTTCCGGGTGTTCGACGCCGATGAATGCGACATCGTTGATTTCGTGGACGACGTCCTGGAGTCCGGAGATGGCGGTCTTGAACTTGCGCGGCAGGTTGGAGTATTCGGGGTTCGCAATCAATCTGCGGGTGATCTCGCGCAGTGCGGGCGTGGCGTCGAGGACCTCGTCGACGGCGATGCCTGCCATCGGCGAGCCGAGGACCACCCGCGGGGTGTCACCGGCGGATTCGGCTGTGGTGAGGCCTACCCCCTCGAGCCTCCGCCAGATGTCGGGTAGGTCCTCGACCCTGATCCAGTGCAGCTGAATGTTCTGGCGGTCGGTGAGGTCCGCGGTGTCGCGGGCGAACTGCCGGGAGACTTCGCCGACGACGCGCAGCTGTTCGGTGGTCAGTGCTCCTCCATCGATGCGGATGCGGAGCATGAAGTGCTCGTCCTCGAGCTCTTCCGGTGGCAACGTGGCGGTTCGGCCGCCGTCGATGCCGGGTGCGCGCTGGGTGTAGAGCCCCCACCAGCGGAACCGGCTTCGCCGATCGGTGGGGTCGATGCCGGCGACACCGGTGCGGCAGTACACCTCTTCGATCCGTTTGCGCACGTTGAGGCCGTCGTCATCCTGCTTGACCTTCTCGTTCACGTTGAGTGGCTCGCGATCGCCCTGTGCCCATTGCCCCTCTGGGCGCTGGGACTTCGTTCGGGCAGGACGGGTCGTCGGTGTTGTCATCCGGTGCTCCTGTCGAAACTGTGTGGGCGAAACTGTAGCGTAGGCGAATAGATCGTGCATTAATAATATGTGCACGCCCCGATTTTTCGCGAAGTGAAGGATGAACCATGAGCAGAAGCAATTTCCTGGTCGACGCCGACTGGGTCGTCGAACACGGGAAGGATCCCGACGTCGTCCTCGTCGAGGTGGACGAGGACACCACCCAGTACGAGAAGAACCACATCGACGGTGCCGTCCGCATCGACTGGAAACGCGACCTTCAAGATCCCGTACGCCGCGACTTCATCGACCGGCGATCGTTCGAGAATCTCCTGTCCGAGCGGGGAATCGCCAACGGCGACACGGTGATCCTGTACGGCGGGAACAACAATTGGTTCGCGGCCTACGCGTACTGGTACTTCAAGCTCTACGGTCACCGCGACGTCCGGCTGCTCGACGGCGGACGCAAGAAGTGGGAGCTCGACGGCCGGCCGTTGTCGAGCGATATTGTCGCCCGACCGGCTACCGACTACGTGGCGTCCGAGCCCGTGTCGGGTATCCGCGCGCACCGCGACGAGGTGATCGAGCAGATAGGAACGAAGAGCATCGTCGACGTCCGGTCGCCCGATGAATTCTCCGGCAAGATCCTCGCTCCGGCGCAGTTCCCGCAGGAACAACCCCAGGTTCCGGGGCACGTCCCGACCGCTGTCAACGTGCCGTGGTCCAAGGCTGCCGCTGACGACGGCACCTTCCTCGGCGAGGGCGAACTCCGCGCCCTGTATGCCGATGCCGGTCTCGACGAGGCGAAGGACATCATCGTCTATTGCCGAATCGGCGAGCGATCCGCGCACAGTTGGTTCGTGCTCCACGAACTGCTCGGCTACCCCGAGGTCCGGAACTACGACGGCTCCTGGGTGGAGTACGGCTCGTTGGTCGGCGTCCCGGTCGAGAGGTGACCTGCCTTGATCGGCTCTCGCTTCGTCGAACTCAATCAACGCGTGCGGTTCATGATGTTCACCGTGTTCCAGGTGGTCCCCGGCGTGCTTCCCGGTGTGCGCGCCGAGGTCGTGGAGGATGCACGTGCCTACTTCGAGGGAGTCGCCGAGTCCGGTGTCGTGCTCCGCGGAATTTACGACGTCGCAGGACTGCGTGCAGACGCCGACTTCATGATCTGGACGCATGCCGACACCGTCGAAGGATTGCAGGCGGCCTACTCGGGCTTTCGGCGCTGCCGACTCGGGCGAGCGTGTACCACGGTCTGGAGTGCGGCCGCGCTCCACCGGCCGGCCGAATTCAATCGCAGCCATATCGCTGCATACGTGGCCGATGAGGAGCCGGGGCAGTTCGTGTGCGTGTACCCGTTCAACCGATCGCTCGAGTGGTATCTGCTGCCGGACGTCGAACGGCGACGGCAGCTCGCCGAGCACGGCCGAGCGGCTCGTGCCTACCCGGATGTGCGTGCCAACACCGTGAGTTCCTTCGGATTGAGCGACTACGAGTGGATCCTCGCCTTCGAGGCTCCGGACCCGAGCCGGATAGTCGACATGATGCGAGACCTTCGCGCCACCGACGCGCGCCGGCACGTTCGGCTGGAAACGCCCTTTTTCTCCGGCCCGCGAACCGGCCTCGATACCCTCGTTGCGCGTCTGCCTTGACGATCGTCGAGCGCCTCCAGATTGATTCGTGCAATATTAGTTATTGCACGAATTAATCTGGTAGCCTGGTCGCATGACCGCAGACGTGCAGCAGAGTGAGGCCGGCGACGATCTACTTGCTCTCGACCGGCAGGTGTGTTTCGCGCTCGCGATCGCGAACCGGGCGGTGCTCGCCGTCTACCGCCCCTTGCTCGAACCGATGGGGCTGACTCATCCGCAGTATCTGGTGATGCTCGCTCTCTGGGGAAAGGCCCCGATGGCGGTCAAGGAGATCGGGACCGCGCTGCAACTCGATTCACCCACCCTCTCGCCGCTCCTCAAGCGCCTCGAGGCGTCTGGACTGATCACGCGCACCCGCAGCCGGGCCGACGAGCGGCAATTGGATGTCGAGCTGACCGAAGCCGGTGCTGCGCTGCGGGCGGAAGCAGTGAAGATTCCGCCCGCCGTGATCGAAAAGCTCGGTGTCAGCCTGGCCGAACTCGAGGAACTTCACGACGTTCTCACCCGCGTCAATCAGGCTGCGCTCAGAGCGGGCGCGCTCGATCAATGAGGGAAAACATGTCGAATTCGATTCCAGCACAACATGAACAGGTTGTTGTCATGTCGCGAAAGACGCAACGAACCCGGCCCGGCCCCCTGCAGTGGCTGGGCTACGCGGTGGGCCGCACACTTCCCGACTCCATGCAGGACTGGGTCCGCAACGACCTGGTCGGTGACTGGGCCGTTCCCCGGCACCTCGTTCGCAGCATGGTCCCGTTCGTTCCGGTCTTCGCCGCGTTCTTCCTGTTCCCGGGTCCGCTCGGGCTGCGAGCCTCCATGGTCCTGCTCGGAGTGCTACTCGCCGTGTTCTATGCGGTGTCGTATATGGCGCAGAACCGATCTCGACGCCTCGAGAGGCACGGGCTGCCGCCCGATCTGGAGAACCCGAAGAAGGCGTCCCGTCATGACGCCGAAAAGGCGGCGTACGAGAAGCTTCACGGACCTTCCGTCACCTGGGGCGTCGAGCGGCGGGGCGGCAACGAACTCCGCTGAAGCCGGTCGATCAGCCCGAGAACGGTCACATGGTGAGGACCATGCGATAGCGTGCCCGCCCTTCCTCCATCGCGGCGTAGGCCTCCGCGGCTTCGCTCAGAGGCCGTTCCTCGATCCGGGCGCGCACGCCGGACAGGACCGCGAATTGCATCGTCTCCTCGACGTCGCGGGCGGTGCCGGAGGGGTGGCCGGTGACGTTGACGCCGGGAGTGATCAGCTGCAGGGGACTGATCGGCAGTGGGTCGGGCGTGACACCGACGACGGTGAGCTCACCGAGCGGAAGCAGCCCGCCGACCACGGCACCCATCGCCTTCGAATTCGCCGCGGTACCCAGAACCACCGACACGCCACCGAGTGCACGTAATGCTTCGCTGACGTCGCCGGCGGTGGAGTCGATGTAGTGATGGGCGCCCAGCTGGCGAGCGTCGTCGGCTTTGTCGGCGCCACGAGCGATGGCGATCGTCTCGAAGCCCATCGCCCGGGCGAACTGCACCCCGAGGTGGCCGAGCCCGCCGATGCCCAGGATGGCGACGCGGTCGCCCGGAACTGCTCGTGTCTTCCGCAGCGCGTCGAACGTGGTGACCCCGGCGCAGCCCAGGGGTGCGGCCTCGGTGAAGGACAGTTCGCTCGGAATCCGGGCGAGCGCGTTGGCGGGAACCGTCACGGATTCGGCGTATCCGCCGGGGTACTGCCAGCTCGGCACCTGCAATTTCTCGCAATAGATGAAGGTGCCCTTGCGGCACGGAATGCACTGGTTGCAGTGCCCGCCGAACCAGCCCACCCCGACGCGGTCGCCGACGGCGTAGTTGTCGACGCCGGCGCCGAGTTCGGCTATGGTTCCGGCGATTTCGTGTCCCAGTGTCAACGGCCACGACATCTCGGGGAACGCACCGCTGACGAACGCGTGGTCGGTGCCGCACACGCCGCACGCGGAGACGGCTATGCGAACGTGGTCGCGCGGTGGCGATTCCGTTTCGACGTCGACGAGTGTCAGCGGCTCGCCGGGGGCCTGGACGTGAACTGCCTGATGGGTTGGCATCTGCATCATTCCTGTCTGTCATCGTGAGCGATCGAGACCCACGTTCCAGTCAAGACCCTCGGCGGAACTCCTGACAAGGGTTGACGCAGGCTGTGGGGCGCCTCTTCCGAGCTCGCGCATGTCCGGTATTGACACCGGGGGTGCCGGGGGTCACAATTCACGAAGTTGACATGACTGTCACGTCATACTTTGTTCGATTGCCCGAGGAGGCAGGATGACCACGTCCATATCCGACATGCGAGAACTGGGCCGGCGGTTGAGCAACTGGGGGCGCTGGGGTGCCGACGACGAGCGTGGAACCACGAACCTCATCACTCCCGAGCGTGTGGCGGCTGCCGCTGCGCTGATTCGGACCGGCACGATATTCGAATTGGGCATCCCACTCGACGGGGACGGGCCCCAGCCGGGAGGCAATCGGATCAACCCGATCAGGCTGATGGCCGAGAACGGGCAGGAGCAGGTGCTCCCCGGAGGCTTCAAATGGGCCGACGACTACGTCTTCATGCCGCTGCAGGCGGGCTCGCAGTACGACTCCCTGTCCCATGTGCACTACGACGATCAGCTCTACAACGGTCATCCCGGTACGGGGGTCACCGTCAAGGGTGCCGACAAGTGCGGGATCCACACTCAGGCGAAGGGGATCGCCGGTCGCGGCGTGCTGCTCGACGTCGCGAGGGCGCGCGGTGTGGAGTGGCTCGAGGCCGGGACGGCGATCACTCCGGACGAACTCGACGCCGTCGTCGCCGCACAGGACGTCGAGGTCGGTCCGGGCGACATCGTGCTGATCCGCACCGGTTGGCGCGCAAAGTTTCTCGCCGACCACGATCCAGCAGGATTCATGGCGGGTGAGCCGGGTTTGAGTCTGTCGTGCGCCACGTGGCTGCGGGAGCGCGACGTCGCGGTCGTGGGCTCGGACAACTGGGCGGTCGAGGTGATGCCCGGCGAGAATCCGGGGGCGTTGTTCGAGCTTCACATGGTGCTGATCCGCGACATGGGTATGACCCTTGCCGAGTTGCTCGACTTCGAGGAGCTTTCCGCCGCCTGCGCCGCCGACGGCCTGTACGACTTCTTCTATGCCGGACCGCCTCTGCAGTTCACCCGCGGGGTGGGGTCGCCGATCAACCCGCTCGCGATCCGGTGAGCACCAAGTCCACCACCACCTCATCCGTTCCAAGGAGAAACTGAATGCTGGTCAGCGACATCGTCGAGTACGGCGCGCGCAAGCATCCCGACCGGATCGCGCTGCGATTCGAGGACGAGGCAGTGACCTACGCCGAGCTGCGTGATCGCAGCCGACGGCTCGCGGGTGCACTGCTCGGTGTTGCCGCGCCGGGGGACCGGGTCGCGATCCTGTCCACCAACTGCACCGAGTATTTCGACTGCTACTACGGTGTGCCGATGGCCGGGATGGCCTTGACCATCCTCAACTTCCGTCTGCATCCCGACCAGATTGCCGCGTTGATCGAGCATTCGGGTGCCACCGTGCTCATCGTGGCCGAAGAGTTCGCCGGCGCTGTCGACCAGATTCGCGGTTCTATCCCGTCGGTGCACACGATCGTCTCGATCGGGGCCGCGCCGGGAACCGTCGGCTGGGACGAGTTCGTCGGTGCCGGACCCGCGCAGGCGCCGACGGTTCGGCCGGCACCGGACGACATCGCGTGGCTGGTCTACACGTCCGGCACGACCGGGACACCGAAGGGTGTGATGATCAGCCACCGCAACCTGGTCAGCGGGATCACGTCCTCGGCGCTGCAGTGGGCTCTGCCGGAGGACACGGTCTTCTTGTTCTGTTTCCCGCTGTGCCATGTCGGCGGGTACGTGACGTTGCTCAACCACCTGATGGGAAGCACCGTCGGCATCGTCCGCGCCTACGACAATGCGACGTTCCTGCGTCTCGTGGAGCAATGGCAGGTTACACAGACCGGGCTGGCACCCACGATGATCAACTTCCTGCTCCAGGATCGGGCCCTTGCCGACCACGATCTCAGCACCCTGCAAGCGATCGGGTACGGATCGTCGGCGATCCCGGCGCAGGTGCTGCGGCAGGGACTCGAACGTCTCCGCTGCGACTTCTATCAGGGCATGGGAATGACGGAACTCGCAGGCAACGTGCTCCACCTCGACTACGACGCGCATCTGCGCGCTGCCGGCGGTGAGAGCGGATTACTTGCCGCCGCAGGAAAACCCATGCGCCTGGTCGACATCCGCATCGTCGACGACGCCATGCGCGACGTGCCCACCGGGCACGTGGGGGAGATGGTGGTCCGCGGCGACCAGGTGATGACCGGCTACTGGCGCGATCCGGACGCGACCGCGGCCGCGTTCACCGACGGCTGGTTCCACACCGGTGACCTGGTCCGACGCGACGACGAGGGCTTCGTCTACATCGTCGACCGGAAGAAGGACCTGATCATCAGTGGCGGCGAGAATGTCGCCTCTCTGACCGTCGAGCAGGCCCTCTACCGTCACCCCGCGGTCGCCGAGGCCGCGGCGATCGGCGTCGAGGACGACACCTGGGGCGAACTGGTCTGTGCGGTCGTCGTTCTCCGCGACGGCGCCACGGCCACCGCGGACGACATCATCACCGCTTGCCGGGAACAGCTCGGCGGATTCCAGGTGCCCCGCCGGGTCGAGTTCGTCGACACCCTGCCCCGGAATGTCACCGGGAAGATCCTCAAACGCGATCTGCGCGAACGCTTCTCCCACACCACGGTCTAGTCCCTCTCACCGCGCACGGCGGCGACGATTCTCGTCGCCGCCCGCTGCGCGCTGCCGAAAACAACCCCGCTGGAACGTCTTCCGTCCCTGTGACTTCCCTCTAACGGAGCAACCATGAAACGTATCCTCGCCACGGGCCTGACAGCCCTGTGCGCCACCGCGGCCCTGACCGCATGTTCTGGCCGAGATGACACCGCGACCGCCGCAGGCGGCTGCGACCCCGGCATCACCGACACCGAGATCCACTTCGGCACCAGCCTGGTCCAGTCGATCGCAGGACCCCAGGCGACCGCGGCGTCCGCCCTGTTCGACGAGATCAACGCCGCCGGCGGCGTCGCGATGGGTGATGGCAAGTCTCGCAAGATCGTCTACACCGCACTCGACGACGGATACGACCCGGCGCGCACGGTCGGCAACGTCCGATCGCTGGTCGAACAGCAACACGTCTTCGCGATCCAGAACCTGATCGGCACCGCCTCGACCCTCGCGGTCGTCGACTACCTCGCCCAGAAGAACGTCCCGCTGGTGTTCCCCATGACCGGCACCGACGAACTGCTCACCACCCTCGACGAACGGCCCGTGGTCGCCGGCGCGGTGAACCCGCAGACCGGCTGGGAGGTCGCCGAGCGGGCGAAACAGATCCTTCGCGATCACCCGCAAGGCAAGGTCGCGGTGTTGTACTCGAACGACAGTCTGGGCAACGGCAGTCTCGACGCCCTGAAGTCCGCCCTCGACGGGAGCGGCACACAGATCGTCGCCGAGCAGTCGTACGAACAGACCACACCGTCCGTGGACTCGCAGGTGGTCAACCTCGCGAACTCCGGGGCCGACGTGTTCGTCAACTTCGCCACCGCCGGCTTCGTGACGCAGTCTCTGAAGAAGGCCCACGAGTTGAGCTGGAAGCCGGAGACCTACATCTACTCCGGCGCCACCGACACCAACTTCGTCCTCGCACCGGCGGGCCTCGACGCCGCCGAGGGCGTGCATTCGTTCTACTGGATCTACGACGTCAGCAGCACCGACCACGACCAGGTGCCGGGCGTGCAGGAATGGCGCGCTTTCGCCGATCGGCACGCCGGCGCGTTCAAGTCCTCCGACACCATCGCCGCCACCGGTTACAACACCGCTCAGCTGCTGGTGGCCGCACTCGAACAGATGAAGGGGTGCACCCGCGCCGATCTGCTCGATTCCGTCCGGAATCTGCACGCGGTCACCACCGACCTGTCCATCGACGGCGTCACGTTCGACACGAGCGCGGACTACCCGTACGCAATCACGTCGATGGCGCCGATGACGTTCCGCGACGGCAGCTGGCACTACGACGCTGTGGTCACGCGCAGCGCCGAACGATGACCGCCCGGCCACCGGATATGCCCACGCTGAAAGTCAGCGACGTCCGGTTGCGGTTCGGAGGAGTCGTCGCCCTCGACGGACCGTCGTTCACGATCGAGCCCGGACAGATCGTCGGGCTGATCGGCCCGAACGGCGCCGGGAAGACCACCTTGTTCAACTGCATCAGCAGACTCTACGAACCGGATTCGGGACAGATCACGTTCGGCGGCACCGACCTGCTTGCGCAGTCGGCGGACGGGGTCGCCGACGCCGGGATCGCGCGCACCTTCCAGAACATCGGCTTGTTCCCGACGATCTCGGTGCTCGACAACATCCTCACCGGGGCCTACTCGCGCACCCGGGCGGGCTTCCTCGCCACCGCTCTCGGACTGCCGCGCACCCGCAGGGAGGAGGCAGGCGAACGGGACGAGGCCTGGGCTCTGCTCGAGTCGATGAATCTCGCGCACGTCGGCCGCGAACCGGCAGGCAACCTGCCCTACGGCACCCTGAAACGGGTCGAGCTCGCACGGGCACTGATGCAACGACCTCGCCTGCTGATGCTCGACGAACCGGCGAACGGACTGATCCACGAGGAGGTCCTCGAACTCGCCGAGACGGTCCGCCGGTTGCGCGACGAGCGAGGATTCTCGGTGCTGCTCGTCGAGCATCACATGGCCATGGTGATGTCGATCTCCGACCGGGTGGTGGTACTGAACTTCGGGCAGAAGGTCACCGAGGGCGAACCGGCAGAGGTCGCTGCTCACCCCGAGGTCATCGAGGCGTACCTGGGCGGTGCGGCATGAACCTGCTCACCGTGGAAAACCTGCATGCCCGATACGGCCGTGCGGAAGTGCTGCACGGCATCGACTTCCAGGTACCGGCAGGGGAGGTGACCGTGGTACTCGGCGCGAACGGCGCAGGCAAGACCACCATCCTCCGATCGATCTGCCAGATGGTCCGCACCAGCGGGTGCATCAGGCTCGACGGCCGCGACATCACCGGCATGCGCACCGACCGGATCGCCCGGCTCGGTGTGGCCCATGTTCCGCAGGGCCGCGGCACCTTCGGCACCCTGACGGTGGAGGAGAACCTTCGCGTCGGGGGATTCACGACGTCGGCGGCGATCACCGACCGGGCCGTCGAGCACTGGTACGACTTCTTCCCGCGACTACGCGAGCGACGTAACCAGCAGGCGGGCGGGCTCAGCGGCGGTGAACAGCAGATGCTCGCGATCGCCCGCGCGCTGGTGGCCGGGCCGCGTCTGCTGCTGCTCGACGAACCGTCCCTCGGCCTGGCCCCGCGCATCACGCAGGAGGTTTTCCGTGCGCTCGGCAGGATCAGCCAGGAGACCGAGACCACGATCCTCGTGGTCGAACAGAACGCGCACCTCGCCCTCGAGATAGGCACGTCCGCGGTTCTCGTCGACGCGGGCCGAGTCGTCGCCCAACGCCCCGCCGCCGGATTGGCGCACGACGAGTCGGTGCGACGCGCCTACCTCGGCTACTGAGCACAGGAGAGTGGTCATGGATGTATTTCTCCAACAATTGGTGGACGGGCTCATGTGGGGCGCCGTGTACGGCGCGTTCGCGCTGAGCATCGTCCTGGTCTACCGCGCATCGGGAATCGTCAACTTCGCGCAGGGCGAGATGGCGATGTTCTCGGCGTTCTTCGCCTGGCAGTTCCACGCATGGGGTGTGCCGCTGTACCTCGCCGTCCTCGGCGCGATGGCGGTCGCCTTCGTCGGCGGAGCCGCCACCGAACGGGTACTGATCCGGCCGCTGGCATCGTCGCCGAACCACATGCCGCTGGTCATCATCACCCTCGGCCTGATGCTGGTGCTCAACAGCGCCGCCGGCTGGATCTGGGGCGTGCAGAGCAAGGAGTTCCCGGCGATCGTGTCCGGGCCGGTGCTCACGCTCGGTCCGGTTGCGGTTTCCCAGCAGTCGCTGGTCATCGTCGCCGCCGTCGTCGTGGTCGCGGCGCTGCTGTTCGTCCTGTTCCAGCGGACGAAAGTCGGGCTGGCGATGCGGGCGGCGGCAGACAACCCGGACTCGGCGCAGCTGATCGGCGTGCCCGTCGGCCGGATGCTCATGATCGGCTGGGGCCTCGCCGCGACCATCGGAGCCCTCGCCGCCTCCCTCGCGGCGCCGCAGCTGTTCCTGCAACCGAACATGCTCGTCGCCTCGCTGATCTACGCCTTCGCCGCCGCCGTCCTCGGCGGCCTCGACAGCCCGGTCGGTGCACTCGTCGGCGGATTGTGCGTGGGTGTCGCGGAAAACCTTGCCGGCACCTACATTTCCTGGATCGGCCACGACTTCAAACAGGCCGTGGCGTTGGCCCTGATCCTCGGTGTGTTGCTCCTCAAACCCGAGGGTCTGTTCGGTGCACGGAAGGTGGCCCGAGTATGAGAATCGTCGAACTGCTTCGCCGTCCCCGCGCCGAACTCGATCCACCACGGTGGCTGGCGAGAGCGACGGTTGCGGTGGTGCTCCTCGTGACGGCGGTGGCGCCGTTGGTGTCGGCGCCGTACGTCAACTTCGATCGATCCATGGTGCTGGTGTACGTGGTGGTCGGGCTGGGACTGAACCTGCTGACCGGCAACACCGGTCAGATCTCTCTCGGCCACGGCTTCTTCTTCGCCGTCGGTGCGTACCTCAGTGCCGTGCTGGTCGAGAATCACGACGTCCCGTACCTGCTGCTCCTTCCGGTCGCGTTCGCGGTCTGTTTCGTGATCGGGTACCTGTTCGGCCTGCCCGCCCTGCGCCTCCACGGACTTCAGTTGGCGCTCGCCACTCTAGGGCTGGCACTGGTCACCCCGGCGGTGATCAAACGGTTCGAGCACGTCACCGACGGCCAGGCGGGAATTAACATCGCCGGCGCCGAACCCCCGGCATTCAGCGGACTCGAACGCGACCAGTGGGTGTACTACCTGTGCCTGGTGGTGGCGCTGATCGCCTTCTTCGTGGTCCGGCGACTCTCCACCGGCCGGATCGGTCGATCACTGATCGGGATCCGGGACTACGAGGCTGTCGCCACGACGCTCGGCGTCCCGGCCACCCGCACGAAGACGACGGTGTTCGCGCTCAGCGCGGCCTTCGCCGGCATCGGCGGCGTGCTCTACAGCTTCGTGGTCCAGTACGTCGGCCCCGAGGCATTCGGGCTCCCGTTGGCGATCGCCTTCATCACCATGATCGTCATCGGTGGCCTCGGCACCGTCCCCGGTGTGGTGTTCGGGGCGTTCTTCGTGCAGTACGTGCCGCAGTGGACAGCGGAGATCAATCAGTCGGCGGCGGGCATCACGTACGGTGCGGCGTTGATCGTCTTCATCTTCGTGATCCCGTACGGGCTGATCAGTGTGATCCGGTGGGTGCTGGGGCCGCTGGTGAGCAAGATCCCCGGCGCTCGCCGACACAGGCGGGCTGTGTCTTCGGTCGACGAGGATCCGCGGGAGCTGGTCGCCTCCCACTGACGATCTGTGGTGGGCTCGAAACGGGAAGTGCCCGGCGGACGAATCCGCCGGGCACTTCCCGCTTTTCGCAGCTATGCGTTCATGTGCCGGGGATTGGCCACCCGCAGGCGGGCCACAACGGCGATCGAGATCGCCCGGAGCACGCTGTCGTCGAGGTAGTCGAGAGCCCCCGCGCGAATCCGTGCGGCAAGCTCGGCCTCGGACGCGCATCCGAGCGCACCGAGGGCGCCGTCGAGCAGGGAATCGGCGCCGTTCCCGGCATCGAGTTCACGCCCCGCGGTGCGCAACAGGTTGACGCAGATCCGCAGGAGATACCGCTCCCGCTCGTGCGTTCCGTCGAGGGCCGGTCCGAGGTCGTCGGCCAAAGTGCCGGCCACGAGGTCGAGGATCTCCGGGACACTGGGCCTGTCGTGCACGGTGCGCCCGGGTGGCGCCGGCGGGGGAGCGGTTGCGGCGTCGTCGAGCAGTCCGAGGACGTCGAGCAGGTCGTATTCGGATTCGCAGACCCGGCGTCCGATGGCCGCCAGTTCGAGGGACCGCTCGGCCCCGCCGAGGTGACGTTCGGCCTGAAACCTGCTCAGCACCAACCATCTCACGGTTCCGAACGTTTCCCACCAGTGCAGTTCGGGCAACGACGGCCTCGTCCCGGTGGCCTTCTCGTAGCCGTCCAGGAGCTGGTCGCGGGCGCCGATTCCGGCGACGGGCTCATCCGCGCCGAACCGCCACGCCCGCACGCACAGCCAGCCGAGGTCCTCGACGGGGTTACCGAGGTGGGCGAGTTCCCAATCGAGCACTCCGCGGATGCCGGTTCCGTCGACGAGAAGGTTTCCGATCCGGTAGTCGCCGTGTACCAAAGCCTGCGGTCGCGACGGTGGACGGTGGTCACGCAACCATCGCAGACCCACCTCGACCGCGGGCCGGGGTTCGCCGAGGTCGCGGTAGGTGGCCTCGAGCGCGTCCACCGGGTCGGTGGTGTCGAGCACGGCGAGAGAGTCCAGGGGAGTGCGGTGGATCAGGCCGAGGACATAACCCATGTCCTCGGCGAGACGGCTGCGCACCTCGTCGAAGGCGGGGTCCCGCTGCAGTTTCCGGGGGAGTGATTCGCCCTCCACCTTGTTCATGATCAGGTACGGGGCGTCGATGCCGGGTGCGGTGTCCCCGGAAGCGAGGACGGTGGGCACCGGCACTCCCGCGGCGGCGGTGGCCCGCAGGCACGCCACCTCCGCGCGCATCCGGGCGGCGTCGCCGTGCCCGGGCGGGTCGCGGCGCAACACGACGGGCAGGGGTTGCCCGTCCGGGCCGTCGGCGTCGACGGCCCACACCTGCCGGCTGGCGCCGCCGGTCAGCTGCCGGGGTTCCCCGACCGTGGCGTCCATGCCGTAGGCGGCGGCCAGGACGGCGCGGATGCCGTCCGCGAGGGCTACGGGAGCGTCGGTCATCGCCATGGTGCAGCCTCGGGATCGCGCAGCAACCGGCGGGCGGTCGACATACGGTGAACTTCGTCGGGACCGTCGTAGATGCGGGCGTACCGCGCCTGCCGGTACATCCGCTCGAGTGGGGTATCGGCGGTCAGGCCGAGCGCCCCGTGAATCTGGATGGCTCGGTCCACGACGTCGTGGAGCATGCGGGCGCCCCAGAATTTCACCAGCCCGATGCGCACCCTGGCGTCCTCCCCGGCGTCCATCGCGCGAGCGGCATCGAGAGTCATGAGCCGGGCGGCGTGGATCTGGGCGGCGGATTCGGCGATGTAGCGGTGCACTTCGCCCTTCTCCGCGAGCAGTGAGCCGTGGGCGTAGCGGGTGTTCGCGCGGGCACACATCAACTCGTATGCGCGCTGAGCCTGCCCGAGCCACCGCATGCAATGGAATATCCGGCCGGGGCCGAGCCGGTCCTGGGCCACCGCGAAGCCCTTGCCGCGTTCGCCGAGGAGATTGGCGGCGGGGACGTGCACATCGGTGAGCCGGACCTCGTAGTGATCACTCGGGTCGTGCCCCATCGTCGGGATCGACCGGACGATCTGGAATCCGGGGGTGTCGGTCGGCACGATGATCGCGCTGATGCGCTCGTGCCTCGGGGCGGTGTCGGGTTCGGTCCGGGCGAAGACCGAGCAGTAGCCGGCGTCCTTTACGCCGGTGGTGAACCATTTGTGTCCGTTGATGATCCAGGTGTCGCCGTCGAGGTCGGCGCGTGTCTCGATGAGGGTGGGATCGGATCCCGCCGCGTCCGGTTCGGTCAACCCGACGGACGGCAGGAATTCCCCGGCGACCAGCGGGGGAATCCATCGCTGCCGTTGCTCGGGAGTGCCGTGTTTGTGCAGCATCAGGGTGTCCTGCATGGACACCGAGCCGACGGCCAACTGGCCGAACTCCGAGCGTCCGATGATCTCGTTGAGATGCACGAAGTCGAGGAACGGGACACCGCCACCGCCGAGTTCGGCGGGATGGCCGAGCGCCCACAAACCGAGTTCCTTGGCCCTCGAACGTAATTCGTCGATGGCCACGTGAGCGGGGCCGTCCTCGTTCACCAGGATGGGTTCGGCGGGGATGACGGCCTCGTCGATGAACGAGCGCATCCGCGCGCACAGTTCGGGGAGCGGGACGGCGGAACGGGTTTCGGGCATGTCAGCGCTCCCGTCGCCGGCCGGCCTGCGCGCGCAGGGGCAGGGTGGCGGCGGAGTCGACGTATTCGTCGATACGGGTGATCCGGCCGTCGTCGACGCGGACGAACAGGCACGCAGGCACCTCCAGCGGTCCGTGGCCGGGCAGCGTGGCGCGCAGGACGTGCTGCTGGGCAAAGCCCTCCGGCAACTCGTGGCGGCGGATGTCCTCGTAGCGCAGGTCCTCGAGAGTGCGCGAGAGCCAGCGCAGCACCGTCAGGTTCTCGGCGACCGTCTGTTCGCGTCCGTCGTCGTTGTGCCAAATCCGAGCGTCCGGTGCGTACAGCTCGGTCAGTGTCGTTTCGTCGCCGTCACCGACGGCGGCGAAGAAGCGATCAGCCAGCTCGTTCATGCGAAAATCCGTCTCTTCCGTGTGGTGCTGCGCGCGGAGCGGCGGAGTGTTCCGTCGCGGTGTCGGCAGCGAGGTGGTCAATTGCAGGCGGTGCCGGTGGGAACCGGTCGGCCCCCGGCCGAGAGCAGTCTGCTTGTGAGGGATTTGCCGAGCAGGCGCTCGGCCAGTCGAGCCGCGTCGAGTTCGATGTCGATGTCGATGCCGGTGGTGATGCCGCCGTCCTCGAACATGTAGGCCAGTTCCTCGGTGGCGATGTTGCCGCTCGCGCCCGGCGCGAAGGGGCACCCACCGAGCCCGCCGACGGAGGCGTCGAACTGGCGGATGCCCGAGGTGTATGCGGCCCACGCGTTCGCCAGGCCTTGGCCGCGGGTGTCGTGCAAGTGCAGGCCGAGGTCGACGCCCGGGGCGGCGGCGCGCACCCGGGCGAGCACGTCTGTGGTGCGCACCGGCGTCGCGGTCCCGATGGTGTCGGCGACCGACACCGCATCGGCACCCGAAAGAACTGCACGCCGCGCGATGTCGGCCACGCGCTCCGGTGGGGTGGGTCCGTCGAATGGGCAGTCGAACGCGATGGCGACGATCACTTCGAGTGTGCCGCCCGCCTGGTGAATCAGTTCGGCGACGGGGGTGATCAGCGCGATCGACTCCTCGCTGCTGCGGCCGACGTTGGCCCGGCTGTGCCCGTCGGACGCGGAGACGACGTACTCGAGGCGGGTCAGACCCGCTGCGAGTGCTCGCTTGACGCCGCCGAGTCCGGCAACCAGCGCCGAGAAGGTGACGTGTGGCCAGCGGCCGAGTTGGGCGGCGACGGCCTCGGCGTCGGTCAGCGCCGGGACGGCCCGCGGGGAGACGAAGGACGTGACCTCGATGCGCCGGACACCGGTCGCGGCGAGCGCGTCGATCAGCTCCAGCTTGGCGGCGGTGGGAATGGGCTTCTCGATCTGCAGTCCGTCGCGGGGCCCGACCTCCCGGATGTCGACCTCCGGTGGAATCGCGGTCACGAGATCGTGCCCTGCTCGCGCAGTGCGGTGAGTCGGTCGGCGTCGTAGCCGAGGATTTCGGTGAGCACCTCGTCGGTGTGGGTGCCCGGGCGGCTGGGCCCACCCCAGCGGACCCCGCCCGCGGTCTCGCTGAGTTTCGGGATCACCCCGACTCCCTTCACCGGCTCCGGATCGAATCCGGTGTCGCCGGGCCCGAGGGAGGGGTCGACGTGGTCGACGAAGATCTCGCGGGCGTTGAACTGGGGATCGGCCATCACCTCGGCGACCGTGTTGACCGGGCCCGTGACCACCTCGAACTTGGTCAGCAGCTCGATCAGCTCCGCCGCGGGGAAGCCGGCCGCCCACTCGGCGATCAGGGTGTCGAGCTCGTCCTGGTGATCACCGCGCGCGGTGTGGGTGGCGTAGCGCGGATCGGTGGCGAGGTCGGGGCGGCCCATCGCAGCGGACAGACGCGCGAACAGCGTGTCCTGGTTGGCCGCGATGATCACCCACAGTCCGTCCTGCGTGCGATACAGATTGGACGGTGCGACGCGGTCGAGGCGGGTGCCGGAGGGTTGCCGGACGTGACCGGTCTTGTGGTAGTCGGGAACGGTGGACTCCTGGATGGCGAGTGCGGCCTCGGTGAGCGCGGCATCGACGATCTGTCCCCGGCCGGTGCGTTCGCGCGCGATGAGCGCGGCGAGGACACCCTGGAAGGCGAACATCCCGGCGAGGCTGTCGCCGAGCGAGAGCGCGATCCGCGGGGGCGCCTGGCCGGGAAATCCGTTGAGGTGCCGCAAGCCGCTGATGCCCTCGGCGACCGACGCGTATCCGGGACGCGCGGCGTACGGACCGGTCTGGCCGTAACCGGAGACCCGGGCCAGGACCAGCCGCGGGGAAATTTCCCGGAGAACGTCGTAGCCGACGCCCCAGCGCTCGAGGGTGCCGGGCCGGAAGCTCTCGACGACGACATCGGCGGTGGCGACGAGGTCGAGGAAGATCCGCCGGCCGGCCTCGGTGCGCAGGTCGAGGTTCACGCACCGTTTGTTGCGGGCGTGCACGGACCAGAAGTATTGGTGCCCGCCCTCGGCCTGGCCCCAGTCCCGCAGGGGGTCGGGACGATCGGGGGCTTCGATCTTGATGACGTCGGCGCCCATGTCACCGAGGAGGCGCCCGCAGTACGGGCCTGCGATGAGGGTGCCCAGTTCGAGTACCCGCAGGCCGTCGAGCGCTCCCTGCGGTGTGTCGGTGGTAGCGGACGCGAACGGTGGGTGCGTTGTCATTGTGCGTGCCTTCGGGGAGATCGGAACAACGGCCGAGTCGACGAGATCGATCGGTCGGCCGTTGGTCAGTCGATGGTGAGGGGTGTGCAGGAAGCGCACCGTCGGGATCGTGACCCGGCACGGTTCTCGGCGGGGGAGCGCGCGGCGCTCAGTTCCGGTCGAGACCGAGTGCGCCGAGGCACATCTGGTCGAGGGTGTCGAGCAGGGCCGCCTCGTCGGCGTCGTCACCCTGGATCAACCACAGGTACAGGGTGTGGTCGACCATGGCGGCCATCGCGCGGGCCGCCAGCACCGGGTCGAGAGTGGCGGTGACCAGTCCGTCCTGCTGCCAGCGTGCGATCGCGCGAGAGGTCCGGTCGATCAGCTGACGGCGGTGCTCGTGACGGAGTTCGCGGAATTCGTCGTTGAACGTCGCGACCTGTTCGACGATCGCCATCAGCGGGGCGTTCCGGCGGTAGGACTGATAGTACGAGCGGTTCGACGCGACCAGTTTCTCCGCCGGAGACAGGTCGCCGTCGGTCGGCTCGCGGCGGTGCATGTCCTCGAACAATCGAGTGCTCAGCTCCCGGAACACTTCTTCCTTCGACTCGAAGTAGCGGTAGAAGGTGCCGTAGGAGACGTTCGCCTCCTGGGCGATGTGTTCGACCCGGGTGTCGGGGAATCCGACCGTCTCGAACACCTTCCGGGCGGCGTCGAGCAGTGCGTCGCGTGTCTTGCGGCCACGCGCGGTCAGGGTGTCGACAGTGGCCGGCGTGGACGGGGTATTGACAGATGACTTGCTCACAGACAAACTCTCCCAATAGATGACATGACTGTCAAGTCATTTTTGTTCGCTTCTCGCGACGACTTCACCACATCGGAAGGACCGCCATGAGCAATCCGAACTCCAAGTACGAACTTCGGGGTATCAACCACCTTGCGCTGGTGTGCTCGGACATGCAACGCACCATCGATTTCTACTCGGGCGTCCTGGGCATGCCCCTGATCAAGACCATCGAGCTGCCGGGGGATCTGGGCCAGCACTTCTTCTTCGACTGCGGCAACGGCAACACCATCGCCTTCTTCTGGCTGGCCGATTCCCCCGAGGCCGCGCCCGGTCTCGCCGCCCCCAAGGGGCTCCCCGACGAGGGTGAACTCGCGAGTGCGGTCGGGTCGATGAATCACGTCGCGTTCGCGGTGCCTCCGGAACAGTTCGACGAGTACTACACCCGCATGCAGGCCGAGGGAATCAAGGTCAGTCGGGTCCTCAACCACGACGACAGCTCCGCCGGCGTGTCCCGGCACGTGCACCCGGGCACCTTCGTGCGCTCGTTCTACTTCCAGGACCCGGACGGCGTACTGCTCGAATTCGCCTGCTGGACGCGAATCTTCACCGAAGTCGACGTCTCGCACGAACCGAAGACCGCCGCCGATCGGCGCGTACCCACCGCATCCTGACCGCCACCGCCCGAAAGGAAATGCCGTGCCCCGTCTGCGTGAGGTACCCCGCGCCGAAGTCACCGACGAGAAGATCCTCTTCTTCTACGACCGACTGTTCGGACCCGACAAGGATCCCGCCGTCGATCACGGCACCATCCACGCCACCCCCGGCGACTGGTGGACCGTGTTCGCCCAGTCACCGGACGTGTTCCGGCACGCCGTCCGCGGATTCTCGCTCTACCGGAACGTCACCCTGGACCCCCTGTTGCGTGAACTGGGGCAGGCCAGGGCCGGGTACGCACGCGGAAGCCAGTTCGTCTTCTCCCAGCACTGCAAGCAGATGCGATCCCTCGGGGCGCCGGAGAAAAAGATCGCGGCCCTTCCGCACTGGCAGGTCAGCGACTGCTTCTCCGCACTCGAGCGGGCGGTCCTGGCCTACACCGACGGCCTCGTCTACGACGGCGGCCGGGTGCCGGACGAGGTGTTCGCGGTCCTGAAGGCCCATCTGACGGATCCCGAAATTCTGCAGCTGACCTACATCACCACTCTCTACGACATGCACGCCACGATGTGCCGGGCCCTTCGCCTCGAATTCGACGACCGGCCGGAGTTGATCGCCGAGGTCGAGATTCCCGCCGGCATCGAGGTCCGTGACCTTTCGGCCGACCTGTCCGGAGAATGACACTCGCTCCGCTACCGGTCGCCGCTCCTCACGTGGGTAGCTCAGCCCCGGACTGCTCGGCGGCCATGTACTCGGCGTACCAGTCGGGCCAGTTCGGGTCCTCCTCGCCGGTGCGCTCTTCGTGCCGGCCGTGGGCGGCCGCCGCCCGGCGGAGCGCGGTCGCCAGGTCGCGTGCGGAGCCGAACGACGTGGTGGCCGTGTCGATCCGCCCGGGAAGCCTGGTGGTGACCTCCTGCAGCAGCCAGGAATTGCCGTCGGGGTCGCTGAACGACGCCAGGGAGGAGTAGCTGCGGCGGTCGGGGTCCGGCCCGTCTGCAGGCCCGTCCGCGCCGCGGTGGAATACGCTCACCGCGACGCCGGCAGCGACCAGCTGGTCACGGGCGACCTCGATGTCGGAGACGATGAGATATCCCCTGGCCGAACCGGGTGCGGCCGTGGTGAGGTCTGCGCCGAAGTGAATCGAGGCGTCGGAGCCGGGCGGAGTGAACTGGACGACGCCGGAGTCGGGTGGTGTGACGTCCTGTCTCCAGCCGAGTGTGGTGTAGAACTCGGTGGCGCGGTCGACGTCCGAGACGGGGAGGACGACGACCTCCAGCTTCATGTCGACGGTCGGGACATTCGTGGTGCTGGTTGCCTGGTCGGTGTGAACTTCGTTGGTGCTCATGGGTTTCCTCTCGCGATGTGTCGGGATCGATCGAACAGGCCCTGCGAACCAGTCCGTCTGTCGTCGTGCGGTCGTCAGAAGACGAACTGCTGGCCGCCGTCGATGTCGTACGTCGCACCGGTGAGTGCCGTGTTGCTCATGATGTGGACGGCGAGGGCTGCGACGTCGGCAGGGCCGACGACCCGGCCGATCGGAAGCTTCGTCCGCAACTCGTTCCGCCGTTCGTCGAGCCGATCGCCGAGCAGCGATGCCGACAGCGGGGTGTCGACGAAGCCCGCGGCGATGAGGTTGACGCGAACCGGCGCGAGCTCGAGAGCGAGGGCCGCCGTGAACGGGGGCAGTGCGGCCGTGGCGGCGGAGGCAATCCCTAGGCCGTGACCGATGCGCCGGCCGCCGGTGCCGCCCATGAACAGCAGCGTGCCCCCGGGCCGCATCTTGTTCGCCGCATTACGCGCGACTTCGAGCCCCAGCACTATGTGCTCGGTGAGCTGCCGGCGCACCTCGTCCGCGTCCATCTCGAGCAGGGGAGCGTAACGCGGGCCGCCTGCCGTCACCAGCACATGGTCGATCGGTGTCGGCAAGTCCTCGAAGAACCTCCGCAATGCGGCCGGGTCGTTGGCGTCGAACGCTGCGGTGCGCTGCGTGCCGACGTCTGCCGCTGCGGCCTCGAGCCGGTCGGGGTTGCGCCCGGTGAGGATGACGTCGGCACCCTCCATCCGGGCGCGTCGCGCTGTCTCGAGCCCGATGCCTGCGCTGCCGCCGATGAGGACGACGGTCTGTCCGGCCAGCTCCGGTTCGCGCTGCATCGAGCATCGTGTGGTTTCGCTGGTCACGATTTCTCCGATCGGTAGCGTCGGCCACTGATCACCGGGATTCGCACGCGTGGCGCTCGTACGCCGATCGACCATGTCGGCGCGGTCGGGGAGAGCACGTCGCAGTCCGGCACCGCGCGACCTCGAGTCGCGGGTCGGTGTCCGCCTACGGAAATGTTTCTACAGTCGTCGCGGCGGGGCAAGGGGCGCGGCACCAATCGCCGTCGATTGATTTCGGCGAACACCAGGGTGGGATCAACCATCGGGACGTGGGTCTGGTTTCCCATCCGCCGCTACCGGATGGTCGTGAAGGTCGTCAGTCTTCCAGCGGCGCGCCGGTGGTCTTGGGGCCGAACACGGCGACGATCACCTCCGCTGCGACCCAGCGCGCTGCGACGGGTACGAACATCGCACGCGCCCGACTTGGATCGCCATCAGGTTGTCGTCCCATCGCGGCAATCGAGCGCGAGGATCACGTGTCCAATTGGCACCGGACCGCATCGCCACTCTCAGCGGTCCGACGGAAGATTCTCCGTGTGACCCCGCATATGGACCGAGGCCACGTGAGGCGAGTTGCGGTCCTCATCATCGTGGCTACCTGACGCCGCCGGCAACGGAAAGCAGTCGAAGGCGATCCGAAGTGAACCAGGAGGAGTCCGGGCCAATGCGGACGAAGAACTCGTGGTCCACGACCCCGGTCTCGGGACCCGAGAGCCCAGGGTGCCGTAGTTGTTGAGTAGCGGGCGTTCTGCCTGGGGTTTCCGATCTTCGGAGGTGTCTCGGGGGCGGCGGAGCGGGCATAGGGACAGGGATTGATCATGGGTGTGTCTTACGCATCCGATGCTCATCCGCGAGGAGTCACCTATGCCCGCCGGGACAGTGTCCCCGATCGACCCGTGTCTTGACCAGCTGACCCGGTGGACCGACGCCGTCGCCGCCCCGGAGCGGGTGCCGGAACTGCTCACGGTGCTCGACGAGCGGCTGCCCGATCCTCGTGGCCTCCGCGGTCGGCGCTATCGACTCTCGTCGTTGGTAGCGGTCGCGCTGTGTGCGGTGGCCGGCGGAGCCCGCTCGTTCTATGCGATCGCCGACTGGGCGGCCGGTGTCGGCCCGGAGGTGCTGGTGCGGTTGGGTATTCGGTTCCGGGTGCCGAGCGAGGCGACGCTGCGGTTGGTCCTCGAACGCATCGACGGCGACGATCTGGACCAGGTGCTCGGCCGCTACCTGTCCGACAGCAACGGTGACGGCGGTGGGCGTCCGGTGGTGGCAGTGGACGGCAAGACGGTGCGCGGAGCACGGGCCGGACAGGAGCCGGCACCGCATCTGGTCTGCGCGGTCACCCACGACGGCGCCACCGTCCTCGGGCAGTGCCGGACGGCAGAGAAATCCAACGAGATCCCCGCCGTGCGCCGACTGCTGCGGGGCATCGATCTGGTCGGGGCGGTGATCACGATCGATGCGATGCACACCCAGAAGACCACCGCCCGGTGCCTGCGGGAACAGTGCCGGGCAGACTACGTGATGATCGTCAAGGCGAACCAGCCCGGATTGTTCGCGCGGGTGAAGGCGCAACCCTGGGAGCGGGTTCCGGTGGTGTGGCAGGACGGCCTCGAGCGTCACCACGGCCGCGAGGAGCAGCGCAGCTACAAGATCATCACTGTGCCCCGGGGCCTGCGGTTTCCGTACGCACAGCAGGTCGTGCAGATCACCCGGCGCCGGCGCCGGATCGGCACCGAACGATGGGGTGTCGAGGTTGTCTACGCGATCTGTTCACTGCCGTGCGAGCAGGCACCACCGAAGCTGTTGTCGGCGTGGATCCGCGGTCATTGGACCATCGAGAACAAGATCCACTGGGTGCGGGACGTGACGTTCGACGAGGACCGTTCCACGATCCGCACCGGCAGCGGCCCGCAGGTGATGGCGACGTTGCGGAACACCGTGATCAGCCTCCACCGCCGGGCCGGACAGTCCAACATCGCCCGCGCCTGCCGGCGACTCGCCGCCAACCCTGTTCACGCAGTCGACCTGATCCTGGGAACCTGAAAACGCAGCTCACAGCTCCAGAAATCAACAACTACGGCACCCTGCCCGAGAGCCCGTGCGGACCTGGTCGAGCGTCGGCCAATTCGGCGGCGCTCGACCAGCCAGCGTGTTTACGTCACGATCGGGGGAAGCCATTGGCCTCAGACGACGAAACCTCCCGGCCCCATTATCCCGGTTTGAATCCATTTCTCGAGATCTTCCCTTGCGGATTCATCGACGAACTCGAAGCGAACCCCGCCGGTAGTCTTCGGGTTCGTGTACCACGCAAACGTGGTTCCATCGGGGTTCAAAACCTCGCCATCCGATTCCACTCCGGAATCGAGATACCGCTTCTTGTTTTCATCGATTTTCGCGTCCCACATGCCGATGTGATGCAGGCCCTCCCCGTGACCAGCGGAATAAACTCCGTCACCCTTGGCTTCGAGCAGTTCCATATAAGGGGGTCCTTGTTGAGAATATGTAACTCGCAGGTCGAACTCGTGTTCGTCGGGATCCGCCAGTCTATTGAGATGCACTTCGGTCGGCTCATGGAAGGTAAGCCCAAAAAGATGCCCGTACAGCGTGATTGCGTTGTCGATGTCTCTGACGAGAATTCCGTAGTGATAGACGTTCGGTGATTCCATGTGCGTTCCTTTCGGGACTGCGAGCAAATTGGACGACGGGAAGATGGTGCTGAACCTGCCCTCTCCTAATGCTTCTTCCTGATCTCATCCGCTCCAATCCGTTCATCCGGAGACAGAATTCGCGCATTTTCATTCATGTTCCGCGGTCGCACTGTCCGGAGCCAGGAGTTGGTACGGTCGACAAGACCGACTATGCCATCCGGAAAAAACAGCACAATCAGGATGAACAGAAACCCGAGGACGAAGAGCGGTTCGGACACTGTGCGACTTGCCCATTCAGGTAGGCCGTCGAGCACGCCGGACGTAGAAAGCTCGGGCAGCCTCAAAGTGAGGATTCCGTATACGAGGCCACCGATCGCTGCACCCCAGATCCGACCGCGGCCGCCCAAAACCACCATGACGATCAATGCAAGACTGAAATGCACTGATGCGCTGGACGGATTGGCGCCCCGCGCAACCAAGAGATACACCGCCCCGCCCGCCGCCGCGATCACGCCGCCGAAAGCATATGCAACCAGCTTGTAGCTGTACGAGAACAACCCGAGACTTTCGACCCGATCCTCGTTCTCGCGGATCGCTTGCCACACCTGGCCACAACGAGACCGCGTCGCCATCCACGCCAGAAGGTAGGCGACCACGGCGAATGCGAGCGATAGCCAGTAGAGCCAGCGGACGTCGCGGGCGCTGGCGAGCAGATCGGGGATCTGCTCGAAGGCAACAGGCAGGCCCTCCTCGCCGCCGAAAATCCCCGCAGGATCAACCAGGAGCAAAATGTAGAAGGCCTCGCCGAACGCCAGCGTGACCATCGTGAAGGCGACCGCCTTCACGCGAAGGGCGATCGCTCCCAGCGCGGTATTGACCAGCCCGGACAGCGCGATGGCAAGCGCTGCAGCGGAAAAATACCCCAGGCCTGCGTGCATCAGCAGGTTGGTTGCGTAGATTCCCAGAGCGAAAACCAGGGCATGACCAGCGCTCAGCAGGCCGGTGTATCCGAATACGACATCGAAAGATATCGCGACACCAGCGAATACAAGGCCGATCGACAAGATGAGCAGAGAACCGGAACTCGACAACTGTCCGGGGAGAAGGATCGGAATCGGAACATCCAACATCGGTAGAGCAGCCAAAACGAGAATGACCGTGAGGCCCACTCGCGCCCCGACGGAAATCCGCCTCGGGTGCATCTTTCCCGGACTCCGGTCGACGGGCAACCGTGTCTGGGTACTGGATAACGGAATCATGCTGACGCAACCCTTCCGAGCAAGCCCTGTGGGCGCAGTAGGAGCACAGCCGCAAGCAGACCGACGACCGCGATGTCGCCCAGCCCAGTGCTCACGTAGAAGTTCACGATTTGCTGAGTGAAGGCGACGAGAGCGGCAGCGATGGCGGTGCCGCCGATTGATCCGAGTCCGCCGATAATCACCACGATGAAAGCGAAGATCAACAGATTCGGACCGAGGGCAGGGGTAATTCCCGTGAAGTAGACCGCGCCCAGCGCGCCACCCAGGCAGGCCAAGGCAGCGCCCAGTACGAACACGAAGGTGAAGCTCCGCGCGACATCGATGCCCAGCGCCTGAACCATCCGCCTGTTCTCCACACCTGCGCGGATGATCAACCCGTACTTGCTCTTCTTCATGAAGAACAGCAAGCTCACCAGCACCAAGGCTGATATGCCGAAGATAAGGATTCTGCTGTTGGGAATGCGTCCACCGAGGATCACCGTGACGTCGGTGAACCAGGCCGGCTGTGCGATCGATTGCGGCGAATACGAGAAAATACCGCCGATGAGCCCCTCCATGACGAATGCGAGCCCCAACGTGATGAGGATCTGTGTGAGGTGATCACCGTAGTTGCGCGCTATCAGCGTCCGCTCTACGAAATATCCTAGAACGCATCCGAATATGACCGCCACAACTATGGCGACAGCGAAACGTGCAGCGAGGGAATCTATCAAGTCGAACCGGTCCATGACGACCCAGGCCGCATATCCGCCCACCCCAAAGGTCGCGGCATGCGCAACATTCAGGACGTCCATCAAGCCGAATATCAGGGAAAGCCCTGAAGAGAGGAGGAAATACAGGCCCGCGAGTCCGAGGCTCGTAGCAGTGAGGACGATAAGAGTTGTCATTGTGCAGACCCCTTTTCGGTCCCGATCGTGTTGCTGCCACGGGAAGACGGCGCGACACCGAGGTAGCGCTGCGTGAGATCCGCATCTGCGGCCAAATCCTCCATCGAACCGGTAAAAACAACTGCGCCGTGGTCCAGCACGATCGCATCGGTAGCCAGGCGCTGCGCGACTCGGATGTTCTGGTCGACGAGCAAGATTGTGGTGGCGCTGGCGGCCTTCGCCAGAGCCTCGACTACCTGGCCGACCACGATGGGCGCCAATCCCTTGCTCGGCTCGTCGATGAGGAGCAAGCGGTTCGGGTTCAGGATGGCACGCGCGATTGCCACCATCTGCTGCTGGCCTCCGGACAGCGCTCCCGCCCGCTGAGCGCTCCGATGCAGCAAGTCTGGAAACAATTCGTGTACGAGATCCAGACGTTGGGTCGCCTCCGGTGTCCGCGCAGCCAATCGAAGATTCTCGGCGACAGTCAACGTGCTGAAGACCTCGCGGTCCTCGGGCACGTATCCGATACCTCGGCGGACCAGGTGGTGGGTCGGCACGCCCAAGATCTCGTCACCGTAGAGCCTGATGCTGCCGCTGCCCTCGAGCAAACCGAGAATTGTCATCAACGTTGTCGTCTTCCCAGCGCCGTTGCGACCGAGCAGTGCGGTGACACGACGTGGACGTACCTCGAACGACACACCTTCCAGAACATGTGCTTCCCCGCGGTGCACCTGAAGGTCTCGCACGGACAGGGCAGCGTCGCCGGCGGACATCAGAACTCCGGCCCGAGGTAGGCGGCTTGGACCCGCGGATCGGACATCACTGCGTTCGGCTCGTCGCACAGAAGAAGACCGCCGTCTTGCATGACGGCAATACGATCCGACGCGTCCAGAACGAGATCCATTCGATGCTCGACCATCACCACAGTACGGCCCGTGTCGTGCACCGCCCGTACGACGTCGATCAGCGCGTGGACATCCTCGGCGGAGACACCGGCCGTCGGTTCATCCAAGAGCAACACGCGCGGGCGCGCGCACAACGCGAGGGCTATCTCGAGCTTCCGCTTGTCTCCGTACGGTAGGTCGGACACGATGTTTCCGCCCATGTCGTGCAGGCCGACCTCTTCGAGGTGCTCTCGCGCACGCTCGGTGGCTCGATCGTGGGCCGATGGCCTGCCCCACAGGTTCATGCTCCCGCCCAGCGCAGCCTGGGCCGCCAACCGTGCGTTCTCGAGGACCGTCAGTCCAGCAAACAGGCTCGACGTCTGGAACGTCCGTCCCAAGCCGCGCCGGACACGGTGTGCGGCTCCCATCCTGGTGATGTCCTGACCATCGAAGTGGACTGAACCCGATGAGGGGCGATACACCCCTGACAGAAGATTCATCAACGTGCTCTTGCCGGCGCCGTTGGGCCCGATAACGGTGAGAAACTCGCCACGCCGGACACGGAGTCCGACATCGCTGACGATGGCGAATCCGCCGACACTCCAGGAGAGATCGACTGTCTCGAGCGCATATTCGATCGCGGGTCCCAGTACCTGTGAGGACGGCAGCGTCCGGTCAAGTGCTGCGGTATCTTTCATGGTTTCGCTGCCTCACTGCCGACGTTTCCGACTGTGTGGGCGACCAATTCGCCATCGTTGTCACTGAGCGAGACGAGGTACATGTCCTGAAGTAGGGCGTGGTCACCTGAGCGGATTGTCATAGGTCCTTTCGGCGCCTCGAATGACCACCCGTCGAGTGCCTCGATCATGCCTTCGACGTCGTCGGGGCCCGCAGTGGATAGTGCATGCACGATCTGCTGAGCAGCCACGAATCCGTCGTGAGTGGACAGGTCGGCATCGGGCACTCGCTCGGTCAGGCAATCGTTCATTTCGCCGCCTGGTGCGCCAGGGTAATAGTGCGTCACGAAGTTGATCTTCTCGGCGGCGTCACCATAGATGGACCAGTGCGGCTTCTCGACCAGCACGCTCGCCACCGTGGTCGTGTCCAAGATTCCTTGTTGCGACATCGCTTGCCACATGGACGGAGCCCCATCGCCGTAGTAGACAACAATCAGTAGATCGGGCTTCAACTCGCTGATTCGCCGCGCGTAGGGCGTGAACTCATTCGTGTCCAAAGGCACAAGCACTTTCTCTACTTCAGATCCGCTCGATTCGAGGATGCCGGTGATCGTAGAGGCGTACTTCTGTCCGAATGCGTAGTCCTGGGCAAGTACTACCGTCTTGTTATTGTTCTTCTCGAGGACGCTGCTCAGGGCGGCCGCTTCCTGATACGCCTGTCGCGAGGCACGGAAAGTGTTGGCGTTCAGACCGGTGACATCATCGATCCCCGCGGCACCGGAGATGTACAGGAGATTCTGTTGCTCGGCGAAGTGGCCGAGTTGCATCGCGGCGGCGGACGACGTGGTGCCGGTGAGGATGTTGATCCCGTCACCAACCATCCTGGTGGCCGCAGCGAGCGTCTGCTCGGGATCGCCGCCGTCATCGGCGTAGACGAATTCGATTGGCTTGCCGTCGACTTCGTTGGTGCCTTCGGTGCTGCAGTACAGGCCGGCCTCCAGTCCGTCCTTGATCATGTTTCCGTAGGTACCGAACGATCCGGTGAGCGACGTTGTCACGCCCACTCGTATCGCATCTCCCGATGTGCCGGAACCCGTCGAGCTGCAAGCGACCAACCCGACCGATGCCAGCAATGCTGCGGACAGTACACACGCGCCTCGCCGTGTACTCCGTAAAATCACCACAATTTGCCCCTTCAGGAAGATTCTCGTTGCACGAAATGCCTGCATCTGAGGAATGCGACTGGCCGAAATCGCTTCATGCTGCGTCAGAAGTGGTCAATCTCGTGGTCTTCGACCGTATTTTGATTGGTTCGCCACGGTCACAGGAGATTCAGAATTCATGGACTCGAAATGCGTTCCGATTATCAGAATGTCGCGAGCGATGGCTGAAGTCAAGGGTTTCAGAGAGTTTCGGCTGTACGGTCCATACCGTCCTGGCCTGGTGCTTCTCAGACGAGGAGGTTCCAGCCCTTCCTGCCCGACATGCACACTTCATAGGCCACGGGGTCGATGGTCTGGTATATCCCGAGAACGGTCTGGCCGTCGTCACGTGTGACGCGGCAGAGATGCTCGTCGAGGCCGCGGATACCGATCCGGGTCTCCGGTCGACTCAGATCATACGATTCTCCTTCGGTCAGGTCGGGGCCGGCATAACCACCTTGGTGGATGTCACGATCCGGTGTGCCGCCGTACATTCCGCATCGCAGATAGGCCGTCTGCTGGCCCACCCGCTCGTAGTGGAGTTGGACTTGCTTGCCGTTGTCGAACTCGTAGTCGACGATGGCTTCGACGAAGAGGTCCGTGTCCGGCTCGAACCGGAGTCGGCGGGTGGGTTTGAGGACTCGCGTCGAACCCGATGTCGAGTCGCCGAACGGGTAGAAGAGTCGGTCACCCCACAGCGCCCAGTCCGGAAATGCCACGAAGGCGTTGCCGTTGGTCCCTACGTGCAGGCGGCCTCCCAGGGACAACTCCGGTCCCCCGACACCGCGTCCGGTGCCCCAGTGGCGATCCCTCGTTCCTGCGGCATTCGGACCCAAAGTGGTTCGTTCGCCCTCGATCTCGACCCATCCGGTCACCGAGCCGAAGCATTCGAATCCGCTGGTGACATCGTTGCGGCGACCGGTCGGAAAGCCGTGCGCAGAGTCCGACAGCGGTTCGCGAAAAACCTGCCGGGTGGTGTCGTGGAACGTCAAATCGTAGCTGACTCCCCACTCGTTCGGCTCGAGGACGTAACGCCATTCCCGCAGACCGCGAACAATCGTGGGCACGATCGGTCCCACGCGCAGGTCGGTGCGATCCGCGCCGATCGAGCGGAAACTCCGGACGGTGGTATGTCGGCCTTTCGAGTTGACGATCGCGTAGGCCTCGGCCCGATCGAGGTTCGGATAGAGGCTGCCGCCCGTGGCGATCAGCAACTCGCCGGTGTCGTCGTGGATCACCACCCAGTGGCGTTCGTACGCCCGGGGATCCCCTGTCCACATGACCCGCACGGGATCCGGGGTTTGGTGGACGAAATAGTCATCTATCGGCGATAGCGGGAACTGTTCGGCCAAGTGCTCGTCGCCGGAGATCGATTCTGGTGGTAGTGCGTTCACGTTTGCTCGTCTTTCTGCCTGTCAGGCGGGATCGGTGGCAACCCGCCACTGCAGGTACTGTCCGATTTCGGCCCGACGCTGTCGAAACTCGGGGTCTGTGGGAATGGTGGAGATGAGCTGAGTTAACGATCCTCGTAGCTCCTCGTTTCGCGCGACGACAGCTGTGATGTCGGTCGGGGCAGGCGCCTGCGCCTCGACGCCGGCGTTCAGGAGTTCGGTGAGCCGAGCGTTGTCGTCCAGGAGGAAGGGCAATGCCGTGTCCCATGATGTGGCAACCCGCTTGATCAGTCGGCGTGCGTTGCTCAGTAATTCGGACGTCTCGACCGGAAGCGAATGAGATCCGTCAGCGAGATCGAGAAGCCGATCGACTCCGGACAATTGCTCGTGAATGGTCGGTCTCATCGGATATCCTCCTTGACTACGAAATCGAGCAATGTCGCCAGTACCCGGCGGGTGGGGCGAAATGGCTCGTCACTACGGCCATCGAGAAACGATCGCAGACCGCTGACCTGCATCACCGCGGTCTTGAACGTCGAAAAGGCCTGCCACCACCGAAGGTTGCCGCGGTCGACCTCGAATCCTGTGGCTCGCTCGTAATGCTCGATCAGATCGTCGGCATCCCACGCCCCGTCGATCAGGTGCTCCATCCTCCGCAGCGGCTGCGTCACCCACCCGAGGTCCTCGAGCGGATCGCCGAGATGAGCCAACTCCCAGTCGAGCAGTGCGGTAATCCGATCACCGTCCAACAGAATGTTGCCGGGTTTGAAATCGGCGTGGACCAGAACGGTGCGAGCCGGTTCGGGTGCTGACGCTCGTAGTCCCGCAATCGCAAAATCCAACTCGGGCAACGGCTCCAGCTGGTTGTGACGCAGAACCTTCTCCCAGGCGTCGAGTTCGGCGGGCGCACCGAGCCGGCCGGAACCATCGAGTACCGCTGACAACCCGAGTGCCTGCCAATCGGTGCTGTGGACTTGCGCCATGAGTTCGCAGAAGCTTTCGGCAAGGGCCCGCCGCTGAGTGATCGAGCGCTGCGGGTCCGAAAGCACGCGGTAGTCGCAGTCACCTGGGCACCGCTGCATGATCAGCGAGGGCCGGCCGAGCCATCGCCCGTCGGCGTCCAGCCAGCGGGCACCAGGGGTTGGCAGATCGCTGCTCTCCAGCATGCCGAGCAACGCGAACTCCACGTTGCGGTCTGTGTCGACCAGGCCTCCGTCCGGGTCGCTGCGCAGGATCAGCGGCTCGCAATGCTCGGTGCCATTGTGTTCGGTCACCAGGTCGAACACCCAATTGTCCCGGGACCTGCCGACACCGATGCGGTTCAGGCCTACTACGCGGGCACCGGCCCCACCCAGTTGGTCGGACAGGAATCTGGTGAGACGGTCGTCGGTTTCGGATGGTGGTGTCATCGTTGGTGTCCGTTCTGTTCGTGAAGGCTCGATCGGTGCTGAGGCGCCGCGATCGCGATCATGGCGTCGGCGCGTTCGCGCAGAGTCCGCCCTCTGAGATCGACGACGCCGAACTCGGTGGCCACGAAGTCGATGCTCGTTCGCGGCGTCGTGACGGTCGGGGGCTGCAGCTGCCGAACGATCCGGGAGGTTCGTCCGCCCCGTGCCGTCGCAGCGAGCGCGACGATCGATGCCCCGCCGGGCGAGCGCTGAGCGGCCCGCAGGAATTCTGCTTGCCCACCGGTGGCTCCCAAATATCTGCTGTCGATCTCTTCGGCATTGACTTGACCGGTGAGGTCTACCTGCAGTGCCGAGTTCACTGCGAACAGTCGCGGGATCGACGCTGCGGCTGCCGGACCGATTACCTCGGCGACCGGCCGTACCCACGCTTTCGACGTGGCGATGTGCTCGTACAGCTCCTCGGAGCCCGCGGCCTCGCTGATGATGACCGAACCGGGCTCTTCGCAGAGTGATCCAGCACGATGCAGATCCAGCAGCCAATCGCCGGCAAGAGTCGATCGGACACGCAATCCGCGGCGTACGGTCAGCGCCTTTCCGATGGCCGAGGGGACCGCGCCGATGCCGAGTTGGATGGTCCCGCCGTCAGGGATCAGCGGCAGGATATGCCTGGCGATTCCGTGGTGTTCTTCATGGACTGCCGGTGTGGGCACAATCGGAAGAGGCCGGGACGTGTGGATGACGGCAGCGAACGTGGAGGCCGGAAGTGTTGGCGCGGAGGTGGTCGGCATCGCGGCATTGACCTCGGCCACCACGGTTCGTGCTTGCGCGATCAGTTCGTAGGTGTAGTCCATCGCCATTCCCAAGCCGTGGCATCCCTGCGAATCAGCAGGGGACACTTGCATCAGGAGCACGAGGTTGCTCTGGGCACGCAAAGGCAACAGGCGTGGCAGGTCGTCGAAATTGCAGGGGATTACCTCGGCGTGGCCGGTGGCCGCGAGCTTGCCGAGTGGCCCCATTGCACCGAAGGACACGAGCGGACGCTGCGGCGCGGATCCTTTGAGCGCATCGCTGTGGCTGAGTCCGACGAAGATCTCGACCTCGGGTGGGCAGGCCGCGAGGAGCTGATCGAGCAGTGGCGTCGGCTCCCCGACGCCTTGCGCCACCACAACCAGGTCTCCGGGCCGCACGAGATCGGCAGGCCAGTTGCTGTTCACAGGATCGCCACGGGCGTCACCGGAGTTCCGGTCGAGCCGACGAGGGGGATCGGGGCGAACAGCAGGAAGAACGTCGAACGGTCGAGGACGGACAGCGCCTCCGCGAGTTCCGCGAGATCCAGGTTCTCGATCAGCGGCACGCCGAACTGGTGGAGGAGCACCAGATGCGCCGGAAAGCCGGGTTCAGCCGATTGCTGTTCGACCGCATAATTGTCCGCACCCACCAGCGCCACGTCACGGCTCGCGAGCCAGCGGGCGGCCTCTTCGTTGATGCCGGGTTCGTCCGCGAAGTAGGAGTCGCTCGATCCCTTCGATTCCCACCACCCGGTCCGGACCAATACGGCGTCGCCCGGCTCAACCGACACGCCGGCTTCGGAAATGCCACGCTCGAGTTCTTTAGGTCCGACCGCGGTCTGCGGGGCGAGCGGCCCACCGGATGCGCGTACCAAGTCGACGAGAATGCCACGGGTGGCGACCGGTGCGAGCTTCTCGGCGCCGCACCGCTGTGCGCCTTGCGTACTTCTGGTGAGGGCAGACGAATGCCCATTGTAGAGTTCGTCCCCCGACCACGCATGGGACAGCGCGTCGACGTGAGTACCGCTGTGGGTCGCGAATTGCACTGTGTCCTCGGCGAATTTGAATCCTCCCGGCGTGCGTGCACCGAGCGCGTAATCACCGGCGTCGCGGTTCATGAACCGCGACGGCTGTTGCCGGTGGCCGGGCGCAGGTGTCTTCGGGCCGAGGGGTTGGGCCAGTGACAGCGTCTGGCCGGTGGCGACCAAGCCCGCGGCCCTGCGCGTCACGCCGGTTGTGACGAGATTAAGTGCACCGGCTTCGTCGTCGGCGCCCCATCGTCCCCAGTTGTTGCTCATGCGCAACTCCGATCCTGTGTCAGTTGTGCCGGCGCCAGTGCCGGCGCCTGTTCGCCTAGACCTCGACGCACCACTTTTCCGGTCGCGACGTCGTCAATCAGCGCCTCCGCTCGAGGCGATTCGGTAGCGCATGCTGCGAGTAGCGCAGGCAGGCTCGCCGCTGCGGGTGGGTCAGCCATGGTTCTTCGAGTCGTGATGGCACATAGCGATCTATCTCCTCAGGGGTTCCGCTCAGCGCTCAACGAGCTCGCGACGGTGAACCGGCAACCCTCAAGCTCTCGGTTTTTCGAAACTGATTTCGCGTATTCGAATATTAGCGATCCGCGCGCGGCGACGTCAAGGGTCTGGGCGGTGGGCGCCTTCGGACCGCTCGGGGTCGCGTGCGCCCCGCGTTCGTGAATTGCCCCCGCCCGGGCGACTTCGGCACAGCGGCGCGACAAGCGAAGCGGGAGAAGTCAATTGCATGTGAGCGCGACCTGGAAGGTCGGACCCGTTCACCGCGCGACGGCAGTGGCCACGGAAGGCGGGACGGGTCGGTGTCAAGTCTGCCGACTTGCCTCATCGTGACAAACCGGCCAATACGGGATTTCTCTTGACAAGTCCCGCGGTCCGGTGACACATTTCACAACTAGGAAAATGGTTCCGAATTCAGGAAGACTGCGTCGGGTCGCATTCCGCCCACAGAGGCGACACTCGAAGGGCGCCCTATGGCGCCGGAATTGGAACGGACAATCCCGTTCGGGTCTCGCCGCTGCGCTTCACCAATCCTGGATTCCCCGAGGCTGAGAAGGAGAAAATCGTGACGATCAAGCTTCGCAACGCACGGCTGATCGATGGTACGGGGGCAGAGCCGTATCTCGCCGAAATCGTGATCGAAGGGCAGCGGATCCTGAGTGTCGCTGCCGAGGGGACCGGAAACGGGCAGGACCCCGACGCCACAGTCATAGACGTCGGCGGCGCGACGGTCATGCCGGGACTGATCGATGCCCACTCGCATCCGAGCTTCCTTCCCGAGATCGACCTTGCCAAAATGGGCAATCTGCCGGTCGAGGAGCACACGTTGCTCACTGCTCGCAACGCACGGCTGATGCTGGATCAGGGCTTCACCAGCATCCTGTGCGCCGCATCGGCGAAGCCGCGACTGGACCTGGTTGTCCGGAACGAAATCAACGCGGGCAACCTGATCGGACCGCGCATGCTGGTCGCATCACCCGAGCTGACCGTCACCGGAGGAGTCGGTGATGTCCGGCTGCCGCACATGCATCGGCAATCCGTCGAACATGTCTGCGATGGTGTGGATCAATTCCGCCAGACGACGCGGTGGTACATGCGTGAAGGCGTCGACCACATGAAGCTCGACATCTCTGGTGACGAGTTCATTCCATATGCTAAAGGTCGCATGACCACCATGACCGACGAGGAGGTTGCCGCCACGTGCCAGGTGGCCCACGCTCGCGGAAAACGCGTGGCGGCGCACGCCCGAAGCGCGGAATCGGTGAAGATGTGCGTCCGCCACGGCATCGAGATCATCTTCCATGCCGATTTCACCGACGAGGAAGGTCTCGACCTGGTGGCCGAGAACAAGGACAAGCACTTCGTGGCCCCGGCCTTCGGCTTCCTCCACACGTCGAGGTACGAGGCCGGCGACTGGGGGCTGACCCCGGAAGTCACTGCTTCGATGGGTCTCGACGAACAGCTCGAGAGCCTGATCGCGAACATGATCGAGCTCAAGAAGCGCGGAGTTCGAGTGTTGCCCGGCGGTGACTACTTCGTGCCCTGGAACCCGATGGGCAACAACGCCCGGGACCTGGAGCATTTCGTCAACTTCCTGGAGTTCAGCCCGATGGAGGCCATCGAGTCTGCAACCCGCCTCGGTGGCGAGCTGATGCTCCAACCGGACGATTTGGGCTGCATCAAGGCCGGCTACCTCGCCGACCTGCTGGTTCTCGATGGTGACCCATTGGAGGACATCGCGATCCTGCAGAATCAGTCGACGTTCACCGGCATCATGAAGGATGGCGTCTGGCACAAGGAACCGCCGCTCTCGCGCAGCGGTGACGTCGAGAAATGGTCGATCAGCGGGTCCGCGGCGGGCGCCCCCGAGCCGGTTCTTCGGTAGCGGGTAAGGGAATGATCGAGGTAAATGGTCGCCAGCAGTACGTGGTGCTGGCCAACATGACCACTGTGACGACGGCCAGCTTTCGAGAACGCATCGAGGTGGCGGCGGCCGCCGGTTTCGACGCGCTGGGCATCAGCCTGGACACCTACCGTCGGGTCGTCGCGGAGGAGATGAGCCCGAAGGAGCTCCAGGCCGTCGTGGTCGACAACGGTCTGGAGATCGTCGAGCTCGAAGCAGTATTCGGGTTTGCCGTTCCCACGGCCGAGACCGGCGTGCCGTTCGGCGGTGGGCTCGTCTACACCAGCCCCGACGACCTGAACGAGTTTTGGGCCATGGCCGAACTGTTCGGCGCACGGCACTTGCAAGCTGTCGGGGCATTCGACCGAACGGATCTGGAACCCGACGTCGTGGAGCGATTCGCATCGCTCTGCGATCGTGCGGCCGACGTCGGGCTGCAGATCGCTCTCGAGTTCGTGCCGACGACCAATATCCCGGACGCCGGCACGGCTCTCTCGATCGTCGAGCAGTCCGGCCGAGACAATGCCGGCCTTTGCGTCGATTCGTGGCACCACACGCGCGGAGCCAACGACCTCGAGATGCTGCGATCGATTCCGTCTCGACGAGTCACGATGATCCAGATCAACGACGGTCCAAAGGACCCCGCCGATCCCGACTTCCTGGTGGAGACCCTTCACCATCGGGCGGTGCCGGGCACCGGTGACTTCGACCTCGACGGTTTCGTCGACGCCGTGACCGAGGGCGGTGTGACCGCGCCGGTGTCCGTCGAGGTGATTTCGGACGAACTTGCCCGACTCGAACCCGCCGAGGCAGCACGCCGCTGCTACGACGGCGCGATCGAAGCGCTGGCAGGGAAATAGGTTCGTGCGTGCCGGGCCAGACTGAACCCACGGCATGCATTGCTGGATCCACGCGGGCATACCTGCGTGGGAAATGCAGGTAGTGAGGCAGGTAGATCACCGCCGTCGCACTCGCCACGCAATTGCGAGTCTTATCGGCATGAACACACGGTCATGCCTTTTCGCAGGGTTCGGTCTCCATGCTCTTCGTGGCGGTGGGATGCGTACGGTCCTTGCCGTTCGGGCCGAATCATTCAGGCACGCAGATCAATAGCTAGCCGGCAAGCCGGAGGCCCACGGGCCTCCGGCTCGCCGGCATGTGGCGATACACGAGACCGAATTGGGGTGCCGCGAAAGAAAAGAGGGTTGACATGGCGTACCCGAGCGACGAGTATTCGATGTTAGGAATTCGATTTCGAATTTACGAAGACCATCGCCGCGGTCCGATCCCGAGGGGAGCAGCGCCGCCAGCGAGACGCGGCCGACAAGGACGCGGAGGGGGCGAGTGCGGACCGCCATCGCGGACGCCGTCCCCGACGGCAGAAAAGGACGTCATGAACGGTACAAACACGCCGAATGCAAGCGCGTCAGCGCACGTGCTGACGCCTGCGCGGATACTCGACGAGAACGGAATGCTGGTAGGGGAGCCGCCGCAGATCGAGCCGGAGCGCCAGCGTGCGATGCTGCGCCTGATGATGCTTGGACGCCGCCTGGACCAGAAGGCAATTTCTTTGCAGCGCAGGGGGAAACTCGGCACCTACCCGCCGCTGTCCGGGCAGGAGGCCGCCGCGGTCGGCACGGCATACGCGATGGATGCCGAAGTAGACCACTTCGTGCCCCAGTACCGTGAACAACTCACGATGCTGCACTGGGGTTTGCCGTTGTCCACCTACCTTCTGCAGCGGATGGGGCATCCCGCGGGATCGGCCCTGCCGTCCCACGGCCGGTTGTGGCCGCAGCAGGTCGCGCTGGGCGCGCACCTGCCTCACGCGGTCGGGCTCGCATGGGGAATGCGACTGCAGGGCAAGCCGGGCGTGGTACTGACCCAGTTCGGCGACGGCGCCTCCAATGAGGGCGACTTTCACGAGGCGTGCAATATCGCAGGCGTCAAACGTGCGCCACTCGTCATGGTGTGTCAGAACAACGGCTGGGCCATCTCGATCCCGTGGCATGAGCAATCGGCCGCAGAGTCCGTGGCGTTGCGCGCAGCAGGATACGGATTTCCGGGGATCGCAGTCGACGGCAATGATGTGCTCGCGGTCTACACAGCCGTCGCGGATGCGCGGACCCGCGCCGAGGCCGGCGACGGCCCGACACTGATCGAGGCGCGATGCCATCGGCTCGGCGCCCATTCGACAGCCGACGACCCCAAGCGCTACCGACCCGCCGACTTCGACGAGCGGGCAGCCGGGGTTGATCCGATCCACCGGTTCCGGGCCTACCTGGTCGGCCTCGGACAGTGGGACGACACCGCTGACGCCAACACGATCGCCTGGTGCGACGACCAGATCGCCACGGCAGTTGCCGAATTCGATGCCACGCCGCCACCCGACCCCGGGCAGATGCTTCACCACCTCTACGCAGAGCCCGATATGCGACTACGTCGCCAGCAGGAAGAACTGCGTAGCAGTATCGAGGAGAACCGATGACCGGCATGAACATGGTGGAAGCGGTGCGCAGCACGCTCGAGGCAGAGATGCGCCGCGACGAGCGGGTTGTCCTGCTCGGCGAGGATGTCGGGAAGTCGGGCGGCGTCTTCCGTGCGACGGACCGGTTGCAGACGGAGTTCGGGGCGGACCGCGTCTTCGACATGCCGACCAGTGAGGCGGGGATAATCGGCGCCGCCGTCGGGCTCGCCGGCTCGGGCCTGGTGCCCGTCGTCGAAATGCAGTTCCTCGGCTTCACTCAGCAAGGGTTCCATCAGCTCGGCAATCAGCTCGCCCGAATGCGCTATCGCACAAACGGTGCTCTGACAATGCCGGTGACCATTCGCGCGCCCTTCGGCGGTGGCGTACGTACCCCAGAACTGCATTCCGACGCCTTCGAAGCGCTCTTCGCCCACAACCCCGGGATGCGGTTGGTCGCCCCCGCGACGGCAGCGGACATGAAGGGGTTGCTGGCCACTGCAATTCGGGATCCGGATCCGATCTTCGTCCTCGAGCCGCTCCGTGGCTATCGGCTTGTGCGCGACGACGTTCCCGACGGTGACCACCTCGTCCCGTTCGGTAAGGCGCGCATCGCACGTGAGGGGACCGACGTCACCGTCATCGCGTGGAGCGCGATGGTCCAGGTCGCAATGGAGGCCGCGGCTGCTGCCGCTGAGCAGGGTATCGATGTGCAAGTCATCGACCTGCGCTCACTTGTCCCGCTCGATTGCGACACCATACGTGAGGCTGTGGCGCGCACGGGCCGAGCGATCGTAGTTCAGGAGGCTCCTTACACCGGCGGGTTTGCCGGCGAGGTCGCCGCTACCGTCGCCGAAGAGGCTTTTCTCCACCTCGAAGCCCCGGTCACCCGCGTCGGCGGATATGACATCCCGTTTCCCATGCCCCAGCTCGAGGATCACTACATCCCCGACGCGAGGCGAATCTTGCGCGCGATCCGCGCTGCCGTCCACTTCTGAGGATCGATACATGTCTTATACCTTTCACTTGCCCGACATCGGCGAAGGCATCGCAGAGGCGGAAATAATCCGATGGCTCGTCGGCCCAGGAGATCAGGTCGTCGAGGACCAGCCCGTCGCCGAGATCGAAACCGATAAAGCGCTGGTAGAAATGCCCTCCCCGGCAACCGGCCAGGTCGCCGAACTCTGTGCACCAGAGGGCGCCATGGTCCAGGTCGGCGAACGTCTCATCGTCATCGCCGATGGCTCGGCCCCCACGCCGGCCGAGCGGGCGCAGTCCGTTGACGGCGGGGCAGGCGCGCCGCCGGCCGGCTCGGCCGATCACACTGCCCAGAGTGCACACGGATCCGGTGTGCAGAAGAGGCCACTGGCAACGCCGGCGACCCGGCGGCTCGCCAGGGAGGTCGGCGTGAGCCTCGAGGGCCTCGCGGGCACGGGGCCCGGAGGACGCATCAGCGACGACGACGTTCGCGCTGCTGTTCACGGGGCGCCGCAGGAGAATTCCGGCCCCGCTGGGGCGGCAGCCACCGAGCGCTCGCTTCCGGAGTCCGGATCCCACCAGCCGGCCCGTCTCACAGAAGACCAGCGAATACCGGTCCGGGGGTTGCGCCGGCGTACCGCGGAGGCGATGGTCCGGGCACTCCGCGACATCCCGCACACCGTCGCGATGCACCACGCGGACGTGGGGGATCTGCTCGCCCTGCGCAAGACGCTGCTGCCCGGAGCCGAGGCCAAGGGAATCGGTCTCACACTGACCCCGTTCCTGGTGAAGGCCACAGCGCTCGCGCTGGCCCAGTTCCCCATGGCCAACGCCAGTTTCGACGACTCAGCCCAGGAAATCGTCGTGCGGGCACGGCGAAATGTCGGGTTTGCCGTCAATACGCCTGACGGTCTGGTCATTCCGGTGGTCAAGGACGCCGACCGGAAGCCGCTGCTGGCCATCGCGCGCGAGGTGGAAGCCCTCACCGCCGCGGCACGGACCCGGACGGTGGCGATCGAGCAGATGCAGGAGGGCACGTTCACCATCAGCAATCACGGGCCGCTCGGCGGGAACTTCGGTACACCCATCATCCGCGCACCCGAGGGCGGCATCCTGGGCTTCGGGCGCGCCACCCCGCAGGCCGTCGTCCGTGACGGCGAAATTGTCGCACGTACGTTGCTGCCGATCTCGTACTCCGCCGACCACAGGCTGGTCGACGGCGACGTCGTGATCGGCTTCTGCCAGGCACTGATCGCGCTGTTGGAGGCGCCGGTGCAGCTTCTCGTCGAGGAAGGATGACATGGTTGTAGGAGAGATGGCCGAGCCCGTCGAGGTACTGGTGGTGGGTGGCGGCCCTGGAGGGTACACGGCCGCCGCCCGGGCCGCGGAGCTGGGCAAAGAGGTGCTGCTCGTCGAGCGGAGCGATCTCGGTGGGGTGTGTCTGAATGTCGGATGCATTCCCTCGAAGGTCTTCACGACCGCCGCTCATGACCTTGCCCGTAGCGCACGACTTCCCGTCCAGGGACCACAGCTGCAGTCCAGAATCGACCTTTCCGGTCTGCAGGCCTGGCGAAAGCAGGTCGTCGACCGGCTGGTCGGGGGCGTCAGCGCCACCCTGGGCCGGGTGCGGGTGGTGTCGGGCACCGCGTTCTTTCTCGATGAGCACCGGATATCGGTCGAGAGCGGTGATCACGTCCAGCACTTTCGGTTCGAGCAGGCGATCCTGGCCACCGGCTCCCAACCGGTCGAGCTCGCGGCTCTGCCCGTCGACGGGATCCGGGTGTTCGACTCGACGGGAGTGCTCGCCTTCGACGAGGTGCCGCCCTCGCTCGTAGTTGTGGGAGGCGGCTACGTCGGGATGGAACTGGGCATGGCGTTCGCCCATTTCGGCACTCACGTCACCGTTGTCGAGGCCACCGACCGGTTGCTTGCGGGATTCGACCCCGACCTGGTGCAGGTGGTCACCGAGCGCGCAGGCGAGCTGGGGATCGACATCCGCCTCGGCACGACCGCCGTCGGAGTCCAGGCCGATGACTTGCTGATCCGCAAGGACGGCACAGACGACCGGGTTCCCGCGCACGCGGTCCTGGTCGCTGTGGGCCGCGGCCCGGTCACCGGCGACCTGCAGCTCGACATGCTGGGACTCACAGTGACTGCGACCGGACACATCCCGGTAGACGAGCAAGGCAGAACCGCGCTGCCCCATGTCTACGCCATCGGGGACATCACCAAAGGACCCGCGCTCGCCCACAAGGCGATGGCAGAGGGAGTCGTGGCCGCCGAGGCGATCTCCGGGCTGCCGAGCGCCTTCGACGCGCAGGTGCCGCTCATCGCGTTCACCGATCCGGAGATCGCGGCCGTGGGGCTGACGGCGGAGCAGGCCGAGGAGCAGGGGTACGAGGTAGTAGTGGGCCGTAGCTCGTTCGCCACGTCCGGGCGGGCTGTGGTGCTCGGCGAGGCCGACGGGATGGTGAAGATCGTCGTCGACGCGGAGACGGACGTGGTGCTCGGGGTACACATGGTCGGCCCCAGCGCGTGTGATCTCATCGCCCAGGCCGCAGTTGCAGTCGAGACCGGCTGCCGCGCCGAAGATTTGGTGGCCACCATTCACCCACATCCGTCTCTGGTGGAGACGGTGCATGCGGCCGCGGTGGCCGCGCGCCGTCGCGCTGCACGCAGGAGGAACCGATGAACACCGCCGAGACGCCGCTGCCCGCGTCGATCTCCGAGATCATTCAGGACACCTCACGACAACGCCGCTCCCAGCCCGCCGTCATCGACGAACAAGGAGAGCTCAGCCACGGTCAGCTTGCGGAGTCCGTGGCGTCGACTGCGGCTGGGCTGCGCGCGATCGGAGTCGGCCCGGGAACCCGGGTCGGTCTGTTGTGCACGAACCGCAGAGAGTGGCTCGTCGCCACCTATGCCGCGATAACGGTCGGAGCCACCGTGGCCGCCTTCGCGACGTGGTCGCGGCGGTGGGATCTCGATCATCTACTCACCCACTCGCGCTGCGAGGTGCTCATCACAGTAGATGGATTCGGCCCGACCGACCTGATGGCCACGATCCGCGAACTCGTCCCCGAAGCGTGGAGTGCCGCCGGGCCAGGTTGGCGTTCCGTGGCCTACCCCGCACTGCGTGGTGTGGTGATCATCGGAAACCGGGTCCCGGCGGGGGCGTACGCGTTCCGAGACCTCGGCGAACATCGTCGCGGCAGCGCCGTCCCCGACGTCGAGACCGACACCGATGGCACCGCTCTGGTTCTCTACACATCGGGTTCGACATCGAGGCCGAAAGCCGTCCGGCTCGGACAACACGATGCCATCGACCATGCTCGGGAGGTCGCCGAGCGGATGGGGATCACACCCGAGGACCGAATCGTGGTGCCTGTCCCGCTCTTCTGGAGCTACGGCGGGGCCAACGCACTGATGGTCGCCCTCGTCACCGGTTGCACGAGCGTCCTCCAGGAGACCTTCGATGCAGGCGGAGTCCTCGAGCAGATCGAGCGGCACCAGTGCACTGCCATCTACACGTTGCCCTCGATCACCCGTAGCCTGCTGGCGAATCCGGGGTTCTCCCGCGCCCGCACCGCGAGTCTGCGACGGGGGATGACGATCGGCCCGGACGCCGATGTCCGCTCCGCCGCAGAAGAACTGGGTGTGAGCGACATCTGCAACGCATACGGGTCGACGGAAATGTACGGCGGCGCCACGGTCACTCCGCATGACTGGCCACTGGAGATGAAATGCTCGATCCAGGGGTCACCGCTGGCCGGAAACCTGGTTTCGATCATCGACCCGGAGACCGGCGCCGAACTGCCCGCAGGGAAGGTCGGCGAGATCACAGTGTCCGGCTTCGTCTCGTCCGGCTATCTCGACCAGCCGGATGAGACCGCCGCTGCGTTCACCGAAGACGGCACGTTCCGTACCGGTGACCTAGGGCGACTCGACGACGACGGCAGGCTGCACTTCGCCGGCCGTGCCTCGGAGATGATCCGGACCGGTGGCATCAACGTCTCCCCGCTCGAGGTGGAGGACTTCCTGCTCACTCACGACGAGGTCTTGGAGGCGGCGGTCGTGGGGGTCGACGACACCGACAAGGAACAGGTCGCCATCGGGTTCGTCCGCATCGAGGGCTCCGCCGTCGCAGACGAGGCCGCGCTGGTCGACTACTGCCGCCATCACATCGCCTCCTATAAAGTTCCCGGCCGAATCGTGATGAAACATAACGAGTTACCTCGAACCTTGACGGGGAAGCTCATTCGAAACGCTTTGCTGGACGAAGCCAAGGAAGTGTGGGCGTCGTCCGATAACACGAAGGAGTACACAGAGTGACGAACACCGATGTCGGGGCGGAGACCTCGCGGCTGGACGAACGAAGGATTCGCGAGGCTGTGGCGGTGGCCAACGTGCCGACCTTGCTGATGGTGTTGTTCCAGATGACAGGGGAGCAGCGTTGGTTGGCCGAGCCCTACCTGCCGACCCCTGTACGGGGGCTCAGCGACAATGACACAGCCGGGCTCGAACAGTCGCTCCAGGACGAGATTCGACGCGCCGCCGCAGAGGCGATCCTGAATTGGGGCAGGAGCGGTTCCCTCGCGGTTGCGCAACTGTCACCCGACCAGCTGATCGAGATGTTGCGCGTGTCGGTCGGCGAGCACGTGCCCGACCAGTACGCCGACATGGCCACCCACGAATTGCAGGTCGGGGCGGGCGGGACGAGCGCGGCTCCCCCGATGGTCCCGCCCCCGGGCTTCGATGCCGTCGTCATCGGCGCCGGCGCGTCGGGCCTCTGTGCCGCATACCGGCTGGGCGAGTTGGGCATTTCCTACACCGTGCTCGAGCGGAACGACGAAGTCGGCGGAACATGGCTGGAGAACCGCTACCCGGGATGCGGTGTCGACACACCGAGTCACCTGTACTCGTTCTCGTTCGCGCGGCACGACTGGTCCCGATGGTTCGCCTCACGGGATGAGTTGCACGGCTACTTCCAACAGATTGCCGACCGGTTCGGAATTCGCCCGAACATCAGGTTCGGCATCGAGGTCGAGGGTGCCACCTGGGATGACGACACCCGGCGGTGGACGCTGGATCTGATCGACCAGGACGGTCACCGATCGACCACCACTGCTGCGATCGTGATCAGCGCAGTCGGCGCCTTCAACAAGCCGAAGATCCCCGCGATCCCGGGCACCGATTCGTTCACCGGGCCCGTGGTCCACACAGCGCGGTGGCCGGAGGACCTGGACATCGCAGGCCGGCGAGTAGGGGTGATCGGCAACGGGGCGAGCGCGATGCAGCTGGTTCCCGCGATCGCCGATGCCGCCGAGTCGGTCACGGTATTCCAGCGGTCGCCACAGTGGGCCGCCCCGTTCGAAAAATTCAAGGTCGACGTTCCAGAGCCGATCCGCTACCTCATGGCTGAGGTCCCGCTGTACCGGTCGTGGTATCGGCTTCGGCTGACCTGGATCTTCAACGACCGCGGCCACGACGGATTGCAGAGAGATGCTCAATGGCCGCACCAGCATCGGTCGATCAATGCGGTGAACGACGGCCACCGGCGTTTCCTCACCCGATACCTGGTCAAGGAGCTCGACGGGAACTTGGAGATGCTCGGCGATGTGCTGCCGACCTATCCGCCCTTCGGGAAGCGAATGCTGCTCGACAACCGCTGGTTCGCCACGCTGGCCCGCGAAGACGTCCACTTGCAGACGACACCGATCGCCGAGATCCAGGATCAGTGCGTCCACACCACGGACGGTCTCACACATCCAGTCGACGTTCTGGTGTTCGCCACGGGATTCGACGTCGTCAGATTCCTCGCCCCCATGCGGATCACGGGCCGCAGCGGCCGCACACTCGAGGCGGCCTGGGACGGTGACGACGCGCGTGCCTATCTCGGCGTCGCGGTTCCCGATTTCCCCAACTTCTTTTGCCTGTACGGTCCCAACACCCAGTTCGGGCACGGAGGAAGCCTCATCTCCATGATGGAGCTCCAGATGAATTACATCGTCGATCTGATGAACCAGATGATCACCAAGGACCTGGACTCCGTGGAGTGCAGCCAGGACGTCTATGACGACTACAACCGCAAAGTGGACGACGCACACTCTCGGATGGTGTGGTCCCACCCCGGGATGGACGTCTACTACCGCAACTCCAAGGGGCGGGTCGTGGTCAACAACCCATTCAAGGTGGTCGACTTCTGGGACATGATCCGCCGAGCCGATCTGGGCGACTTCCGGACCACCGAACGTACCTCAGGAGACATGGAATGAAGATTGCAGGTTGCTCCGCAGTGATCAGCGGGGGAGCGTCGGGGCTCGGCGCGGCTGCAGCTCGCCGGTTGGCCCGAGCCGGCGCGAGCGTAGTGCTACTCGACCTCCCCCGGGCGGAGGCGGCAGGCGCGACACTCGCCGCAGAGTTGGGCGGCGGCGCCGTTTTCGTACCCGGGGATGTGACGAAGTGGGACGACGTGGGTGTTGCCGTGCAGACGGCACGGGAGCTTGCTCCGCTGCGGATCGCGGTGGCCGCCGCTGGAATTGCGACCAGCGGGAGTCTGGTGGGCCCGCGCAGCGACAGGGGAGAGCTGTTCGCGCAGACGGTGGCTGTGAATCTCGGCGGAACCTATGCCCTCATCGCGCACGCTGCTTCCGCGATGAGTGAGCAGGCGCAGACCGACGGAGAGAGAGGCGTGATGGTCTGCACTGCTTCGATCGCCGCATATGAGGGGCAGGTCGGGCAGGTGGCCTACGCGGCCTCCAAGAGCGGAGTCGCAGGACTGACGCTGCCGGCAGCGAGGGAACTCGCCCGGCACCAGATCCGCGTCGTCACCATTGCCCCCGGTTTGTTCGAAACTCCGATGTTCGCGGGAGTCGCGGATGAGGTGCGCGCCTCGGTGGGGGCGCAGGTTCCGCACCCGAGTCGGCTCGGCAATCCCGATGAGTATGCAGGTCTCGTGCAGCACGTGATCGAGAATTCGATGCTCAATGGTGAGGTGATCCGGCTCGACGGCGCGATCAGGATGGGGCCGCGGTGAGCCTGCGTCGAGATTGACCCGAGGATCCATCCTTTCGAGATATCGAATTCAAATCCGTTATTATGTAGAATGTGGCTAATTGAGTGTTGGGAGTTCAAGTATGGGTCCGTTGGCGGGGATCAGTGTGGTCGAGTTTGCAGGCATCGGACCGACGCCCTTCGTCGCTCTCCTACTGAGTGACTTGGGAGCTGATGTCATCACCATCGACCGGGTACCTTCCGCGGATGGCGGTACACCAGACGACTTGGTCCGAATGACCACCGGGGGGCTCGGCCGGGGGCGCCGCTCGGTGGCAGTCGACCTCAAGTCCCCCGGTGGGATCGATACCGTGCTCGAACTGCTGAAGAACGCGGACGGACTGATCGAGGGATACCGGCCCGGAGTCATGGAACGCCTGGGCTTGGGGCCGGAGGTGTGCCTGGCTCGAAACCCGCGCCTGGTCTTCGGGAGAATGACCGGATGGGGCCAGGATGGCGACCTGGCCCAGCGTGCCGGTCACGACCTGAACTACATTGCGGTCGCCGGCGTGCTGCACCACATCGGCGGCCGGGATCAGGCGCCCACGGTGCCGTTGAACCTCATTGGCGACTTCGGCGGTGGAGGCCTGCTTCTCGCGTTCGGCATGGTCGCAGCGATGCTCGAAGCGAAGAACTCGGGTCGGGGCCAGGTGGTGGATGCGTCGATGGCCGAGGGCTCGGCGCTGCTGATGACGATGATGTACGAGCTGTCCGGGCGTGGCATGTGGGACCATGACCGGGAGTCGAACATGAACGACGGCGGCGCCCACTTCTACAGCGTGTACGCCACCGCCGACGACAAGTATGTCGCGGTGGCCGCCATGGAACCGAAGTTCTACGCAAACCTCCTCTCGGTTCTCGGGCTCGAGGGGCGCGATCTTCCCGATCAGTGGGACCGTAGTCGATGGCCGGCGCTACGCGAAGTGTTCGCAGAGGTCTTCCGGACGCGGACCCGCGACGCGTGGACGGCGCTGCTGGAGAACACCGACTCGTGCGTCACTCCGGTCCTGTCCATGCTGGAAGCGCCCAGTCATCGTCACAACGTATCGAGGAATGCGTTCATCAAGGTGGACGACATCACCCAGCCGGCCCCGGCTCCCCGATTCAGTCGCACGCCCACACAGGTGCGGCGCGGGGTGGCGGAACCGGGACAGCACTCGGTGGAGGTGCTCCGCGAAGCGGGTATGGATGAAGCAAGGATCGATGCGCTGCTCGCATCTGGCTCGATCGCTTCAACGGCTCAGGAGGTCAAGGCATGAACCCGGATCGATTCTTGAGGACATTCGATGTCCTCGACGCACTCGTCGACGCACCCGACGGGTTGCGGCTCACCGAGATCAGTCAGGCGGTCGGCGCGCCGGTCAGCAGCACTCACAACCTGCTGCAGACGATGCTCGCCGCCGAAATTATCGCGGCCACAGACGATCTCCGCTACACGGTCGGCCCGCGGGCTGTTCGAGTCGGGATCAAGATCATGAATTCGCTCGAAGTACGTACGCTCGGGCGGCGGCATCTCGAACATCTCGCCAAGACCCTCGGCAACGACGTGTACCTGGCGGTACGGGTCGGCGACCGGATCGTGTACGTGGATCGATTTCGAGGGACGCAGCCCGTGTCGGTCAACATCAGGATCGGCGATTCCCTGGCGCTGCATGCCACCGCGGTCGGAAAACTGTATGCCGCATATGAGGACGACTTGCGCGAACGGGTGCTTGCGCGTCCGCAACGCCGGTTGACGTCCACCACGATCACCGAACCGGAATTGCTGGAAGCCGAGTTCGATCGGATCCGGCAGAGTGGACTGTCCGTCAGCCGAGAGGAGGGCTATCCGGGAATTTTTGGAATCGCTGTTCCGGTTCGCGACGCCGCCGGGACGATGGTGGCTGCGATCCACGTTTCCGCGCTCAGTGCAGGCCTCGACACCGCCCGGGAAGACGAGCTGATCGAGCAGAGCCAGCGGACCGCTGCGGACATCCAAGACGATCTCGGCGTCAACGACCTCGCCAAACTGGTTTCGCCTGGCACCGCCGCCCCCGGTAGCGGGGCGGCCGGCGAAACTGCCACGAAGTCTGCTGCAAGAGCGGCGCGGCGCTGAAACATGAGGGCACCCAGCGACACCGACATCCCGGAGGCACACCGGATAGACCCGCAGATGCGCCGACAGCTCGCGACGCTGCGTGATTCTCTCGGACCACGCGGTTTCCTCAGCGTCGCCGACCTGAAAGAGAGGCGTCGACTGTACGACCGGCTGGGCATGAGCGTCACGGCCCCTGGCGAGCAGCCTGCAGTCGTCCGTAGCGACATCGTTCTGGAGGCGGGTTCGACAGTTCGGGCGCGGATCTACCAACCTGCCGAAGACCGCTGCGAGGGCGGACTGCTCTACATCCATGGCGGAGGAATGGTCATGGGCAGCATCGAGGCCGAGGACGCATATGCGGCGCAACTCGCTGCGGGCACTGGGGCCACCACGGTCTCGATCGACTACCGGTTGGCCCCGGAGCACCCCTACCCGGCTGCAATCGACGATTGCACGGCAGCACTGACCTGGATGATGGATTCGGGTCACACACTGGGGATCGACCCGGACAGAGTTGCCGTCTACGGCGTCAGCGGAGGAGGAGGGCTCGCAGCGGCGCTCGCCCTGCGTTGGCGCCACCGCAGAGACCCCCGCATCGCGCTCCTCGCATTGGCGGCGCCCATGCTCGACGACCGCACCGGCGTGCAAGGCGCTCAGCCGGCGCTCGGCGTCTGGGACAGCGAGCACAATATCGAAGCGTGGCGTCACATCCTCGGTGACAGGGCAGGAGGAACCGAGGTCCCCGCCGACGCCGCCGCGGCCCGCGCGACGGATCTGAGAGGCATGCCGCCGACTTTCCTCGACGTCGGCTCGCTCGATCTATTCCTCTCCGAAAACCTGCGTTTCGCAAAGTCATTGGCGACAGCAGGGGTATCCCTGGAGCTGCACGTCCACCCCGGCGCGTACCACGGATTCGACCAGCTGGCTCCCGGGGCGGAGCGCACCCGTCAGGCATGGGCGCAACGCATCGAGGCGCTGCGCTGCGCCCTTCGGGGCGATCCGGCCTCGCCCTGACATCGCCCCGGGTCCGCATCAGACCCTCGCGACCTCGAGGGTGACGGCGAGGCCGAATCTGCCGCCGTCCGTGGAGCCGATCCCTGCGGGCGCCGACGGCCGAGTCGGCGACGTTGGCCCCGGCCTGACGGCCGACGAGCTGGAGTGTGGAGTTGCTCGGGGTTGGTGCCGTCGCCGGACCCGCCCATCTCGATGGGGATCGCGAGGTCCCGTTCTCAGAACACCAGCAGCACTGGGTACTTCGGGTAGGTTATTCCCAACAAGTCGAGCATCGACCGGCTCATGACTCCGATCAGTCAGTGGGCACGTCGTCGGGGTCGAGCTCGACCTCGATCAGGAGCGGTCGTGTGCGATTGACGATAGCTTTCTCCACCGTTGTGAGATCGTCGGGAACTCGCATGGTGACTCCCTCGCCCCCGAGGGCAGTTGCAAGCGCCGAAAGATCCGGCCACCGGAACAGTGTCCGGGCAGGGTCCATGTCCCGGTTGCGGAACTGAATGTGCTCGGCGCCATAGGACGAGTCGTTCAGGACCATGACAATCAAGTCGATCCCGTTTTGCACGGCGCTGACGAATTCAGTGATTCCACCGAGCATGAAGCCGCCGTCTCCACAGACCAGTAATACGGGCCTGCCCTGCGCGGCGAGCGCGGCTCCGATCGCGTTCCCCATGCCCAGGCCGATCGCGCCGAAGTTGCAGGTATGCACGAGTGAATAGGGGTCAGGAACGTGCAGGAGCTTATATCCTGCAAACATGAAGCGACCGGCATCGACTACGACCACTCGGTCCTCTGGAATCAATCGGTCGATTGCTCGCACGGTCTCACGGAATGGGATACTGCCCACGAGAGAAGTGGGAGACGCTGGGATCTCGTAGTCCTCGCTATCAACTGACTTCTCGATCCAGTCATTCCGAAACCGGCGGGCAGGGACTTCTGCCTCGTCGAGATACCCGAGGATCGCGTCCGCGATCGTCGCAGCGTCGCCCAGCACAGCAGCATCGACATCGATGTGTCGCCTGATCGCCTGTGGATCGGTATCGCACTGCACGACTCGCTTGCCGTCCAGGAGGGCCCCTGAATCCGTGGTCCAGGAATTCAGCCTCGCGCCGAACGCGATGACGCAATCGCTCTTGCCGATCTGGTCCAGAGCGGCGGAGGTGGAGAGTGTGCCGAATACTCCCAGCGCCCCTGGGTCCGCCGCGAACAGCGACTTTCCCCGCAACGTGGTTGCGACCGGCGCACCGAGACGCTCGGCGAGCCGGCAGATGGCTGCCCGAGCGCTCGGCGTCGCCGCCCCGCGGCCGGCCAGGACGATCGGTCGCTCGGCGGCAGCAACAATCCCGACCGCTCGGTCCATCGCGTCAGGGTCCAGTGTGGTGATCCGGTCCGCAGTCGGCAGAGGGTCATGTTGGTACTCAGCCTCTTTCCACATGTAGTCCACCGGCACGTTGAGTACGATCGGTCTGCGTTCTGCGGTCGCCCGCCACAGGGCCTCGCGCAAATCCTGAACAGCGGTCTCGGGGCGCCGTACCTGTTCGAAACCGGCCCCTGTCGGAAGAACCAGGTCTCTTTGTGCGATGTCCTGCAGGGTGTTTCGGTCACCCTCGACGGTGTCGCCGCAGATCAACACTATCGGCATCCGGCTCCGCACGCTGTCGATCACAGGCGGAAGGGCGTTGGCCAATCCTGGACCGTGGGTGACGGTCGCCACGCCGACCTCTCCTGAAACGCTGGCGTAGCCATTGGCCATCAACACGGCGCCGGCCTCGTGCGCCGATGCGATGTATGTGGCTCCAGGGATCGAGGCGTAGTGGTTCGCCAGGTAGAGGTTGCCGTCGCCCATCAGGCCGAACATTGTCTCGACCCCATGGTCGATCAGCCCTTGGGCGAGAGCCTTGTAGACCTGCATCGGTTGACCCTTTCGTTCAGAACGTCTCGAGACCACGTTGTGCCGATCAGTCGGCGGATTCCCAACGGCGCCGCGGTCATTGCACGTGGTAATTGAACATCCGCGCGCCTTCTGACGCCGGCTCTTGTGAGATGGTGTCGGCAAGTACTTTGTATTCGGGAATTCGGCCACGGTCCACTGTCGACCGGTCGCGGCAAACCAATTCGATGAGGTTGTCCGCCGGATCTCGGACATACATCTGGACCCCGCCATCCGGAAGCTCATATATGGTGCTGAGAAATCCCTCTTCTTTGATCCCCAGGTTCGTCGCGTGGTCGTACAGGCCCATGAAATCGCTGACCTCCAACGCAAAGTGATGAATCTGCCTTACGTCCGTCGTCGCCCCGTACTCGTATACATGTAGTGTCCTGTCACCGATCGAGAACCACGCGGTCGGAACTGCGAAGGTCGGGGACGGGACCTGCTCGAGATGCAGAAAGTTTTCATAGAAGCGCACCGACTCACCCAGTTCACGAGCTGGCACGCTCACGTGATTGACGGCTACGACGGGGTGGCTCATCTCGTTCCTTTGTTTCTCGGTGACACCGGGGGGAATTCGTATCGGTTGAGGCACAACCGATCAGACAGGTTGCGGGATCTGAGCCGATACCGCGGCCTTCTCTTTCGCCTTCGCGAGGTCTTCACGAACGGCGAGACCGTACTCACGTGGGTCCAACTCGAGTCCGTACCGCCGCCCCGACGGATACAGCCGAGCCATCTGCTCGTGTTCTGCAGCGATCGCCACCCGCATCGCGGCCTCGTCGGGAAGGTCGACGTCTCCGGCGATGACAGAGGCGAGCCAACGGCTCTGGATGTCGATCATCCGGATATTGGCGCCGCCGCTGACGTCGAATAGTCCAACGAAGTAGAGGCCGGGCCAATTTGGCGACACGGCCCTTCGATACAGGTCGATGCGTCCACCGTTGATCGGCGACACCTCGCTACTGAGGAACGGGATGTCGAACTGGTAGCCGGTCGCGGCGATCACGGCGTCGAAATCCTCTTCCGTTCCGTCGTCGAATCGAACGGTAGTGCCTTCGGCGCTGTGTGTTCCGGGACGGACCGCGATTCGGTTCCACGCGATATGGGACATCACGGTCGGGTGACTGGCCGGGTGCGTCCGTGTTTTCGGTGTCGTGAAGCCCCATTGCTCCATCCGCCCGTGCGCGACCAGCGTGACCAGTTCTCGGACCCGGCGCGCCAGCGGCCAAGGTAGCCAGGGGCGCTCCACCTTCGCCAGAAAGCGTGACAACGGAGCACCGAACATCATTCGAGGCATGATCAGAACGGGAGAGCGGGCAGCCAGCACCGTTCGGTCCGTCACAATGCAGACATCCGCAGCGATGTCCAGGCCGCTGTTTCCGGTCCCGATCACGAGGACCTTCTTTCCGGCGAAGCGATCCGGCGCCCGGTAGTCCCGTGAATGCAGGTATTCACCCGTGAAGTCGGCTGCGAACGGGGGGTGGCTCGGGATCGACTGGTGTCCGTTCGCTACCACCACACGGTCGAATTCGGGTTCCGTGCCATCGTTCAGCTTCAGCTTCCAGCGCGGGCAGGCGGGTGCTTCTGCTACCGGCTCGACGCTGTCGACCGTGGTGTTGACAACGATGTGCGCCCGCAAACCGAAGTGGTCGGCGTAGGCGTCGAAGTAAGCCCGCATCTCATAGTGAGTGGGGAACAGGGATGCCTCCGCGGGTATCGGAAAGTCGCGGTAACCGGTGTCCTTCGCTTCGGAGTTGATCCGCAGCGACTGATATGCCGCGCCGATCCCGTTGTCGTTGTCGTATACCCACAGCCCACCGACCTCGGACCCCTTCTCGTAGACGGTGACGTCGAAGCCCCGTCCGATGAGGTGTTTGGCTGCACTCAGCCCGGCGGGCCCTGCGCCGATCACGGCAATTCGCTGGACCTTCAAGATTTCCTACTTTCGAAATGTGTTTCCAGTTTTGGTAATCGTGATGGTATCGCTCGTCCACTCACCTGACAAGAGAGGGGGACGCACGGTGTGGCGATCGGTCACGGTCGCCGTGGTGGCTGGTCGGTGCGATCAGTGGCGGCGGTATGCAACGCCGGCCTGGTCATGAGTGGTGAGTTCGCATCTCGGGGCCGGGGTTCTGCTGGTGTCGCTGTTCCACGAGCCACGTGGCGATCTGCGTTCGCGAGGTGTAGCCGAGTTTGGAGAGGATCCGTTCGACGTGCCCCTGTGCGGTCCGCTGCGAGATGACCAGCTTTGCGGCGATCGCCCTGTTGGTCAGCCCCTCGGCGACGAGCTCGGCGACTTGTCGTTCACGTCGGCTCAGGGTGCCGACTTCGGGAGACTTCTTCGCAGGCACGGGCTGTATATCGAAGGCGTATTCGACCGCGTCGTCGACGCTGAACGCGCTGCCGTGCTGGTACTTCTCGTCGAACTGTCGGTCACCGAGCACACGGCGTGCCTGCTGTTCGCAGTCGCTGTGGTAACTCAGACCGGTGAGATAGTTGGCCATGGTTCCGCCGACGTCCCGCCAGATTGCGGCGGCGGCTCCGAGAAGGACTGCGGCGCAGCCGGGATCGTGGTCGGTCTCGATCCATGCGAGCGCTTCCAGGCTGCAGCCGATGCCGAACGAGTCGTCGGCACGAGTCGACAGTCGGATTCCCTCCTCGATGACCGCTCGCGCCCGGGTGCGATCACCATCGCACCACCACGCCCAGGCCCCCATCATCGCGGACCGCCCGCAGTACACGAAGTCGCCGAGTGTCCCGGCGAGGGCAAGCATTTCCGCGTGGCAGACGCGCGCCTTGGACGCGTCGCCGAGCGACACGTAGGAGAGCCCTTTGCCCAACAGGCTCACTACGTGTAAGAAGTCGGCACCCTCGGTTTCTTGCGCGGCACCGATCGCCTCATCGAAATACATTACGGCGGAGACGGAGTCGCGGTTGTAGAGAGCGAGGAATCCTCGGACGAATCCCCGCAGCGCACGCATCCAGGTGGCGCCCGGCCGATCCTCGAGGGAATCGGCGCGGGCCAGCAGACCAACACCTTCAGTCACGTCTCCCTGCACTCCCGCGAAGAGGCTGACCAGGTACAGGGCTTTGGCCGGATCCGCACCGGATTCGCCGACGTGGGCGGCGAGGACCCGGTCGAGCCAGAGCCGGCCCTCCCGCAGGTATCCGCGGGAGATCCAGAACGGGAACAACCCGACCGCCATGCGCAGTCCGGCGTCGGCCTCGTCTGGTTCGGAGAGCACAAAATGTAGGGCAGCACGAAGATTCGGCTGTTCCCTATCGAGGAGATCGAGCCAATGCAGCTGACGAGGACTGATGATGTCGGCCGCGGCACGCGTGATCAGCTCCTGGTACCAGTCCCGAAAGCGTCTGCGCAGGTTGGGGTATTCGCCCGGCTGCAGTTTTTCCTGGGCGTACTCTCTCAAGATGTCCAGCATCCGGTACCGGACCACGTCGCCGGCCTCTTCCCTGATCAAGATCGATTTGTCGACCAGTGCCGACACGACGTCGAGCAGATCGTCGCCCCGATCACCCTCGCCGCAGATGGCTTCGGCGGCGTCGAGTTCGAAGCTGCAGGCGAACACCGTCAACCGCGCCCACAGACGCTGCTCTTGCGGGGTGCACAGCTCGTAACTCCAGTCGATGGACCACCGCAACGTCTTCTGCCGGTCTGGTGCGGCACGGCTACCGCCGGTGAGCAGGCGGTATCGATCGGTCAAGCGGTCGAGGATCTGGTGCACGGACATGACTCGCAGCCGAGCTGCGGCCAATTCGATCGGCAATGGCAATCCGTCCAGGCGAGCGCAGATCTGCGCCACCGCCACCTGATTGTCCTCCGTGAGTTCGAACGTGGGAACGGCGGCGACGGCTCGTTGCAGAAACAACGCGACCGATTCGTAGCCGGGCACCCCGCGAAGCGACGGCGCATGGTCTGGGTTGGGGGTCTGCATCGGCGGAACCCGGGTCACCGCCTCCCCCCTGACCCTCAGCGGCTCCCGGCTCGTCGCCAGGATGCGCACCCCTGGGCAGGTCCGCAACACGGTGGCCGCCAGTGCCGCCACCGACTCGACCAGGTGCTCACAGTTGTCGAGCACCAGCAACACATCCTTGTCGGCGAGGTGGTCGGTCAGCAGGACCAACGGTGCGTCCACCGTGTGATTCCTCAGTCCGAGGACATCCGATACGACACCGGTCACCAACTCCGGATCGGAGAGCTCACTGAGCTCGATCAGCCACACCCCGTCGGTGAACGCTCGCTGCGAGTCGGTGGCGACTCGCAGCGCGAGCCGGGTCTTCCCGACGCCCCCGATCCCGGTCAATGTCACCAGCCGGGACGCGGACAGCATCTTCTTCGTCTCGCCCACCTCGTGGCGACGGCCGACGAAACCGGTCAGGTCCACCGGCAGGTTTCCGGTCCGGCCTCGGCCCCGGACCGGCATCGAATTGCCCGAACCACCGCCCGATCGTGCCTTCGCGTCGGGCGGCGGCACGGGCATCGGGGTGAGTTCGGTCGGGCGGCCCGCGGGCCCGGCTCGATTGGATTCGTCGTTCATGGATTCTTCGCTGATCTCGGTGGGCCGCTACCGTGCCGGTCAGACGACGAGCGTGATGCGGCGTCCCAGCTGGCGGTCGTACTCGTGGTGAGCAGCCTCGATCTCTGAGAACGTGAACGTTGTCGAGCCGGGGAGGTCGAGCTCACCGGCGGCGAGGAGTTCGGCGAGTGCGTGCAACATCGCGCCGGACTCGTGGGTGATCACCAGCGTCGCGCTCTCCGGCGACACGCTGTGGGGCGGGCTTCCCGGGACAACGGTGACGTAGTGCCCCCCGGGCCGTAACGCGGCGGACAGGTCAATTCCTGCGGTGTCGATCACTGCGTCGACGCGGGAGACCGGCAGTGAGCCGATATGTACTTCCTCGGCTACACCGGTCGGCAATGATTCCGCCTGCTCGGCCCGCCGAACCAACGCGTGCACGCGGTATCCGCGGAGGTGGAGAAGCTGCAGGGCGATACGTCCGACCGCGCCGGCGGCTCCGGCGACGAGCACGTCGGATCCCGGAGTCAACTGCAGAGCATCGGCGGCCTGCATCGCTGTCAAGCCGGGTAGGGGTAACTGGGCAAGGATGGCCGGGTCGACGTTTTCGGGGGCACGGGCAAGGGACGTCTCCGGGAGGCAGACGAACTCCGACCATGTCCCGTTTCCGGTGACGGCCGACGTCGAGGCACCAATGACCCGATCACCGGGCAGAAACCGGCCGGCATTCGGGCCCGTCTGTTTTACGGTGCCCACCAGGTCGTATCCGAGCGTGAACGGCGCAGTTCCCTGAGGTGTGATCATCCCGCTACGAATCTTCACGTCCGCGGGATTGATCGCCGATGCTTCGAGGGCGATGAGTACTTCACCCTCACCCGGACTGGGGACTGGAATATTTCGCACCTGGAGCACATCGATGTATCCAGGAGAATCGAACTGAACAGCGAACATGGTTCATACCTTTTCTTGTGTGAAACGAGACGATGTCGGGCTGTGGCGCAGAGAACGCACGGCGTGGCCGCGCAGCCGGGGCGACCGGGAGGCTCGCAGTGAGCCACCCGGTCGCCCGCGGCAGGACGTGGGCCGGTGCACACGTCCGACGGCGCTCGGCTATCGAAGCGACCGCAGGCCCACGCGAATCTCTTCAGCCAGGAGCTGTGGCTGTTCCCAGGCCGCGAAGTGCCCGCCCTTGTCGAGCTTGTTGTAGTGGACGAGGTTGGGATACGCCTTCTCCGTCCAACTGCGCGGTGCCTGATAGAGCTCGTCGGGAAAGACGCTCACGGCAACCGGGATGGAGACGCCCCTGGTGGCGAGGAACGCCGGGGACGTGAGTTCCCAATAGAGCCGAGCTGCGGACACCGCGGTGTTCGTCAGCCAGAACAGCGTGATGTTGTCGAGGACGTCGTCTCGCGTCAGGCCTTCGGGCTGTCCGGCGAAGGCCCGGGCGATCAGCTCCAAACTCTTCGCGTCGTGGTCGAGCATGAACGTTGCCAGTCCGACGGGCGAATCCGTCAATCCGGTCAGTGTCTGTGGGCGCGTCCCCATCTCCACGGCGTAGCCGATGTGCTGGTAGAAGAATGCCAGCTGGTCGGAGGCGGCCTTTTCGTCGTCGGAGAGATCGGACGGCAGTGGGTTGCCGGTGCGGAGCGCCTGATCGATCTCGGGTGGAACCACGGAAGCCATGTTGGTGTGAATGCCCACCAGTTCCGGCGGCGCCTGCAGAGCCATCAGTTCCGTGACGATCGCGCCCCAGTCGCCGCCTTGAGCCGCGTACCGCGTGTATCCGAGGCGCTTCATCAGCTCGATCCAGGCGCGTGCGATGCGGTCGAGGCCCCAGCCGGTGGTGGTCGGTTTGCCGGAGAACCCGTAGCCGGGCCCCGACGGAATCACCAGATGGAAAGCGTCCGATGCGTCACCACCATGAGCGGTGGGATCGGTCAGCGGTTCGATGATCTTCAGCTGCTCGATGATCGACCCGGGCCACCCGTGCGTGACGATGAGCGGCAACGCGTCCTCGTGCTTCGAGCGAATGTGAATGAAGTGAATGTCGAGCCCATCGATCTCCGTGATGAACTGCGGCAGAGCGTTCAGCTTCGCCTCGACCTTGCGCCAGTCATAATCCGACGCCCAGTACTGCGCGAGTGCCTGGCTCGTCGCGAGCGGCACGCCCTGCGAGTGATCTGCGACGGTCTCCTTGTCGGGCCACCGTGTGGCCGCGATGCGCTGGCGCAGCGCCTCGAGTTCGGTCTCGGGGAACTCGATCGTGAACGGCCGGATCGCGACTTCGGATGTGACAGACATGTGGGGTCCTTGCTGTGTTGATTGTTGGTGGAGAATGGCTTTTGGGTGGATCGGAGCGTTAGATGGGCAGCTCAGACCCGGCCTGTTCGGCGACCATGTAGGCGGCGTACCAGTCGGGCCAGTTCTCGTCGTACTGTCCGCCGTTGCGCTTCTCGTGTTCACCGTGGGCGATGGCCGCGCGGAAAAGCGCCTTCACCAGTTCGCGGTGGGAACTGAATGTTGTTGCGGCGGAGTCGATGCGGCCGGGCAGCCGGGTGGTGACTTCCTGCAACTTCCAGGTGTTGCCGTCGGGATCGTGGAAGCTGGCGTACGAGTTGTAGCTGGAATGGTCGGGGTCCGGTCCGGGGACCGGGCCGTTGGCGGTGTAGTGGAAGATGTCGCTGACATCGGTTCCGGCGGCGACCAGCTGCTGGTGGGCGGCGACGATGTCGGAGACGATCAGGAAGGCTGTGGCGGAGCCGGGTGCGGCGGTGGTCAGGTCGGTGCCGAAATGGATCGAGGTGGCGGCGCCTGGCGGGGTGAACTGGACGACGCCGGAGTCGGGCGGTGTGAAGTCTCGTCGCCAGCTGAGTTTCGTGTAGAAGTCGGTGGCGCGATCCATGTCGGAGACGGGGAGGACGAGGACCTCGAGTTTCATGTCGACGGTCGCGACCGTCGCGGTGGTGGTCGCCTCGGTGGTGCGGGTTTCGGTCATGCTCATTACTTCCTTCTGGGGATTTCTCTGGTGGGTGGTGACGGTGGGGTGGGGCGATCGACGGTGCAAACGCCCTACATCGGGGTGCTGCTGCTGTGCCAGCCGGCAAGGAGTGGGTCGCCGATGGTGGTTTCGGCGCGGCGGTCCTGCCTTTGGTCGCGTTGCCGGTCGTGCCGGCTCTGCTGCTGCATGGTGTTGTCGTGGTCGCGGGGAGTGCCATGTGCGGCGACGACGGCGACGGGGGTGGCGGCAGCTGTGGTCGCGGCTGCAGTGCCGGCGGGGATGACGCCGAGTGCGGCGGTGGCGACCGCGGCGGTGGCGAACCGCTTCCAGGAGGAGATGCTGGTGTGTGAGTTGTTCTGGTGGAGGTGCGTGCTGTTCATGCCGATAAGACTCGCAATTGCACGGCGCGTGTGACGGCGGTGATCTACGTGCTTCACTACCTGCATTTCCTACGCAGGTATGCCCCCGGTGGACCCAGCGGAGGCCGAACTACGGCTTTCGGGAATCGATGCTCTCCTCGCGGGCGATCCAGGCGGCAAGCTGCGCGCGGGATCGATGCCCGGTCTTCGTGAGGATGCGGTCTACGTGTCCTTCTGCGGTACGGGGCGAGATGACCAGCCGTTCCGCGATCTCCTTGTTCGTGAGTCCCTCCGCAACCAGCTTTCCCACTTCTTTCTCACGAGGGGTGAGCTTCACCTGCGCTGAAGGAGTGTCCTGCGCCGCCGGCTTGGACGTGCGCTTTTGCAACGCGAATTCGATCGACGCGAGGTGTTCGAGGCGTTCACCGGCCTGGGATTCTCGCTCGAACGCAGAGTCACCCAGCAGCTGACGGGTGCGATTCTCGTAACGAGTTCGTGTGCGGATCAACTCTTCGTTTCCGAAGAGCGGAGAGCTCCCCATCTCGCCACACAGAGTGCGCCCGATACCCAGCAGACGTGCGGATCGAGCGGGATTGCCTTCCTCGATCGCGATCCACGCAAGAATCTCGGTGCATGCACTCACACCCAACCAGTCGCTCAGTGACTGCTTCAGTTCGATCGCTTCTTTCAACGAATCCGAAGCTTGCGGGTACTTGCGCTGGGTCCACAGTGCGAGTCCGCGCGCCCACAGCGCCCACGACGTCGAGAACCGCTCCGGCAGCGCTTTGCCCTGGGCGATGGTTTCCTCCGCCGAAGCAAGGGATTGTTCGAGGTTGCCGGACAGGCAGTGCACGAAAGCCAATTGGGCGCCGCCCAACAGTGTCAGGGAGTTGACTTCCCCTGACTCGGCGTGGTGTGACATGCCGGCGGTGAGAAGCTCCAACGCTTCTTCGAGATTTCCGTCGATCTCCTCCGCCGCGCCTCTGAACTGAAGCGCAAACGCCTGGGCGGTTCGATCACCGACCGATTCCGCGACGTCGCTGCATTCCAGCAAGTAGCGCTTGGAGGTCGTGATGTCGCCCTGAATCATTGCGTACCAACCGATCACCCAGAGCGCTTTCGCCCTCTCGCGGCTCGGCTGGCGGTCGGCCTCCAAGGCCCGGGTCAGCCAGTACCGCCCGTCTCGTAGCAGGCCACTCGCGTTCCAGAAGAACCACAGCGAACCTGCCATCCGCAGACCGGTTCGGGCCTCGCCTGGGGTGGACAGGCAGTACTCCAGCGCCGACCGCAGGTTCGCACGCTCGTGCCGGAGGCGACGGTTCCATTCCAGCTGGCCCGATGCCAGTGACTGAGCCTCGCTGCGTTCCGACATCCGCAGGAAATAGTCGCGGTGATTCCTGTGCCACTTGTCCTGGTCACCTTGCTCGGCAAGTCTCTCGACCGCGTAATCCTTGATGCTTTCCAGCAACTTATATCGAACCGTGGATCCGGACTGAACGGTGGAAATGACCGATTTTTCGACAAGAGTGGAGATCAATTCGAGAGCATCCGGAACGATGTCCGGATCAGTGCACACGCTCTCGACTGCATCGAAATCGAAACCGCCCGCGAAGACCGACAGCCGCGCCCACAGGACTTGTTCCTCCGGCGAGCACAGATCGAAGCTCCAATCGATGGCGCCACGCAGCGTCTGATGCCGCACCGGACCGCCACGGTTTCCCCGGGTCAACAGATCGAACAGTGCGCCCTCCCGTGACAGGACGCGGTCGAGGGGAAGGGACCTGATCCGGACGGCTGCGAGTTCGATGGCCAGAGGGATGCCGTCCAGCCGCCGGCACAGACGGGCAACCCCCAGGCGGCTCTGGTCGTCGAGGGTGTATCCGGGGACGACGGATGCGGCGCGTTGCTCGAAAAGATCGACCGCCTCGGAATGAAAGCTCTTTCCGTCTCGTCCCTCGACGAGCTGAGCTTCATCTAGAACCGACATGGGAGGAACCTCGAACACGGCCTCACCCAGCACACCGAGCGGTTCCCGACTGGTTGCCAGGATCTGCACGCGGTCCGACCGCCGAACAATGTCGGCGGCGACTGTTCCGCACGCCTCGATCAAGTGCTCACAGTTGTCCAGGACGATGAGTGCATGCCTTCCACCGAGGAATTCGAAGAGGTAGTGAGTTCCATCCGCAGTCACTCCGTCTCGAATATCGAGCGCCTCGGCAATTGCGCTGACGACAAGTTCTGGAAGGGAGATCGCGGCGAGATCCACGAACCAGATGCCGTCGGCGTAGGTTCTGCGCACTTCCGAGGCGACGCGGCACGCCAGCCGGGTCTTACCTACCCCTCCGAATCCCGTGAGTGTCACTATCCGAGAATCCGCGAGCCGCGCCTTGACCGCGGCCACTTCATTTCGGCGTCCGACGAAACTTGTCACTTCACGAAAGAATTCGTGCGCGGTGGGAACGGGTTGGTCGGCCGCCGCCACTTTCTCCTCGCGATGGCTGTCTCCCGGTTCGGTGTGCAGTGCCATCTCGTCGACGGGAAAATTATGGAGACGTTGGGATGCGCGGAGTTGCTGACCGAGTTCCGTGGCGGAGGGGCGGCTCGCCGGGGTACCGGACATGGCATGTTCGATGATCGTGCTGACGTCCTCGGGAATGCCGTGCTTCCGTGGGTCCGGAACGGGCTCGGCCGTGATCCTCAGGAACTGGGCTACCACCTGCTCCCCGCTGCGGCGTTCGAAGGCAGCGTGACCGGTCATCACAGCGAACAACGTGGCACCGAGGCCGTAGACATCGGCAGCAGCACTCGGAGGTTCGCCGGTCACCACCTCGGGGGCGGTGAACGCCGGCGAACCCGTCACGACGCCGGCGGTGGTTTCGAACCCGCCGGCGATACGGGCGATGCCGAAATCTGACAGGGCCGGCTCGCCGTAGTCGGTGATCAGGATGTTCCCGGGCTTGACGTCGCGATGAAGGATCCCGAGGCGGTGGGCAGTCTCGAGGGCACCGGCCATCTTCACCCCGAGCCGCAGCGCTTCGTCGAGCGGGAGCGGTCCGTCGCGCCGGATCCGCGTGTCGAGTGAGTCCTGGGCGTGGTACGGCATGACGATGTACGGCCGACCGCTGTCGGTGACGCCCACATGGAGGACATTGACGACATTGGGGTGTCCGGTCAGCCTGCCCGCCGCGCGCTGCTCACGCAGGAACCGTTCCCGGTTCTCCTCGTCGAGGTCCGCGGTGAGGACCTTGATTGCCACGGTGCGGTCGAGCGCCGCCTGGGTGCAGCGGTAGACGACCCCGAAACCACCGCGGCCGACCTCTTGTGCGTCCTCGAATCCGGCGGCTGCGAGGTCCATCGCGACCGATCCCGACGCGCCACGTTGCGTCGCGAAAGGATCGATGTCAGTCATTGACTACATCGATTCTTCCGGTCCGAGCCACTGTCGAAGAAATGCATCACTGCCGGCCTCTCGCGGATGTATCCAAGGATATCGCTGCAATGACGGTGGCGTTGCGAATGGTCATGCCTGTTTCACTAGCTGCGTCAACCCAGCGCTCAATCCGCGCGAGCACCTCCGCAAGCGGGTCGCCGGCATGCCCCGCTCCGGCAGTAGTTCGCATCCTCGAACCCGTCGCTTGTGAGGCCGGTCCGACCGCCTTCGGCCTATATCGGGCACGGGCCGCGGCAGAGGAACGCGGCCCGTCACCGCGCGTCGCAATATCGACACGCTCATCAACCAACTCTTGACGAAGTGCATGGCGCCGCCGGGGTAACTCCGCGGCGGCGTCCTATCTTGCCCACTTGGCACATTCGCCTACACATCAGGTGTCATCACGGTCGAACCTGTGTCGCGAGGTGGGGGTGGTGGCGTCCCTGCAGACTGTCCATCCGCTGCGACGGACGACGGTGGTGCCCGGAGGACGGTCCGCGGAGTCCTTCCCACTCGGGGAATGCGACCGGCCTGCGACTCGTGAGGTGACCGGTGTTGCTGGTGAGATCGATCAGGCACCGGGCAGCGCCCTGCACGGAGAGGTGGTGCCTGCGCGCCACGTCGAGTAGTTCGTCGAAAGCCTGGGCATCGCTGTAGCCGCGTCTGGTGATCAGGACCGCCTTCGCAGTGGTCACGAGTTCACGGTCCGACGGCCCCCGGCGCCGGTCGAGGAAGCTTCGGGCGGTCCGCACGGGGTTCGAGATCTCGGAATTCAACATCTGGCATCACCTTCGCCTACGACATTCCCCGGGTGGCGGAGTCGTAAACGGATACGGTCGCATTCCCGTCCCCGTTCACCGAGGATGGGGATACAGATCAGCTCGACCGGGCACACTGCGGCCGCCGATCGTCGGCCGATCGTTCCCTTGAGCCAATCTTAAAGAACCTCGTAGTTCAGGTTGGTTGTTCGTCATTCCGGCACTGTGCACACTCAGCTGGTCACAGTTGTGACGAGTGTCGAGACGCGGAAGGAAGAACGTGATGAGCGCCCATGGCCCCCTGTTCTCCTCCGCTGCGTTCCACTGTTGTCGCTGATCTCGTGACCGGGCGCCTGCGGGCACCCGATTCGGAGTTTGTACCTCCGATCCCCTGATCGTCCCGTCCGCCCGACCGTCGTCGGGGTGGATTCGGCGCCACGCGCGTGTCTCGTCTTCCTTCCTTCCGTTCGTCCATGCATTGAGGAGTTCCGTCAGATGACCCGAAGATTCGTCGGCAGAGCAACAGCTCTGATTGCGGCTACGGCCGCCGCAGCACTGGTGCTCACCGGGTGCGCCGCATCCCAGTCGGTGGCCTCCTCGAACGTCGGAGGGGATCCGGTTCCCGGCGGGACCCTCCGGTTCGCCGTCCTGGACGCGCCGGCGAACCTCGATCCGCATTCCGGTAGCTCGTACCCGGAGTCGCTGATCACGAGCAACATCAGCGACAAGCTCGTCTATCAGAATCCCGAATCGGGTGCTCTCGAGCCCTGGCTGGCGACGTCCTGGGACGTCAACGAGACTCTGACGGAATTCACGTTCCACCTGCGGAACGACGTCACGTTCAGCGACGGCACGCCGTTGACAGCGGACTCGGTGAAGGAGAACTTCGACCTCCTCGGTTTCGGCAACAAGGAACTCGGTGTCGTCCCGGTATCCGCGTACTGGGGCGGGTACGTCGGCACGGAGGTGATCGATCCGAGCACCGTGAAGGTCACCCTCGACAAGCCGAGTGCCGGTTTCCTCCAGGGTCTCTCGATGTACTTTGCCGGGATCCTCGGGCACACGACGCTGCAGTTGAGGAAAGAGGACCGCGCGCTTCCACAGAACATCGTGGCGACCGGGCCGTTCGTCGTGACCGAACACGTGTACCAGGAGAAGACCGTCCTGCGGAAGCGGGAAGGATACAACTGGGCGCCGGCGAGCCGGGGGCACAACGGTGACGCCTACCTCGACGCCGTGGAAGTGCTCGTCATCCCGGAGGCCGGGGTCCGGACGGGGGCGTTGCGCTCGGGTGAGGTGGACGCGATCCTGGACGTCAACACGACCGACGAGGCGCCGCTGCGCGCCGAGGGCTACGAGATCGTTCCCCAGCTGATCCCGGGCCGCGATATCGCATTCGATTTCAAGACCGATCTCTTCCCGACCAACGAGCGTGCCGTGCGCGAGGCCGTCAAACTCGGCTGGAGCCGGGACGCGCTGGCGAAGACGGTACTGACCGACAGCTACCGGCCGTCGTCCTCGGTGGTCTCGGAGCGCGTGCCGGGATATGCGGACTTCAGCGATCGACTGGTCGAGAACCAGGACGAGGCGAAGCGGATCCTGGATCAGGCCGGCTGGAAGGAAGGCCCGGACGGTATTCGCGTCAACGCCGACGGCAAGCCGCTCAACCTGAGTCTGCTCGCCATCAACAACCTGGTGATCAACAAGCCCGCGTTCGAACTCATCCAGCAGGATCTGCGTGACATCGGTGTGGACCTGCAGTTGCAGGTCCTTCCCATCCCCGATTACCAGGCGGCGAGCAAGCTGCAGGGCAAATGGAACGTCCAGGTGTTCAATACCAGCCGATCGGACGTGGCGGTGCTCGAGCAGACCTACTCGCCGCTGTTCACGAACGGCGCCGCCATCACTGCGGACAACCCCGTCCGGCAGAAGGCGATCGACACGTTCCGCGCCGTCAACGAGACACTCGATCCGGCCAAGCGTGCCGCCGCGGCCGCCGCGGCGCAGGACTTCGTTCTCAACGAGGAGATCCTCAGTGTGCCGGTGTACAACCCGGCCCAGGTGACCGCGGCCAACCCGAAGGTCCACAACGTGGGCTACGAGGCACAGTCGCGAAACGTGTTCTACGACACCTGGATAGAGCAGGGCTGAACAATGGGACGGTACATCCTCGCCAAACTGGGTCAGTCCTTGTTCGTCGTGTGGGCGGCGTACTCGCTCACGTTCGTCCTGCTGTACGTGCTTCCGTACGACACCGTCGACCTCATGTTCGACCCGAGCGAGGCGGAACTGGTCAGTGACGCCGACAAGGACGCGGCGCGCGCACACTACGGTCTCGATCAGCCGGTGGTCGTGCAGTACGCCACGCGACTGTTCGGTGCGTTGCACGGGGACTTCGGGCATTCGGTGCGCACGGGGGAGAACGTGTGGTCGATGATCTTCGCAGTGTTGCCGCAGACGGCGATCCTCGCGGGTGCCGCACTGCTGCTCGCGGTGATCGTGGCGTTCGCAATTGCGCTGTCGGCGGCGTACACCCGCAGTTCGTGGCTGTCGCAGGCCATCGCGTCCCTCCCCGCGGCTGGTGTGTCCGTACCGGTGTTCTTGGTGGGGCTCGCGATCCTGCAGGTCTTCTCGTTCCAGCTGCGATGGTTTCCCCCCATCGGAAACGACGGCTTCGCCTCGCTCGTGCTGCCCGCCGTCACGCTGGCGATACCGGTGTCGGCGCCCATCGCGCAGCTGCTGCTGAAGAACATCGAACTCGGGTTGAACGCGCCCTACGTCACGGTGTCCGTCGCGAAGGGCGCCAGCCGGTTGTGGGTTCTGGTGCGCGATGTTCTCAAGAACGCGAGCCTGCCCGCACTGACGATTGCCGGACTCACCCTCGGGAATTTGCTGGCCGGCGCGGTGATCGTCGAGACCATCTACTCGCGTTCCGGCCTCGGCCGGCTGACCGAGACGGCAGTCCGCACGCAGGACGTGATGCTCGTGCAGGCGGTGGTGGTGTTCGCGGCCGTCGTCTTCGTGGTCGTCAATTTCGTGGTCGACATCGTCTATCCGCTGCTCGACCCGCGGCTGCGCACGCGGGTCCTGGCCGGCGCCGCCCCGGCGGCCGGGTAAGGAGGCACCACAGTGACCACATTCGATTTCCGCTCATCGGCCTCATCCACCGCCGACACCGCCGGCGACCGGTTCGTGCGGTTCGTGCGGCTCGCGTCGACCGCACCGGGCCTGGTCCTGTCCTGGCTGGTGATCGTCACGGTCGTTCTCTGGGCGGTGGCGCCGGGCTGGTTCACGTCGTTCAGTCCCTACGACGGTGACGTCGACGCCAGCTTCAGCCCACCCGGTCCCGACCACCTCTTCGGGACCGACCGTCTCGGCCGGGACCTCCTCGCCCGCGTGATCTTCGGGGCGTCCACGACGCTCAGTGCGACGTTACTCGCGGTATTGGTGGGGTTCGTCGTCGGTTCGGTCGTCGGTCTGCTCAGCGGGTTCGTCGGCGGTCGCACCGATGCGATCGTCATGCGCTTCGTCGATGTGCTGCTCGCGATTCCGGCGCTCCTGCTCGCCATGACGGTGGTGACGGCACTCGGATACGGAACCTTCAATGTGGCGTTGGCGGTAGGGATCTCCGCGGTTGCGGCATTCGCCCGGGTGATGCGCTCCGAGGTGCTGAAGGTCGCCCAGAGCGACTACGTGGAGGCGGCCTACGGATCGGGAGCCGGCTTCGGTCGGGTCGTGGTCCGGCACGTGCTGCCGAACTCGGTCACCGCCGTGTTGTCGTTGGCTGCGCTCGAATGCGGTTCGGCCATCCTTGCCGTGGCGGCACTGGGCTTCCTCGGTTACGGAGCGCCGCCGCCGGAGCCCGAGTGGGGGCTCGCCGTGTCGGAGGGGCGCGACTACCTCGCCACCTACCCCTGGATCTCGATCCTGCCCGGCGTCCTGATCGCCGTGGTCGTGCTCGCCACCAACCGCATCAGCAAATCGCTAGGAGACCAGAGATGAGCGACGTCGAACAGGGGCACGGTCCACTGCTGCAGATCGACGATCTGCGGGTCAGCTACCGTACCGCTCGGGGGGCCGGGAAGACCGCCGTCGAGGGTGTGGGGCTGAGCGTCCACCCGGGTGAGTTCGTCGCCGTCGTCGGTGAATCGGGCTCGGGCAAGAGCACCACCGTCCATGCCGCGTTGCGGCTCCTGCCGTCGTCGGCGTCCATCGAGTCCGGCACGATCCACCTGGGTGGGCGGGACGTGACCCGGTGGAAGGACCGGCAGCTGGCACAGCTGCGCGGTCCGTTCGTCGGGTTCGTTCCACAGGATCCCGGCACCTCGCTCAACCCGGTGAAAAGAGTCGGGGTGCAGGTCCTCGAGGCGATCCGGCTGCACCGGAAGGTCGAATCGGGTCCGGCGCGGGAGTTGGCGCTCGAAAAACTGCGCCTCGCCGGACTGAACAGTGTCGAACGGATCTACTCGCAGTTCCCGCACGAACTCTCCGGCGGGATGAAGCAGCGAGTCCTCATCGCGATTGCCCTCGCGAGTGATCCGGCACTGCTGGTGGCGGACGAGCCCACGTCGGCGCTCGACGTGACGGTCCAGAAGGTGATCCTCGACCACCTCGCGGTTCTCCGCGACACCCTCGGGCTCGGCGTCCTACTCGTCACCCACGACCTCGGTGTGGCGTTCGACCGGGCGGACCGCGTGGTCGTCATGCGGCAGGGGAGGATCGTCGAACAAGGCGAGACACGGGAGCTGGTCGAGAATCCGGGGCAGGAATACACCCGGTCGCTGATCGCCGCGGCGCCGTCGTTCCGCAGCGCGCGCCTCGGTCCGTCACCGCTCGCGCTCGCGGCGCGCGCCGTGGACGACACCGCGGCTGCGGGCCCCGTCCTGGAATTGCGCGACGTGACCAGGCGGTTCACCGTCGGGTCGGGCTCGAAGGCCTCCGAGTTCGTCGCGGTCGACGGTGTGACCGTCGGTGTGACCGCCGGTTCCACCCACGCCGTGGTCGGTGAATCGGGAGCAGGCAAGTCCACACTCGCGCGAATCGCGGTCGGGCTCAGCCGACCGGACGCCGGCGAGGTTCTGCTCGAAGGCGACAGGATCGACGGACTGTCCCACCGCCGGTTCCGGCCGGTGCGACGCAGGATCCAGCTGGTACGCCAGAACCCCTACTCGTCACTCGACCCCAAGCTCAGCATCGAGCAGATCATCACGGAACCTCTGGCTGCGTTCAAGATTCGGAACAATCGAACCGAACGCCGCACACGGGTGGTCGAATTGCTCGACGCGGTGGCGCTCGACAGCACGTTTCTCCGGCGCAAACCCGTCGAACTGTCGGGCGGGCAACGGCAGCGCGTCGCGATCGCGAGGGCACTCGCCGCCGACCCGAGAATCGTCGTTCTCGACGAGGCGGTCTCGGCCCTCGACGTCTCGGTTCAATCGCAGATCCTGCAACTCCTCGTCGACGTACAGGCCGAATTCGGGCTGACGTACCTGTTCATCACCCACGACCTGGGCGTGGTGCGGTTGATCGCCGACGACGTCACCGTGATGCGCGGCGGGCGGGTGGTGGAGTCGGGACGTGTCGACGACATCTTCGGCGCGCCGCGCGAGGCCTACACCCGAAACCTACTGCACGCCGTACCCGGCGAGAACCAACTTCTCGCCGCTGCGCTCTGACATCCGGACAACCACCTACCGAAAAGGACATCACATGACCGACAACACCGACACCGCCGGCCGACTCACCCCCGCCCTCGTCACCCCGGTGCTCGCGGCCGCGGCCGTCAACGGCGGCGCCGTGCTCGTGGACGTGCGCAGCGACAAGGGGCGCGGAGAGAACGGCGAGGTCCCGGGAGCGATCGTTGCCGACCGCGACGCACTCGACGAACAGTTCGGACTCGACTCACCCACGAAGCACGCCGAGATCATCTCGCTCGACCAGCCGATCGTCGTCGTGTGCGGATCCATTGCGGGGTCCGGCCCGGTGGCGGAGGGATTGCTCGAGCGGGGCTTCCGCAACGTGGTGCACATCGACGGCGGGTTCGCCGCATGGAAGGACGCAGGCCTGCCCGCGAACGAGCCTGCACGGGCACACGGCGACGAGACGCGGATTTAGCGGATCTACACAAAGCGTCAAGGCTGATTGTGTTGATCGGCAACATGTCTCGATATGAGATGGGACGAGAACCTGGGCTTCCGGTCGTTCCCTTCGGGCCCGGCCGGTAGACCGTTCCGTCGGCCGTCACCCGTCCGGGTGACGGCGCTCGATCACGTCGTCCGAGGAGACCCTTCATGACCGCTGTTACCCTGACCGGCCGCGTCAGCGACCATTCCACCGCCGTGGACCGTTCCCTCCCGCGGTTCCGGGAGATCTTCGCGCGCATCGCCGCCGGCGCGGCGCAGCGCGAACGCGCCCGGGAGCTGCCATACGCGGAGGTGGCCGAGCTGTTCGCCGCGGGGTTCGGTGCTCTGCGCGTCCCGGTCGAGTTCGGTGGCCACGGGGCGACCCTGCCCGAGCTCTTCGAACTCCTCGCGGAGCTCGGGCAGGCCGATTCCAACATTCCGCAGATCCTGCGGGGGCACTTCACCACCGTCGAAATCCTCCGCAACCTGGACGACGGACCGGTTCGGGCCCACTGGCTGGAAAAGATCGGTGCGGGAGCGGCATTCGGCAACGCACAGTCGGAGCCCACCGGCCGGGGAACGTTCGACATCTCGACCACCGTCACCGACCACGACGGTGAGGCAGTGGTATCCGGCGAGAAGTACTACACGACGGGAACCCTCTACGCCGACTACATCCGGGTCGCCGTGACGGACGGCGATGCGCGGCGCCGTTTCGTGGTCGTGGCGGCCACCGCGGCGGGTGTCGACCGTATCGACGACTGGGACGGGATCGGTCAACGGCTCACCGCCAGTGGAACCACGAAGTTCGAGGCGGCACCGGTCGCAGAATTCGGCGAGTTCGGGCACCGCCCGGGATTCCTCGACCAGCAGTCCTCGTTCGTGCAGATCGTGCACGTGGCGACGCTGGCGGGGATCAACCGCAACGTGCGAGACGACGCAGTGGAACTCGTGCGCAGCCGCACCCGGACGAGTCTGCATGCGCCGTCCGATGCGGCGACGTCGGACTACGCGGTCCTCGGCGTGGTCGGGAAGATCGCGAAGAACGTTCTGGTCGTCGACAGCATCCTGCAGCGGATCGCGCAGGAACTCGAAGACGTCAACGCACGGTTCGCGGCCGAGGGGCCCACCCGCGACCTGTTCGCAGAGGTCTTCGTGAACACGTCCGCGGCGCAGATCGCCGTGATCGACGCGGTCCTGGACTCCGCCAACCTCATTTTCAACGCGGGTGGTTCCTCCGCGGTGCGAGAGGGACGCAATCTGGACCGCCACTGGCGGAACGCCCGCACTCTCGCCTCACACAACCCCGTGGTCTACAAGCCGACGGTCATCGGCGACTACCTGGTCAACGGCACCACACCCAAGTCGTTCGCCGACCGGTACGGCGAGCCGAAGAATTCTTGATCGCCGCTCCATCCCCGGAAAGAGCCTTGGCGTCGAGGATCGAGTGCGCGCGACAAGGTGTACTGAACAGAATCGTCGTGATCACAAACCTGTGCTGAACGGTCGCCGGTGGGCAGGATGGGAATACGGTCGACCGGAGATCCCGCGCGACCGGCCGATCTACCCACGAGGACCACCTGTGTATGACATTCGACGGTTGATTCTGCTCCGCGACCTCGCCGAGCACACGACGATGACGGCTGTGTCCGAACTGCACGGGATCACCACGTCCGCGGTGTCCCAGCAGTTGAGGATCCTCGAGGACGAGGTCGGTGCGGTCCTGACCCGCAGAGAGGGGCGCGTGCTGCGTCTCACCCACGCGGGCCGGGTGCTGGTCGATCACACGTCGAGAGTCGTTGCCGCACTGGAAGAAGCGGAGAGCGCCGTCGCGGCGACGGGAGAATCCGTCACCGGCGTCCTCACTCTGGCGACATTCCAGACCGCCCTGACCCGGCTCGCGCTGCCGGTGGCCACGCGACTGGGTCGAGAGCACCGCGGATTGCGGGTGCGACTCATCGACGCGATGCCGGTCAATTCGGTGCCTGCCGTCCGGCAGCAGGAAGTCGATCTGGCGATCACCTACACCTACTCGTTCCGTGCACGCGACCTTCCCGCCGGTCTCGCCTCGGAGTTCCTGTTCGACGACCCACTGGTGCTCCTGGCTCCGACTCCGTTGCGGGAGCGCGCGAGGCAGCAGGGGCTCGGCGCGGTCGCCGACGTGGATTGGATCGCCGCCTCCGACGGGGCCCCCTCCATCGTGTCGGTGATGTTCGCGTGCCGTCAGGCCGGATTCACGCCCCGGATCGAGCATCGGTGCGGCAGCTTCACAGGGATGGCGGAAATGGTCGAAGCCGGTTTCGGGGTGGCCGTGGTCCCCGAGATGGCGGTCTCCGAGGCCCACCGGCACCTCGTCGCGTGCCCCGTCGCCAACGGCGCGCGGCAGATCGGCGTCACGTACCGTCAGGCGTCGATCGAGCGCCCCGCGGTGGCCGCGGCCATCAGGGCATTGCGGATGGTCGCGGGGCCACTGCAGCTCGCGTCGTGAACCGTCTGCGGTCGTCCGACCCGGTTTGAGGATTTCTTAACGAATCTCGTAGCGTCACTGGCTTGTTCGCCTCACCTTCCCGCTCGATACTGAAGCACGTGACCATGAGTTCGCAACTGCACCTGAATATTTCACTTCTCACACCCGGGCACTTCCGCGGCTCCTGGCGGGTGGAGGGCAACAACCCCGGCGATTTCGTGGATCCGGCGCACTTCCGTCGTCTCATCCGGATCGCCGAGCGCGGACACCTCGACGCCGTTTTCGTCGGTGACAGTCCCGCGCTGTCCTCGGACATTCACCACGCTCCCGGCCTCGGTCTCGATCCTGTGGTCATGCTGGCCGATGCGGCCGCCGGAACGGAACACATCGGGGTGATCGCGACGGGATCGTCCACCTACAACGATCCCTACAACCTGGCCCGGCGATACCTGTCGCTCGACCATCTCACGGGCGGTCGGGCCGGGTGGAACGTGGTCACCACCCAGCATCCAGCGGCGTCCGCCAATTTCGGGTTCTCGGAGCCTCCCGACAAGGACGAAAGATATCGCAGAGCACACGAATTCGTCGATGTCGTGGCCAAGCTCTGGGACGGGTGGGAAGCCGGCGCGATCATCGGGGACACCGAGAGCGGGCGGTTCGCCGACCCGGACCGGATCACTCCTCCCGGCCATCGTGGTCCGATCCTGTCGGTCGCGGGCCCGTTGCCGCTGCCGCGCTCACCACAGGGCAGGCCGCTGATTGTGCAGGCAGGCGCGTCGGAAGGCGGCCTCGCCCTGGCGGGAAAGTACGCGGATCTCGTGTTCTCGGCAGCACAGACCGTCGACGTCGCGAGGAACCTCAGGACCGACATCCGCGGCAGGGCGGCGGCGAACGGGCGCGACCCCGACCGGGTCAAAGTCTCGACCGGTCTCATCACCGTCGTCGGCGGCACCGAGGCCGAGGCCCGGCGGCGCGAGGAGGAACTGCGCGAGACGATTCCGCTCGAGCCGGCATTGCGGCAGCTCGCGGGACAACTCGGTCTCGATCCTGAGCGGCTCCGGCTCGACACGGTGATCAGTGCCGACGATCTTCCGGGCACGGAGTCGTCGCTGCCCCGTTCGGCCGGATTCGCCGCGAGCACACGTGCACTGCTCGCCGGCGAACCCCTCACCGCACGGCAGTTGATCCACAAGTTCGCAGGAGGGGCGGGTCACCAGCTGGCCGTCGGGACCGGCGAACAGATCGCGGACCGGATCGAAGCATGGTTCCGCAGCGGTGCCACCGACGGCTTCACGATCATGCCGGGGGACGTGGGTACCGGCCTCGAGGCCTTCGTCGAACAGGTGGTGCCGCATCTGGTGAGCCGCGGACTCTTCCGCCCCGAATACACCCACCGCACTCTGCGGGGCAATCTCGGCCTCGAGGTGACCGAGACTGCCGGCCGCACCAGGAAGGAAAGCTTCACATGACTGTCGGAGTGACCGAACCCCGCACCACCGTGCGAGGACTCGACGAAAACCGATTCCGCGAGGTTCTCGAGTTCATCGCCTCCCGCGCCGAATACCACGACCTCACCGGGGAGTTCCCGTTCGACGCGTTCGATGCGCTGCGCCGGATCGGGGCGCAGTCACTGACGGTGCCCGAGCAGTTCGGTGGGGGCGGCGCCGGAATTGCCGAGGCCGTCGAGGTGATCGAGCGCGTCGGGGCGGCGGACCCGTCGGTGGGACTGATCCTGCAGTGGAATTACACCAACCACCTGACGCTCCAACGACCCGACAACCCGTGGCCCGACGACCTGAAGGCCGCCGTGTTCCGCACAGCGGTCACCGAGGGCGCCCTCATCAACGGTCTCGCGGTGGAACGCGAACTCGGCAGTCTGTCCCGCGGAGGCGTCCCCGCCACCACGGCCACCCGCCTGCCCGACGGCAGCTGGCGGATCGACGGCGAGAAGGCCTACGGAACGGGTATCTCGGGGCTGCACTGGTTCACCGTCACAGCCACCACCGCGGATCCCCAGCCGAAGGTGGCCACGTTCCTGTTCGACCGCCAGGCCACGGGCTGGCGGGTAAAGCAGACGTGGGACCACCTCGGGCTGCGCGCGTCGGATACGCAGACCGTGATCTTCGACAATGCCCGGATTCCGCACTCCCGGTTGGTGGATCTGCGCGACCCGAACGACGGCACCGGCAAGGTCCGCAGTGCAGGCAGGCAGGCGCTGCCCCTGCTCCTGGCCGCCAACTACAACGGGGTGTCGATCGCGACGAGGGACTGGCTGGTCCGGTACCTCCACACCCGAGTGCCCACCGCGCTGGGCGCGCCGCTGGCCACGGTGCCGCGCTTCCACGACCGCGTGGGGGAGATCGAAGCGCAACTGCAGACCAGCCGTGCACTGCTGCGGCACGCGGCGGCGGTAGTGGAGACCAACAGCGCCCTGCCCGCGTTGGCGAAGCACGTGGCGACGACGACGGCGATCCGGATCACCGAGTCAGCGCTCGACCTCACCGGGAACCCGGGACTGTCTCGCAGCAACCCACTCGAACGACACCACCGCAACGCCATGGTGGGCCGGATTCATTTCCCGCAGAGCGACTTCGTCGTCGCCAACCTCGGCAAGTCCGCCATCGCAGCGGGCGCGCCGGCCGAGGAGGAGCAGTGAGCAGGCAAGTTCACCTCAACGTCAACATTCTCAACGCAGGCGTCTTCGGTGGGTCCTGGAGGTTTCCCGGTACCGATCCGCTCGCCTCCTTCGGGCTCGACCACTACATCGACATCGCCCGGAAAGCGGAGGCAGCCAGGCTCGACGCGATCTTCCTCGCCGACGGTCCGGCGATCCGGGAAGACCTGCGCTACCGGCCGTTCAACAGCCTCGAACCGTCCGTCGTGCTGGCCGCGGTCGCCGCTGCGACGGAGACGATCGGTCTGATCGGCACACTGTCCTCGACCTACAACGACCCGTACGACGTCGCACGGCGTTTCGCCACACTCGACCAGCTCAGCGGTGGCCGGTCGGGCTGGAACGTGGTGACCACGGCGGGCAGGGAACCGGCGCGCAACTTCGGCTTCGACGACGAACCCGACCACGCCGGCCGCTATACCCGGGCCGCCGAGTTCGTCGAGGTGGTGCGGAAACTATGGAACAGCTGGGAGCCCGACGCCCTGGTGGGCGACAAACCGGCATGGCGATTCGCCGACCCCGACAAGATCCACCGCACCGACCACCACGGCCCCCACTTCGACGTCGCCGGACCGTTGAACGTTCCGCGCTCACCACAAGGGGAGCCGGTGGTGGTGCAGGCCGGTGCATCGACGAACGGGCGGGCACTCGCCGCCCGAGTCGGTGAGGTGATCTTCACGGCCGCGCAGACGGAACAGGAAGCTGCCGAGTACTACCGAGACGTCAAGGCCCGCGCCGTCGGTTACGGGCGCAGGGCCGAAGACGTCGTGGTCCTGCCGGGCCTGTCGACCGTGATCGGCAGCACCGAGGCGGAAGCGCTGCGCCGCCGCGACCTACTCGCCGAACTCGTGCCGCCCGAGTATGCGCTCACCCGACTGGCGGGTCAGCTCGGCGTCCCCGAGGACGCGCTGGTCCTCGACGGGCCTCTGCCCTGGCACCTGCTGACGGCCGCGGACGAGGCAGGCGGCTCGCAGACGTTCTACAAGATCGCCGTCGGACTGGCGCAGCGCGAGAATCTGACAGTTCGCCAACTACTGCGCCGACTCGGCGGCGGCGCCGGGCACCGCATCGTCACCGGCACCCCGGAGCAGATCGCCGACGCGATCCTGGACTGGGTGGACAAAGGCGTCGCCGACGGGTTCAACCTGATGCCCGACGTGCTGCCCAGCGGATTCGACGATTTCGTCGACCATGTCGTCCCGATCCTGCAGCGCCGCGGCCGGTTCCGCACCGAGTACGAGACGACAACTCTGCGCGGGCACCTGGGCCTGAAGATCCCGGCTCACACCGTGCCGACCTCGACGGACCGGGTGGTGGCGTGATGGGCGGAGTCGACGGTCGCTCGCTGCACTTCCTCGTCAACGTCGGAAGCGCCGGATATCACCCGGCCGCCTGGCTGGATCCTGAGCTGGCACCGGAGTCGTTCATCAGTCTCGACCATTACCGCCGGGTGGCCGCCGTGGCGGAGCGCGGACTCCTCGACGGATTACTGTTCCCGGACATCCCAGTACAGCAGCCGGGCATCGCCCGCGGTCCCGCGGCCACACTGGACCCGATTCTGCTCACGAGCGCTCTGGCCGTGTCGACCGAACGTGTCGGGCTGATCCCGACCGCCACGTCCACACTGAATCTGCCGTACAACCTGGCGCGCAGAATTCTCTCGCTCGATCATGTGAGCGGCGGCCGGGTCGGGTGGAACGTGGTCACCACGTTCGAGCCGAACGCCGCCCGTAACTTCGGCATCGAACATCTCCCCGAGCGCGACGAACGCTACCGGCGTGCCGGCGAGTACGTCGAACTGACGAAGAAGCTGTGGGACAGCTGGGAAGACGACGCACTGATCGGCGACCAGGCGTCGGCACGCTTCGCCGACCCCGACAAGGTGCATGCCGTGGATCATCGCGGCGAGTTCTTCACCGTCGCCGGGCCCCTGAACGTCACCCGTTCCCCACAGGGCCGACCAGTGCTGGTGCAGGCGGGTTCGTCCGCTCAGGGCAAGGCTTTCGCGGCGGCCCATGCGGAGGCGATCTATGCCACCCAGTTCGGGCTGGGGCCGGCGCAGCAGTTCGCCCGGGAGATCCGGTCGGCCGCGGCCGCGGACGGTCGCGACCCCGCCCAGATCCGAATCCTGCCCGGACTCGTCCCCGTCGTCGCCGGCACCACCGCGGAGGCGTCCGGCAAGTTCGACATCCTGCAGTCGCGCTTGCACCCGGACAGCGCCCCGGTGCGGGCACTCGCCCGGTGGCTGGGCTACCCGGACGAGGACCTGGACCTGGACGCACCGCTCCCCGAGCAGCTGTCGACACTGCCGGAGAACAGGGTCGGACCGCAGGGCTTCTTCGCGTCGCTGACCCGGTACGCCGCCGACACCGGGCACACCGTCCGGCAGCTCCTGTCCGAGTTCCTCGGTGGGCACCGCGTGGTGGTCGGTACTCCGGAGCAGGTGGCCGATCATGTCGAGACGTGGTGGCGGTCGGGCGCCGTCGACGGGTTCACCGTCATCCCGGCCGTTCTGCCCTCGTACCTGGAAGACTTCGTCGACCACGTCGTCCCGATCCTCCAGGCCCGCGGGCTCTTCCGCACCGACTACACCGGCCGCACACTCCGGAGCCACCTCGGTCTCCGCGAACCGATCAACACGTTTTCCCGCAGATGATTGCCCCGACAGAAAGCAGAAACCAGATCATGACGTACCGCCACCTCGGACGGACCGGTGTGCAGGTCAGCGCGCTCACGCTCGGCGCAATGAACTTCGGGTCCTGGGCGAACACCGACCACGAGGACGCCGCCCGGATCATCCACCGCGCGCTGGACGCCGGAATCAACGTCGTCGACACCGCCGACGTGTACTCGCAGGGCGAGAACGAGGAGATCGTCGGGAAGGCGCTGCACGGCCGCCGCGACGACGTGGTCCTCGCCAGCAAGTTCCACGGCCAGATCGGGTCCGACCCCACCCATCGCGGCAACTCGCGGCGCTGGATCTTCAAGGCGATCGAGGGCAGCCTCCGACGGTTGCAGACCGATCATCTGGACCTCTACCAGATCCACCGCCCCGACCCCGACACCGACTTCGACGAGACCCTCGGCGCGTTGAACGACCTCGTGCGGCAGGGCAAGATCCGCTACTTCGGCACCACCACGTTCGAGCCGCACCAACTGGTCGAAGCACAGTGGGCAGCCGACAGGCGCCACCTGCAGCGTCCGGTCACCGAGCAGCCGCCGTACTCCATTCTCGCGCGGGCCGCCGAACGCGCCACGCTGCCGATCGCCGAGAAGCACGGGCTGGGCGTCCTCACCTGGAGCCCGCTCGCCGGGGGCTGGCTGTCGGGCCGGTACCGCGCGGGCGAGACGGATGCCGCGGAGTCGAGCCGGTTGACCCGGCAGCCGCACCGCCACGACCCGGAGTTGCTCGCCAACCAGCGCAAGCGGGCCGCCGCCGAGGAACTGCAGAAGCTGGCCGACGACGCGGGCCTGCCGCTGATCCACCTCTCCCTGGCCTTCGTCCTCCAGCATCCCGCCGTCAGTTCCGTCATCATCGGGCCGCGGACCCTCGAGCACCTCGAGAGTCAGCTCGGCGCCGTCGACGTGAGACTGGGCAGCGACATCCTCGACCGTATCGACGAGATCGTCGCCCCCGGAGTCACGATCAGCCCGGCGGACGAGGGCTACCTTCCGCCGTCACTGACCGACGCGGCAACTCGCCGTCGCGCCACCACAGCGAAGGACGACCACTGATGGCACTGCAGGACTTCCGCGTCTTCGGACGCACGGGTGTGAAGGTCAGCCCGTTGACGCTGGGCACGATGAACTTCGGGGCCCGCGGCAAGACTACGCACGAGGACGGCATCCGGGTGATCCACCGGGCGCTGGACGCGGGCATCAACGTCGTCGACACGGCAGACACCTACTCGCGCGGGGAATCCGAGGAGATCGTCGGGAAGGCGTTGAAGGGCCGCCGCGACGACGTGTTCCTGGCGAGCAAGTTTCACAACGCCGTCGACGACAATCCACAGCATCGCGGCAATTCGCGTCGATGGATCACCGAGGCCGTGGAGGGCAGTCTTCGGCGCCTCGGCACCGACTACCTGGACCTGTACCAGGTCCACCGGCCCGAGTCGCACACCGAGATCGGCGAAACTGTCGGAGCACTCGACGATCTCGTTCGGGCGGGCAAGATTCGCTACTACGGAACCTCCGTGTTCTCGCCCGCGGAACTCGTCGAGACCCAGTGGGTGGCGGACTCCCGAAACCTGCAGCGCTCGTCGAGCGAGCAGGTTCCGTACTCGCTGCTGATCCGCGGCATCGAACGGGAAACCCTGCCGATCGCGCGCAAGTACGGGCTCGGCGTGATCACCTACGGTCCGCTCGCCGCGGGCTGGCTCAGTGGGAAGTACCGGATCGGTGCTCCGCAGCCGGAGTCGTACCGCACCGAACTGATCAAGGGCCGCTTCGACATCGACGCACCGGCCAACGCCCGCAAGCTCGCAGCCGCGGACGCACTTGCCGTGCTGGCGGAAGAACTGGGCATCAGCCTGATCCAACTGTCCTTGGCGTTCGTGCTGGCCCATCCTGATGTGACATCCGCGATCGTCGGACCACGCACCATCGAGCACCTCGACAGCTATCTGGACGCCGTCGATGTGACACTGTCCGGTGAAGTGCTGGACAGGATCGACGAGATCGTCCCGCCCGGAACGGTGTTCACCGAGCGCGACACCGGAAAGATTCCCGAGGCGCTGGCCCGGCCGGAGCTGCGACGGAGCCCCGCCGCGTAACACGAGGGCCGGCGGAGGCCCCGCCAACGCGTCTCGAGGAGACGTCGTTGACGGGGCCATCCACCACGTCCGGTGTTCTTACCCCTCTTCTCGAACACCGCATGTCACCGCAGCCTCTCCCAAGACCGCGGCATACTGAACGTACTTGCTTTCCGGGGGCGGCGCACCAAATCAATTCTTTGCGAATATAACTCGGCTTTCGCGCTCAACGTAGCTCAGCGACCCTGTCGAGCGAGCCGTTCCCCCGGCGTCGTCGCTCCCCAGACTCCGTGCTGTTGGCCGGTGTCGAGCGCATACGCGAGGCATTCCTCCACCACCGCGCAGCCGCGGCAGAACTCCTTGGCGAGATCTTCCCGCTCGAAGCGCGCGTTCCTGCGTTCGGCGTCCGCCGGGAAGAAGATCTCCGCGTCCTCTTCATGGCAACGCGCCGACAGTCGCCACTGCCACAGCTCTGTGTCGTGACGCTGCAGTGTTGTCACCGGTGTCGACATCTTTTCGACTACCCCCTTCGGTCTCGGGTCGTCCCGTAGTACAGCCGATCGGCTGTCGCCGGAGAAGAATTCGAATCTCGAGGATGCGAAGATCCGATCGGCGTGACTCGAATCCTGTTGTTCGGCGACCGTCCTTGCCATGCTGATCGAGTGACACCGGCGCGGCCTCGAAAGGTAGACGCATGACCATCCTCGATCCACCCACAGTCGATGCTGCGAGCCTCGGCGTCTACGACTCGATCACCGATGCCATCGGCAACACGCCCCTCGTTCGGTTGAACCGGGTCACCGAAGGCATCTCCGCGACGGTGTACGCCAAGCTCGAGTTCCTCAATCCCGGCGGAAGTGTGAAGGACCGTGCCGCCCTGGCCATGATTCGCGCGGCGGAGGAATCGGGAGAGTTGCTACCCGGGGGCACCGTCGTGGAAGGCACGTCGGGCAATACCGGGGTCGGTCTGACGTTGGTTGCTGCCGCCCGGGGTTACCGTTCGGTCGTCGTCGTGCCCGACAAGACCAGCGCCGAGAAGATCGGGTTGCTGCGCGCGCACGGGGCGCAGGTGCATGTGACGCCCGGCGGACGGCCCAGTCATCATCCTGAATTCGTCCGCAACGTCGCCATTCGGCTCGCGGCGGAGATTCCCGGCGGCTGGCTCGCCGGTCAGTACGACAACCCGGCCAATCCGGACGCGCACCGCACCACGACCGGACCGGAGATCTGGCGTCAGACTCAGGGCCGGGTCACCCATTTCGTGGCGGGAGTCGGAACCGGTGGGACCATCACGGGGACAGGGGAGTTCCTGGCCGAGGTCTCCGGCGGTGCCGTGCAGACAGTCGGCGCGGACCCCGAAACCTCCGTGTACGGCGGGGGCGACGGCCGGGCCTGGTACATCGAATCCGTCGGCCACTTCCTGCACCCGCAGACCGAGACAGACGAGTGGCCGGACTCCTACCACCCGGACGTCGTCGACCGACTCGAGCGGATCACGGACGTCGAGGCCCTCACGGTGCTGCACCGCCTCGCCCGGGAGGAAGGACTCCTCGTCGGGGGTTCCGCCGGCACCGCGGTCGCCGCCGCCCTGCGGGTCGCGCGGACTCTCGGCCCGGACGACGTCGTGGTCGTGATCGTCCCGGACTCGGGCCGGGCGTACCTGTCGAAGTACTTCGACAACGAGTGGCTCGGACGGCTCGGCTTCCCGCTCTACCACGCCCCGAGCGGACCCGTCGTGGGTGACGCACTGGGTGGCCGGGGAATCGCACCCCGGACAGTGCCGTCGACCGTGACCGTGGCCGAGGCAGGTGACCTGCTCACGGACACCCCGGCGCTACCCGTCGTGCTGGCGCGCCCGGGTACCGGTCCGATCGTGGTCGCGGAGATCCTGGGGGCCGTCGGTCCCGAGGCGCTGTCGGACGCTCCGGACGACGACCCGGTCGGCGCGCACGTCGCTCAGCCGCTGCCCGTCGTGGGAGTCACCGAGGAGTTGTCGGTGGCAGTGCGGCGAATCGGCGGACACCGGGGGCCGGTGGTCGTGGCCGAGGCCGGGCGGGTGGTGGCGCTCGCAGACGCCGACGACATCCGCACCGCCGCGGGCGAGCATCGGTAGGCCGATCCTGACCGACCTCGACACAGCACCGGAACGCACCGATGCCGGACCGGCGCTTCGCGACACGGCGGGACGTCGGGAGGTGCTCGTCTGCGCCGCCGCCGGTTTCACCACACTCCTCGACTCCGCTGTGCTGGGCATCGGCTTGCCGGCCATCCGGTCGTCCCTCGATGCGGGGACGGCGGACGTGCAGTGGATTCTGGCGAGTTACTCACTGACCTTCGGTCTCGCCCTCGTCCCCGCGGGGCGGATGGGGGATCTGATCGGCCGAAGGCGGCTGTTCCTTGCGGGTTTGAGCCTGTTCGCCGTCATGGGCCTGGTCGGTGCCCTCGCCGCGGAGCCGTGGACTGTCGTTGCGGCCCGCCTCGGCCAGGGCGTCGGGGCGGGAGTGGTCAGTTCCCAGGTCCTCGGCATCATCTCCGACCGCTACTCCGGGCCTCGTCGAGTCAAGGCACTCGCGGCATACGGAACGGCCGGGGGGCTTGCCGGTTTCATCGGTCCGATCGTCGGTGGTGTGCTCCTCGGGGTCGGGGGTCCCGATTGGGGGTGGCGGCTGTTGCTTGTGCTGAACGTGCCGTTCGCGGTCGTCACCGTTGCGCTCGGCGCGCTGTTCCTGCGTCGTGACAGCCGCTCCCGGTCGGGGGCGACAGTCGATGTCGTCGGTCTCGGGCTGATCGCGGCTGCGACGACGCTTCTGCTGTTGCCGATGGTGTCGCACTTCGGGGCGACGCGAGCGGTGCTGTCGGTGTCGGGTTCGATCCTGGCTCTGGGGTGTTTCCGCTGGTGGGAACGGCGCTACGCGAGTCGCGGCGGCACGCCGGTGCTGTTGCCTGCATTGATGCGGGCACGTGGCTACACACTGGGTACGGCGGTCGCGTTGTTCTGGTTCGGCGCCCTCCTGGCGATGAACGCCGTGATGAGCCTCTATCTGATCGAGGGACTCGGCATCGCACCACTGCACGCGGCCCTGGTGATGGCGGGAAGTTCGGTGATGATGGCGGTGACCTCGGCAGTCGGCTGGCGGGTGGTCGCCCGGTTCGGTCGCGCCGCGGTGGTGGGTGCCATCGTCGCGGAACTGTTCGTGGTCGCCGGATACGTGCTCGCGGTCACTGTGCTGCCGCGGACGTCGGTGCTCGCGGTGGTCGCCGCGCTGGCGGTTCTGTCCGGGGTCGCGAGCGGATTCGTCGACGCCCCCAACCGTGCGATGACGCTCGAGCATGCGCCGGCCGGTGTGAGCGGCGTGGCCGTGGGATTCCTGCAGCTGTCGCAGCGGTTGTCGGCGACCGTCAGCCTCGCCGCGGTGCCCGGCCTGTATCTCGGAGTCCTGTCCGCGGACGCCGGGAACTACGGCCGTGCGATGGCGGCGGGGCTTGCAGTGTGCGCCGGAATGCTGTTGTTGTCGTTGGCATGTGCCGTCCGGGACGGCCGCAGGAGACGAGAATGACGGTTCCGTGGCCCCGCCGTCGGCGCTGCAGCATCGGCCGCTTCGGATCGGTGCGAGACAAACTCTTGTAGGTCGGCGGGGCGGCTTGGAGACTGAGGACAGCTTCTGCGTGATTCAGCCCGCCGCACAACGACAATGGAGCACAGAATCGTGTCAGCACAATCCGCACGCCGGCAGATCCGGCTCGGCCTCCTCACCAACCCGCCCGGTAACGGTGCCCGCGGGCAGATCCGTCCCGGTGACGTTCGGCATCCCGGCCGCGTCCTCGACCATTACATCCATCTCGCCCGGACTGCGGAAGCCGCGAAGTTCGACGTCCTGTTCGCTGCCGACGGACTGACCTCCGACACCGAGCTCGGCACGAAACCGGAACCGCTGACACTCTTCTCGGCGGTCGCTGCCGTGACGGACCACATCGGGCTGGTCCCGACGGTGTCGACGACGTTCACCGCGCCGTTCAACCTTGCGCGACAGTTGCAGTCGCTGGACCACCTCTCCGGTGGCCGCGTGGGGTGGAACGCGGTGACGTCGGCTGCGGGGGAGCGCAACTTCGGCGACGCACCGCTGCCCCAACACGAGGCACGGTACCGGCAAGGACTCGAACATGTGTCCGTTGTCCAGGCGCTGTGGAACTCGTGGGTCGACGACCGGTCTGCTGTCCCGATCGACCACCGCGGCGAGTTCTACACCGTCGAAGGGCCCCTTCCGCTGCCGCCGTCCGCACAGCACCATCCGGTGCTGTTCCAGGCCGGATCGTCCGACGACGGCAAGGCGTTCGCTGCCGCGTTCGCGGAGGGCGTCTACACCGCGCAGCAAACACTGCGCGGAGCGCAGCACTTCTCTCGCGACCTGAAGGCCCGGACCGCGGCAGCGGGCCGCGACCCGGCGAACATCCTCGTCCTACCCGGGATCAGTACAACGATCGGTGGCACCGAGGACGAGGCCACGCGGATCGACGACGACCTGTTCGAGCAGCACTACAGTGATGCCTCCCGCACCGCGCTCGAGGGTCAACTGGCCGGCGTCGACCTGTCCGGCCTCGCGCTCGACGACACGATTCCGCCGTCGTGGCTGCCACCGGTCGCATCGGTACAAGGCAGGCAGAGTCGGTACGGTGTGTTCCGCGAACTGGCGGTGGACGAACGCTGGACGGTTCGGCAGTTGATCACACTGCAGCAACGGTCCGCAGGTCACGGTCGCGCTGTCGGCTCACCCGAACAGGTCGCGAACAGGCTCGAGCAGTGGTTCGTCGAGGGCGGTGCCGACGGGTTCATCGTCATGCCCGGGCAGGGTCCGGGCGGTGTCGAGGCGTTCACCGAGTATGTCGTCCCGATCCTGCAGAAGCGCGGACTGTTCCGCACCGAATACGAATCCGCCACGCTTCGAGGGAATCTCGGCCTCCCCACGATTCCGGACCGCGTCCTCGCTGCGTGATCCGTCGTACACTCCCGCCCACGAAGGAAGTTCGAACATGACGAGCCTCACATCCTCTCCTCCGTCCTCGTTGTCCCGCTTGATCACTCGCCCGCTCGAAGCGGGTGGGTTCGGACCGCCGCCGGACTCGCTGCAACCCGACGCGATCCGCCTGGTGGGAGGGGTCCCCGCCGACGAGGCGCTCCCGGTGAACGAACTGGCGGCCGCGTTCGCCGTCGCCCTCGCGACACCCCCGACCGGAGCTCGGGCGCTGCAATACTCGGTCGCTCCAGGCATCGCCAGCCTCCGCGAGTGGATCGCGGGGCGGGAGAGCGACGAGTCCGGTGTCGTCGATCCGGACCGGGTGGTCGTCACCAACGGTGCCCTGCACGGACTGAGCCTGGTCTTTGCCGCACTACTCGACCCCGGCGACCTGGTGGCCGTCGAGAGCCCTACTTTTCCCGTTGCGCTGCGGGTGCTCGACCACTACGGTGCCCAGGTCCTGCCGGTACTCAACACCGGCGGCCGACTGGATCTCGACGTCTTCGAGGGCCATCTGCAGGCGGGGCGGATCCCGAAGCTGTTCTACGTGATCCCCGACTTCCACAATCCGACCGGCACGACCCTCGCAGCCGAGGACCGGCTGCGGCTGGTCGCCCTCGCCGAGCGCTACGGATTCGTCGTCCTCTCCGACAATCCCTACCGCGAACTCCGTTTCCGGGGCACGGCCGTCCCGGACTTCCCGCTCGACAGCGACCGTGTGGTGCGAATCAATACCTTCTCCAAGACCCTCGGACCAGGGCTCCGACTGGGATGGGCTGTCGCCCCGTCCTGGCTCCAGGCCGGACTGTTGCGGTTACGCGCGAACCTCGATCAGCATCCATCGTTGGTGACCCAGTCCGCCGTGGCGCATCTGCTCGGTCGGCCAGGACTGTTCGACGGCATCGTCGCGAACGCCCGCACCCTCTACCGGGAGCGAGCGGATCTGCTGGCCGACGTTCTCACCACCGAGGCGGGTGACCTGGTGTCGATTCCGCAGGCCGAGGGCGGAATCTTCGCTTGGGCGACGGTGACCGACCCCGGCATCGATCTCGCGGAGGTCCGTGCCGCCGCGAACGCGCTGGGCGTCGACTTCTCCTCGGGCCGCTACTTCGATCCCGCCGCGAGCGGACTGTACGCACGGAGCCTGCGCTTGGGCTTCACGAACCAGAGTGAAGACAACCTCCGGCTCGGGGCGCAGCGCATCGCCAAGGCCGTCCGTGAGATCCACTCCGCGCCGCTCGCCTGATCCACATCTCTCACGTCGAAAGGAACCGCGATGACCACTGCCGGACGTCGGGCCCTGATCCTGAACGCGGGAATCAACAGCACCGGCTACAGCGCGAAGTCGTGGAGAGCGGAGGGGCGTTCCTGGGATCGGTTCCTCGACTACGGCCACTACCTCGAGGCCGCCGAGATCGCGCACTCCGGCGCGCTCGACGCACTGTTCATCTCGGATCACCCGGCTCTGCAGCGGGACACCACGTCTCGGCCGATTCACTCGTTCGATCCGCTGGTCCTCTTCTCAGCGCTCGCAGCGAACGTCCCCGACATCGGGTTCCTGCTGACGGCCTCGACCGGCTACAACTCGCCCTACAATCTGGCGCGTCGGCTGGCCACGCTCGACCACATCAGTGGTGGCCGTGTGGTGTGGAACGCCGTCACCAGCTTCAATCCCGACGTCGCCGCAAACTTCGGTCGCGACTCCCTGCCCGACCGCGACGAGCGGTACCGGCGTGCGAACGAATTCATCACCGTCGTCAAACGACTGTGGAGCAGTTGGGACGCCCGTGCAGAGGGCTTTCCGCGCGCCGACGGCGCACTCTGGGACGACGACAGCGCTCGCCGGATCGCGCATGCCGGAGAGTTCTTCCACGTCCAGGGTCCGCTCAACGTGCCGCTCGGTCCGCAGGGTTACCCGCTCATCGCCCAGGCCGGCGGTTCCGAGCAGGGCATCGATTTCGCCGGCAGGCACGCCGACCTGATCTACGCGCCACTCTTGTCGATCGGAGCAGCGCGCGACTACACCAGCGACGTGCGTGAGCGGGCACTGGCCCATGGCCGTGACCCGCAGTCGATTCGATTCGTTCCAGGTCTCGTTCCCGTCGTCGCGGAGACGAAGGCGGAGGCGCGGAGTCTGCACGAGCGGCTCAACGGTCACGACGGGGAGGAGTCGCTCATCGGCGCCCTCGTCCGCCGACTGAGCCCGGCACTGGACGGACTCGCCGCTCATGATGTCGTCGACCCCGAGCGGCTGGCACCAGTGCCCGGACAGCGTGGACCGGTCGGGTTCACCCGGGCATTCTACGACGTCGCCCGTTCGGAGCGCATCACGTTGCGGGACCTGGCCCGCCGGAGCGAGGGTGGTCACCGCCTCGTGATCGGCACGCCGGACGACGTCGCGGCCGACCTCCTCGAGTGGTGGGACTCCGGCGTCGTCGACGGGTTCACGCTGCAACTCCCGGTGCTACCGGACGACCTTCGGTTGTTCGTGGACGAGGTAGTGCCGCGCCTCGTGCGGTCGGGCGCCCGGCTCGATCACTATCCCCGGCGGACATTGCGCGAGCGATTCGATCTGCCGTTGGCGGAGAACACGCCCCAGCTCACCTGAGGACATGTCGCGATTGCGCTGCAGCGGCGGTGTCGCGGATGTCGGCCGACAGCACCCGCGACATCAACCCGCGACTCAATATTTTCCGTTACAGCCCAACGGAAACAACGATCACCGACCATCTGGAGGTTAGCGACGATGACTGATCCGCATTCGAACGGCAACGGCACGAAGACTCCGCCCACCACTACCAACGCAGGCATTCCGGTTGCGAGCGACAACGAGTCCCTCACCGCGGGCGCCCAGGGACCGATCCTGCTCCACGACCACTACCTGGTCGAGAAATTGGCGCAGTTCAATCGTGAACGCGTCCCGGAGCGGGTCGTGCACGCGAAGGGAGGGGGCGCGTTCGGCGAACTCGAGATCACGCACGACATCTCTCGATACACCAAAGCCGACTTCCTTCAGCCCGGCAAGAAGACCGAGGTGCTGGCCCGGTTCTCGACAGTTGCAGGTGAGCAGGGCAGCCCCGATACCTGGCGTGACCCGCGCGGATTCGCGTTGAAGTTCTACACCGAGCAGGGAAACCACGACCTCGTCGGGAACAACACTCCGGTCTTCTTCATCAAGGATCCCAGCAAGTTCCCCGACTTCATCCGCTCTCAGAAGCGGCGTCCAGACTCGGGTCTGCGCGACAATCACCAGCAGTGGGACTACTGGACGCTCCGTCCCGAGTCGGCACACCAGGTCACCTGGCTGCTCGGCGATCGTGGGATCCCGAAGACGTGGCGGCACCAGGACGGATTCGGTTCTCACACCTACCAGTTTGTGAACGCCGAGGGCAACCGGTCGTGGGTGAAGTTCCACTTCAAAACGGACCAGGGAATCGAATTCCTCACCCAGGCGGAGGCCGACGTGCTCGCCGGCTCCGATCCCGACCACCACCGGGCCGACCTCTTCCACGCGATCGAGGACGGCGCCTTCCCGAGTTGGACCGTGAAGGTTCAGATCCTGCCCGAAGAGGACGCGGAGGGGTACCGGTTCAATCCGTTCGACTTGACGAAGGTGTGGTCGCAGAAGGACTACCCGCTCATCGAGGTCGGCAAGCTCACCCTCAACCGTAACCCGGAGAACTTCCACGCTCAGATCGAGCAGGCGTCGTTCGAGCCGTCGAATCTGGTGCCGGGAATCGGGGCGAGCCCCGACAAGGTGCTGCTGAGCCGAATCTTCTCGTACGCCGACGCACACCGGTACCGGATCGGGTCCAACTACGCGCAGTTGCCGGTGAATCGGCCGAAGTCTCCGGTGCACTCCTACTCGTACAAGGACGGGGCGTCGCAGATCCTGTGGAACGACCCGGAGATCCCCGTGTACGCCCCCAACTCGTACGGCGGGCCGGCGGCCGATCCGTCGCGGTCCGACAACGACGAGGGCGCATGGCAGTTCGACGGCCGCGCGGTCCGCGCCGGTTACATCCAGCATGCGGAGGACAGCGACTGGGCACAGCCCGGGACGCTGGTGCGTGAGGTGCTCGACGACGCCGCGCGCGACCGGTTGGTCTCGAACATCGTCGGCCATGTGTCGAACGGCGTCCGCGAGCCGGTGCTGAGCCGCGTGTACGAGTACTGGACGAATGTCGATGCCGGTCTCGGCCGACGGGTCCGTGAGGGTGTCGAGGCGGCGCACGGGCAGACGGTGGACACGACGGCACTCGACTCCGCTGCGGTGTCGAGCACCACTGCGTCTGTCTGACCGCAGGTCGTCGGCCGTCCCCGGGTGCGGGGACGGCCGACGAATGCGCCGTGGCTCGTGGGTGGCGGCCGTTCGATTCGGCAGGCCTACCCGAATACCTTCTCGAAGCAGTTCGAGAAGGGCAAGGCCTCATACGGGGAGAAGATCGGAATCCTCGAGTAGCCACTCTTCTCGTACAGCCTGACCGCGTCGGGCTGCCGGTCACCGGTCTGGAGAATCAAGCGCGGTCGCCTCACCTCTCGTGCCGCATCCTCGACCGCGCTCAGCAGCGCGGTCGACACACCGGTACCACGGTGCTCCTTGACGACGAACATCCGCTTCACCTCGAGGTCGTCGCCGTTCCAGCGCAGGGCCGCGTGGCCGACAGCACGTGGCTCCGCAGCCTCGATGTCGCTGACGTACAACAGGATAGTGACGTGCACCGATTCCGGATCCACGGCATTGGTGGTAGCACGAACAGCATCCGACACTCGGTCGGAATATCGAGGACCGACTTCTGCCGCCATAGCCGCCCGCAATGTGACCGCGTCGGGATCGGACCACTGGGCTGTGCGGACGACGAGCTCGGTGCGCGTGGCGCTTTCGGTCATGACAGTATCTCCATACACGTAGATTCGACGAACCACAGTGCCATGGTGCCGACGCGTCGGTCGATGGTTGAAATCAGTGCAACCTCAATGTCATCCGACGATTGAAACTCTTCCATTTGGAGCGCGATTGGGCTAATGGCCCGATGTCGCATCGTTGCGCCGACGGTTCTCCCATACGCGGATGGCGTGTCCCGTCAGGTGAATTTCAATCACCGAGAGCGTAAAGCTTCGCACGGTCCCCGTCGTGAGCTATAGGAACCGTTGAGCATGTTGTGACGGTGCGCTTTTCGGTCTCACGTGCCGTGATACATTCGTGTCGACGGTCATGAGTACCAGCATCGAGCCCTGGCTTGCTGGTCGGCAACCCTCCCGCGCGGCGGGGTGCTCCAGGTGACGACCCGGCGGAATCGACAACTGATTCCGCAAGCGCGCAAGGAGTCCGTGGACCCTGGGTCTCCGGTGCGCGTCCGCACTCCTTCGAAAGGACTTTCGTCGTGGTTCGAGCGCCCAAACCGCTACACCTGGCAGTCGAGATAGATGGCGCGGGAGGTCATCCCGCCGCGTGGCGTGTGTGGGGGCGCCCGCCTGCGGATGTGCTCTCTCCCCGGATCCTCAGGTCGGTCGTGGACACCGCAGAGGCCGCCGGTTTCGCGCTGGTCACCATCGACGACCGAGTGGTGCCGGGGGAGGGCGCGTACCCGGTGGGACGGTTGGATGCTGGGACGCGTGCGTCGTTCGTGGCGATGACGACGGCCAGTATCGGGGTGGCGCCGACGGTGCAAGCCCTCACCACCGAACCGTTCCATCTCGCGACGCAGCTGGCCAGCCTCGATCACGGCAGTCGGGGTCGCGCGGCATGGGTGGTCGGCTCGGACAACTCCGCGGACGTCAATGGTGCAGTCGGATTCGAGCCACGTGCCCCCGAGGCCGTACAGCGCGAGGTCCGAGACGTCATCGAGCTCGCCCGGCAGCTGTGGGATTCGTGGGAGGACGATGCCGTGATCCGCGATGCCGCGACGGGTCGCTACCTCGATCCCGACAAGGTGCATCACGTCGGGTTCGAGGGCGAGTTCTTCAGCGTCGTCGGACCGCTCATCACACCCCGCTCACCGCAGGGTCAGATAGTCGTCGTGGGAGCTGCGGAATTGGGGGTGTCGGATCTTCTCGACATTGTGCTGCTGTCCGGTCGGGATGTGACCGAAATCGGGACGTCGGCGGCAGGACAGCAGGCTGTGACCCTCGCCGATGTCGAGGTGATTCTCGATACGAAGACCGAGTCCGCGCAGTCCCGCCTTGCGCGCCTCGATGGGTATTCGCCGTGGCCGGACCGGGGACGGCTTCGATTCGCGGGTTCGGCACGGGACTTCGTCGACCTGGTCTGGTCCCTGGCGGACAAGGTGGACGGTGTCCGGATCCATCCCGCCGTCCTCACCACCGACCTCGCCGTTCTGGTTGACGAGGTCCTTCCCGTATTGCAGGAGTTGTCACTGTACCGGATTCCGAAACCTGGCTCGACGTTGCGGGAGACGCTCGGATTACCTCGGCCGCTCAGCCGCTTCACATCGACCACCAACTAGCCACGACCAGGCAGGAGTTTGCCATGTCCACTCCGGACACCGGAGCGCCGTATGATGCCGACGCGCAGGTCCACCTCGGTGTTTTCTACCCGGGAATCGGCCCGCAGACGGTGTGGGAAGATGCCAAGGCCCCCGACCAGGTATCCCCGGAAACCTTCTTGCGGGTTGCTCAAACCCTGGAACGGGGCTTATTCGATGCGTTCTTCCTCGGTGACGGCCAGCGTGTGCGGGAGAACCGCGGTGCGGCACTGGCCACCGACATTGCAGGCCGCCCCGACGCCATCACTCAACTGTCGGCGCTTGCTGGGGTGACCAGCCGGATCGGACTCGTCGCCACGCAGAACACCACGTACAGTCTGCCGGTCGACCTTGTGCGGCGGCTGGGAAGCTTGGATGTCCTGTCCGACGGAAGGGCGGGATGGAACATCGTCACCACCGACAACGCGTGGACCGGCGAGAACTTTCGGCGTGGTGGATGGCTGCCGCACGAACACCGCTACGAGCGGGCCACCGAACTCGTCGAGTTGGCCAAGGAATATTGGGCCGCGTGGTCGCTCGCTGATGTCGCCACGGACGCCCGCCAGGACAGTTGGCTGCCCGCCGACCGATCTGCGGTCATCGCGCGGCACAGTGACCTTCTGCACGCCACTGCGATCTCCACCGTTCCGTCGAGCAAACAGGGGCGGCCGGTGTTGTTCCAGGCCGGCGATTCCGTCGGCGGCCGTGACCTGGCGGCCCGTCATGCCGACGTCGTGTTCTCGGCGAACAACGAGTTCGACGCGGCCGTTGCCTACGCACGCGACCTCCGGGCGCGACTGTCCGCCCACGGCCGGTCCACGGATTCGCTCCGAATCCTTCCCGGTGTCACCGTGATCATCGGAGACACGCCCGAGGACGCCGACGAGAAGGCTCGGTGGCTCCGCGAGAACGCCTACAACCCGCACCGGGCCATTGCATTCCTCGAACACTATTGGGGGCAAGATCTTTCGGCATACGACCCCGACGGCCCGTTGCCGGACATCGACCCGATCGACGGAGAACTCGATCCGTCGCGCGGGACGTTGGCGATCGCGGACCGCACCGGCAAGCTCGATCAGATCACCCAGTGGCGTGCACTGGCCGCAGAGAAGGGGCTGTCCATCCGGCAGCTCGTCCTCGAAGTGGCCCCGAACTCGCGGTACCTGGCCGGGACCGCCGGCCAGATCGCGGATCGCTGGGCGTACTGGGTGCGACATCGCGTCGTGGACGGATTCAACGTCAACCCGTACCACCTGCAGGATTCGATCGACGACCTGGTCGACAGACTCGTACCGGAATTGCAGGAACGCGGGGTTTATCGAACCGGGTACACGACCGAGACTCTGCGCGACCACCTGCGCTTGCCTTCCGTGTAAGGCGGTATCGAGGGTGGCCCGAGCGTGTCAGGGCGAGCGATGGGCAATTCACCGCTGGACCCCGCGGCCACCCGTCGTCCGGGTTCGGATGCCGATGGCGGGCATTCCTCGTTACCGGGGTGGAACCCCCGACCAGCGGCCTCTTCTAGTGCGGCTGCGCCGCCTGTGCGTGGGTGTGAAATCCCTGGATACCAAACTCAGCCACGGATGCGGAGCGCCTCGGTGCCCGGCACGGAGTCGACGAGCCGGCGTGTGTAGTTGTCCGCGGGGTCGTCGAGAATCTGTGCCGTCGGACCGGATTCGACGACGGTCCCGTGACGCATCACCGTCACCGTGTCCGCGATCAGCCGCACGACTCCGAGGTCGTGCGTGATGAACAGGTAGGTCAGTGAGTACGCAGCCTGCAGGTCCACGAGCAGTTGCAGGATCTCCGCCTGTACCGACACGTCGAGCGCGGACACCGCCTCGTCCAGGATGACGATCTCGGGATTCAGGGACAGGGCGCGAGCGATCGCGACGCGCTGCGCCTGCCCGCCGGAGAGCTCCCCGGCCCGGCGGGAGGCGTACTTGCGGTCCAGCCGCACGCCGTCGAGCAGTTCCTCGGCGATCGCGTGCCGCTGCCTGCGGTCGATGTCCTTGCGATGCACACGCAGCGGCGCGGTGATCAGGTCGGCGACCGAGAGCCGGGGATTCAGCGAGGAATACGGGTTCTGGTACACGAACTGCAGGCGCTTGCTCAGCTCCCGGCGGCTCCAGGTTTCGCTCTGCCCGAGGAGGGTGACCTCGCCCTCGTCGGGAGTCCGCAGGCCCGCGACGATCCGGGCGATCGTGGACTTGCCGGCACCGGACTCGCCGACGAGTGAGTGCGTGGTTCCGGTCGCGACGCGGAACGAGACGTCGTCGGCCGCGACCACCGGTTCAGTGCTGCTGTGCGCGGCGTGGAACGTCTTCGACACACCCTTCACCTCGATCGCGTACTTGGCGGAGGTGCGTTCAGCGGACGAGTGCGGAGTGAGCGTGCCGACCCGAATCGGTCGCGGCTCCAGGGTTCCGACGTGCAGACCGGGAGCGGCGTCGAGGAGCCGCCGCGTGTACGCATCTCTCGCGTGGTGCAGGAGGGTGTCGCTGCGGCCCTCCTCGACGACGACGCCGCTGCGCATCACCACAACGCGGTCGGCGCGTTCGAGCGCGACCCCGAGGTCGTGGGTGACGAGCAGGATGCCGATGCCCAGTTCGGTGCGGAGCCGGTCGAGGTGGTCGAGGATCTGCTTCTGCACCGTCACGTCCAGCGCGCTGGTCGGTTCGTCGGCGATGAGGAGCTCCGGCTCGCCGGACAGGGCGATCGCGATGAGCACCCGTTGCTTCATGCCGCCGGACAGTTCGTGCGGGTACTTCGCGTAGATGCGGGACGGATCCGGAAGGCCCGCCAGTTCCAGGAACTTCAGTGTCTGTGACTTCAGGTTGTGCCGCTGCGCCGAGGTCGTGAACGGAAGGAGGTGGCTCTTTCCGAGTCGGTTGCGCAGCGCGTCCTCCAGTTGCTTGCCGATCGGTTTGACAGGGTTGAGCGAAACGCCGGGATCCTGCGGGACGAAGCCGACATAGCTGCCCCGCAAGCGGGCAAACTTGTTCTGGCTCCACCCGGCGACGTCTTTGCCGCCGAGCAGGATTCGACCGCTCACCCGGCTGGTGCGTGGCAACAGGCCGATCGATGACCGGATGAGGGTGGACTTGCCGGAACCGGATTCGCCGACGATGGCGACCAGTTCACCGGCCTGCACGTCGAGGCTGATCCCGGAGACTGCCTTGGTCGCGCTCCGGCCGCGGCCGGAGTACCAGATCTCGACGTTCTCGAAAGACAACAGTGTCATCGGATGCCTCCGTCGCGTTGCAGTTCACGGCTGATGCGGTTGCTCGACAAGACCACCGCGAGGATGACGAAACCGGGGAGCAGAGCGATCCAGGGAGCGACTGCGAGGAGGTCACGGCCCTCGGAGACCAGCAGGCCCCATTCCGGTTCCGGTGGCGGAGCACCGAACCCGAGGAAGCCGAGCGCCGCAATCGCCAGGATCGAGGCACCGAACTGCAGCGGAACGAGGGAGACGACCGAACTGAGCGAGTTCGGCAGCACGTGGTGGGTGAGGATGGTGAGTCGCGGAGTGCCGATGCTCGCGGCGGCCTCGATGTAGTCGGCCTGGACGACACGCAGCACCTCGGCGCGCATCACCCGGGCGAAGTTGGCGACTGCGGAGACGCCGACGGCGATCGCCACGTTGATGGTGCCGTATCCGAGGGCGGAGACCACGACCATGGTGAGTAGCAGGCCGGGAACCGAGAGGAGGACGTCGACGACACGCATGATGACCAGTTCGACCGCGCCGCCCACGAATCCGGCGATCGCGCCGAGGGCGGTGCCGATGACGAAGGCGATGGCGACGGCGAGGAGTGTCGCACTGAGCGTGATCACCGCGCCGTGCACGGTCCGTGAGTAGATATCACGGCCCAGACGGTCGGTGCCGAAAAGGTGTTCGGCGCTGGGGCCGACCAGGATCGCGGTGGAGTCCGGGAGGTACGGGTCCTTCGAGGTGAACAGTCCGGGCACGAAGCACCAGGCGACGGCCAGGGTGACGACCAGCACCGCCAGAACGAGACCCGGGCGGGACACGAGCGAGGGAAGCGCCCCGAACCGTCGGCGTGGCGGTGCGTCCGGTGAGTCGACCGGTGGCGGGAGGAGGAGGGGTGGTGTCGCGGCGAGTTCCGGGACGGCGGCCGGCACCGGGTCGGCCACCGGTGGCTCGGCCACGAGCGTGCGGTCGCTGTCGATCGTCATACGGACATTCCTTCGCGGGCGGCTTTGAGTCGAGGGTCGATCAGGGGATAGGCGACGTCGACGATGAAGTTGACAGTGACGAACGCGAGGGCGACGAACATGACGACGCCCTGGACGACGGGAACGTCTTGCGCGCGGACCGCCTGCTCGGTGAGTCGTCCGATCCCGTTGCGGGAGAAAATCGTCTCGGTGATGACGGCACCGGCGAGCAGTTCGCCGACGATGATGCCGCCCTGGGTGAGGGCGGGCAGGCTGGCGTTGCGCAGGACGTCGCCGTTGATCACCGTCGCCTTGCGCAGGCCCTTGCTGAACGACGTCAGCACATAGGGCGAGCTGTATTCGGTGGTGAAATTGCGCAACAGCAGTTGGGCGATGGGGCCGGCGACGGGGATCGCCAGCGCGAAGGCGGGGAGCACGAGCCCGTGCAGGCCGTCGCGGCTGATCGGAGGGAACCAGCCGAGCTGGAACGAGAAGACCCGGATGATGATGAGGCCCAGCAGGAAGCTCGGGAACGACACCAGCAGCGGCGGCAACCCGGCGATGAAGTTCCGCAGCCACGGGGACTCGATGTAGGTGGCGACCCAGGCGACCGCCAGCGCGATGAGCGCCGCGATTACCAGCGCGGCCACGGCCAGCACGACGGTCTTCGGGAGGGCCTCGGCGATCGCCGTCACCACCGGTTTGCCGTTCTGGACGGAAGACCCGAAGTCGAGATGCAGTGCGGCCCAGAGTCGGGCGAGGTACTGGACGAATACGGGGCGGTCGAAGCCGTACTGCTGCTCGATCTGCGCGTAGGCCTCGGGCGAGATGTCGTTGCGCTCTTCGGGGTTGAAGAGCAGTTCGACCGGGCTGGCGGGCAGCGTGTACAGCAGGATGAAGGAGGCGGTGAACGCGCCCCACACCACCACCAGGCTTCGTCCCAGTTTCAGGAGGACGTAGCGTGCCATGGAAATCCTTTGCGAGTGTGTGTCTACACGGCGTCCCGGGCCGGTCCGTAGGGGACCGACCCGGGACGGGTTGATCAGCTCTGGTCGATCCAGGTGCGGAGGAAGTGCAGCCGGCTGGTGGCGTCGAGGTCGATATCGTGGACGCCCTTCGACGCGGCCACCTGTGACGGCTCGAACACCGGGTCGTACAGAACGTACTCGTCGAGGACGAGTTCCTGCGCCTGTTCGGTCAGTGCGGCCCGCTGCGTCGGGTCCAGCGTGGACTCGAGTGCTTCGAGCGTGTCGGCGATCTTCTGCCGGTCGGGGAAGTCCGCGGGGATGCGAGCGGAGTTGCCCCGGTCAGGGTTGAAGTTGACGTTCAGGATCGCGGGATCGTTGCGGCTACGGTTGGTGTTGATCAGGTGGTATTCCTTGTTGACCTGGTCGGTCGGGATGTTGCTTGCGTCGAACTGGAAGTCGAGGTCGACGCCGATCTCCTTGAGCGACGCCTGGATCGATTCGTACGTGTATCGGCTGTTCGGGACCAGATAGTGCCCGGTCGCCTTGAGCGTCAGCTTCTTTCCGTCCTTCTCCCGGATGCCGTCGGCCCCGACCTTCCAGCCGGCCTCGTCGAGCAGCCGCTTGGACTCCTCGAGGTCGAACTTCAACACGTCGTCGGTGTAGTCGGTCGATCCTTGGACGTGTGCGGCGAGTACGGACTTCGCCTGCCCCTCGGACGGAGCGAGAACGGTGTCCTTGAACCCGGCGCGGTTGGTGGCCCGCACGATCGCGCGGCGGACGTTGATGTCGTTGGTGGGCTCGAGGCTGGTGTTGATGTTCCAGCCGAGATTGAGTCCGGCGATCGTCCGCGAGGTGATATCGAAGCCCTGCGCCTCGAGGACCGTCTCGTCGGTGGGGAGGATGTCGAACGCAGCCTGTACCTCTCCGGACTGCAGTGCGCCCGTGCGCACGCTCGCTTCGGGGATCGTCACGAACTCGACCTTGTCGAGGTAGGCCGGACCCTCGTGGTTGAGGCCGGGAGCGCCCCAGTTGTAGTCGGCGCGCTTGGTGAGCACCGTGCGCTCCTTGGGCGCGTACTCGGTCACGACGAAGGGGCCGGTGCCGACGATGTTCGTCGGGTCGAGCCGCTGCTCGGCGTTCGACGAGAGGGTCTTCTGGCCGATGATGCCGGGCTGGTTGTTGCCGGAGTACGAGATGAACTGGAGGAAGCTGGCCGACGGGGACTTGAAGACGATCTTGACGACGTTGTCGCTGACGACCTCGCTGCCCTGGTAGGACTTCAGGTGGGTGGCGCCGTTGGGCTTGATGCCGAGCGCCGGATCTCCGAAGACGTACTGGTCGAAGTTCTTCTTCACGATGTCGGCGTTGAACGGGGTGCCGTCGCTGAAGGTGACGCCCTCACGCAGCGTGAACGTGAATTCGGTGTTGGTGTCGTTGACCTCCCAGGCGGTGGCCAGCCAGGGACCGATCTCGCCGGTCTCCGGATCCTGCCAGGTCAGTTTGTCGAAGACACTGTTGCCGTAGTTGCTGGCCGCGAAGGACGTGTTCAGGTGTGGGTCGAGCGACTCGGGGGAGCTGAGAAGCGCGATCCGCAGGGTGCCGCCGCTCTGCGGATCGCCGCTTCCGGTGCCGCCCGCAGCGTCGACGGTGCTGCTGCATCCGGTCAGAGCGAGGACACCGGTCAGTGCGAGAACGCCGAACACGCCTCGGAATCGTCGGCGGCGCTCGCGCACCGGCCGTGGGGCGTGAACTGTTGTTTCCATGGGCAGGAATATATGGTCAAAGTGACTGGCGGGCACGATATTAAAGCGCAGTGAATCTAACGGCAATCGCGTGCGGCGACTCCTCTGCGTGCCGTGCCACGCCACAGGTTCTCAGTGGTGTGCCGCTGCCGCGATGTGTGCGAGCTGGGCTGCCCGCGAGTGTTCGTTCTGGCTCTGGATCTGAAGGAAGGCGCGGAACGGGCGTGCAGCGCAGCGGTATCGGTGTCGAGAATCCCCGATCCCGCCCGTGAGACGGTCAGTGCCCGGGCGATCTCGTGTAGCGAACGGAGTACCTCGACCTTCAGCGTGAGCCGGTCCTCGAAATACTGCGGGCCTTTCGGATCCGATGCCGCCCGATCGGTCAGGGAGTAGGCCAGTGCCCGATAGCGGGCGAACTGCGGTGCCCATGCCTGCGCTACTGCGACGGCCGCATCAGTGCCGGAGGCGTCCAATTCGTCGAGGATCGCGCGCGCCACCCCGAACACCTGCGGCCTGACGTCGCTGACGATGTTCTGATCACGGTGATTCCATTCGGATCTCGGGGTGCGTTTGACGATGTTCGACTCGGCGACGAAGGCTCCCTCGAAAGTGACTCGCCACGTGCGGCTTCCGTTGGCGGCGACGAGACCCAGCGGCTCGGCGCGCAACCGCTCGTCGTCGGCCGGGATCAGCGCGAGCAGCTGGGTCTCGGTCGTGGGGTCGATCGCGGCGACGGACAGCAGGGTGTTGAGCCCCCAGCCGCTCACCCAGGACACCGTGCCGGTGATCGTCCATCCGCCGTCGACCGGGGTGGCGCGGACATATCGGGTGGGGTAGTGCCGGGCGTCGCTGACCGCGGTCCCGGTGAGGATCTCCCCGCGTAGCACCCGCTCACCGAGTTCGCCGATCGGCTCGCCACTGTCGGCCAGATCGGTGAAGTGGACGATCAACCCCGTGTGCTGTGCCCAGGCGAGCCACGTGTTGAAGTCGCCGTAGGCGAGGTGCTCGTGGACCCGGCGTTCGGCGGCCTTGTCCAACTCGGCGCCACCGAACCGGGCCGGGGCCAGATGGTTGAGCAGCCCGAGGCGCCGCAGTTCCTCGACGGTGTCGGCGGTGAGGCCCTCGCGGTCGGTCTGCAGAGCCCGGGGTGCGAGCGTGTTATACGCGAAGTCCCGAACCTGCGCCACCAGTGGGAGCTCGTCGGCGGCGTCGACCCGGTCGGCGCTGCTCGCGGCGATCGACACGTCCAAGGTGAAGGTCATCGGTTGACGCCCGACTCGAAATCGTGGAGCAGCAGCACGATCTCGAATCCGCGGCGCTGGAGCCAGTGCGAGACGACCGCAGCGCGAGCACCAGTGAGGTCGTCGATCAAGACCACACGCGCGCCGCGCACGGCGATGGTGCGGTAGGAGACCCCGAGCAGCTGTCCGCCCTCGGACGTGATCGATCCGGGTACGTGTCCCTGCTCGAACTCCTCCGGCGTGCGCACGTCGAGAAGGTACGTGGTGCGGTCCGGGTCGGCCGCCCACGCCTGCGCGGTCTCGACGTCGATGCGGGGGAACGTGTCGTTGGCGGTGATGGTCTCCACACGCTGTGCGGCTGCCTCCCGCGCGGCGTGGTCGACCGGTGCATAGACGGCGGTCGCGCCGGTTTCCAGCTCGAGGTTCTCCTCCTTCCACGCCCGGGTGCCGTCGTGCAGGTAGGAAACCTTGTTCGGGACACCGGAGTCGATGAGCGTCTGGGCGCCGATGATCGCGCGTGGCAGGCCCGCGCAGGAGACAACGACGTGGGTATCGGGGGAGGGCACGACGTTCGCGAACCGCAGCAGCAACTCCGCGCCGGGCACGCCGACCGCGCCGGGGACGTGGCCGGCGGTGAACTCGGGCAGGGTGCGGGTATCGATGACGACGACGTCGGCGCCCTGGTCCTCGAGGGTCTTGAGTTCGGCGGCGGACACCGAGGGGGTGTCGCGTTCGTCGCGGATTCCCAGAGAGAAGTCCTTGCCGGGGACGTCGAAGGTCGGCAGGTCCTCGGTGCCGTTCCGGGTCCACTCGGGGATGCCGCCGGCGAGGACGTGCACCTCGCTGCGCCCGGCCTCGGCGAGGCGCTCGGCGAGGCGCTGCGCCACGCCGTCACCGCCGTCGACGAGGACGGTCCGTACGACCGCGCGGGGCACGTACCGGTCGATCTCGGCCTCGAGGCGGTCTGCGGGAATGTTGGTGGCGAACAGCGGCGACGCGTAGCCGACCTCGTCACTCGGTCGGATGTCGAGGACGGCGAGTTCCGCATCGTCGGCCAGCCACAGCCGGAGGGTGTCGACGTCGATGGTCTTCTCGACGGTGGAGGCCTTGTCGATCGATGAAGTGCTCACGGAGTGTTGCCCACCTTCGCTGGTTAGCGGTTGGAATGATTCGCGGCGCGGCGGCCGATGGCCACACCGTAGCCCGGGTATCGGGCGCCGACGGTCATGAGAGCGAAGCCCGAACCGTGCGCCCGCCCGTGACCCGCACCGATGCGCCGAGTTCGGAAATGAAATCACGCTGGTTCCAGTGTTGTCATCGGCTGGACGCGTAACGCGAAGGACCGGCGAGAAACACACTGTCCCATCAGTGTTCGGTATTTCAACCACTGCGATCGTATTCGTTGACGGGACCGGCGGTGAGTCGGTCAGATGGGAGGGACGCTGTGCCCCACGCTCGCCGACCCTGCGGCGAACCACCGGCGGCCCCCGGGGCGGCGCCCACTCGCGCCCAGCTGAAAGTGCTGCGGCGGAGTCGCATTGATGCTGCGCCTATCAACATCCATCGAACGGAGCATTCGACATGAGCACCGGAACCGACACGCCGGCACGGCGACCACAGCGGAGATTGACGCTCGCGGCGTCCATCGTCGGTGCCGGTGCGTCCAGGAAGGCGTGGAACTGGCCCGGCACCACGTGGAATCGTTTCGCGGACTGGGAGCACTATCGGCGGTCCGCCGAGATCGCGCGATCGGGAACCCTCGACGCCGTGTTCGTCTCGGATCATTCGGCGCTGCAACGCACCGCCGACAACGGGCCGAGCCACCTGTTCGACCCGATCGTGCTGTTCTCGGCGATCGCGGGTGCGATCCCGGACATCGGCTTCGTGCTGACGGCGTCGACGAGCTACAACTCGCCGTACAACCTCGCCCGCCGACTCGCCAGTCTCGACTCCATCGCGGGTGGACGGGTGATCTTCAACGCCGTCGCCAACTTCAACCCCGACATCGCGGCGAACTTCTCGGCGGACGAACTGCTCGACCGGGAGGACCGCTACCGCAAGGCCGACGAGTTCCTCCGGGTCGTCAAGGAACTGTGGCTGTCCTGGGACACCCCGGAGGGACCGGAGCCCACGGGTCCGCTGTGGGACGAGACGACGGCGCGAACGATCGACCATCACGGCGAGTTCTTCGACGTGCGTGGCCCCCTCAACGTCCCGGTCGGTCCGCAGGGACACCCGGTGATCTCGCAGGCAGGCGCCTCCGCGCAGGGTATCGACTTCGCAGGCAAGCACGCCGAGATCGTGTACGCGGCGCTGCTGGGGAAGCAGGCGGCACTCGACTACGCGGCCACACTCGACGCTGCCGCCCGCAGGCACGGCAGACCCGCCGACAGCATCCGGCTCTTTCCCGGCGTCAACGTGTACCTCGGCGACACCCGAGAGGAAGCGCTGCGTCGGCACGAGGTTTTCAGCGGCGCCGGCAGCGAGGACGATCTGATCGCCCGCTTCCTCGAGCAGCAACGCGTACTGAACCCGGCGTTTCCCCGGTCCGTCGACGTCGACCGACCGCTGAAGGCAGAATGGTTCGAGCCGCAAGAGGACCAGACCCGCCCTGTCGGCTTCAGCAGGGCGGTCCAGGATCTGGTGCGCACCGAGGAACCCACCACCCGGCAGATCATCCGACTGGTCGGTGGCGCAGGGGGCCATCGACTCGTCATCGGGACCCCCAAGGAGGTCGCCGACGCGCTGATCGACTGGTGGGCGGCCGGGGCCGTCTCCGGCTACAACGCCCACTTCCCCCTGCTGCACGACGATCTGGAGCGCTTCGTGCAGCAGGTGGTCCCGATCCTCCAGGCCGAGAGCGTGTTCCCGACCGAGTACGACTCGCCGACCATCCGTGGCCGCTTCGGCCTTCCCGACCCGCGCACCGCCCATTCCACCCAGGAGAACCGATGACCACCGATCTTGCCGTCGAACCCGTGAGTGCGAGTGCCCGCCCCACCGACGAGGAACTGCTCGCCAAATACCGCCCGGTGTTCGCGCGGATCGCCGAGGGGGCGCTCGAGCGGGAAACGAGTGGCCGCCTCGCCCTCGAGCAGGCCGGGTGGCTCCGTGAGGTGGGGGTTCCCCGCGGTGCGGGTGCCGCGGGAGTTCGGCGGCGACGGTGCCAGCCTGCGACAGCTCTACCTGCTCGTCATCGAGCTCGCGGCCGCGGAATCGAATCTGCCGCACGCCCTTCGGGTGCACTCGCGGTTCGTGGAGGACTGCTGGCGCGAGCGTCACACCCCGCGTGGGCAGGAGTGGCTGCGCCGCATCGGTAACGGCATCGTGTTCGGCACCGCGGTCAGCGAACGGGATGGCACGTTCCAGAAGCCCGCGACGACGCTGCGCGAGGTGGACGGCCGCCTGGTGGTGAACGGCACCAAGTACTACAGCACCGGCGCCCTCTACGGGGACTACCTCACCGTCGCGGTGCTCGACGAGGCCGGCGACCGGCACACCGCCGTCGTCAAGGCCGACGCCCCGGGCGTCGAGCGCATCGACGACTGGGCCGGGTTCGGGCAGCGGGCCAGCGCCAGCGGCACCACCGTCTTCACCGACGCCGAGGTGGAGGGACTCGGTTTCCTGTTCCCGCCACCGGGCGGCACCGCCGGGCACCTCGCGCACTTCCAGCTGACGCACCTGGCGACGATCGCCGGCATCGTCCGCCGGGCGACGGACGAGATCGCCGACTTCGTACGCCGCAGGCACCGCACCTACCCGCAGGCGAAAGCACCTGTTGCCGCGAAGGATCCGCTGATCCAGCAAGTCGTGGGCCGTGCCGACGCCGCCGCCTACGCGATCCGCGCCACCGCCCTCGATGCCGCCGCGTCACTCGACGCCGCCGCCGAAGCCCGGTACGCGCTGACCATCACCCCGGAAGCGGAACGCACCCCGAAGGGGGAGGAGGAGGCCGTGGCGCTGGAATTGAAGGCGGAGCTGGACGCGTACCGGGCGCAGTCCATCGTGCTCGAGCTCGGGTTGAAGACGACGACGGAGATCTTCGAGGTGGGCGGTGCGTCCGCGCTGGACCGCAAGTATCAGTTCGACCGGCACTGGCGCAACGTGCGAACCCTCGCCTCTCACAACCCCCTGATCTACCGCGAGCAGCAGCTCGGCGACTATGTCCTCAACGGCACCCCGCCGGCATTCCTGTCACCCGAGGGTGCGTCGGTGATCGGCACGCCGCCCGCGAGCTGATCTCGGGTTTCGGACCACCACGACGGTGCGGGTTGGGTTGGGTTGGGCGCACTATGGCAGTGCGGGTTCGGGACTGCCCCGACCCAGCCTGCGTTGACACCCTGCGTCCCCAGGCTGAACAGGAATCCGAGGCTTGCCGCAACGGCGATGACGAACTCGCTCGTGTCGATCGATCCGATTACTTTCCGTGGTTCCAGGCGGCCGCTGGCGAGAATCGCCGGGGTGCCGACGGGACCCCAGCCGCCGCCTCCGGTCGCGTCCACGAATCCCGCGACGAGTCCGAGTGGGGCGAGGAAACGTTTGCGGAGCGGTTTCCCGAGTCGGTCGCGGGGGATGCCCTGGAACGTGAATCGGATGAGGATGTACAACCCAAGGCGAGCAGGATCAATGCCATCACCGGTGCCGCTGCTTCGGTCGACAGATTCGACAATACCGTCGCGCCGATGAATGCGCCGATCGCTCCGGGAAGGGCGGTCCTTCGTACCACCTTCCAGTCGACGTTGCCGAATCGCCAGTGGGACAGACCCGAGATCAGTGTGGTTCCGATTTCGGCGAGGTGAACGGTGGCCGAGGCGGTCGCCGGATTGGTGCCGACGGCGAGCAGCAGGGTGGTCGTGGTGACGCCAGACGCAACCGATGAGCCGAGTTGGAATTTGCCTGATCGAATTACTTGTAGTTCTTCGATTTGAGGGATCTGGCACGAAAGTGCCAGTGATTCTGCAGGATCCGCGGAGAGCGTGTGTCGCTCGAGGGTTCCACGCGGCCCCGGAATGATTGCGAAAGTGTCTGTGCCGAACAGCCATACACTCTCCTACGCCTGCGTGGCTGCGGAGATCCGGTCGTGCGGCACCGGCAGGCCGAGGTTGTCGCGCAACGTTGTTCCCGTGTACTCGGTGCGCAGCACGCCCCGGTCCTGTAGCAGCGGCACCACGTGATCGACGAACTCGTCGAGACCGGAAGGCACGAGGTGGGAGCCGATGATGAATCCGTCGGAGCCGTCGTTCTGCACGAACGCATCGATCTTCTCTGCGACCTGTCCGGCGGTGCCGACGATCGGGCCACGTTCGAACTGGTCGATGACGGTCTCCCGCAAGGTGAGCTTGTTCTCCTCGGACACCGCTCGCAGTCTTGCGACGGTCTCGAACCGGTCCTGGTACGTGAATGCGCGGCCCTGGATGATCGGTGGCGCGTCGGGATCCGGTTCGATGCCCGGGACGGGTCCGTCGGGGTCGAACGCGGAGAGATCGCGGTTCCAGATCTGCTCGAGCAGGATCAGCGCGGTCTGGCCGGTGACCTGCTGGTTGCGGACCTCATGGTACTTCTCCCACGCCTCGGCCTCGGTGTCGCCGAGGACGAAGCTTGCCGAGGGGAGGATCTTGATGTCGTCGGCGTTCCGCCCGAACGAGACCGCACGCGCTTTGATGTCGCGGTAGAACTCAGCGGCCTCGGGCAGCTTCCCGTAGGGCGAGAAGATCGCGTCGGCGTTGCCTGCCGCAAAATCGCGCCCCTGCGGCGACACGCCGGCCTGCAGCAGGACCGGTCGGCCCTGGGGGCTGCGCGGCACTGTGAACCGGCCGCGGATGTCGAATTGACTGCCGTGATAGTCGAAGGTTCCGGCGCCCGGACGGCGCAGGAAGCGGCCGTCTTCCTTGTCGGCCACGACGTCGTCACCGCGCCACGAATCCCACAGCTGCCGCACCACTTCGAGGGTCTCCTCGGCGCGCTCGTAGCGCTGCGAGTGGTCCAGGAACCCACCGCGTCGGAAGTTCTGACCCGTGAATGCGTCGAACGACGTCACCACGTTCCACGCCGCTCGACCACCCGACAGCTGGTCGAGCGACGCGAATTGCCGCGCGAGTTCATACGGCTCGTTGAACGTGGCGTTGATGGTTCCTGCCAGTCCGAGGTGATCGGTGACGGCGGCGAGGGACGCGAGCACTGTGAACGTGTCGGGGCGGCCGATGATGTCCTGGTCGAAGATCTGCCCGGCGCGCTCGCGCAGGGCGAGACCCTCGGCGAGGAAGAAGAAGTCGAACTTGCCGCGCTCGGCGGTTCGTGCGGTGTGTTCGAACGAATCGAACTCGATCTGGCTGCCCGCCCGGGGATCCCACCATGCGGTGTGGTGGTTGACGCCGCCGAGGTAAGCGCCGAGGATGACCTGCTTCTTGGGTGTGCTCATCGGAACATGTCCTTGTCTGAAGGGTCGCGGGGTCTCAGGCGGCCGGGGTTCCCGTGGCGTACCGGTTGGGAACGTCGGTGGGTAGGCCGAGTAACCCGCGCAGGGAGGTGTCCGGATACGCGGTGCGGAACAGGCCGCGTTGCTGCAGGATCGGCACCAGCCGGGACGACACGGCGTCCAGATCGTCGACCGCGACACCCGGCCGCAACCGGAAGCCGTCGAATCCCAGCTGCTGCCATGCCGCGAGCCGGTCCGCGAGCTCGTCCGCGGAGCCGGTGAACACGGCGGCGTCCGAGGCGAACTCGATCCCGGCGAGACCGTCCAGGCGATGCAGCCGGGCTGCCCCGGATTCGCGGTCGTTGTCGAGGAACACCACCAGGTCGGCATAGACCCGGAGCGGCTCACCGGTGCGCCCGACCCGTTCGGACGCCGCGGCGACATCGGCGAGAACTGACTGCGCGTGGACGTCGTCGGCCGGGGTGACGAACACGAGGTCGGCACCGCGTGCCGCCAGTTCGTACGGCAGTGCCTGGTGGGCGAGCGCGGTGACCACCGGCTGCCCCTGCGGCGGTCGCGGTGTGATGGAGGGGCCGCGGACGCTGAAGTAGCGACCCTCGAAGTCGATGTAGTGCAGCTTGTCACGGTCGATGAACCGGCGGGTTTCGACGTCGCGGATCTCTGCGCCGTCCTCCCAGCTGTCCCACAGCCGGCGGACGACCTCGACGAAGTCGCCGGCCTCGTCGAACAGGTCGACCAACACCTGCGGCAGCGTGCCCTCCGCGATGGCCGCCCAGGCCTGCTCGGTGAGTTCCGGGACGGTGCGGCGGCCGAAGTGCGCGGCCTCATCGGCGTGCCCGGACACCGTGACCTGCCATCCCGCGCGACCGCGGGAGGTGTAGTCCAGGGTCGCGATGCCCTTCGACACGTGGAACGGCTCGGTGTGCGTCGTGGTGATCGTCGGGATCAGGCCGAGGTGCCGCGTGAGCGGGGCGATCCTCGCCGCGACGAGGTGCGCGTCGATGCGCGCCCGGACCCGGTCCACGGAGTCGGCCGCGTCGGGTGCGTGGCGATTCACCGGTGCCGCCAGACTGTCCTCGATGGTGACGAAGTCCAGCAGGCCGCGCTGCGCGACGGCAGCGAGGTCGGTCCAATAGGCGCCGGTGAACAACGCGTCCGGGTGCGAGTTCGGCTCGCGCCACGCGGCGGGATGCCAGCCCGCACCGTCGAGGGCGGCGGCGAGATGCAACGGGGTATTCGAGGTCATCGACGAAGTCTCCAGTCTCGGGAAGAGCAGTGACGGTGAAACGGCTCGGTCGCACCACGAACCAAGGGGTCTCTCGGTCGCTCCGGATGGTCGCGTGCGAGCCTACGGTTCGTCGTCTGTTCCAGCGCCCCTTTACTTCAGCTCGATCGAAACCTCGGCAGCCGAAGGTGCAGTTGCGCTGCATGTTTCCGATCGGGACGAATTAATGTCCGATCGCATCGAACTGTCCCACGTCAGGCCCTGTTTCTCGTCGTGGAGGACGGAGGCGGTGACCGAGCGACGGTGACAACCGGGGCTAGTCTCTCGATGTCCGGATGCCGGCCACCGTCACTCGTCGCGTGCCAGGCATCCCTCTGGGACCGAAGTAGGGAAGGGGCGACATGACAGCGGCGAACACGGCCGTCAGTGCGGCCGAATCCGTGACCGCCGCAGACCGCCACCCATTCGTCGCTCGGGTGCGGGAGTACGCCGAACGAGTACTGCGCCCCGAAGCCCTGTCGACCGACCGTGACGGAGTCACCAGAGAAGTTATCGCCGAACTCGCTGCGCTGGGGCTCCTGAACCATCAAGCGCCGCGGGAATACGGTGGCCTCGACATCGACCGCAACACCGATCGCCGCCTGCACGAGATCATCGCCGGCGCGTGCTTCAACACGTGGCTCGTCTGGGCTCAGCACGCGCCGATGGCCGAGCGAATCGTGGAATCCAGGAAACCGGGCGAACCGGTGTCGGAGCTCGCCGAGCGAATTCTGCGTGGCGAACTCGTGCTCGGTGCCGGAGTCAGCGACGTCCGGAGGTTTCCCGACCATTACATCGCGGCGGAAAGGGCGAGCGGCGGCTGGATCTTCACCGGCGCCATCTCCTGGGTCAGCGGGTGGGGGCTCAACAACGCCCTGACTGTCGCCGCGGTGGAAAGGCAGACGGAGACCGTGGTCACCGCGCTCGTGCCGGTGAGCGACCGCACGCACAGCGTCGGCCCGCTCCGACTCGGCGCCGTCGCCGGCAGCAAGACCGCGCGGGTCGAGCTCGACGACGTGTTCGTACCCGACGAGCACGTGCTCTCCGCCCAATCGCTGGAGACCACGCGGTTCAATGACATCGGCACGGCGAGCGACGCACGCGGTCACCACTTCGGGCTTGCAGAAACAGTCCTCCGAGAGTTGGAGCAGTCCGGACACCCGCTCGCCCAGGACGTGGCGGCGACGTGGCGGCCACGCATCGCGCGGATTCGGAGCACCGCGTACGAGCTGTCCGATGAGGCCATTGCCGCGGGAGGCGGTCCGCATCGGATCGGCGAACGCCTCGCGACCAAGGTCGCCAGCGGCGAGGCGTTGTCCACGATCACCCGAGCTCTGCTCATAGCGCGGGCCGGTCGGGGACTGAGTGGCGACGACACGGCGCAGCTCCATGCACGGTCGGCGCTCTTCGTCCTGGTCCAAGGACAAACCACCGACGTTCGCCGAGCCCAGCTCGCCGAACTCGCCCGCTGATCACCACCACCGAACAGGAATCACCATCCCATGAGTCTCGAATTCCTCTGGTATATCCCGAATCAGGTGACGCCGGGACACCGCGGCGAGCCCGTCACGGTCGACCACAACAGCCTCGACACCCTCACGGCCCAGGCGGAGGCCCTGGAGGAACACGGCTGGAAGGGCGCATTGATCGGCACCGGGTGGGGTCGCCCGGACACCCTCACCGTCGCCACGGCCCTCGCTGCCCGGACGTCGACGTTCGAGCCACTCGTCGCGGTTCGGCCCGGGTATTGGACCCCGGCTCACTTCGCCTCCGCTGCAGCGAGTCTCGACCACCTGTCCGGTGGCCGGGTCCGGGTCAACATTGTGTCCGGGAAGGACAACCTGGGAGCGTACGGCGAACGCGAGAGCGACCAGGCCGCCCGCTACACCCGCACCAAGGAGTTCCTGCAGCTCGTCCGGAAGCTGTGGACGGAGGAGAACGTCACCTACCATGGCGAGCACTTCCAGGTCACCGACTCCACGGTGCTGCCCCGGATCGCGCCGCGCGGAGACCGGCTCCACCCGAAGCTCTACTTCGGTGGGGCCTCCGACGCCGCTGAGCGGGTAGCGGCCGCCGAAGCCGATGTCCAACTCTTCTGGGGCGAACCCCTCGAAGGGGTGCGGGAACGGATCGAGCGCCTGCGGGCGCTGAGTGAGGAACTCGGCCGAGAGCACGCACCGCTCGAGTTCGGTCTGCGGATCACCACCCTCGTCCGGGACACGACCGAGCAGGCCTGGGCCGAAGCGGAAGCGAAGGTAGCGGAGATGGCGAAGAACCAGGGTGCACCGGCCCAGAACCCGCACCGCCAGACCGCCGTGGGACAGCAGCGACTCCTCGACCTCGCTACTCGCGGCGAGGTGCTCGACGACAATCTGTACACCGCACCCGGCAAGTTCGGTGGCGGCGGCGCAGGCACCACCTGGCTGGTCGGTTCCCCGGAGGACGTCGCGAAGTCGTTGCGCAAGTATCAGGACCTCGGCATCACCCATTTCGTGCTGTCAGACACCCCGTATCTGCGGGAGATCGAACGTCAGGGCACTCAGCTGCTGCCGCTACTGGGGGAGTGAGCGCGGAAGCGCTAGCCAGAGGGGGGAACGAGCCTGGCGTTCACTGTCGCCCGCCCGAGCCGATGCCGCGGTTGTCGCAGCATCGGCCCGGGCGGGCTTTTCAGTTGTCGTCTGCCGAAATCTGCTCGGTCAGAGCTCGAGCCCCGTGCCGTGCACGCCGTGTTCCTCTATGAGCGCCAGTTCGTCGTCGGTGAGCGCCGGGAAGTTCAGGGCGGCGATGTTGTGGTCGAGTTGCTCGGTCGAACTCGCCCCGATCAGCGCCGACGTGACCTCCGGCCTGCGCAGTACCCACTGCAACGCGAGCTGGGCGAGTGACTGCCCGCGGGCCTCGGCGATCTTGTTGAGTTCGGCGGTGCGCTGCCGGTACGTCTCGTCGATCACATCCGGCGTCAGGAATGAACTGTTCTGCGCCCGTGCGTGTTCGGGAATCGTCTCCAGGTACTTGTCGGTCAGGAGGCCCTGCGCCAGCGGCGAGTACACGATGAGCCCGAATCCGTCCTGGTGGGCGGTGTCCAGCAGGCCGTTCTGTTCGGGGCGCCGGTCGTAGATCGAGTAACGCGCCTGGTGGATGAGCAGCGGGACACCGGCCTGGCGGAGCAGTTCGGCGGCCTCGTGGGTGCGATCGGGGAGGTAGTTGGAGATGCCGACGTAGAGCGCCTTGCCCTGCTCCACCGCGCTGACCAGTGCACCGACCGATTCTTCCAGCGGCGTGCTGAGGTCGGGGCTGTGGTGGTAGAAGATGTCGACGTAGTCGGTGCCGAGGTCGCGCAGACTGTGGTCGAGCGAGGTGAGGATCGACTTGCGCGAGCCGCCCTTGAGATAGGGGCTCGGACCGATCGGATTGCCTGCCTTGGTCGACAGGATGAGTTCGTCCCGGTAGGGCGCGAGGTCCTTCGCGAGAACCCTGCCGAAGTTCTGCTGGGCCGCGCGGTGCGGTGGGCCGTAGCGGTCGGCGTTGTCGAAGTGGGTGATCCCCAGGTCGAATGCGTGGAGGATGATCTCCCGCTGGGTCGCAAAGGCGTAGTCGCTACCGAACTTCTGCCACAGGCCGAACGAGAAGGCAGGCAGATCGAGGCCGGAGTTTCCGGAGCGACGGTAGGGGACCTTCTCGTAGCGGTCCTCGGCGGCGGCGTAGGTGAGGTCGAAGGGGCTGGCGGTCATCGGTGTCGACTCTTCCGTTCTGATCGGTTGTTGTTGTGGGTCGGTGGTCAGAAAAGGCCGGTGGTGGGTGGTTCCTCGCCGGTCAGGTGGTAAGCCCCCGCGATCGCCTGCTTCCACTGCCGCGGGTTGTGATTGGCGGCCGTGCGCGCGTTGCGCCAGTGCCGGTCGAATCCGAGGTCTCGATTGGTGATGGAGCCACCGCCCACGTCGAAGAGCAGTTCCGCAGCCTCGAGCGCGGACTCGATTGCGATCGCGCTCGCGTGCGCGACGTGAACCGCGGCAGCAGCACCGGCGGTGCGTGCGGCGGGCCCGGTGAGTCCCCGGACATCTTCCAGTGTCTCGGCTGCCAACAGCACGACGGCCCGCGCCGCCTGGGCGCGGCCGGCGATCTGCCCGATTGTCTGCCGCACATAGGGATCCTCGACGCTGGTGTCCGCGGAGCTGTGCTTGATCGGCCGGGCCTTCTCCCGCACGTACCCGACCGCGTCGTCGAGGGCTCGCGCTGCCACACCGGCCTGTATCGCCGCGAGATAGAACTGCGCGAAGCTGCCGGGCCACGGGTTGTCGAGCTGGGCCTGGTCGGGGAAGGTCACCTCGTCGTCGGATACGCGCACGTTGGTCAGGCGGGTGGTGCCACTGGCGGTGAGCCGCTGACCGACGGCGTCGAAGTCGTCGAGCCGTTCGACTCCCTCGCGGTCGACGGGCACGGTGAACCGAACCACCGTCCCGTCCTCGGCGAGTGCCTGGGTCGAGAACCAGGATGCGTACAGCCCGCCGGTCGAGTAGTACTTCTCGCCGTCGACCACCCAGCCCGCACCCTCACGCCGGGCCGTCGCATTGATCTGCCCGCTCGCGCCTCCGGTTCGCTCATTGCTCGTTCCGGCGAACAGATCCCGGTTGCGCAGCCGCGTCAGAATCACCTCGCGGTGCGGCAGATCGGGTCGGCTCGATACCTGCTCGGCGACGAGGAAACTGCTGCGCAATGCCTGCGCCACACTGGAGTCGGCGCGCGCCACTTCGATGACGACCTCGGCCACATCACGCAGCGAACCACCAGCACCACCGTCCTCCCGGGCGACGCCGACCAGCGCGATTCCCGCGTCCGCGAGTGCACGGACCTCGCCGAAAGCGTAGTCGCGCGCCTTCTCCCGCGTCCCGGCGGTGTCGCCCAGACGGCGCAGGACGGGGCGGACTGCGGCGCGGATACCCGCCACGGTGAGTCCGGAGACCGATGTCGCTGCGATCGACTCGTGTTCTGGGTACACAGCGGTCATGACAACGCCTCCACGGTGTCGCGCAGGCCGAGGGATGCCCGCAGCGTCGGTCCTGTCGAGGCGGACAGCAGCGGCACGAGCGTGCGTACCGCGGCCAGGACGCCGTCGACCCCTCCGGTGGGTACCAGCTCCACAGCGTCCAACTTGTCGCGGTCGATCCATCCGGCGAGCTCGTCGGCCAGTGTGCGCGCACTGGCGCCGGCGGACAGCGTCACTTCGGCGCGCCCGATCAGAGCGACGTCCTCGCGCTTTCGGCCGGCCTGCTCGAGGCCGGCAGTCAGAGCGAGGTCTGCGCCCGCCGACTGCCCCCGATCGACGACCACCGCGTCGGCGGACTGTGCCACCGCCGCCCCGCCGAGCACGTCCAGGTCGGCGGCCACGACGACCGGGCGTCCCTGCACGGACGAGGGTCCGTCCAGCGGCCCCGCAACCCGGTAGAAGCGGCCTTCGTGGTCGATCGCCCGGATCAATGCGTCGTCGACGACCAGTGCGCGTTCCTGGTCCCCGATCAGCGCGTCCCGGGGGAAGGATTCCCACAGGCGCGTGAGGATCTGGGCGTATTCGGACCAGCGCTCCACTGGACCGGCGGCGACCGGGTCCGGCACGGTGGCCGCACTCACCTCGTCGTCGGCGCCGGGGCGCAGGACCACACCGACCCGGCCGGCGGTGGCGCGGTCGAACGACAGGACGCGCCGAGCCACGTTGTACGGCGCGTTGTGGTTCGTCGGCACATCCACGAGGTAGCCGATGTCGCCGAACCGGCCGGCGAGATACGCACCGGCCACGCTCGGGTCGATCGCGCGACGGCCACCGGCAGTGTCCAACAGGCGCAGCGCGGCGACGCCGGCCTCCTGCGCCGCCTCGGTGACCGTGACAGCCGCGGCCGGCGAGACGGGGGCGAAGCGGTCGGGCTCGGCACCAGCGAGTGCGTCGCCGACGGCGAGGTCGATCAGGATCGGGGTACTCATGTGTTGCCTCTTCTGGTTTCTGAGACTGTTCAGCGAGCGGCTTCGAGACGTCCGCGGTCCCACACCCCGGCCGGTACGTCGGGGACGTCGAGACCGAGGTGGTCACGCAGGGTCGTTCCGTCGTACTCCGTGCGGAAGAGGCCGCGCCGCTGCAGCTCGGGGATGAGGTGGTCGGCGAAATCATCGAACCCGGAGGGCAATACGTCGGGCATCACGTTGAACCCGTCAGCGGCGCCATGGTGGAACCATCGCTCGATGTCGTCGGCGACCTGCTCGGGGGTGCCGACCACGATGCGGTGCCCACCACCCCCCGACAGCTTCTTCAGTAGCTGTCGCAAAGTCGGGTTTTCCCGGTCGATGATGTCCTTCACGACCCGGTAAAAGGTCTGTGACCCGCCGGCCTCGTCCGGTTGGGCGAGCAGCTCCGCAGGGATCGGTTCGTCGTCGGCAAGCCCGTCCAGCGAGAAGCCGAGTTGTCCTGCGAGCCGGCCGCGCGCGTAGGCGTCGGGGAGCAGGTCGTCCAGCAGCTCGCGCCGCTCGATCGCCTCGGCCTCGGTACTACCGAGAACAGTCGACAGTCCAGGCAGGATCACGATCTCGTTCGGGTTCCTGCCGAAACGCAGGGCACCGTCGCGTAACTCTGTGCGGAAAGCCTTCGCCTTCCGAATGTCCTGCTCGGCGGAGAAGACGACCTCGCCGACGCGCGATGCCAGCTGCTTGCCGTCGCTGGAGCCTCCCGCCTGGACGACGACCGGGCGACCCTGGGGCGAGGGGAAGTCGGTTCTGGCGGCCCATGCGGCGACGACCTGTTCCACGAATTCTGCTGCCCGCCGGTAGCGGAGGCCGTGGTCCGGCTCACCGGTGCGTCCGAAGTTGCGCGCGGCGATCGGCCCCGCCGTCGTGACGACGTTCCAGCCGAACCGGCCACCACTGAGGTGATCGAGGTCGCCGAGTCGTCGGGCGAGCTCGACAGGATCGTTGTAGGACGATGACAGCGTCGCAATCAGCCCGATCCGCTCGGTCTGTGCAGCAACCCTCGCCAGTACCGTGGTCGGCTCGAGGTTGTTGCCTGTCCGGTGCGTGATACTCGGGTCGAGCGAAGGTCCGTCAGCAAGAAATACTGCGTCGAGCTTGGCGGCCTCCGCCTTCTTCGCGATCGAGGTGTAGTGGTCGATCGTGTAACTGGCCAGGCCGTCCGTCCCGGGGAACCGCCACGATCCACCGAAGACCCCGGCGTTGAGGATGTTGACGTTGATATGAAGCCGGCCGCTCACTCGGTGGTCCCTTCATCGATGACGGGTGTGGATCGATCGGATCACTGTCGTCGAATGGCCATGGAATGGAAATGGTTCGAATCGTGCAGATTCACTGGAAAGAGTCTTAAGCCCGCACCACACCGGTCGCATGGTCCTCGATTCCGCGGCCGACCAGAAGTGGCTGTGGAACGACGTGCTGTGGCAGCAGAACGTCTACCAGCGGTGGGCGGACCGGACTTGTGGCTCTCGCCTACGCTTCGTGTCCACTGACACCAGTACAGACCGGAACTGACGGGAAACTCGCCGCGGCGAGGTCGCGAACGAAAAGGGGCCGCGGGCCGCTCCCCATGTGCAGGGCCTTCGCGACGATTCTGTTCGCACACCGATCGTCGAGTGGTCGGGGAACGGGGTCGATTCCCGCAGGTAAAGGGCCTAAGATTGGGCACTGTCGGGCGGCTGTCCGGCGCTTACGCTCGGGCAGGAGTGGCCGATGACGAATGCAAAACCGCAGCCGATGGCATTGGGTGATGATGCCGCGCGCACTCTGGCGAATGCGACCAAGTCCGTTCCGCAGATGGAGTCGATCACCCCACGGTGGTTGGTGCACTGCCTGAGCTGGATTCCGGTGGAAGCCGGTATCTACCGGTTGAACCGGGTGGTGCATCCGGAGTCGGTCGATATCAAGTGTGACAACTTCGACGAGTCCCCGCTGCCGGAGACCTTCGTCGATTACGAGAAGGAACCGCGGGAGTATCGGCTCAAGGCCGTTCACACCATTTTGGACGTGCACACCAGGGTGTCCGACCTCTACTCGAGCCCGCACGACCAGATCGCGCAGCAGCTGCGGCTCACGATCGAGGCGATCAAAGAGCATCAAGAGGGCGAGCTGATCAACAGCCCGGACTATGGGTTGATCGCGAATACGGCGAAGAAGCAGAAACTCTCCACGGTCGGTGGGCCCCCGACTCCGGACGATCTGGACAACATGATCGCCAGGACGTGGAAGGAGCCGGCCTTCTTCCTGACCCATCCCGAGGGGATTGCCGCGTTCGGCCGGGAATGCACGCGCCGCGGTGTACCGCCGCCGACCGTGAGCATGTTCGGTTCCCAGTTCGTGACATGGCGGGGCATCCCGATCATCCCTTCGGACAAGGTCAAGGTCGAGGGCGGGAAGACGAAGTTCCTGCTGATCCGAACCGGCGAGTCCCGCCAGGGCGTGGTCGGTCTGTACCAGCCGGGCCTGGCCGGCGAGCAGGGGATGGGCCTGTCGGTGAAATTCATGGGAATCGACCGCAGCGCAATCGCGTCATATCTCGTCTCGCTGTACTGCTCGCTCGCGATCCTGACCGACGACGCTATCGCCTTGCTCGAGGACGCGGAGGTGGACAAGTTCCATGACTACGCCCCCTCATACCGGAAGTGAGCCGGACGACCAGCCAGGTTTCGGCGGATGGGAACTGCCCGACGAAGCGACGTTGAACAGGCTGGCCGGCGAATATTTCTCGCGCCTACCGGGGTCGGGTGCCGCCGCGTCACCGGCAGCTGCCGCGACAGACGGCGCGAGTCAGCCGGGCCAGGTGCCGGGCGCGTCGCTGGATACGGTCACCGTTCCCCAGGGCTTCGAGAGCCAGGTCCCCGTCGCGCCGGCGTCACCGACCGGCCCGCCGGGCGGATCATCCGCGAGTAGCGCCGCAACGTCGTATGGCGCCACCCCAGCCGAGATCGCGGCGCCGTGGATAGACGAGGGTGTCTCACCGTCCGAACTGACCACCGAACTCCCAGGTGTGTCCACGGACGCCCCTGCATCGTCGTCGTTCTACTTCCTCGACCCACCGAACGGTTATCGGCCCGGGTCGGGCGGTGTCGACACGAGTCGCGGGTACACGATCCCCGTCTCGGCACAAGAGATTCCCGCGGTGTCCGATCGGGCGCGCGCGTCGATGTCCGCCCCATCGTCCTCCGACGTGGGAGCACCGAGCTTCTACTTTCTCGACCGAGGCACGGCAGGGGCCGACACTGCGCCGCAGATCGGACGGGCCGGGCCGCACGGACCCGCCGTGGCGGATGCGCATCCCGGATTCGACGTCAACGCGGTTCGACGTGATTTCCCGATCCTGGGTGAACGAGTAAATGGATATCCGTTGGTGTGGTTCGACAACGCCGCCACGACGCAGAAACCGCAGGTGGTGATCGACCGGATCAGCTATTTCTACGAACACGAGAATTCGAATATTCATCGCGCCGCACACGAATTGGCTGCGCGTTCGACCGATGCCTACGAGCAGGCACGGCAGACGGTGGCACGGTTCATCGGTGCCTCGTCGGCGGAGGAGATCGTCTTCGTCCGCGGCGCCACCGAGGCGATCAACCTGGTGGCGCAGACGTGGGGACGTAAGAACATTCGCGAGGGCGACGAGATCGTGATCGCGCATCTCGAGCATCACGCGAATATCGTCCCGTGGCAGATGCTGGCGTCGGAGACGGGCGCGGTGATCCGGGTGATCCCGGTGGACGACTCGGGGCAGTTGATGATGGGGGAGTACACCAGGCTGCTGTCGGACCGTACGAAGCTCGTGGCCGTGGCCCAGGTGTCGAATGCGCTGGGCACGATCACCCCGGTGCGCCAGATCACGGAAGAAGCGCACCGTGCGGGTGCGATCGTCTTGGTCGACGGCGCGCAGTCGGTGCCGCACACCAGGGTCGACATGCAGTCGTTGGACCCGGATTTCTTCGTCTTTTCCGGGCACAAGATCTTCGGCCCCACGGGGATCGGCGCGTTGTACGGCAAGTCCGACGTACTGGCGGATACCCCGCCGTGGCACGGCGGGGGGAACATGATCACCGACGTGACCCTCGAGCGGTCCACCTATCAGCTGCCACCAGGGAGGTTCGAGGCCGGTACCGGAAGTATCGCCGACGGAGTGGGGTTGGGTGCTGCCATCGAGTACGTGGAGCGGATCGGGATCGAGAACGTCAACCGTTACGAGCATGTCCTGCTCGAATACGCCACCGCAGAACTGAGGAACGTTCCGGGGTTGCGGCTGATCGGTACCGCGGCGGAAAAGGCGAGCGTGATCTCATTCGTGCTCGCCGGGTACGAGCCGCTCGAGGTGGGTAAGGCGCTCAACTCGAAGGGCATCGCGGTGCGCGCGGGACATCACTGCGCGCAACCGATCATGCGGAGATTCGGTGTCGAGGGCACGGTGCGGCCGTCGTTGTCGTTCTACAACACCTGCGAGGAGGTGGACCGGATGGTCGCCGTCCTCCACCAACTGGCCGCCGATGCCGGTCGCCGCTCCTGACGGGCAACCCGGCCCCAGGTTCGCTGCCTGGATCACGACTTCGGTGCTGGTCGCGACCGCGTTTTCGACCGTGGTTGCCGGTGTCATCCTGCGCCGTGCAGACTCGCGTTAGTCGGTCCAGGTCTGCGGTTGACCCAGATGTGGATACCGCAACTCGCCGAGTCAGCGAACGTACTGCTCGAATTGGGCCGTACGGACGATCGGGGCGAGGCCACGAACCTGGAGGAACTGGGCGCGATCTCGTTGAGAACGGCGCGCCAGTGCGAGTCGGGCAGCGGAGTGGACACCGCGGTCTCGAGCTCCCCGGCCCCGCGCTCCTCGTCTACCGCGCCGAGCCACACGATGTCGGTCAAACCCCAGCCCATCCCCGCACCGCCGATCAGTTCGCCCGCCGCTAACTGCCTTGGTGTGGTCGTGGCTTGATAGTCGGGGCGGAGCAGCCCGCACCGGCGGCCGGCCGAGCCTTCGGCTACACAGTCTCAGGGCACGCCCGCAGGGATGAGGGCGACATTCAGATGCAGTGACTCATGAGCTGATCAACTTATTGCACTGGGAAAGGATGATTCACAATTCCCATCTACAAGATCATTGCTCCATCGTTAATAAATTCTTCATATTCCGTCACCTCTTGCCCGGTCGAGCAAGTCCATATCCATTGAACCACTTGGTTTTACGCGGTCTCATGCTGCTTCGGGTCATGGGAGCTTGGCTCATGGTGAATCTATCCGTAGGAAAAGCCTGTGCCCGAGCTTTATCTTCTAAATCGAATTATTCCTCGGGAGTGACCGGCCAACCGGGAACCGACGACCACATCCACCGCGAGAGAGAGGAAATGCCGTGAGTGGCAGAACCACGCACCGGGAGGCGCGAGCATGAGCGTCTTCGGCAACATGCGCCTGACGAAGAAGTTGTCCACCTGGTCGGCGCTGTTGGTTGCAGCGCCGCTGGTGCTGGCCGGGTGCGGCAGTGGTAGCGATGACGACGGGGCGGTGACGTTCCGCTTCGCCAACTCGCCCACCGCCCTGTCGCTGGTCAGGATCGCTGACGAATTGGGGTATTGGGACAACGCCGGGGTCCGTCCGGAGTACGTCGGGCCTGCCACGGCTGTGCCCGCGGTGCAGTTGCTCGATCAGGGCGCGATCGACATCGCGACGGGCATGTTCAACAACGACATCGACGGGAAGGTGAAGGGCTTCAAGTTCACGGCCATCGCCTCGAGCATGCTCGACCTGCCCGACATGCCTCACATGGCCTACTTCACCAAGGTGGGCTCGGACATCACCAAGGAGAATCTGAAGGCCATCGAGGGCAAGACGATTGGTCTTTCCGGGTCCAACAGTTGCACAGACCTGGTGATCAAGCGATACCTGCAGAACAACGGTGTGGATCTGAACAAGGTCAACTTCCTCGAGCTCAAGAACGAGCTCATTGCACCAGCGATCGAAAGAGGCGAGGTCGACCTCGGGGTCTTCCACCCGCCGCTGGTCGGTGTGCTGCAGAGCCAGCCGGACAAGTTCACCCAGGCCTTCACGTCTTTCGAAGACTGGGGCCCGCTGGGTGGCCAGGCACCGTATGTCGCGAGCAACGCGTGGCTGCAGAAGTACCCGGACGCGGCGCGTGCGTTCGTGGGCGTGATCGCGAAGACGGCCAACTGGGCCAACGCCCACCCGAAGGAGTCCGCGGAGATCGCCGGCAAGACCACGGGATATCCGGTGGAGCAGACCACCAACTGGCACTACGCACCCAACGCTCTGCTCGACAAGGCGAGCCTGCAGCTGTGGTGGGATCTCGTGGAAGAGGTGGGTGAGCCGCTGCCGGGCTCGGAGAATCTGAAGCCCGAAGATGTTGCGACCAACGCCTTCAACCCCTACGCGAAGTCCGCAGACCTTCTGGAATCCCAGGAAGACAACACTGAGATCGTGACCGACGAGCAGAACGACGGGATCTTCAAGACGCACCTCGTCGACATCGAGGGCCTCGAAAAGTGATCCGGCGCCATCCGCACCCGACAGGAAGTCACACGACATGACTCAACAAGTGCTAGCTGAACGATTCGAGCAGGACGCGGGGCCGATCGCGCCCCGTGCCCACGGTACGGACTGGAAGATCGAGGCGAAGCGCGTCGCCAAGATCTATCCGAAACCGGGATCGAGGTCGACCAAGGACGCCACCGCAGTCCTCGACGGATTCGACCTGCAGATCAAGAGCGGCGAGTTCCTCTCCCTCCTCGGGCCGAGTGGCTGCGGCAAGTCGACGTTTTTGAACATCCTCGCGGGCTTGGAGACTCACAACGGCGGAGCTGTTCTCGTCGACGGAAAACGAGTCGAAGGCGTCAACAAGAACGTCGGCGTCGTCTTCCAGGGTTACGCCTTGTTCCCCTGGCTGACGGCGCAGAAGAACGTCGAGGTCGGTCTCAAGATTCGCGGCGTCCCCAAGGCGGAACGCAGGGCGAGGGCAGCGAAGGTGCTGAAGACGGTGGGCCTGGAAGCCGCCGCCAACCGGCTTCCTCACCAGCTCTCCGGTGGTATGCGTCAGCGGGTCGCGATCGCGCGCGTTCTCGCTTACGAACCCGACATCCTGGTGTTCGATGAGCCGTTCGCCGCCCTGGATGCGCAGACGCGTGAGTTCCTGCAGGGCGAGTTGCTGCGTATCTGGGAATCCGGTGACACGAAGAAGACGATCCTCTTCGTCACCCACTCGATCGACGAGGCCATCTTCCTGTCGGATCGGATCGCGGTCATGACCCGTGCACCCGGCAAGGTGAAGACGCTGTTCGACATCGAGCTTCCGCGGCCCCGGGACAGCGACTCCCGCAACTCGGAGGAGTTCGCGCACATCCGGTCGCGCGTCGCGCGCGTCCTAGAGGAGGAGGTGCACATTGGCAACGACGATCACTGAGCCGGCACGCGGCGAGGAACACCTGCTGGACGAGGATCTCACTCCGCCCAAGGCGCCCAACCCGTGGCTCGTGAAATACGACAGATTGATCTACGGAATCATCGGGCTGTCAGCCTTTTTGGTGCTCTGGTGGTGGATCGTTGATTCCGAGTACGTCAGCGCACTGTATCTGTCGAAGCCACAGGATGTGGCCACGGCGTTCGTCGACGGACTTACGGACGGCACGTTGCGCTCCGAGATCTGGCCGAGTGTCGAGCGTGCGTTGACCGGATTCGCCATTGCGCTCGTGGCGGGCATCACCCTCGGCATCGTCGTCGGATCGTTCCGGATCTTCCAGAAGCTCGCTGAACCGCTCCTGCTGTTCTTCCGGAATCTTTCGCTGCTCGCGCTGTTGCCGGTCTTCGTCGTGTTCCTCGGAATCGGCGAGGAGTCCAAGGTGGCCATTGTCGTGTGGGCCTGCTTCTGGCCGATCTTCATCAACGCGGTCGGAGCGGTCGGGGGTGTGGAGCGCATCCTGCTGAATGCGGCCCGGACACTCGGAGCCGGGCGGGTGTACATTTTCAGCCGCGTGGTTCTTCCGGCGGCGATCCCGGCGATCTTCCCGGGGATCCGTCTGGCTGCTGCGAACGCGTTCACGGCTCTCGTCGCCGCCGAACTCGTCGGTGGTGCGCAGGGTTTGGGTATCTACATCAACAACGCCGCGTTGCGTTATCAGACCCCCCCAATGTATGCCGGCATCCTGACCCTCGGTCTCATCGGAATCCTCGTCAACGGCGTGCTCACCGGTGCCGAATGGCGACTGACCGCATGGCAGCGAGGACTGACGAACAAGTGACGAACACGCGAGTCCGTACCGGCGTCCGCAACGGTCGGTAGATCGTCGTCAGCTTTCCGTGCACCCAGGAACCCGGCGCCCGAGTTCCTGGGTGCCGGTCGTTCCGTGTCGAAAACCTCTGAGAGTGGAGTGAGTGGTCAGATGCAACGCGCAAGTCACCACAGCCGTGTCAACGCAACGGTGGTTCTCAACCGGCGCAGCGTCCTCGCGACCGTCGCCTTCACGCTGGCGGCCGTTACAGGGTTGGTTGGCTGCGGGTCGGACACACAGGTCGATTACGAGACCGCCGGGGGTTCCGGGGACTCGCTCGTCGTCTACGTCGGCGCCGGTGACGACCGCGAGATCTTGGAGTACGCGGTCGAGAATCTCCTGCCGGCCTCGGCGAAAATCGAACTCGTCGACGCGTCGGAAGATTCCAACGGGAAGGTGGCCGCCGGGGACGGCGACCTTTCCTTCTATCAGCACATCCCCGCGTTCGAAGCCGATCTCGGCACGCATTCGTACGACAATCTGAGCATTGTGTCGAAGGTGAATGTCGTTCCATACGGCCTGTACTCGTCGAAATGGAAGGATGTGAAAGACACCGAGAGCTGGGTGAACGTGGGCCTGGTGGCGGACGAGGTGACCGGACAGAGTCTTCCCCATGGCTCGCAGGTCGTGCTCCCCGCGACGTCGACCGGTTTCGCGCGTGGACTCTATCTGCTGCAGAGCGCGGGGCTGGTGAAGCTGGATCGCCCGTTCGGGGGTACCTCGGCGGTGGATCTCACGATTACCCAGGCGAACGTGCTGGACTCGCTCCGGCACCTGACACTCCTGGGACTCGGCTACGACGACTACCTCCAGTCGCTGTACGAAAATTACGACGCAGTGGTCCTCAATCCGGATGACGCGGCATCCATCGGTCTGACGCCGGCGGAAGACGCGCTCGCGATCGAACCGGGCCCGGGGAATCCCTATGCGCATGTGCTCGTCGCGCCGTCGAGGTTGGCGGGTGACCAGCGAGTGCTCGAACTGGCACGTGCGCTGGAAAGCCCAGAACTGGCCCAGTTCCTGGAAACGAAATTCCGGGGCGCGAACATTCCGGTGGCCGCGGCGGAGAGCGAGTGACGCACGGTCAGGGGCCTGTCGACAGTGCCGGATTCTCTAGAGGGCCTCGTAATCGAAGGACGCCAGCTTGGGTCCGTGGGTGCCCTCGAACCGAACCGTGACCTTCCACTCCCCGGCGGTCGGCACGATCACCCCGTCACTGATCCAAGTGAGTCCGTCGCCGTCGGGTCCGGTTCTGGTGAGTTCGACCGGCATCCGTGCGACATTGGCGACGGCCGAGGAGAGTTCGACGTCCACGTCGGGCAGCGCTGCGCCCGCGGCGAACCCAGCATCCGGGGTCCGGAACCGGACGGTCAATGTCTGGGGGCCGCGGCGGACGGAGTCGATCTCGACGTCCAGGATCTCCGACGCACCGAAGTTCAGCTCGGTGTACACACTCGTGGTGTAGCTGTCCTTGGCGGGTGTGAGAGACGACAGCAACGACGTCGCAGCGAGGACCGCGACCGCGAGAGCGGCCTCGACGATCACGGTGCGCGAGCGCCGCGGGTTCTCACCGCGGTCACCGGCCGGGTCGGTCGTTCCGTGGCGGTACCGACGGTATGTCAGGTAGCCGGCGACCACGACGAGCCCGACCAGTACGACCTTGACGGTCAGCACCAGTCCGTACGAGGTGCGAAACAGCGCCTCGATGGGACGGACCTGCAGGATCGCGAGGGTCAGACCTGTGGCGGACACGAGCACCACATGGCCTGCGGCCACCCGATGCCATCGTTCGAGCTGCGCGGCACCGTCGACTACCAGAGCCAGGATGCACACTCCGCCGAGCCACACAGCGGCGGCGTATACGTGCGCAGCGGTGCCGATGAACGCCAGCGGCCATCTTTCGGTGGACCCCCCGTGACCGCCGAGCGTGATCGCGACAACCGCCGACGCGGCCTCGAGGTACCCGAGTACGTCGGCGGTCCGGTTAGTCCCGGGCGGATACGCGAAGCAGGCGAGGTTCAGCACCACCGCCACGACGATCGCGACACCCAGCTGAGCACCCAGGACGGTTGCGACAGCCGACGCCGACGCGTCGACCAGCCCGCCCGACTGCCCCGCAACCTGCACGATGAATCGACCGAGCAGCCCGACGGTCAATATCGCCGTTCCCACCCGGTAGACCGTGCGAAAACGGCGGTCGCCCAGGGCGGTGGGCCAGACCCAGCGGCCGGCGATCATGAGGCCCGAGGACAGGACGACACCGAGGTACACCGCCGACTTGCTCGGGTAGCGGAGGTACTGCTCGGCTCCGGTTGTTGTCACACCGGCGTCGAGGGCGTGACCGAACTGGGTGACCGAGCCCACCGTGAATCTGCTCGACAGCGACACCACGTGGGTGTCTGCGGAGATCACCCGTGCCGTAGCGAGATACGCCCCGTCGGGAATCTTTCCGTCGACCACGAACACGATCCGGCGGCCACCTTCCTCGACCCGGTCGGTCGCGACCGAGTGGCGGGCACCGGTGCTGTCGATCAGCTGCGCCGACCCCTCGACCAGCGTGACCGGCTCACTCAACTCGAAGGCCAGTACCTCCGGCGACACGTCGACGTGCGATCCGTCGCCCGGAGTGGTCGAGACGATGGTGGCGTGGGCCGACGCGGGTGGCGCCAACCATGCTGCCGTCGCAAAGAGCGTGAGTAGCCAGGAGAACGCAACAGCTCGCGTCATCGTGACCGCGAATCGGCGGTTGTCGTTCTGCACGAGCACCGGCGGGCTAGGTTCGGACATGACCCCGACGCACGAGAGCGATCACCGCGATTGTCGCCCCCAGCGAGAGCACCAGGGCGACCACAGCGATCGTGCGCCACAGCCACGCTGTCGAATCGCTGTCGGACGCGGCCACATGGGACGAACCGTCGGCCGGTGCCGAATCTGGTGTGCCGCTGTGCCCGTCGCCGTGCGCGCCACCGGAGGCGAGCGTGACGACGGGAGCCGGGTGTTCGGGTTCGATGCCTGCGTTGACGGCAACCTCGTTCCAGGACACCACCGATCCGTCGCTGTAGATCTGCTCAGTGGGTAGCGGAACCGAGTCGACGTCCTCGGGCCACGGTCCCGCCGACAGGGTGAACACCCCGAATTCCGCTGCCTTCAATCCGTTCGCGGGATCCGTCGCCTGCCATCTGACTCGTGACACCCGTTCCCCGTCGCCCGACTGCTCACGTTCGACCGTCGCCGTCCATCCCGGAATCGGCAGCGTCCGAGCCGAGGTCAAGTCGACGCCCTCGGGGACCGTGAGGGACAGACCGATTGTCGACGCGTCGTCCGACTCGGTGGGAACGATGAGGCGCACCAGGCCGTATCCGCCCTTCGACAGCTGCTCCGCGCTGTCGACGTGGACATGCGCCGCGGCAGGTGCGGCGAAGCCGAGCAGTGCCACGCCTCCGAGCGCCGTCACGGCTGCGACGCGGCGCGCAATCGCACTCCACCGGCGACCGACGTTGACATTTTCATTGTTCGACATACTGAATCGACTCCATTGACCGCGCGAGTTGGTTGCATATGACTGGTGTGTTTCGGGTGGGGACTGCTGGCGAGACGCCGGACCGTCCGCGCGAACAGACACCGGAAACCGCTGAATATCAACGATGCTAATGCTCCTCGCAGATGCGGCGGAGGGTTCGGATCGGCGTGATGGTTACTCGGGTTCGTGCCCACGGCAGGGACTGCGGAGGGCGGATTTGGCGACTGGTCGGCGCGTGCGATAGCTCTGAATCCGTTGGGAGCGAAGAAGTGTCGCGCCTACATCTCGACTGCACACCCGGAGTCGAACACGAGAGTCGAATCCGGGCGGCGGCCCGGAGCGCCTGTGTGGGACAACTCAGCGCGGGGCAGGGTGTGCCATGCTGAGAACGAAGTCTGACGAAGTCACGGGGGTGACATGACTGTTCACATTTTGGTGCGGTCCTCAGGGAAGCGTGGATGGATGCTGCGGTGTGATCTGTGTGAGCACCGCTTCGACGCCGCCGTCGCCGGTCGTCGGGAGGCGGTCGCCTTCGCACGCACCAACGGGTGGATCGTCGGTGAGGCGACGTGGTGCCCGATGTGCGCGGCCACCCACACGATCCGCCGGACCGCCTGAACCTCAGTCCCGTCGCCCTTTGCCCCGAACGCAGTGGACGGTGTCGCCCGATGCCGCTGCCGAAAGTCCCCACAGAAGGAGTTCACATGACGCAGGCCGCAACTCGACTCGCTGTGATCCCGCAGTCCGGATACACCGGCGCCGAGGTTCGCGGCGTCGATCTGACCCGCGAGCTGACCGGCGACGAAATCCAGGCGATCCGCGACGCACTGCTGAAGTGGAAGGTCGTGTTCTTCCGAGAACAGTTCCTCGACCACGACCAGCACCTACGTTTCGCGTCGTACTTCGGGAAGCCGACTCCGGCACACCCACTCTTCGACTCGATTCCCGACCCGAACCATCCGACGATCTATCCGATCTTCCGCGATCGCTTCACATCGCGGGTCGCGTCCAGCGGTGGTTACGACAAGGTGCGATGGCACGCGGACGTCACCGCTGCGGTCAACCCACCCTTCGCGTCGATTCTGCGCGCGGAGGTGCTGTCCCCGTACGGCGGCGACACCCAGTGGTCCAACGGCGTCGCCGCGTATGACGGTCTGTCGGCGCCGATCCAGCGACTCGCCGACGAACTGCGTGCGGTGCACCGATTCGCGCCCGACGCCGGTTCGACGCCCACCGAGGACTACCTCCGCCGTGTCGAGCGGCGCCCGCTGGTCAGCGAACACCCGGTGGTGCGGGTGCACCCCGAGACGGGGGAGAAGGCCCTCTACGTCAACCCGGGCTTCACTCAGCAGATCGCCGGTGTGTCGGCCCACGAGAGTCGTCGCCTTCTCGGCCTGTTCTACGAAGAGCTGGCTCGCCCCGAGTACACGGTGCGGTTCAAGTGGGAGCCGGGGTCGATCGCGTTCTGGGACAACCGTTCGTCGGTCCATCTCGCGCCGAACGACCTCGTCACCGACGACGACCGTCGACTGTTCCGCATCACCCTCGAAGGTGACGTGCCCGCCGGACCGGACGGCCGCAAGTCCGAGGCACTCGAGGGTGACCCCTTCGAGGCACAGTAATTCGGCCGCGGAATCACGCCTCGAGGTGTTCGGCTCGAGCTGATTTCAACTGTGTCGAAAACGGTTGATTTCTGCGTCGATCGGTGTCGCCGCAGTTGGCGGACATGCCGATCCCCTTTCCTGCGGATCGGTCTGCGATCGGCGAGACTGGGTACTCGGTCGTCGTCGGTATCCGGGCGGTATCGTCGCCGTCCGGCACGGGCGGAGTACTGGAGTCGATGTGCCCCCGAAACACGGTGGCCGCAAGGGGGAATCTCGTGAACATGTGGAACTACCTGCAGGGAAGGGGAGAGTTCCTCGGGTTCCTGACGTATCAGCACGCATCGCTCGCGTTCCAAACTGTGCTGGTCGGCACCATCGTCGCCGTGCTCATCGCCATCGCGGTGCACCGCCTGCCGCTCTTCTCGGCCTTGACACTCACCACCAGCAGGGTCGCGTTGACGATCCCGTCCCTCGCATTGCTCGCCCTGCTGATCGTGCCGTTCGGGCTGGGAGTCGTGCCGTCGTTCATCATGCTGGCGTTCTTCGCGGCAATGCCTGTCATCGGCAACGCGATCGTCGGCCTGCGCTCGGTTCCCGATTCGGTCATCGAATCCGCACGCGGGATCGGGCTCTCCCGTCGACGCATCCTGTTCTCGGTGTCGTTGCCCATGGCCTGGCCGGTCATCCTCACCGGGATTCGGGTGTCGACTCAGATGGTCGTCGGTGTCGCCGCGATCGTCGCGTACGTCCTCGGGCCGGGACTCGGCTCGCTGATCTTCAACGGCCTGTCCCGATTGGGAGGGACGAACTCCGTGGAGATGGCACTGACCGGAACCGTGCTCATCGTCGTCATCGCCCTGGTGTTCGACGGCCTGCTCGTCCTCCTCGGGCGGCTCACCATCGCGAAGGGATTGTCATGACCGACGAGAAGACCGGGAGCGCCGCCGATACGGTGGCCGGCGAGCGCACGGTCACCGGTGCCTCCATTCGGCTCGACGGAGTGGTGAAGCAGTATCGTGGCCAGACGAAGCCGGCCGTGCAGAAACTCGATCTCGATATCGAGGCCGGTCACATCGTCGCATTCGTCGGTCCGTCGGGGTGCGGCAAGACGACCACACTGAAAATGATCAATCGCCTCATCGAACCGACCGAGGGACGCATCTTCATCGGCGACCGCGACGTCACCGGCGAAGATCCGGACAAGCTCAGGCAGTCGATCGGCTATGTCATCCAGTCGGGTGGCCTGTTCCCACACTGGTCCGTGGCCAAGAACATCGGCGCCATTCCGCGGGTGCTGGGGTGGAATGCGCAACGCATCGCCGAACGCACCGAGTATCTGCTCGATCTCGTCGGACTCGATGCCGCCACCTTCGAGGACAGGCTCCCCAAGGACATGTCGGGCGGGCAGCAGCAGCGGGTCGGGGTGGCACGTGCACTCGCCGCGGACCCGCCGGTTCTCCTGATGGACGAGCCGTTCGGAGCGGTCGATCCCATCACTCGAGTTCGCTTGCAGGACAAACTGATCGCAATCCAGCACGAACTCGGGAAGACGATCGTGATCGTGACACACGATTTCGAGGAGGCCACGAAACTCGGAGACAAGGTCCTGATCCTCTCCGAGGGCGGCCACATCGAGCAGTACGCGACGCCCGAGGAGATTCTGGCGAAGCCGGCCACCCCCTTCGTCGAGGAGTTCGTCGGGTCGGGTGCGACGCTTGCCCACCTGACTCTGTCGCGGGTGAAGGATGTCGAGCACGATCCGGTGGTGACCGCGAGAATCGGCGAGCCGTCTGACGAGGTCATCGGTCGTGCTCGAGCACAGGGCGTGACGTGGATCGTCGTCGTCGACGGCGACGGCCGGGCCCAAGCGTGGCCGTCGCTCGACGAAGTGGCCACCAAGGATCGGGTGTCCGACTACGTCGACCCGCGTCTCCCGGTGGTGGCGCCGTCGTCCACGCTCAACGATGCGCTCGACTCCATGCTGGCCGCGAGCCAGGGCGGCGTCCTCGTCACCGACAGCAGAGGTGCGGTGACCGGGGCACTCACCATCGCGACGGTGATGGCGGTCATCCGCGGACAGCTGTCCGACGCGCGGGCCGGCGACGGGCACGTCACGTACACCGCGCACACCGAGGGCACGACCCCGTGAACCGGCTTCGTCGCTTGCCGATGGATGTGTGGTTCGAACCCCTTCTCATCGTCGTCTTCGGTACCGGGTACATCCTGTGGTATCGGTCCACCACGCTGACGCCGACCGAGGAGGCGTCACTGGGCTGGAGCAACCTCCGGACGACGATCCTCGACCACATCACGTTGACCCTGACCGCCACGGTCATCGTCGTCCTGATCGCCATTCCCCTGGGAATCGTGCTCACCCGCGAGAAGGCCAGACCGGTCAAGCCGGTAGTGGTCAATTTCGCGAACGTCGGCCAAGCGGCGCCCGCCGTGGGTCTGATCGTTCTGCTCACCATGTGGCTGGGCACCGGATTCCGCACCGCAGTGGTCGGGCTCGTGGTCTACGCGATCCTGCCCATCCTGCAGAACACGATCGTCGGTATCGACCAGGTCGATCGACGAACCATCGAGGCCGCGCGAGGCATCGGCTTCTCGGGTCTGCGCACGCTGGTGCAGGTGGAGTTGCCGCTCGCCGTTCCCGTGATCCTGAACGGCGTCCGGACCGCACTCGTGATCCTCGTCGGCACGGCAACCCTCAGCACATTCATCGGCGCCACAAGCCTGGGCACGCTCATCACGACGGGAGTCACACTGTTCCTGCCGAAACTGCTCATCTCCGGGGCCATCCTGGTCGGACTACTGGCGTTGATCATCGATTGGCTCGGACGGTTGGTCGAGCTCGTCGCAACCCCGCGAGGAGTGGCATGAACCGGCTGCGTCTTCGACTTGCTGCGACCGCGATCGCGGTCACGGTGTCCGCGAGCGTGGCCTCCGGTTGTGGATTGGTCAGCTCTTCGGGCACGTTCCACGACGCGACCCTGCCCGGCGGCGATCGCCCACTGGCGGATTCCTCCCTCGTCGTGACGTCCAAGAGCTTCACTGAGGGGGTGCTTCTCGGGAAGATCACCGCGACCTACCTGGCCGCGGCGGGCGCGAAGGTCACCGACCTCACGGGCGCGCCGGGATCCGCGTCCTCACGGCAAGCACAACTCAACGGTGACGCCGACATCCTGTGGGAGTACACCGGCACGGGGTGGGTGAACTACCACGGTGAGACGGAGACGATCCCGGATCCCGGGGAACTGTGGCAGCGCGTACACGACGTCGAGCAGCGCGACCACGACCTCGAATGGCTGCCTCCGGCCAACTTCAACGACACGTACGCCTTCGCCGCATCGGCACCGACCGCCGAGCGGCTGGGCGTCACATCGCTCTCGGATGTCGCACGTTTGCCGGAATCCGAACGGACATTCTGCGTCGACGACGAGTTCTTCAGTCGTGCGGACGGGTTCGTTCCGATGCTCGAGACCTACGGCATCCCCCTCAACGCGCCCGGCGGTGTTCCGTCGAGCAACGTCACCCGGATGGATGCCGGTGTGGTGTATACGTCCACGGCGGAGAGCGCACCCTGCAACTTCGGAATGGTCTACACCACCGACGGTCGCGTGAAGAACCTGAACCTCGCAGTCCTCGACGACGACCGCAAGTTCTTCCTGCCCTACAGCGGCACCGCGGTGGTCCGGGACGAGATCATCAATCGATATCCGGAGATCGCCGACCTGCTGGGTGTGGTCTCCGAGCGACTGACCGACGACTTGATGCAGGAACTGAACGGCCGAGTCGACATCGACGGCGAGGATCCCGCAGATGTCGCGTACGACTGGCTGAAGAGCGAGTCGCTCGTGGAGTGATCAGGGTGCCCACACCACACACCTAGGGTGTGTTTTCGCGCACGGCGTTCCAAGGGACTGTAGTGGCACCGGCTTGTCCGGCGCCCCTGTACAGACGGACCGAGCGTCCCGCCGTGAGCCCAGCGGCGCAAACACCCTGATTGGTGATTTGATGGAACACGCCGCACCAGCGACCTACCGTGAGCACCGAACGGATCCCTTCCCGCTGTCTGCGGCACAACACGGGCTGTGGTTCGCGCAGCAACTCGCCCCGGATGTGCCGATCTGCATCGCGCAGTACGTCGACATTCGTGGGCCGCTGGACGTCGAATTGTTCCGTGAGGTCGCGCTCGTGGCCGGCCACGAATACGAGTCGGTGTTCCTGCGTCTGATCGACGTCGACGGGCAACCACACCAGGTGATCGATCCGCCTGCCGACGCGGCCATGGGCGTCGTCGACTTCCGCGGCGCATCCGACCCGATGGCGGCAGCAGACGAGTGGATGCACGACAACTACACGGCACGAGTGGATTTCGAACACGACCACCTGTGCGAGTCGTCGCTGCTGTGCGTGGGTGACGAGCGGCACCTGTGGTACAGCCGGATCCATCACGTCGCCCTCGACGGATATGCGGCGATGACGCTGGTCAACCGTGTCGCTGCCCTGTACACCGCGGCGGTCGAAGACCGTTCCCCCGAACCGAACCGTGCCGCGGACCTGCACGCCCTGCACCGTCTCGAAGAGGACTACCGGGCATCCCACCGGTTCTCGTCCGACCGCGACTACTGGGCCGAACGACTCCACAGGCGCACGAACGGGGCGTCCCTGACCGATGTCGAGGCTCCCCCCGCCGCCCACAGCCTGACCGTGCGCACGGCGTTGTCGCCCGATACCGTCGCCCGGCTCGAGGACACCGGCGGCCGGCCGGGCGCGACGGCGGCCGCCGCGCTGATCGCCGCTTTCGCCTGCCATCTCTCGCGGCGGACGGGACGGGAGGACGTTCTCGTCGACATTCCGCTGTCTGCCCGCACCACCGCCGTTCTGCGACGGTCCAGCGGCATGCTCGCCAACGTCGCGCCCCTGCTGGTGCAGGTCCGATCCGGGGACACGGTCGGCGACCTCGTGGCCCGGGTGCAGCACGAACTGATGGGAGCGATGCGGCACCAGCGCGGCAACGTCGAGGACATCCTGCGCGACCTGGGTGTGTCCGCCGAAGCCCGCAGGATCTCGGGACCGATGATCAACGTGATGCTGTTCGATCAGGACCTCACGTTCGGGTCGCTGACCGGAGACTTCCGGATCCTCACCACCGGTCCCGTCCCGGACCTGTCCGTCAACGTGTATCGCAGCGGCACCCCGGCATCGACGATCGTCGAGTTCGAGGCCAACCCGTACCGTTACCGCGACGACGAACTGCGGTCGCATCACGCCGCCGTCGTCGGGTTGATCGACGAACTGCTCGCCGCGGACCCCGGCACTCCACTCGCCGCGATCGGCGCGCACGAGTTGGATCGGTTGACGCCGGTGGTGGGTGGGGGGTCGGCCCCGGAGGTGTCGTTGCCGGGGTTGTTGGCGGCGGCGGTGGGGGTGGATCCGGATGCGGTGGCGGTGGTGTGTGGGGGGCGGCGGTTGACGTATCGGGAGGTGGATGCGGCGTCGAATCGGTTGGCGCGGGTGTTGCTCGGGGTGGGGGTGGGTGCCGAGTCGGTGGTGGCGGTGGCGGTGGCGCGGTCGGTGGAGTCGGTGGTGTCGGTGTGGGCGGTGGCGAAGACGGGTGCGGCGTTTTTGCCGGTGGATCCGCAGTATCCGGTGGGTCGGATCGAGCACATGGTTGCTGATTCGGGTGTGGTTGTGGGGGTGACGGTGTCGGCTTCGGTGGATCGGTTGCCGGGTGCGGTGCGGTGGGTGGTGCTCGATGATGCCGAGACGGTGGAGCGGTTGTCGTCGGTGTCGGCGGGGGCGGTGTCGGATGCGGATCGGGGTGGTTCGGTGCGGGTGGGTCAGGCGGCGTATGTGATCTATACGTCGGGGTCGACGGGTCTGCCGAAGGGGGTGGTGGTGACGCATCGGGGGTTGGCGAATGTGGTGGCGTCGCAGCGTTCGGGTTTTGGATCGGTCACCGGTGCGCGGGTGTTGCAGTGTGCGTCGCCGAGTTTCGATGCGTCGGTGTTCGAGTTGGTGTGGGCGGTGGGGATGGGTGGCCGGTTGGTGGTGGTGCCGCCGACGGTGTATGGCGGGGAGGAGTTGGCGCGGATCCTGGATTGTGAGGGGGTGACGCATGCGGTGTTGACGCCGACGGCGTTGTCGTCGTTGGATCCGTCCGGTCTGGATGTGTTGGGTACGTTGGTGGTTGCCGGTGAGGCGTGCCCGCCGGAACTTGTATCGAGGTGGGCGCCGGGTCGGGAGATGTTCAATGCGTACGGGCCGACGGAGGCCACGATCATGTCGAATGCGAGCGAGCCGTTGGTGGTGGGGGAGTCGGTGACGATTGGTGGTCCGGTTGGTGGGTTCGGTGAAGTGGTGTTGGATGCGCGGTTGCGGCCGGTGCCGTTCGGGGCGGCGGGGGAGTTGTATTTGTCGGGTCCGGCGTTGGCGCGGGGGTATCGGAATCGGTTGGGGTTGACGGCGGCGCGGTTTGTTGCGGATCCGTTCGGTGGTCCGGGGCAGCGGATGTATCGGACGGGGGATGTGGTGCGGTGGCGGGAGGGTCCGGGTGGGCCGGTGCTCGAGTATGTGGGTCGTTCGGATTTTCAGGTGAAGATTCGTGGTTTCCGCGTCGAACTCGGCGAAATCGATGCGGTGCTGACGCAGCATCCCCGTATTGCGTTCGCGGTGACCCTCGGTCGCACCGCCCCGTCCGGGGACACCGTCCTGGTGTCGTACGTTCTACCGTCCGGTGACGGCGAACCCGACGTTGCCGAGGTCACCGACCATGTGCGCGGCAGTGTGCCCGCGCACATGGTGCCCGCGACGATCGTGATCCTCGACGAGTTGCCTCTCACCCCGGTGGGCAAGCTGGACCGGCAGGCCTTGCCCACACCGGATTTCGCGGTGGTACGCACCGTCTTCCGTGCGTCGGACAGCGGAACCGAGCGGACCGTGGCAGATGCCTTCGCCGAGGTACTCGGACTCGACCGGGCCGGGCTCGACGACAACTTCTTCGACCTGGGCGGCAATTCGCTGAGCGCGACCCGCGTCGTCGCCCGCATCAACTCCGCACTGGGTACCGGCCTGGGGGTCCGCGAGCTGTTCGAGGCACCCACGGTGGTGGGCTTCGCCGCCCGCGCCGATGAAGCAGATCGCCGCGTCGCGGCGCGTGCCGCACTCACCGGGGGCGTACGCTCCGATCGCCTGCCGCTGTCGCTGGCGCAGCAGCGGATGTGGATCGTCAACCAGGTCGACACGGCTTCGCCCGCCTACAACATTCCGATCGCGCTGCGCCTGTCCGGCGAACTCGACATCGAGGCCATGCGCGCCGCTTTCGAGGACGTCGTCGACCGGCACGAACCACTCCGCACCGTCTACCCCGGCTCCGCGGACGGCCCGCACCAGGTGGTGCTGCCTGTTGACCAGGTGACCCTCGACCTCACTCCGGTCACCGTCGCTGACGAAGCGGCGCTGCGCACCGAGCTGGTGTCACTGGCGTCGGCCGAATTCAACGTGCGCAGCGAGGTCCCGATGCGCATCGCACTTCTGCGGATCGGTCCGGACGAACACGTGTTGGCCCTGGTTCTGCACCATATCGCGGCGGACGGATCATCGATGGCGCCGCTGGCCCGCGACGTAATGGTCGCGTACACCGCACGTTCACACGGACGTCCGCCCGCGTGGGCGCCGATGCCGGTGCAGTACGCCGACTTCGCGCTGTGGCAGCGCCGCACCCTCGGCAGCGACACCAACCCGGACTCGCTCATCTCGGCGCAGCTGGACTACTGGCGCCGAACCCTCGACGGGATGCCCGAGCTGCTCGAGCTGCCGCTCGACCGCCGGCGACCCCTGCAGCGGTCTTCGCACGGCGCCACCGTGCCGTTCGTGATCGGCGCGGACCTGCACAGGAAGCTGTCCGAACTTGCTCGGAGCCATGATTCGACACTGTTCATGGCCGCACACGCCGCTCTCGCCGTCCTGCTCGGTCGGCTGAGCGGTGCGACGGATCTCGCAGTGGGCACGCCCGTCGCCGGCCGCGGCGACGCGGCACTGGACGAGATGGTCGGCATGTTCGTCAACACCGTGGTGCTACGGACCGACGTCCCACCCGACCGCTCCTTCACCGACCTGATGGCGCACGTCCGCGACACCGATCTCGGCGCGTTCGGGCAGGCAGAGGTGCCGTTCGACCGGGTCGTGCAGGCGGTCGACCCAGTGCGGTCCACGGCGCACGCCCCACTGTTCCAGGTGCTGCTCGAATTTCAGAACACCGAGGAGAGCCGACTCGAACTGCCCGGTCTGACCGTCGAGGTCGTCGACTCCGGCGTCGAGGTCGCCAAATGCGACCTGTTCCTGACCCTGAGTGAGAAAGTCGACGAAACCGGCGCGCCCGCAGGGATGTCCGCCGCATTCGGATTCGCCACCGACGTCCTGGACGCAGGCACCGTCCGCGGCTTCGCGGATCAGTTCGTCCGGATCCTCGACGCTGTCACCGCATCGCCGGATCGCCCGATCGGTGACATCGACGTCCTCGGCGCGCACGAGTTGGATCGGTTGACGCCGGTGGTGGGTGGGGGGTCGGCCCCGGAGGTGTCGTTGCCGGGGTTGTTGGCGGCGGCGGTGGGGGTGGATCCGGATGCGGTGGCGGTGGTGTGTGGGGGGCGGCGGTTGACGTATCGGGAGGTGGATGCGGCGTCGAATCGGTTGGCGCGGGTTTTGCTCGGGGTGGGGGTGGGTGCCGAGTCGGTGGTGGCGGTGGCGGTGGCGCGGTCGGTGGAGTCGGTGGTGTCGGTGTGGGCGGTGGCGAAGACGGGTGCGGCGTTTTTGCCGGTGGATCCGCAGTATCCGGTGGGTCGGATCGAGCACATGGTTGCTGATTCGGGTGTGGTTGTGGGGGTGACGGTGTCGGCTTCGGTGGATCGGTTGCCGGGTGCGGTGCGGTGGGTGGTGCTCGATGATGCCGAGACGGTGGAGCGGTTGTCGTCGGTGTCGGCGGGGGCGGTGTCGGATGCGGATCGGGGTGCTCCGGTGCGGGTGGGTCAGGCGGCGTATGTGATCTATACGTCGGGGTCGACGGGTCTGCCGAAGGGGGTGGTGGTGACGCATCGGGGGTTGGCGAATGTGGTGGCGTCGCAGCGTTCGGGTTTTGGATCGGTCACCGGTGCGCGGGTGTTGCAGTGTGCGTCGCCGAGTTTCGATGCGTCGGTGTTCGAGTTGGTGTGGGCGGTGGGGATGGGTGGCCGGTTGGTGGTGGTGCCGCCGACGGTGTATGGCGGGGAGGAGTTGGCGCGGATCCTGGATTGTGAGGGGGTGACGCATGCGGTGTTGACGCCGACGGCGTTGTCGTCGTTGGATCCGTCCGGTCTGGATGTGTTGGGTACGTTGGTGGTTGCCGGTGAGGCGTGCCCGCCGGAACTTGTATCGAGGTGGGCGCCGGGTCGGGAGATGTTCAATGCGTACGGGCCGACGGAGGCCACGATCATGTCGAATGCGAGCGAGCCGTTGGTGGTGGGGGAGTCGGTGACGATTGGTGGTCCGGTTGGTGGGTTCGGTGAAGTGGTGTTGGATGCGCGGTTGCGGCCGGTGCCGTTCGGGGCGGCGGGGGAGTTGTATTTGTCGGGTCCGGCGTTGGCGCGGGGGTATCGGAATCGGTTGGGGTTGACGGCGGCGCGGTTTGTTGCGGATCCGTTCGGTGGTCCGGGGCAGCGGATGTATCGGACGGGGGATGTGGTGCGGTGGCGGGAGGGTCCGGGTGGGCCGGTGCTCGAGTATGTGGGTCGCTCGGATTTTCAGGTGAAGATTCGTGGTTTCCGCGTCGAACTCGGCGAAATCGAATCAGCCCTCCTCGGATACCCCGGTATCGACCACGCAGTCGTGCACACCAGCGGCGACCGATTGGCCGGCTACGTCGTCCCCGTCGCGGGATCGGAACTCGACACGTCCGCGGTCCTGGCACACGCCCGCGCGCGCCTGGCCCCGCACATGGTCCCTGCGACCGTGACGGTGCTCGACGCCGTGCCGGTGACCGCGAACGGGAAACTCGACCGTGCGGCCCTGCCGGAACCGGACTTCACCGCGGGGCGCGCCGAGTACCGGGCGCCGCGCAACGCGACCGAGGAGGTGGTGGCCGCCGCGTTCGCCGAGGGGCTCGGACTGGACCGTGTCGGCCTCGACGACAACTACTTCACGCTCGGTGGCACGTCGCTCACCGCGACGAGCGTGATCGCCCGGATCGCCGAGTCTTCCGCGCGGGCCGTGCCGGTGCAGTGGATCTTCACCCATGCGACGCCGGAATCCCTGGCACACATGATCGTCACGGCGCCGGAGGATCCCGGATCGGAGGATGAGGCCGACCGGTCACTGGACGTGCTGCTGCCGCTGCGTACCACCGGAACCGGCAGCCCGGTGTTCTGCATCCATCCGGCGATCGGGTTGGCCTGGTGCTTCACCGGACTGGTGCAGTACCTCGGCGACCGTCCCGTGTACGGGCTGCAGTCCCCGGCGCTGACCGACCCGGACCTGCATGTCGGCTCCCTGGAGGAACTCGCTGCCCGGTATGTCGCCCGGATCCGCGCGGTGCAGCCGCACGGCCCGTACCACCTGGTGGGCTATTCGGTCGGCGGCCAGATCGCCCATGAGATGGGGGTGCAGCTCACGGGCGCCGGCGACGAGGTGGTCACCCTCGCGATGCTCGACACCCATCTGGCCGGGGGCCTCGATCGCACGGCCGAGAAGCCCACCATGGCAGCGCTTCTCGCGGAGTTCGGCGCGGTGGTCCCGGATGACGGAGATGATGCGACGACCGCCGATCGTGCCGTGGAGGTGCTGCGGCGCACTGGCGGACCGTTCGCGGCCGTGACCGCGGGCGACCTCGAGGCCGTGCACCGGGTGTTCACGCAGACGGTCGACCTCGCGCTCGCGCACCGCCCGTCGACACCGCGCGGCGTCGATCTGCTGTACTTCGGAGCGGCAGATTCCTTCGATGCCCCCACGGGAGTCTCCGCGTGGCGGCCGCACATCAGCGGCGAGATCCTCGTGCACAACGTTCCCGTGTCGCACCAGCAGATGACGAGTCCGGAAGCCCTCGCCGGCATCGGACCCGTCCTCGCACACCACGTGATGATCGCCGACAAGGCGACGCGCGTCGTCGTGTCATAGCGGCTGGAAAAGGGGGCGTCGGCGGTTGTGCCGACGCCCCGCGATCGTTGGGACCGTGCGAAGTCGCATACTGTGCGGGTGATCTTGGAACATGCACTGCTGTCCGTGACCCCAGACAGGGTCGCCGAGTTCGAATCTGCATTCGGGCAGGCCGAGTCGATCATCTCGTCGATGCCCGGATTCCGCCGGCTGCAGTTGTCACGCGGTCACGAGCGCCCGAATGTCTACCTGCTGCTGGTCGAGTGGGATGAACTCGAAGACCACACCGAAGGATTTCGTCAGTCGAGTGGATACCAGCAGTGGAAGGACCTGCTGCACCACTTCTACGATCCCTTCCCGCTCGTGGAGCACTACACGCCTCTCGATGTGTCTGCCCTCTAGGGCGACGTCGCGCACCAGGCCGAGGGCAGCACAGCGTCCGCTACAGCTACGGGGAGATTGCGGTGCCCGCACGCCGGGCGGGCGAGCGGTCGTCGGCGAACATGGCCTCGATCCTCGACTTGATCTCCGCGGTGCTCATGGAGCCGCCGTGGCGGGGCGTCCGCGACACGGTGGGAGTTGCCGGGGTGATCGAGACTGTCGCCATGCGTCCTGCTTTCGTCGGGTACCGATATGTGTGCCTCAGGGTCACGTCTGTGATCTGGTTCACATCGTGGCCGACTATGTTGTACACCACATACCCGGTCGTGTGCCACTCGGCCCGGTGGCCATGTGTCCGGGGTATCGAAGCCGTGTCGTTCGGCGAATGGACAGGAAGTCCGGCCCCGGTACAGTCGCCCGAATGGATGAGGAGGCGGCCCCGAACCGTCGAGAGCTCCGGCTGGTGCAATCCCCGATCCGTCTATCGCGCGAACAGGACGAAGAACTCCTCGCCCGGTCGGTGATCGATGCGCTCGCCGGTGGCCGGTCGTGGGAGCAGATCGGCACTCGGCTGGGTGTGGCCGCTCCGACCGCACACAGCGGCCCGGTCACCGACCGGGACTGGCAGGAGGCGGTCGTCGATCACGAGAATGCGCGACAGCTATCGGACAGCGTGTGGCGTCCTTTCGCCGGAGACCGGACCATGTCCGTCCACGGAATTCCGCGGCACCGTGAAGGTGGCGGCGACGCACAGAATCGCGATCGCGAAGCAGGCGATCGTGTACCAGATGTTTCCGATGGGATCGCCGTTGCTCGTGACGCCGTCGACGGCGGCGAGGTAGTCCGGTAACGCAGTCCCCCACAGCAGGCCCATCACGCCGAGGTACACCACGCTGTAGACACGAACGAAGTTGTTCGAGTAGGCGGGAACGTCAGACGTCCGCCCGCGCAGCCGCGACCACTGTCGCAACAGGACCGGGATCGCGACGAGCGTGACGACGACGAGTTCCGCCGCGTAGAGGAATCCCCGGACCGTGGTGCTCTCCATCCCGAGGATGGTCGCGGGGATCGGGAGGATGAACGTGCCGGCCGACGCCAGGAGGCCGATTACGATTGTCCGCCAGACCAGTTCGAGTCCGGTGAAGGTTCGGCCCCGGTCGGTGTGGCGACCCACGAAGAATTGGACGCACAGTGCCAGCGATATCGGCCACAGTGCCGCGAACACCACGACGCTCGGCAGTGGGACCGCATCGAACATGGGCTGGTTGACCGGGTTGGTGGTCGACCATTCCCACCACCTCAGCTGCGGTCCGAGCTGGTCGAAGATCTCGTAGAACGCGTGGTGCACGAAGCCCACGCAGACCGCGCCGACGAGCACGCCGTACTTGCGGAAGACGCCGAGCATCCGGACGAGCTCGAAGGCCAGCGTGGCCATCAGCGGATAGATCGCGATGATGTACAGGGGTAGCCGGCCCCACAGGAAGTCCACCGTGAACACGTTGTGCGCGAACATCGTGTCCACGTGTTCCTCGATCCCGAACGCCGCCGGAAAGTACAGCGGCGGTTCGATGACGAACAGATACGCGGTGGCGCCGAACCAGAGCGCCAGGGTGGTCGGATCGCCGCTGCGGCGCCAGCGCAGGATCGCAAACACGAGTGCGAGCACCGACCCGAGCACGATCGTGAACTCGAGAACCGGCAGTGTCCAGTTCTCCAGGGCCAACGGATTGCGGAGCTCGACGAGTCCACCGGCCTCGGCGCACGAGAAGCCGAGCGCCGTCGACAGCTGGTCGAAGGTGGGTGAGCAGAGATCGATCATCAGTTGACCACCGCCGCCGCGGACTCGGTCCGACGTTCACCCGACTCGGCGGTGTACCAGCGGGTGCAGTCGTAGCCGGCGTCGTATCGGGTGAACCACTCGTCGGCGAGCGCGGGCAGCTTCTCGTGGGTCGGGTTGTGCTTCGGCATCTGACTCCGGACGACGCCGGCCAGGGCGGTGAGTTGTTCCCCGCGGGGGAGGTCGTCGAACGCGCGCGGCATTATCCCTTTGCTCAGGTAGGGCGCGAACGTGGTGAGCAGCTTCTGCTTGGTGCGGTGCGTCGCGAACATCGACATCGAATCGACCTTCCGCTCCCTCAGTGGGACGTGCTGGTTGAACCCGGCGCAGGCGATTCGGACGACCTTCATCACATGCGTGAAGATCGAGGGCGCCATCCTCATCCGGTACAGCTCATCTCCGACAAGGGAATTGAAGATCACCAGCGCTGAGCTACGGTGTTCGACCTCCTCGACGAAGTGCCAGATGAACAGGGACGCAACCCGGTCGTCGCCCGGCCGGAAGAGGGTCGCGTCGTTGTCGAGCATCAGCTTGAACACCGGTGTGAACGTCGCCTCCAGGTCCGCGGTGTAGGCGAGTCGGTAGTTCAGACTCGTCGCCTCGGTGAGGAGGTCGTACTCGCCGATCACCGCGTCGAGCGTGTTCTGGAGTCCCGGATACCGCCTGATCAGGGCCTTGACGTGCTGACGGTGCGCGCTCGAGTGGTGGCCCTCCTGGCGCATGAACGCCACGGCCTCCTCCGCGACCTCGGGAGTCATCAACGGTTTGGCCTGCATGATCGCCTTGACGATCATTTTCTCGAAACCAATGGCCAGGAAGGAGATCGCGTTCGACATGCTCGACCAGGCGGGGTTGTCGGGGTTCCAGAGGAACGGGACGTCCTGTTCGTCGAACGCGAAATCCATCTTTCTGGGATGCAGGTCGGACATGTGCAATTCCTCGTCTCGTGCGGCATGAGTGGACTGAAGTCTGTGGGCAGGTGGAGACCCAAGCCTCAACAACATACACAGACCATAGTCTCTGTATGATTACTTTTCGGCAGATTCGGGGAGAACTGCGGTGGCCGGAAGCGGGACGCGCTCGCGGTAACCTCTGAGTCCAGGTCGGGCACAGTGCCGTCGTCCCGTGCAGTCCGTTCGGGCCGACGACGCAGTGCGAGAGGTAGGGGCACGGGCAGTGGCAGGCAGGCGTGGGTGGGGTGGCAGCCCACCCGGAAGTGACGAGGAAGCGTCCCGGCGAATCGTCATCGCCGCAGTCGAGCTCATCAGCCGGAACGGCACGGCGATCAGCATCGCGGATGTTGCGGAATCCCTCGGTGTCATCCGTCAGACGGTGTACCGGTACTTTCCCAGCACCGACTCGCTTCTACGAGCTGCAGCCATCGCCGCGGTCGACGGATTCCTCGACCGCCTGACGGAACACGTCGCCGGCATCGAGGATCCCGCGGAGGCTGTGGTCGAGGCCGTGATCTACACGCTCAACGAAGCGCCCCGCGTTCCGCAGCTCGGCCTCATGCTGTCCGGTTCCCATTCACATACCGAGGGAATCACGTCCGAGGAAGCCCTCGCCTTCGGAATGACGATGATCCGGCGCTTCGACGTCGACTGGGAGCGGCACGGCTACGGGGAGCACGCCCTGCGTGAGCTCGTCGAGTATCAGTTGCGGACGATGCAGTCGTTCTTCATCTCGCCGGGAAACCCGCCGCGTAGCCAGGACGAACTGCGTGCGTATCTGCGCCGATGGGTCGGATCTGCGGTCGCCGTCACGGGGAGTCCGGCGTCCACTGGATGAAGTCCGTGGGCCATGCCGGACGAGCGGCGCAATCGGGGTTGCATTCCTGGTTCGACGTTCCTGGTTCGACGTTCCTGGTTCGACGAGGTGCAGACGCGAATAGACTTGCCGAGGTGACCCGCGAGGATCCCGATCGGCTCTCCGCCGACGATGCCCATATTCTGGGGCTTGAATCGGCGGTGATATCCGGCCATACCCTGAAGCTGGTGATTCTCGAGCCCGCCTCCGGCCCGCTGGACCTCGATGCCCTGCGAACAGCGGTGGCCGAGCGCCTTTCGAGCCAGCCGCGCGCGACGCAGCGGATCGACACCTCGGGTTCGGAGCCGCGCTGGACCGCGGCGACCGCCTTCGACATCAGCGACCACATCCGGCGCCGGGAAGATGCTGCGTGTGCGTCGCGGGCCGATCTGTGGCGGGCCGTCAGCACGCTGATGTCCGAGCACCTCGACCGCGAGCGTCCACTGTGGACGCTCGATCTGATCGGACCCCTCGGCGACGGGCGCGAGGCGATCGCCGTCCGGATCCATCACGCGATGGCCGACGGGATTGCTGCGGTGCGCTTCCTGGACGACGTTCTCTGGGATCGACACGCCGAACCGGGCCCGCGCGAGTCGCGACCGGGTGTTCGCACCGATTCGACGCAGCGTTCGAAGGTCGACGAGGTGCTGCGGATGCCGGCGGCCATGCACCGTGAGCTCGGCCACCGCGGCTCACGCTCGCCTTTCGACCGTCCGATCAGTGCCGCCCGCGAGCTCGCGTTCACCGTCGCCCCGCTCTCGGAGCTGAAAACCATAGGGGCCTCGCGTCCCACTCGTGCCACCGTCAACGACGTGCTCCTGGGGATCGTCGCCGGCGGCCTGCGGAGCTGGCTCTCCGCCGGAGCGGGGGCGCTGCCGCGCCTTCGCGCTCAGGTTCCGGTCAGCCTTCACCACCGAGATGAGGGAGCGGAGGTCGGAAACCGCGATTCCTTCCTGAACATCGATCTGCCGCTCGCCGAGCCGGATCCGCTCACCCGACTCGACCGGATCAGCGCCGAGACCAGGAAGCGCAAGCACCTCGACGACGCCGACGAACTCTATGATCTCTTCCACGCTCTCGGACGCGTGAAGCGCGTCGGGGAGGCTGTACAGCGACTGGCCGGGAGTGCGCGGGAGTTCAGCCTCGCGATCTCGAACGTCCCGGGCCCGCCGGTGCCGGTGAGCGTTTCCGGGCGTCGGGTGGAGCGACTCTTCTCGTCCTCGGAGCCGGCCGTTCACCACGCGCTGCGGATCTCGGCGATTTCCTGCGCCGGGATCGTCGGAATCGGGCTCTGCACCGACCCCGAGGCGCTGCCCGATGTTGCCCGGCTGGCGGTGGCGATGGAAGATTCGTACGCCGAATTGCGTGACGCCGCATCGACGCCTTGACGTGTGCCTGGATGGGTACACGGACACCACGGCATCGAGTTCCGCATCACTCCGGCGTGCTCGCGACTGCCGACTACATGATCCGGCACGGTGACGGCTCGCCCGAAAACCTCCAACGCGGGCAACGAATGATCCAAGCTCACCCCGCAGATTCGCCGCGCGTCGGCGGAACACCGGCCGTGGTGTCCGCGTCGGTCGGAATGGGGGCCGCCGGAGACGGGGTCGCAGCGTCACCCAGCGACGCTCCGTTGGTGGGCGCAGTCGTCGAGTTCGTGTCGGTGTGGCGGTGCGTCGCCTTCTTCGCCAGTTCACCGACCTTGTGCTGCACTTGCGGCGCCTTGTCCCTGACGGTCTCCGTCGCTTCGCTCACCTTTTCCTGCACGGTGGGGTTGTGCCAGAGTTCGACGGACTGATGTCGCATCTTCTCGTAGGTTTGCCGGCCGGATCGGGTGCCCAGGACGAAGCCCACGGCCGCTCCCGCCGCGAAGGTCAACACTTTCTGCATGACATCTCCTGACTGTTGTGTGGCTCGAGCGGGTCAGTCGGACCGTCGTCCGAATGCCCTCTACACAGCGTGCCCGCAACTGAAGAACCCAAACGCACATGCCCGCACTGTGGATCGGCCCGCGGACGCGGTGGTGAACGCCATCAACGTGACGGCGCCTCAAACGAGAGCGCCGAGTGGTCGGTATTCATCATGGCGTGGCTATCAGCACTTCCCCTTCGAGGCCGTCGGGGTCCCGGAAGAAGACGCTCCGTGCAGTACCGAAGTCGTTGATGGCTCCATCGCTGGCGGCCGCGTCGATCAGCCGCTGCCGGATCACCTCGAAGGCTTCCGGTGAGGCCGCCTGCAGACCGACGTGGTCGATGCGACCCCGCCCCCACATCGGTGTCTGACGCTCGGCTTCGGTGTTGCCGTCGATCACGAAGATGTTCAACTCGGTATGCGGGCCGATCCGGATGACGGTCATCGTTTCTCCTCCGTCGCGGCCGTGCGGCCGCGTCGGTCCGACGTCGGCGTCGAATACGTCGGCATAGAACCTGCCGAGGCGGGCGGCGTCCTTGGATATCCAGGCAATATGGTTGACCCCATCGAGCAACATGATGTCCTCCGCTCTACATTCGGCGCTGGAGATCTCATGGGTCAACCGTCGCATATTCTGCTGCGCGAATCAGGGTGATCGCCGGGGCATGAACCGGACAGTCGCGGGTACTCCGTGTGGACGCTGCGCGCGCAGCAAGCGATGGCGGCGCGCCAGCCAGGTCTTCCGGCCTGAATTCCCCCTTGTTCGGGCCGGAGGGCCGCCTCGAAAGATGCTGAGCACCAGTATTGTTCAGGAACAATGCCAACGATAGCGGCACCGCCCCCATGCTTCGGGGGCGCGTACGCCCTCACCCTCACGTACCCGAAGGTCGCGCGCGCAGGACTGGACGTGCCGCGGGACCTCACGGTCCGGAAACCAGGCAGCTCCTCGGAGCCGGTGGTGATCGTCGTCGAATCCGACTACGTCGACATATTCGAGACGCAGGGATGGACACCGGAGCCGTCTGCGGAAACCAGCGATGCCTCGCGGACTTACATGACCGTCGATCCACCGCGCGGGGACACCCTCACCCTGGGTTTCGACACCTACATTCAGCCGTCGAGTCAGCTCGGCCACTCGGGATCGGTGTCGGTGTCGGAGAAGGGAGTCGATGTGGGTTCGCCATCTTCCTGTCGGCACAGTCGACTCGGGCTGACGAGAACGCGGTGACGCGTCAGAGCACCGAGTAACCGGCTGGCAGGGGAAGGCGGCCGGTCAAGGCCAGCAGCGCAGCGGGTGCTGTTCCCTGTGCTGCGGCCAGGCCACCGATCACGGCGAACGTCTCGGCTACCGCATCGTGGGGGACATCGGCGCTGACGCCGAGGGCGGCTGCCAAGTCGCATGTGTGCACTGTCAGCTCGAGGGTTCGGGTCGGGAGGTAGCCCTGCAAGGTCATCGTCCCGAAGGGTGTGCGCACCAGGGCGGTGGCCGGCGTGGCCCGGACCTGCTCGGGTACCCGGGCAACCAGAGCGCTCAGCGTAGCCATCGGGTCCTCTCCGAGGGCGGCGCCGGCGGCGCGTCCCCGCTGTGCCACTACTGCGGTGTCAGCCAGGGCACCGGCGATGGCCAGGTAGTACGCAACGGCATCAACCAGGTCTACCGGGCCGGAGTCGTCGCCGGCGACGTCGAGGTAGGTCTCCACCGTCGTCAGCGACCTGCTGGTGTGCCCCAGCAGGTCGCGCACGGACCACTCACCAAGACCGGGGGAGTCATAGTGACCTGTCGCGGACGCGCTGACTTCGAGGAACCGTCGGGCGGCACTGTCGAAGGCTCGAGCAGCTGGACCGTCCATCAGCTCAGTATTGCAGCCGCCAGTGTTCACCGCCCGCACTCGGCGCCATCCCAGTCTGCCGGCGTCGACAGCGGGAATCGGGCCGTCATGAGGCGCGCGCGGATCGGTCCTGTGGCCGGTACCTCTAGCTCGGTCTCAGCCGCGACCAGTGAACGACACCGCACATGGCGGGGCTCACGTCGGTGTCAAGCCGTATCGGGCGATTACGTCGGGCAACCAGTCGGGTTCGCCGAATTGCAGTCCGTAACGCTCGGCAATTTCGGCGATCTGGGTGACATCCGGCGCGCCGGCGGCGATCAGTTCAGAAATTTCCAGGAAGCAATGTTCGAAGCCGGCCGGACTGATGATCTCGATCATGCGCGCCGGGGCGCCGCCGGCGTTCCACATGGCGTGCATTTCGCCGCGTGGTTTTGTGATGTATCCGCCGGATTCGAGAACGGCCTCCCGGTCGCCGGAGCGGAACCCGATTACACCCTGAGTAACTATCGAGAATTCGTCCTCCCGCGTATGTAGATGCGGCGGCACCAGCGCACCGACTGGGAACGGGTGCTCGACGACAGACAGCACCCCACCGGTGTCACGGCCCCAGAGTTTGAATTCGACCCCAATCGGGCCCAGGTCACCGGTCTGTCCGGTTCCTGGCGGCACGACGACCAGCGGTGGGGGATCGGTTACGCTCACGCTTCTCGCCTACTCACCGACGTTGACAAATCGGGTCACAAGTTCTCTGATCAACTTTCCGCCGACGGCGCAGAAATTGTCAACGGTCTCGGGGCATAGCCGATTGATGATCGTGGCTCCACGATCGATTCGCGAGTGACGAAGAAGTCCGACGGTGCCATGGCGTCAAGACCGAGACTGATTTGAGGGACCTTTACCGTCGCGCGAGGTCGCTCGCCCAACGCACGATGGGCAGATGGCCCGCCGCCAAAGCGGATCCATCACCGGCCACAGACAGACCCTTGCTTGTCGACGAAGAGCGTCAAGGTGGCGACTATGGAGTTGTGCGGAATTGTGGCCAACGCAAACGCCGCCGACCGGAACCGAACGAGTGAGAGATCCGGAGTGGCTCAATGGCTCAGCCCGCGAGTGCCCTGCCTCCTCGCGGACCCGCGACCGGGCCCACAGGCCGCATCATCGCGACCGCCTCGGTTGCCGTTACCTCGGCCTTCGCCGGGGGCGCCCTGCTCACACAGACCGTGATTGTTCCGCACTGGCGGGAAATGGATCCGGCCGCATTCCTGTCGGAATTCGCGAGCTCCGGGCCCGCCACCGGAGCGACGGTCTTCCCGTTCGAGGTCGCCTCGGTCCTGCTGCTGAGCATGACGACGTACTCGACCGTCACGAATCGCCGACCAGGCCGCCTTGCGTGGGCTCTGGCGACGACGTGCATGGTCGGGACCTTCGTACTTCTCCCGATCTACTTCCTGGGTGCGAACCTGGCCATGCTCGACCCCGCCTTCCCACCCCGGGCCGTGCACGCCGAACTGACCTCCTGGTATCGCTGGAACTGGATACGCACGGGACTGGGCCTTGCCTCGGCCGTCCTCTCCTGCATTGCACTCACTGCCAGCCGACGTGAGAACGCCACCACATCGAGGTGATGCTGGGGACAGCAACTACATCTTCCGGCGAGAAGCCGTGACCGAAGGTGCCTTCGGGTAGCGCTGGGAGCCCACGCTGTGCGTGTTCGGCGATCGTCTTGTCGCTCGAGGATCCCCGGCGAAAGGCTCACGGTGGGCAGGCCCATCCCGAAAGTGGATCCCGTACCGGACGTCTTCCCGTTGGTGAGTTCAGTTCAGTTCAGTCGCTCGGTGAGGTGTACCTCGACGTCGTCACCGTCGTTCTTGCCGATCGCCTTGCGGATGGCAGCAGCTACGGGCAGCTTGTGGGTGCCATCTCCCAGTGCCATGAACGCTCCGGTGAACGGGTGCGCGTCGATGGTCCCAGCGACCTTGACCAGACCACGGGTACCGAATATCCGTGCTGAGTCGGGTAGCTGCACGCACGTCCACGTGTCCCCGGGACGGACCTTGCTCAGCCGGGCGGTGAAGGTGATGTCCAGGGGTCGGGGATCTGCCATGCTCTTTCTCCTTCGCGGCCCATACGATGGTCGTTCATCGATCAACCCAGAAGCGTCCATCCCGCCAGTGGCGCATAGTGCGCACAAGGCTACTGCCGAATAAACAATCACTGCGAGTAGCCGCTCGAGAAGTCCTGCCCGTCTACGCTCACAGCGTGCCGTAGGAGGTGAATGATATGAAACAGCTTCATTCATCTGGCTGCAGACAGCTGGAACTTCTGGTCCCCGTTTCCACCCGCAGTAACATCCTGGCTGGTCGATGTATTGGACCAGCTTCGGAGGGCTGGAATCACTCTTGGAGGTTTACGTTCGCTCGATGGCAAGAGCGCTGACGAGGACAACGGAATTCGAGACGTCATGATGAGCATCGACGACCCCGAGCAGGAGGAATACTTCGTCAGTCGGCTGTGGGATGCCGGGGTTTTCCTCATAGGCCGCAACACCTACGAGATCATTGCCGGCTACTGGCCCACCTCCGATCACCCGTCCGCCGGGGCCATGAACGAGATCCCCAAGGTCATGTTCTCTCGTACCTTGAAATCAGCCGTACGACTGGGACCCGGATCGTCAGCGGTGACGCGGCCGAGGAGATCGCCAAGCTCGAGGCCGAACCCGGCAAGGACCTCGTCGCCGCCGGCGGCACCGAGTTCGTGAACTCCCTGATCAAGCTCGGGGTGGTGGACGAGTACCGGCTGTGAGTGTTGCCCGCTGCCACGAGCAAGGGGGCGCCGCTGTTCCCAGAGTTGAATAAGCCCGTGACCCTGCGTTTGGTGAAAAGCACGGCCTTCCCGTCCGGGATCCTCGAACTGGTGTATGCGTCAACCGACAAGTAGTACCGGCCCCTCCTTGCAATCGCTTGCGGCACAGGCACTGCCTTCGGCGCACTCCGGCGGGCGGACGTCACCGGGCGGGACACGGTTGCCGTGTTCGGTCTCGGATCCATCGGCCAATCCGCGATCCAGTTCGCCGCCGCCCTCGCCCTGGTCGGCCTCGGCGGAAACATCGAACTCGACGTGTCGCCCGACATCGTGATCAAGCAGATCTCGATCATCGGCTCCTACACGTTCTCCAACGTCGGGATGGGCGAATGCGCGCGCTTCGTCGCGCAGCACGGCATCGACGTCGACGCGCTGTTCACCGATCGCTGGAAGATCGAGGACGCCGAAACCGCGTACACGGAGTTCGACCTGCAGGTGCGCGGCAAGGCCGTCATCGAGTTCTGACACGGCGGGGTCTGATGCTGCGGTGTTTTGTCACGGCGGGTGCCCCGCATCCGAGTGGGGGGGGGCTCGGATGCGGGGCGTCTGTGGTGGGATGGAGTTGTGTTGCGGCGCTGAGTCTGTCAGGCCGCAGCCGGGCCGGCCCGCCGGTTGTGCGAGGGCAGTGGTTTCCGGAAGGGGTCGACGCCGGGTGGTGGAATGAACCACGGGTGCCGGTCGTCGCCGATCTGCACCCCCCACCCGTCGTGGTGGATGAGCCGGTGGTGGAAACCACAGAGCAGGACGAGGTTGTCCATGTCGGTGAGGCCACCGTTGACCCAGTGGACCGCATGGTGCGCCTCGCACCACGATGCCGGCGCTCCGCACCCGGGGAATGCGCATCCACCGTCGCGCACGGCCAACGCTCGTCGCTGCTTTCTGGTGGCCGTCCTGCTGGTCAGCCCGACGTCCAGGGGTGCACCGTGATCGTCGAGGATCACCGTGCTCACCTGCGCATCACACGACAGATGCCGGGCGGCGGTGATCGTCAGCGGTCCCATCCAGGCCGCCCACGCCACCCCCGTTTCAGCTAACACCGCAGCCCAGTCCTCCGCAGAGGTAGGCCGGTCGCCAAAGGCTGGGTCGGCTGGGCCGGTGCCTGAAGCCTGCGCGCCCGAGTCGCTGCGGTCGGTGCCGCGGGCGTCGGCGAGGTCTCCCGCCCGCACCTGCACGCTGATGTGGGGGCGTTCGCCGGATTCGGTGCCGTTCAATCCTGCTGCGAGATAGCGGCGCAGCAGTTCGGTGAACGCGTCGGCCCGGCGCCGTCCCGGGGTGCGTTCGTCTCTGGCCCCGTCCGTGGCCGGCCGGGGTGCGGCCAGCTTCGACAACGCGGTCAGCAGCATCTCGCCGGTCACCGCATCCAGATCGCCTTTGACCGATACCCGTCCGTTCAGGGTTTTCGATGCGTGCAGTTCGTTGCGGTCGAGGTCTTCGCTCGCGGGGTGCTCGTCGCTTTCGAAGATTCGCTCCACCTTCGCGATACCTTCTCGGATCAGGTCGGTGCGGGCCTGTGGTCCGTCCGCTGCAGTCAGCAACGCGTCCAGTACAGGACCCAGCGCGCTCAGCGGCATTCCTTTCGGCGGTCGTTCGCAGAACCGCAGAATCAGCCCCGCATGATCCGCGGAGATCTTGCAGCCGTAGAACTTTCCGGCGACCGTAGGCTGCGCCCGCAGCCCCCGTGCCAGGTTCACGATCCGTCCCGCCGCCCCCGGTTCGAGCATCGTGTGCGCCGCCAGCCACGCCTTCGCGTTGGGATGGCCCAGCACGACGACTCGGCAGCGCGAATCCACTGCGTCCATCAGTCTCACCCGATTCGCCTCGAGGCGGGTGATCTCCGCGGACACCGCCAGCACCGTCTCGAGCAACTGCGCCTCGGTCAACCGCAGCGTGTCGACGTCGGCCGGATCACCGTCCGGCAACGCCCCCTGAGTTCTCTCCCCGTCCCCCATGAATCAAGACTAGATCGAACGCCAGTTCGAGTCAAGAGAATTCCCTCAATTCGTCTGTGCCGATGCATGTTCAGCACGGCGCACCCCGTGCGCTACAGGGACGCGCAACGGAGTGTCCAGACAATTGGACACTTCCATCTCCGCTTCCCGGTCTACGTTCAGCAAGCGAAGAGGCAGTCCCTGCGCGACCGGGTGCCACTCACCGATACGAGGAACCACGGACGTTGCATTGACGGCTCGGGACCCCGGGAGGCCGGACGAATACCGTCGGCCCGGGGGCGGCTGCGAGTACGAATACGTACGACCGTCGAAAACGGGAGGGTGCCGGTCTCCGGTGAGCGGCGTCCTGCCCTGCTTCAGGTACCGGGCGAAGGGCAACCGGGGACGCCGGTGTGCCCGTCCGTATTGGCGTGCAGCGTCTTCTCCCTGGACCGAGGGCGTCGAACGGGTCCAGAGCCTGTTGATGCGCGGTTTGACCACGGCTAAGCCCTCCGCCGTGGCGTGCCGGGCTCGGGCCACCAGTTGGGGATACGTCATTGCGGTCCGCCGGGGTGACCGACCAGCATCAGCGGTGCCCGCGCGGATGCGGGTCTCGGCGTCCACAGGATGCCGGAGATTTCACACAGAGTGAATTCGCGTTCAAGGACGTCGTCGAGGCGGTGTTCGGAAGCGAAGTGCATGGTGTGCCTTTCGGGAGTGCTCGTAAAGCGGCGCTCCCGGACGACCTATCGTCCGACCACGCTCCCGCGGGCGGCGACTCCCCGTGTGGTGGTGCGGGAGTTGTTCATTGGGAGCATCTTTCGTGTATTCCTGCTAATCTTGCTGGGGTACGTGCCTCAATCAGTTGGCATCGTCCATCATTTTCACCTCGAGGGAGAAGTTGTGGCGCACAGTCGTTACAAGGTTCGGGAGATCGCCCAGCAGGCGGGCCTCAGTGAGGCGACCGTCGACCGCGTGCTTCACAACCGCCCGGGGGTGCGTGAGGGAACCCGCGCAGAAGTCGCGCAAGCGATCGCTGACCTGGACAAACAGCGTTCCCAGCTGCGGTTGGCAGGGCGAAAGTACCTCTTCGACGTCGTCATGCAGGCGCCGCCCCGATTCTCCGGGGCGTTCCGCGAGGCGGTGGAGGCGGAACTGCCGTCCCTCGCCCCTGCCGTGGTCCGGACCCGGTTTCACTTCCGGGAGACCGGCTCGGTGCCTGCCATGGTCGAGACACTCGACAAGCTCGTCACACGCCCCTCACAAGGTGTCATCGTCAAGGCGCCCGACACCACCGAGGTCTCCGACGCCATAGACCGGCTCACCGAGGCGGGGATCCCCGTCGTCACCTACGCCACCGACGTGCCGAACAGCAGTCGGGTCGGCTATGTCGGAATCGAGAACCGGGCGGCGGGGGAGACAGCCGCCTACCTGCTCGAGCAATGGCTGTGCGACAGCGCGTCCAGTGTCCTCGTCACCCTGAGTAGCAACGCGTTTCGCGGCGAAGAGGAGCGCGAGATGGGATTCCGCGGCGCGCTGCGCCGCTCGGGCGGTGTCGGGGGGAGCGGCTCTCAGCGCACACTGATCGACATCTCCGAGAGTGAGGGCCTCGACACGACGGTTGAGCGTCTCGTCCTCGACGCACTCGAACGCAACCCGGACATCGAGGCGGTCTACTCGATCGGTGGCGGCAATATGGCGACCGTGCGCGCCTTCGAGAAGCTCGGCCGCCGCTACCGCGTTTTCATCGCCCACGACCTCGATCGGGACAACAAGCAGTTGCTCCGCGACAAGAAGATCTCGGCCGTCCTCGATCACGACCTGCGGTCGGACGCGAACCTGGCCTGCCGCATGCTGATTCAGGGACGTGGCGGGCTGTCGGGCGTGACCACGGTGATGTCGCCGATCCGGATCATCACTCCTTACAATATGCCCTGACGGTGATTCAGGAGTATCCGCGGACGACTGCACCGCCCCGGCAATTCGGGGCGGTGCAGTGTCGATGCGGACCGGGGACGGGGTGTCCTAGCGCCGGAGTTCGTGGGTGAGTGCTTCGAGTTCGTCGCCGCCGGCCATCTGCTGGGTGAGTTCTTCGAGGCTGATCTCGTCGTAGGTGCAGTCCAGTTTCTGCCGGCCGCGGTTGAGGAGCACGAAGTGGTCACCGACCATGTAGGCGTGGTGCGGGTTGTGGGTGATGAACACGACCCCGAAGCCCTGTTCCTTGGCGGCGGAGATGTAGCGCAGCACCATCCCGGACTGTTTGACACCGAGGGCGGCGGTGGGCTCGTCGAGGATCAGGACGCGGGCGCCGAAGAAGATCGCCCGGGCGATCGCCACGCACTGGCGCTGACCGCCGGAGAGCGAGCCGATGGGGGCGTCGACGTCGGGCAGCTCGATGCCCATCTTCGACAACTCGGACATCGTGGTGGCGCGCATACCGTTCGCGTCGAGGGTCTTGAGCGGTCCCTTCCGCAGTTCCTGGCCGAGGAAGAAGTTGCGCCACACCGGCATCAGCGATACCACCGCCAGGTCCTGGTACACGGTGGCGATGCCCTTGGACAGGGCCTCCTTCGGGGAGCCGAACGTGAGGGCTTCACCGTCGACGAGCAGCTCACCCTCGCTCTGCTGGTGCAGCCCGGCCATGATCTTGATCAGGGTGGACTTGCCGGCCCCGTTGTCGCCGAGCACACCGGTGACCTCCCCGGCCTTCACGCGCAGGTTGATGTCCTGCAGGGCGATGATGTTGCCGTACTGCTTGCCGACGTGTTTCAGTTCGATCAGCGGGATCTTGTCGCCACCACCGGGTTCGGTATCGACGGGCATCTGTTCGATGGTACTCATACGGGTCACCTCTTGGCGGCGTAGTTGCGGAAGGCATTGTTGGCGATGACCGCGAACAGCAGCATCGCGCCGAGGAAGAACTTGAACCAGTCCGGGTTCCAGCCGGCGTAGACGATGCCCTGGTTCGTCATACCGAAGATGAACGCGCCGATCGCGGCGCCGATCGCGGTGCCGTACCCGCCGGTGAGCAGGCAGCCACCGATCACCGCGGCGATGATGTAGAGGAACTCGTTGCCGATGCCCTGCCCGGACTGGACGGTGTTGAACGAGAACAGCAGGTGCATGCCGACGAACCAGGCGGCGAACCCGACGGTCATGAACAACCCGATCTTGACCCTGGTGACCGGGACGCCGATGGCGCGGGCGGAGTCCTGGTTGCCGCCGACGGCGAAGATCCAGTTCCCGATCCGGGTCTTGAACAGCACCCAGGTGGCGATCGCGGTGAACAGCAGCCACCACAGCACGGTGATCCGCACCGACACCCCGCCGACGACGAACGAGGACGCGAACACCTTCTTCGCCGAGTCGAACCCGGCCATGTCCGAGACGCTGGGGGTGGCGACCTGCCCGGTGACGAGTTTGGTGACGGCCAGGTTGATGCCGGTGAGCATCAGAAACGAGCTCAGGGTGATCAGGAAGCTGGGGATCTTCGTCTTCATCACCAGGTAGCCGTTGAAGAACCCGACCGCGAGCGAGACCACCAGGGCGAGGGCGGCGCCGGCCCACAGGTTCAGGTGCAGGTTGTAGGCGATCATCGACGCCGCCAGCGAGCTGGTGGTGACCGCGACGCCGGCGGAGAGGTCGAACTCCCCGCCGATCATCAACAGCGCCACCGCGCACGCCATGATCCCGATCGTGGAGGAGGCGTAGAGCACCGTGGCCAGCGCCTCGGGACTGCGGAACGGGGGTGCGACGACCATGAAGAAGACGAAGATCGCGATCGCACCGAACAGGGACCCGATCTCGGGGCGGACCAGCAGCCGTTGCAGGCGTTTTTGTTCCTTCACCCGTTCGTCGTGGACGACCTTGTGACTGGCAAGGTCCAGATCTTGCTGTGTGGACATGACTTTCCTTCCGTTACGCCGACGGTGCCCGGCAGTCGCGATGCTGTGCCGGGCACCGTGCTCAGCGGGTTCCGGCCTTGGCGTACTCGGCGATCGAGTCGATGTTGGACTGGTCGATGAAGGAGGGGCCGGTCAGTGTCGGCATTCCACCTCCGATGGTGTTGCGGTTGTTCAGGTACAGCCACAGCGAGTCCACCGCGAGGTAGCCCTGCAGGAACGGCTGCTGGTCGATGGCCCATTTGACGTCCCCGGCCTTGATGGCGTCGACGAGGGCGGCGTTGGTGTCGAAGGTGACGATCGTCGCGCCGCTGCCGGCGTTGGCCTTGGACTGGATGGCGGTCAGGGCGATCGGTGCGCCGAGCGCGACGACGTGATCGATGGAGGGATCCTGCTGCAGTTTCGCGGTGATCGTCGCCTCGACCGAGGGCAGGTCCTTGCTGTTGACGTTGAGGATCTCGGTTTGTCCCTTGAATCCTTCGATCACACCCGCGCACCGGGTCTCGAGTGCGATCTGGCCTTGCTCCTGGATGATGCACAGCGCCTTCTTGGCGCCGTCGGCGGTCAGGCGCTGCCCGGCCGAGATGCCGGCGAGCTTCTCGTCCTGACCGAAGTACTGGGCCACGCCCTGGGCCTTGTACTGGTCCATTCCCCCGTTGAAGACGACGAGGGGGATGTCCGCGTCTGTGGCGGCGCGCACGGCGGGCGACATCGCGTCCGGCTTGGCGAGGGTGACGGCGATGCCGTCGACTCGGCTGTCGATGGCGCTCTGGACGAGGTTGGCCTGGTTCGGTGCCTCGGGATCCGAGGAATACCGCAGTTCGATATTGTCCTTGGCCGCCGCGGTTTCCGCGCCCTTGCGGATGAGGTCCCAGAAGGTGTCACCAGGAACCTCGTGCGTGATCATCGCAATGGTCGCGCGGGGGGTGTCCGCGGTGCCCGAGGCCATGCCACTACCCGTTGCCTCGGGTTTGCCGCCGGTGCTCGAGCATCCTGCGAGTAACACGGCTGTGGCGATGCCCAATGCCAGGGTGGTCACCCGGCGTGTGCGCTTGCCTGTGAACGGGACGGGCCGGCCGTCGTGTGTATCCATGTGGTTGGCCTTTCGGAAGCCGCAACCATGCAGGCATGGAAAAGCAGCGAGGGAGGGGAGACAGGGAGAGTGTGGGTGGAGAACCCCACCGGACCGGACGCGGGAAGTCGGTTCTCGAGGCCCGGTGGGGAGAAGGTGACCTACCGCAGGGGCAGGCCTGCGGCGCGGTACGTGGAGTCGATGAGCTCCATGGTGGTGACCGCGTCGTCGGCGTCGATCGGGAACGCGGTCCCGTCGGCAAGGTGTCGAGCGAAGGTGTCGAGCTGGTAGGTGTACGTCGAGCGGGTTCCGAGGCGTTCGACGACGGCACCGCTGTCGGTAATGACGGTGATGCGGTCATCGCCGGACTGCAGCGGGTAATCGTGGGCGAAGGCCTCGCCCCGGTCCCCGACCAAGCGCAGGGTCATCTCGAACCGGTCCCAGGTCATCGAGTTGATGCTGGAACCCGTTGCGCCGCTGGGGAACACCAGGTCGATGTCGCAGGATTCGTCGACCCCGGGGTCGCGTTCGATCGCTCGTGCCGCGACGACGGTGGGTTCGCCGCCGGCGAACCGGCCGAGCTGCCGGTGCACGTGCAGGCTGTAGCAGCCGAGATCCATGACCGTCCCGCCGGCGAGGTCGAGGCTCCACCGCGGATCGTCCGGCTTGGGTTCGGGCATCCGCATGACCACCTCGACCCGCTGCAGCGTCCCGAGGGTGCCGTCCTCGAGCAGGCCGAACATCCGCTGAATGATCGGGTGGAACAGGTAGTGAAACCCTTCCATGATCGGCACTCCCCGTTCCCGCGCCGCGCGCCGCACCAGTTCGGCTTCGACTGCGTTGCGCGCGAACGGCTTCTCGGTCAGCACCGCCTTGCCGGCTTCGATCGCCTTCAGGTTCCACTCGGCGTGGAAGGCGTTGGCGAGCGGGTTGTAGACCACGTCGACCTCGGGGTCGGCGATCAGATCCGTGTACGAGTCGACGACCCGTTCGACACCGTAGGTCTGCGCGAACGCCTCGGCCCGGTCGCGGTCGCGGGCGGCGACCGCGACCAGCCGGTGACCCAGGATCTGGGCCGGCCTCACGATCGCCGATTCCGCGATCCGCGAGGCGCCGAGCACCCCGATCCGCAGGGATGTCACAGCGACAGGCTTCGCAGGAACGCGGCGCTGGTCTTCACGTCCGCCACCGGGCCCTCGCCCTCGGGTTCGCCGGCGAGGATGGTGTCCTGTTCGAGGGTGAACCAGCCGTCGAAGCCGGAGTCCACGAGGTGCCGGACCACACCTTCGATGTCGACGTCGCCGGTGCCGAGCGGGGTGTACATGCCCTGCGCGACGGCGTCGGTGTAGCTGAGCTCACCGGCCTGCACGCGGGCGGCGAATTCGGCGTCGACGTCCTTGAGGTGGGTGTGGGTGATCCGATCTGCGGCGGCCCGGGCCAGCTCGAGCGGGTCGGTGCCACCGATCAGCAAGTGGCCGGTGTCGAGGCACAGGGGGATCGAGGAGCCGTCGAGCACCCGCTGTACCTCGAGGTTCCTCTCGACCATCGTTCCGACGTGCGGATGCAGGACGGCGCGGATGCCCTGGTCCGATGCGACGCGGTGCAGCCGGTCGAGGTTGCCCAGCAGCGTCTTCCAGCCGGCGTCGTCGAGGTCGGGGCGTGAATCGTAACCGTCGGTGCCGGTGATTGCGGCCAGCACCAGGACCTCGGCACCGGCCGCCGTAAACGCGGCGAGGGTGCCGGTGATGTCCGGGACCGGGTCGTGATCGGGGTCGTGCAGCAGCACCGGCGTGAACCCGCCGACCGCCTTCAGGTCATAGGAGGCGAGAGTGTCGGCCAGTTGCCGGGGGTCGGACGGCAGGAAGCCCTCGGGTCCGATTTCCGCGGCCTCGAGACCGGCGTCGCGCATATCCGACAGCACCCGTTCGGCGCCGAGCTGGTGTCCCCAGTCGGGAACTTCACAGACACCCCAGGAAATAGGTGCTCCTGCAATACGAATCATCGTCGAACCTCACTCATCTGGACGGGTCGGTGGTGGGAGAGGGACAGCGTGGCCGCCTCGGCGATCCACGCCACCTCGAGGGCGTCGGCGGCGGTGCACGGCGACGGTGCGGTGCCGGCGATTACCTCGAGGAACGCGCCGAGTTCGGCGCGGTAGGCGGCGGTGAAGCGGTCCATGAAGAACCGGTGCGGTGGGCCGTCCGGGAACGTGACGCCGGGTTCGAGATTGCGGACGGGGGCGCTTGCGTCCCAGCCGGCGACGACGCTGTCCTGGGAGCCGTGGACCTCGAGGCGGCAGTCGTAGCCGCGGGGGTTGTAGCGGGTGTTCGACACCACGCCGAGGGTGCCGTTCTCGAACGTCAGGGTGGTGGTGGCGGTATCGACGTCGCCGCAGTCGGCGAAGATGGAATCGCCCTGATTGGATCCGGCAGCATAGACCTCGGTCACCTCCTGCCCGACGACCCAGCGGACGATGTCGAAGTCGTGGACGCTGCAGTCGCGGAAGATGCCGCCGGAGGCGGCCACGTACTCCGCCGGCGGCGGCGCCGGGTCGAGGGTCGTCGAGCGCACCGTGTGCAGCCAGCCGAGTTCCCCTCGCACGACGGCGTTGCGGGCGGCGACGAACGCGGGATCGAACCGGCGGTTGTACCCGATCTGCACCGGCACCGTCGACGTCTTCAGCCGCTCGACGACCTGGTAGCTCTCGTCGGCGGTGAACGCGACCGGCTTCTCGCAGAACACCGGAATCCCGGCATCGACGGCGGCCAGGATCAGCGGCGCATGCGCCGGGGTGGCGGCCGCGATCACGACCCCGTCCACGCCCGAGGCGAAGACCGCAGCTGCGTCCTCGACCGCGCGCGCCCCGAACTTGGCGGCCACGGTTGCGGTGACGTCCGGACGCTCGTCGGTGACGACGAGGCCGTCCACCCCCGGCAATTGGGCGAGGGTGTCGGTGTGGAATGCGCCGATCCGGCCGAGGCCGATCACGCCGAGTGTCGATCCCATCAGTCCTGCCCTCCGATGACGGTCTGGTCCCAGTCGATGACCGAGCCGGTGACGACGCCACTGCGATCCGAGAGCAGGAACACCACCATGTCGGCGATCTCGTCGACCTGCCCGAGCTTGCCCATCGGCACCTTCGCCGCGGCCTCGGCGGCCCAGTTGTCGTCGGCGCCGTGGAAGCGTTGCTGGGTCGCGGTCTCGCCCTCGGTCTCGGTCCAGCCGATGTTGAGACCGTTGATCCGGATCCGGTCGAAGCGGTGCGCGTAGGCGGCGTTGCGGGTCAGCCCCGCCAGCCCGGCCTTCGCCGCCACGTACGGAGCCAGGTAGGACTGCCCGCCGTGCTGCGCGATGGAGATGATGTTGACGATCGTTCCCGGCGCCTTCCGCGCCACCATGTCCGCGACGGCGGCCTGCATGGTGAAGAACGGGGCCCGCAGATTGACGGCCATGTGCTGGTCGAACAACTCCGGCGTGGTGTCGACGAGGGTGCCGCGGGTGGTCAGGCCGGCCGCGTTGCACAGTGCGTCGATGCGGCCGAATTCCTCGATGGTCCGGGTCACCGAGTTCGTCGCCTCGGCCGGGTCGACGAGGTCCGCTTGCACGAACCGGACCTGCGCGCCCTCGGAGTCGAGTTCGGCGGCCAGGGTCTTGCCGGCCTCGGCCCGGCGGCCGGTGAAGACCACTCGGGCGCCTTCGCGGGCCGCGGCTCGCACGACGCCTGCGCCGACACCTTGCGTCCCGCCGCTAATCAGAACGACTTTCCCGTTCAACAGGGTGGCCACTGGATTCCTTTCGTTCTGTCCCCATCGGCGTCTGTGCCGGTGGGTCGGTGATGCACACGGCCAGTCCGAGCAGCGACTGCACAATCCACTGTCTGTGTGCCCTTGCCAGTCTTGCTGTGACGCACGCCTCAATCAATACGGTATTCCCATCATTTTCACCTCACCGCCGCAGACCGGATGGCGATGGGAGAGCCGATGAGATCAGCTGTCGTCCCCATTCGCGGCCGCCAGGTCGGCGACCTCGAAGCACCGCAGGGCGCCGTCGCGTGCCCGGGAGAGTGCCTCGGCGACGGGCAGTTTCCGGAACTCCTGCGACATGTGCTCGATACCCCACGGTCCGTCGAAGCCGACGCGGCGGACCGCATCGATGAACTTCGGGACGGCGAATTGGCCCTCGCCACAGGGAACCCGGTTGTCGAAGGTGTCCTCGAGATCGGTTCCCCGCACGGCAGTCCAACCGTCGTCGAGTTCGACGCCGAACACGAAGCGCGACGGAATGATCTCCGTCAACGTGTCGTAGTCCGTCCCACCCCGGAAGGCGTGCCAGATGTCCAGGATGAGCCCGCCGTTGGGGTTGCCGACGTCCTGGACGAACCGCGCAGCCTGTTCGGTGGTCTTGACGTGGTGCGAGAACGGGGTGTTCTCGAACGCGATCTTCACACCCGCGGCGGCGCCGTCCGTAGCGAGCGCGTCGAACTGCTCGCAGAGCAGGTCGAAGGAGACGGCGATACCGTCGTCGTCCGCGCCGACCTTGATGTTGTCGACTCCGAGGACGGGGGCGGCCTCGAACAGGTCCCGGCGGACATCGTCCGACGCTGCGCGGGCCTCCCCGGTGGTCCACCAGTTCGTGATCCACTCGAGTTGGACATGGGTGATGCCGTTGTCGGCGAGCATCTTCGCGACGGCGCCCAGGCCGATCGTCTCGCGCGCGGCGACCAGGTCGGGGCGGGTCAATCCGAATCCGGTGTAGCCGGTTCGGGCGACCGCTTCGATCCGGTCCCGGATTGGGACCGGACTGCGCTCCGAACCTCGTGCAGGCATCACGTCACCGGCTGAAGTCCAGCATGCGGCCAATAGTTCCGGACGTGGTGAGTGGGTCATGCCTCGTCGTACCCTTCGGTGGTCGTCTCGATCGTAGAACGCGGATGGCGAGGAAGTCGTAGAGCGACGGTCATGAATTCTTCACCGGGGTGACGGCGCCCACATTGTTCATCGATACGATCAGCGCTTCCGCCACCTCGATGGCGCGCAGACCGTCGCGGGCGGACGCCAATGGGCTGCGGGTCCCCTCGGTGAGGGCGTCGACCCATGCCTGCAACTGCCGCCGGTAGCTGTCGGCGAACAGCGGCCGCCAGTCCTCCGGGTACGTGGCCGTCGAACGCAGCGACGCGTCGACCGTCAGGGCGTGACTCGGCGCCAGGCTCACTGCTCCGGTTTCGCCGACCACCTCGCAGCGCACGTCGTAACCGTATCGTGCGTTGACGAACACATCGACCACGGTCAGCACATCGTCGGCGGTACGCAGCATCAGAATCTGCGGGTCGCGCCGGGAGGTGTCCATGGAGGTGGACTTCGGTGCGTGCCAGCTGACCTCGACGATCTCGGACCGGAGAAGCCAACGGGTGATGTCGATTTCGTGAATTGCGGAGTTGGTGACGGTGTCGGTCGAATTTCCACCCGGATATGCGGTCACGTTGCGGTGGGATGCTCGGATCAGCAACGGGGTGCCGACGGATCCGGACCGGATCGCCGTTGCCAATTCCTGGTACGGCGCATGGAATCGGCGCATGAAACCCACGGAGATCAGCGGATTCGCCAGTGCCAGGTGCTCTTCCCGGGTGACCAGGCTGGCGCATTCGTCGACACTCGGGGCCAGCGGCTTCTCGCACAGCACCGGCTTGCGGTGATCGAGGCACAGACTCACCTGCTCGGCGTGGGCGGAGTCGTGGGACGCGATGATCACCGCGTCGACGTCCGAGGCGGCGATCAGCTCTGCCGCGGTCGCGACGGTGCGGGCGCCGACCTCTTCCGCGATCGTGGCGGCGCGGGAGGCGTCGAAGTCGGTGATCACGGTGACCGTTGCCCCGGAGACCACCGCGTGCAGTGTCCGGACGTGATCGGCGCCCATCACCCCGACGCCGATCACACCCACCCGGACGGTCATGACGCCACCGCGGCCGGGTCGCGGCCGTCGAGAACCGCGATGGCGCCCTCGACCGCGGCACGGATCGTCAGGGCCATCGCCCGGTCCGTGAACCCCATCAGGTGCGGGCTGAGAGTTGTGTTGGCGTGGTCGAACACCGGGTGGTGTTCGGGCGGTTCGCGATCGAAGACGTCGAGGCCGAGTCCCGCGAGGTGCCCGGACTGCAACGCCGCGTGCGCAGCGTCGAGGTCGATCAGCGCGCCGCGGCTGCAGTTGACCAGGATCGATCCCGGCCGCATGACTGCCAGCCTCGTCTCGTTGATCAGGTGATGGTTCTCCGCGGTCAGCGGCGTGTGCAGGGTGACGAAGTCACTCGCGGTGAGCACCTCGTCGACATCGGCACACCGGTACGCCTCGGGGATCTCGGCGAACGGATCGTAGGCCCGCACGGTCAGGTCGAACGCTTCGGCGATCTGGGCAACCTTGCGGCCGATCCGCCCGAACCCGACGATGCCCAACGTTGCTCCCTCGAGGTCCCCGACGGTCACGTTTCCGCGTTCGGCCCAGCGGCCGCGCCGCACCACGCCGGTCAGCGTCGGCAGGCGCTTGACCAACGAGAGCAGGTGCGCGAGGACACCCTCGGCGACCGAGACGGTGTTGGTGCCCGGGGTGATGACCACCGGGATCCCGCGCCGCCGCGCCTCGGCGACGTCGACGAGGTCGGTGCCGACTCCCGTGCGGGCGAGGACCTTCAGCGACGGCATCCGGTCGAGCATCGCTGCGTCGACGGTGAACGCCGCCCGCACGATCGCCGCCTCGGCGACCGCCAGTTGTTCCTCGGTGGGGTCGAGAACCAGTTGGTGATGGGCGGCCAGATACGGGTCGACGAGCTCCCGGTCGAGCGGGCCCAGGCCGACGAACAGTTGCGTGGAGATCGTTGTTGACATCAGCGTCCTTGCAGGTGTCGAAAGCGGTGGTCAGGCGGTGCGGGAGGCGGTGGTGCCCGCGACGACGTCGAGCTTCTGCCACTGCCCGGTGGCGGCGGAGGTCTCGGCGGCGGTGACGATCGCCGCCGCCGACGCGGCGTCGTGCACGTTCGAGTTCTCCTGCGGCCCACCGGTGACGGCGAGCAGGAACTTCTTGGCCTCGATCGTCTTGAGGTCGTCGAAGCCGAGGGCGTTGCCCGGGCCGGGCTGGAAGCGGGAGTAGTCGCCGTGCTTCGGGCTGGCGTTGACGGTGAGGTAGCCCTGTTCGGCGTTGGTGCGGCCCAGGCACACCTTCAGCTCGTTCATCCGCTCGAAGTCCCACTTCAGCGAGCCCTCGGTGCCGTAGACCTCGATCTGGTAGCCACACTCGGGTCCGACGATCACCCGGGACGCCTCGATTGTGCCCACCGCACCCGACCCGGGGCCTTCGGAGCCGAACCGCACCAGCGCGGCGGCGTAGTCCTCGTTCTCCACCGGACCCATCTCACCGTTCTCGATGACCGCGAAATGGGTGCCCGATCCCATCGCCAGCTTCGGGCGTTCGGTGTAGACGGTGCTGGTGAGCGCGTTGATCTCGGCGATCGGCCCGACCACGTACTGGCACAGGTCGCTCGCGTGGCTGAACAGGTCCGCCAGCACACCGGAGCCGGCGAGTTCGCGGTCGAATCGCCAGGACAGGGCGCCGTTGGGTTCGTTGGCGTATCCGGAGAAGAACGAGGCCCGCACGTTGGTGATCCGGCCGAGGCTGCCCTCGGTGATCAGCTTCCGGGCGTGCTCGACGGCGGGGGCGTGTCGGTAGTTGTACCCGATCGAGGTGATCACCCCGGCGTCGGTGGCCGCGGCCTCGATCGCCGCGGTCTCGGTGTAGCTGCGTCCCACGGGCTTTTCGATCCAGAAGTGCTTGCCCGCCTTCGCCGCGGCGATGCCGATCTCGGCGTGCAGGAAATTCGGTGCGCAGATGGAGACGACGTCGACGTCCGGGTGCGCGAGCACCTCGCGATAGTCGGTGGTGCCCTCGGCGAAACCGAGGACATTCTTGGCGAAGTCGACACGGCTCGCGGCGGTATCGGCGGCGATCACCAGCTTCGGGGTGACCCCGAGTTCGGGGTAGACGATCGGGACGTCGCGGTACGCGCGGGCGTGCAGTTGTCCCATCCAGCCGACGCTGATCAGTCCGACTCCGACGGTGCGGGTTGTGCTCACGATGACTTCCTTTACTGGTCTTGTTCGGGGCGGGCGGTAGCGAACGCCTCGGACAGCGCCGCGGCGAGCAGGGTGGAATCGGAGCCGATGGCCACGAATCGGAAGCCGAGTTCGACGTAGCCGGCTGCCAGCGCGGCGTTGGCGGCGAGGATGCCCGCGGTCTTGCCGTGCTGGTGGGCGGCCTCGAGCACCCGCCCGAGGGCCGCGGTGAAGACCGGGCTGTCGAACTGCAGCGGCACCCCGAGTGCGAACGACAGGTCCAGTGGGCCGACGAACAGTACGTCGACCCCGTCCTGGGCGGCGATCTCGTCGACCGCGTCGAGGGCGGCGAGGGTTTCGATCTGGATCACCCCGAGCGTCGCCTGCTCCTCGGCGAGCAGGACGGAGCGGTCCATGCCCCACCGGCAGGAGCGGTTGTAGGTGGCGACCCCGCGGTCGCCGCGAGGCGGGTACGCCAGGTGGGTGATCGCGTCGACTACCTGATCGGGCTTGTCCAGGCGCGGCACCATCACACCGGCGGCACCCTGATCGAGGACCCGCCCGATCCGGATACGTTCCCCGGATTCGACCCGCACCACCGTCGGAACCCCGTAGGCGCCGGCGGCGAGAATCGAATCCCGCAGCGCGTCTTCCGATCCGGCACCGTGTTCGAGGTCGAGCAGGATCCAATCGGCACCGGCCGCGGCACACACCTCGGCCGCGGTCGAGGAGGCCATGCCGACGAACGTGCCGACGGTGGTCTCACCCTGTGCCAGACGCTGACGCAGGGTTCCGGCGTCGAGAGGGCTGTTGTTGCTCATCCGAACCACCTCTGCCGTCCCACGGCGTTGTCGTAATCGGCGCGCAGGCTCTGCACCCATTCCTGGTTCGAGACTTCGGCGGGGGCCACGTCCCACCAGACGTCCCCGCCGGGCAGGTCCACGTGCGGCACCGTCGGAACCACGATGACCACCGGCCCGGACACCTCACGGGTCTCGTTCAGCGCCTGTCGAACTTCGGCGGTGGTGGTGGCGCGGATCGCGATGGCGCCGAGTCCTTCGGCGATCTTCCGCAGGTCGACCTTCAGGTAGTCGCCTTCGAGGCGCGCCTTGTCCCCGCTGTCGGCGATGATGTCGCCGTCGGTGCGGTAGCGGAACTCGTTGCCGAATTCCCTTCCGTTGCGGTTCATCTGCAGGCGGTGGATGACCTGGTAGCCGTGATTCTCGGAGACGACGATGGTGACGTCGAGGCCCTCCTGGGCAGCGGTGACCAGTTCGGTCGGGGCCATCAGGTAGGTGCCGTCGCCGATGAAGGTGACGATCCGATGGCCGTGGTTGCCCTCGGCGAGGCGCACGCCCATTGCGGCCGGGATCTCGTAACCCATGCAGGAGAACCCGAATTCGAAATGCGCGCGCCGGTCGCCGGTGGCGTCCCAGACCTTCTGCAGGTCGCCGGGCGGGCCGCCGGCGGCGGCGATGATGGTGTCGCCGCCGCGGGCATGCTCCTGCAGCAGCCCGATCAGTTGCGGCTGGGTGAGCACCGCACCGGTGACCGGCGCGTCCGGGTGCTCGGCGGGGTCGAATGCGGTGTCCGGGTCGAGGGCGGCGGCCCGGATCGGGGCCCAGTCCGCCTTCGCCGTCCGCACCGTCTCCTGCCACGCGGTGCTGGTGGTGTGTGCGGCAAGCGCGGCGGTCAGCGCGACGAGGCCGAGACGGGCGTCGGCCAGGATCCCGGTGGCACCCTGCTTGCGGGTGTCGGCGTCGACCACGTTCAGTGATGCGAAGCGGACGTTCTCGTTCTCGAAGATCGACTGCGAGCCGGTGACGAAGTCGGTCAGCCGGGTGCCGACACTGATCACCAGGTCGGCCTGCTTGACCAGCTTGTTCGAGGCGAAGTTGCCCTCGAGGCCGACGCCGCCGACCTGCCACCACTCGTCGCGACTGACCGCGCCCTTGCCGCCGAACGACTCGACCACCGGAATCCCGACCTGCTCGGCGAGTTCCTCGAGTGCCGCGGTGGCATCCGAATAGTGCACGCCGCCACCGGCGATAATCACCGGACGCTCTGCCTCCCGAATCTGGGCGGCGACGTCGTCGACCTCCGCGGGGTCGGGCAGCGGGCGGCGGATCTTCCAGTCACGCGGTTCGAAGAACTCGACGGGGAAGTCGAACGCGTGGGACTGGATGTCCTGCGGCAGCGACAGCACCACGGCACCGGTGTCGGTGGGGCTGGTCAGTACTCGCATCGCCTGCGGGAGCGCGGTCAGCAGTTGCTCCGGGCGGTTGATGCGGTCGAAGAACTTCGCCACCGGACGGAACGTGTCGTTGACGGTGGTGTCGGATTCGCTGGCGTGCTCGAGTTGCTGGAGCACCGGTCCCTGGTGCCGGGTGGCGTAGGTGTCACCGGGTAGCAGCAGCAACGGGAGCCGGTTGATGGTGGCCAAACCGGCGGCGGTGACCAGATTCAGCGCACCCGGTCCGATGGACGCGGTCACCGCGAGGGTGGCGCGGCGGCGGCTGGCCTTGGCGTACGCGGTGGCGATGTGAGCGAGGTACTGCTCGTGCCGACCCTGAATGAACGGCAGTTCGTCGGACAGTTCGTCGAGGGCCTGTCCGAGGCCCGCGACGTTGCCGTGCCCGAAGATGCCCAGTGCGGCCGGGATGAGGCGGCGACGGTCGCCGTCGGCAACCGAGTACTGCGCCGCGAGATACTTCACTACCGCCTGGGCCGTGGTCAGCCGCACGGTCTTGTGTGTGCTCAGTGATGTCATGTCGTCGTTTTCTGTGAGTGCCACGAAAGTGCCTGAGGGGGAGGCGGGTTACCAGGGGCGGCCGTGGAGGACGATGGTCTTCTCCTCGGTCATTTCCTCGACCGCCGAGCGGACGCCTTCCTTGCCGATGCCGCTGCCCTTCAGGCCGCCGTACGGCATGAGGTCGGCGCGCCAGAGCGGGGTCCAGTTGATGTGGATGTTGCCGGCGTCGATCTGCCGCATCGCCCGCGTGGTCGCCGAGACGTCCGAGGTGAACAGTCCTGCGCCGAGGCCGTAGTCGTTGTCGTTGGCGAGGTCGATCGCCGACTCGATGTCGGCGGCGGACGAGACCGCGACCGCGGGGCCGAACAGTTCGTCGCGGCTGAACGGGGAAGAGGGGTCGACGCCGGCGACGACGGTCGGGGTGACGACGGCGCCGTCCCGGTCACCGCCGGTGAGGACCTTCGCACCGGCCAGCGCGGCCTCGGCGATCGCCGAATGTACGCGTGTGGCTTCGGCTTCGGAAATCAGCGAGCCCAGCCTGGTGTCGGTGTTGGCGGGGTCGCCGACGACGATGCTCTCGACCTTCGGGACCAGGGCGTCGAGGAAGTCCGCCTCGACGGACTGATCCACGATGACCCGCTGCACGCTGATGCAGACCTGACCGGCGTTGATGTAGCCACCGGCCGCGACGGCGGACGCGGCAAGTTCGATGTCGGCGTCCGGGAGAACGATCACCGGGCAGGAGGCACCCAACTCCAGCGACAGCTTCTTGACTCCCGCAAGCGAACTGATGCGGGTGCCGATTCCGGTCGAGCCGGTGAACGACACCTTGCGTACCCGTGGGTCGGTGACCAGGACGTCACCGAGCGCGGAGCCCGGGCCGGTCAGAACTGACAGGGACTCGGGGGCGAGGCCGGCGTCGACGAAGCACTCGGCGAGTTTCAGCGCGGTCAGTGGGGTGGTGCGGGCAGGCTTGAGTACTACTGCATTACCGGCGGCCAGCGCGGGAGCGATCTTGTGCAACACCAACAGGGCCGGGTAGTTGAACGGTGTGATCGCCACGACGATCCCGCAGGGCTGGCGCAGCGTGAACCCGACCTTCTCGAGCCCGGTTCCGGGGTTGGCGTCCAGCGGCAGCGTCGAGCCGTAGAGCTGGCTGCCCTCGAACGCTGCCAACCGGATGATGCTGCCGGACCGGCCGGCCTCTCCGCGCGCCTCGCTGATCGGCTTCCCGGTCTCGGCGCTGATGGTCTGCGCGATGTCCTCCGCCCGTTCGTCGGCCAGATCGGCCGCACGCATCAAGGTCGCCACCCGCTCATGAGCGGGAGTGGCTCGCTGGATTCGGGCACCGGCCTCTGCCCGGTCCAGGGCGAAGGCGGCATCGGCGGCGGTGGCCACCGGAACCGAATCGATCATGCGGCCGTCGAACGGTGATCGGATGAGGTCGGTGGTGCGGTCAGTGGCGCCACGCCACTCACCAGCGAGCAACATGTCCATGTCGGCTCCATATCGGGACTCGTTCGCCGCCCACCGTGAGGACGGCAGGGCGACTGAGGATGACTTGAAAAAGATTGGTGCCGAGTCGAATACCCGCCGCGCTCGGACAAGTCTGTACCCGAATCGAAAAGAGGATTCGGACCGGGACGCCCGGCGCGGCGCTCGCGCGGCGGGCTGCGTGGTATCGCCGTCACCGGAGGCCGCAGCGGCCGGTGAACTAGGCGTAGGCGGGGCTTGTCTCTTCGGACTTACGGACCCGCGAGCGCTTGTGCCACTTCGGTGGGGAATTGCTGATGCTCATGCAGCCAGTCTTGCTGTGACTGGCACCTCAATCAAGATTGATAACCCATCAAATTCACCTCATCCGGACGTGCCGACGACCAGGAGTTCGAGTCGGTCGCCGACCGGGCTCAGGACGAGCGGCGTGTCAGGACGAGCGGATCACCGTCGGTGATTGCAATCGTGTGTTCGCTGTGGGCGGTCCGCGAGCCGTCGGCCGATCGGATGGTCCACCCGTCGGGGTCGTAGACGATCTTGTCGGTTCCGCGGGCGAACCAAGGCTCGAGTGCGAGGGTCAGTCCGGGTCGCAGCACCAGGCCCCGCCCGGCCCGCCCCTGATTGGACACATGCGGGTCCTCGTGCATCGTTCGACCGAGTCCGTGCCCGCCGAATTCGGTGTTGACCGGGTAGCCGTAGTCGGCGGCTACCGCACCGATCGCCGCGGAAATGTCGCCGAGGCGCCCGCCCGGACGTGCGGCGTCGATACCGGCGGCGAGGGCGCGCTCGGTTGCCTCGATCAGTCGCTGGTCGTCCACTCGGGGTGTGCCGACGATCAGGCTGCGCGCCGAGTCGGCCACCCACCCGTCGATCGATACGGCGATGTCCATGCTCAGCAGGTCCCCGTCGCGCAGGGTGTAGTCGTGCGGTAGCCCGTGGAGCACCGCATCGTTGACGGACAGGCAGATGACGTTGTGGAACGGACCGCGGCCGAATGACGGCGCATAGTCCCAGTAGCAGGACAGCGCTCCGCGCTCCTCGATCAGGTGCCGGGCGCGGTGTTCGAGGTCGAGCAGATTCGCCCCGACCAGGGCGCGCGATTGCAGGTCGTCGAGCAGTTCGGCGATGAACGCGCCGGTGGTGCGCATTGCCTCGATCTCCTGTGACGTCTTCAGTTCCAACACGCGCTCACACTCCACTTTCTCGCAGACAACCCGGTATAGAAATACCAGGCTAGTGGATGGCTCGGTATTTTCATACCGAGCGTGGCGTATCCTTGTCGCATGGTGCGATCCCCTTTGACGCCGCAGCAGCGCGCCGCCGGCAAGCGACTCGGCGCTTACCTCCGGCAGGCGCGCGGCGACCGCAAGCCCGCCGAAGTGGCGCATGCCGCGTCGATCTCACCCGAGACCCTGCGCAAGATCGAGACTGGACGTCTGGCAACTCCGGCCTTCACGACAGTCGCCGCACTCGCGGCTGTGCTGGCGGTCCCGCTGGAGGACCTCGCCCAGATCTGCCTTCCCGAACTGAACCTTCAGCAGACCGGGTAGTAAGCGAGGCGCCGCCGGAGTAGAGGATGCGGTCGACGCCGAGGGTTTCGACGCAGTACTGCAGCTGCGCCTGGCTGAACATCCCCTATGGGGTGATGTAGACGTTGCCGCGAACATGGAATAGTGCTCACCGGTCGGCGGCTCGGTGATCAGCTTCCCCACGGGGTCCGTTACCTGTCGAAGGCTCGCTGGTCGTCTCCCATTAGAGAGTGAGACGGCGCAGTGTGCCGCCCGGGGATCGGGAAGTCGCGCGGCGGGTGCGTCGGGTGTGGCGGGCGCGTTCGGTTTCGGAGAGGCCACCCCAGATGCCATAGGTTTCGGTGGTGGTGAGGGCGTGGGTGCGGCAGTCGGTGAGTACGGGGCAGCTCTGGCAGAGTTGTTTGGCGGCGTGCTCGCGCCGGGCGCGGACGCTACGGCGTTCACCGTCGGGGGAGAAGAACATGTCGGTGTCGGTGCCGCGGCAGGAGGCGCGGTGCTGCCAGTTCCGGTCGATGGGGTGGTGCGGATGATCAGGCACAGCAGATGGGTCGCTTTCGGAATTGAACGGTGACACGCTCAGTGGATCGCGCGGCGAGGTGCGACTGGCGGCCTGTCCGCCGATGAACAGCTGCGTTGCGATTCCATCAGGAAGCCCTGTGGCACCGACGTTCTCGTGTACTGCAGTCATCAGAGTGCGCTCCCGCATGCTGTGTCATGGCCTGCATAAAGCATCCCTCCGGCGGGGGTCTCCGGTCTTGCAGTAAAACGCACACTTCGTGCTGAAACGCGCACGGAGATGGCCTCGGCGCGGTCCCGTGGGTGGCGACGTCAGCGCCTGACGTGTCGTGTGGTGGTACCGCCATGCCGAAGCCACCATGGGCGCCGGAGGGGCGCCTGCCTGCGGCCGGTGACCGTGCCGTGTGGGTTCGTACCCGGGTGCCGGGTGGGTGTTGTGCCCGGGGTCGGTCCTGTGAGCGCGAGTCAGGTGGCTTTGCTTTCGGCGGGTCCGACCGCGTCGAGCACGGTGGCACGCGTCGAAGCGTCGGGGGTGAGGGCCGCCTGGACCGTTCCGGTGTTGAGTAGTTGCCGCCATCTGGCCTCGTCGAATGGTGAGGGGCGGGTATCGGAGAGGAACTTCTCGACGGTGTGGACAAAGCGCAGGGGGTCGTCCCGGAAGGGGAAGTGCCCGGCGTCTGGGAAGATGTCCAGGCGGGAGCCGGGCATTGCCGTGTGCGCGGTGTGGGCGTGGCTGACGGGGATGACGGTGTCCCGGTCTCCCCAGATGAGTTGAACGGGGAGACTGGCCGTGAGGTAGCAGCGGTCGAGCATGGTCACCGTCTGTCCGCGCCAGTCGACCACCGCACGCAGGGTGCGTAGGTAGGCCTCGTATGCGGTGGGGTCGGGCAGTTCGGTCAAGATACGCACCAGATCCGGGGTGTCGTGCAGCGCGGCACCGGGGTGCAGGGGGGTGCCGTGCAGCCGGGTCAACACCGTTCCCACCCATCGCACCGCGGGCACCGCTCCCGGCAGGCGCAGCAATTTCAGTGCCTCGTTGAGGATCGGTGTCGCTGCGAGGCGCAGGAGTGGGTGAACGTCCTTGGTGATGCCGCCGGCGGAGACCAGGATGAGCCGATCCACCATGTGTGGGAATTGGTAGGCGAATTGCATCGCGATGCCGCCGCCGAGTGAGTGTCCGATGACGGTGGCGTGGTCGATTCCCAGGGTGGAGAGTAGGTCGCGTATGCCGTTGGCGTAGGCGGCGACGGAGTAGTCGGCGCGGGGTTTGTCGGAGCGGCCGTGGCCGAGTAGGTCGGGTGCGATGACGGTGTAGTTCTCGGCGAGGTGCGGGATGATCTCGGTCCATGTCGTCGAGTTGTCGCCGATGCCGTGCAGCAGTAGCAGTGCGGGGCCGTTGCCGGTCATGCGGAAGGCGCGTCGGTATCCGTGGATGGTGCGGAACGTCAGTTGCGGCTCGGTGTTGGGTACCGGCCGGAGTCTGCGCATCCGGCTGGGGTTCATCGGACCCTCCTCGCTTGTTGCGTTCTACGTTGATTCTTCGCTGCGCATCGTCGATACCCGTGGCGACACGCCCCACCCGCGGGTGTTGACATCAGGTGGTTGTTGCCTGTCTCCCGTGCCCCGGAGTGGGCGTGGACAACGTTCGCTGGTTATTCGCGGTGGAGGCCGCGGCGTTACACGCGGGCGATCACCGAGCGCCGATCACCAGGCGCCGGGGCCCTGGGCCGTGCCGCTCGATGTCGCTTCCGATGTGGGGAGCCCGACTGAACCTGCTGCCAGGCGACCTGGCCGGCGCCGATCAGAGCGCTCTGAGTGCGCTCGGGCAGTGTCGGTGCCATCGCCAGCAGGCGGTCACCTGATTGCGGGCCAAGTGCACATCACGCGAACGCACACTCGACCGATTAATTGCATTTCAACCACTGACCAGACTGTCCGCGAGGTCCTGAGACAGATGTGTTGACGGAGTCCTGAGACAACATGCGAGTCCAGGTCCTCCTCAACCACGCACGGGCGCGGAATGCCTGACAACTTGCCCGCACGTTCAGCGGCGTTTCCTTCCCGGTTACCTGCAGGGCAGTTGTCCGTACAACTAGGCACGTGACAGTGGTCGCCATGACGGAGCATCGGTACCGCACCATCGCGGACCAACTGGAGTGCGAGATCGAGCGCCTGAACGTCGGCTCGGCCGTCACCCTGGTGGTCGACCCGGTCGACGGCTCGGCCAACGCCGCCGCCGGTGTGCCGCTGGCCTGCTTCAGCGCGGCCGTCGTCGTGGACGGTGAGTTCACCGAGGCCATGACCAGCTGGCTGCACACGGACGAGCGCTGGTGGGCGTCACGCACTGGTTCGCCCTACCTCACCAGCGGCTGCCGGTCCGTCGCGGACGCCGCCGTGTCGATGCTGCGCCCGCACCCGCGCAACTGGGACGCGTGGACCCGCGTCGCGCAGAAGGCGACCCGCATCCGGATCCTCAGCTGCAGCACCCTCGACGCCGTCCTGGTGGCCACGGGAGCCGTAGATGCGTTCGTCGACGCCGGAAGCGACACCCACCGTCTCATGGACATCGCCGCGGCCGTTGTCCTCGTTGGCGCGTCCGGTGGCGTCGTCCTTGATGCCTTCGGCCGGCCCGTCGAGTTCGACACCGACCTCACCCGCCGCTGGAGCGGGATCGTCGCGGCCACCCCCGAACTCGGCGAGGAGCTCCGAACCCTCATCGCAGAGGCGTAGCAGCCCGTGCATCCTGGGTAGCCGGAGCCTGATCCCGGCAAGCCCACAGCCTGAGCACGGACCGTCCTGCAGAGGGATCGCTCGACAGGGCCGCGGCTACCCTCAGGAGTGGAGCACTACGTTTCAACGAAGCTGTTTTCGGATCCGCTCGAGCAGCCATGACTCGACGCCACTGAGCGCCGTCCCGGCCATTGTCGTGGGGTGCCCGTGCCCGTGGGGACCCGGTTGGCCGGCCAGAGCCGAGCGCCCTGACGATGCGCGACGACTTCAGCGCCCCACCGAGGCGATCGGCCCCCTTCCGGGTCTAACCAACCGCCCACCACGGTAGTCCCGGAAGGTGTCGGTGCGGTGGCGGGCATGTGGCCGGCGAGTGTTCGCGTGTGCCTCTTGTCCGCGCCGGCTTGGTAGGTGGTCGGGTGCCGCGCAAGCCGGGGGATGAGCGCCCTCGAAACCGCGGAAAGGTCACCCGCCGCGAAGGAGCCGACGGGGTCGCGGAAGCGCTGCATACAGCCCGTACCGCGGCCGGAGTCTTCGAACCGGGCGAGCTGCCCATCGACGGCTACGACGACCTCAACGTCTCGGAGACAGTGGCTGCAGTCAAGGAAGTGACCGAGCCGGCCGACGTGCGCGCCATCGTGGCGGACGACCTGACCTCCCGGGAATGACCGTCCCGCCGAAACCGCTGGCCCATGGTGTCGAACGAGCAGTGATCGTTCGCTGCCTCACTCGCCGTCGGACACACCATCGCGATCGACGGCGATACACCAATCCGATCACCGTTCTGTGGATCGTCCGGATTCGGACCCACTCGGTGAATGACGGGGGCCGTTCATAGGGTCAGGACCCGCTGGTCGTCCGGGCCCGCATGAGTGCCTCTTGATGTTCGCGGACGTCTTCGCCGTGGGCGGGTGACGCGGCCCAGCTTCCGTCGGGGTGGAGCACCCAGCACCGGGTCCTCGGGTCGAGCGCCGAATCGAAGAGGCCGCCTAATTGCGTGGTGAGCCGCGGATCTTTCACCTGGACTCCGGCCTCCACCCTGCGGTCGAGGTTGCGGTGCATCATGTCGGCGCTGGCGATCCAGTATTCGTCCGCCCCGCGGAAGTGCAGGACCCGCGAGTGTTCGAGGAAACGGCCGAGGATCGACCGGACGTGGATGTTCTCGCTCAGTCCGGGCACCCCCGGTTTCAGCGCGCAGATTCCGCGGACGACGATCTGCACGGGCACACCGGCCTGCGACGCACGGTAGAGCGCGTCGATCACCTGTTCGTCCACTAACGCGTTGGCCTTCAGACGGATACCCGCGTCCTCGCCGCGAAGTGCGCGCGCCACTTCGCCGTCGATCCGTTCGATGATGCCCCGCCGTATGCCGTAGGGCGCGACGAGGAGGTTGCGATACTGGGTTTTCCGTGAGTAGCCGGTGAGGGAGTTGAACAGGTCCGTCAGGTCCGCGCCGATCTCCGGTGCCGCGGTGAGCAGACCGATGTCTTCGTACAGCCGGGCCGTCTTGGGGTGGTAGTTGCCGGTGCCGATGTGGCAGTAACGCCGGATGGTGGACCCCTCGCGGCGGACGACGAGGCACGTCTTGCAGTGGGTCTTGAGCCCGACCAGTCCGTACGCCACGTGTACGCCGGCTTTTTCGAGTTTGCGGGCCCATTTGATGTTCGCCTGCTCGTCGAATCGCGCCTTGATCTCGACCAGTGCGACAACCTGTTTGCCGGCCTCGGCGGCGGTGATCAGGGCGTCGACGATGGGGGAGTCGCCGGACGTGCGGTAGAGCGTTTGTTTGATCGCGAGGACCTGGGGGTCGGCGGCGGCCTGTTCGATGAAGCGTTGCACGCTGGTGGAGAACGAGTCGTACGGGTGGTGGACCAGGACGTCGCCGTCGCGGAGGGTGGAGAAGACGCTCTTGGGTGTTTCCCGCTCGCCGAATGCCGGATGCGTTGCGGGCACGAACGGTGCGTCCTTGAGGGCGGGCCGGTCGACGGCGTACACCTGCCAGAGGCACGACAGGTCGAGCAGTCCGGGCACCTGGATGACGTCGCCGGGGTCGACGTCGAGTTCGCGCAGCAGGAGGTCGAGCATGTGTTCGGTCATGTCGTCGGCGACCTCGAGCCGGACGGGGGAGCCGAAGCGTCGGCGGGCCAATTCCCGCTCGAGGGCCTGCAGAAGATCTTCGTCGCGGTCTTCCTCGACCTCGAAATCGGCGTTGCGGGTGATGCGGAACGCGTGGTGCTCGACGATCTCCATGCCGGGGAACAACGCGTCGAGGTGCGCAGAGATCAATTCCTCCATCGGGAGGAACGCGTCGATGGACGAGGGTGTCTCGTCGCGGCGGACGCGGACGAACCGGCCCACGTTGTCCGGAACCTTGACACGCGCAAAGTGTTCGCCACCGGTGAGCGCGTCCTTCACCGTCACCGCGAGGTTGAGGCTCAGGCCACTGATGTAGGGGAACGGGTGTGCGTGGTCGACGGCGAGCGGTGTGAGGACCGGGAACACCTGGTCCTGGAAGTGCACAGTCAGCCGGGCATGGTCGTCGTCGTCGAGATCGGACCAGCGGACGATCGAGATCCCCTCGGCGGCCAGCGCCGGCCGCACGGAGTCGAGGAACACCCGAGCGTGTTTGTCCGAGATCTCCTGGGTGAGCTTGGCGATCAGTGCGAGCTGCTCACGAGGGGTGAGGCCGTCGGCGGACCGCACCGAGAGACCGGTTTCGTCGCGGCGCTTGAGACCGGCGACCCGGACCATGAAGAACTCGTCCAGGTTGGAGGCGAAGATGGCGAGGAACTTGGCGCGCTCGAGCAGCGGCAGCGACGTGTCCTCGGCGAGTGCGAGCACCCGTGAATTGAAATCGAGCCAACTGAGTTCACGGTTCAAGTAGCGATTTTCGGGGAGCCCGTCGGCGAGCGCACTCGGCACTGCGCTGGTCGCGGCTGGCGGCGCCCCGGGAATGGTCGGCGGTGGCGCGAGGACGCGACCGTCGCGTCCACCGGTCTCCACATTGATGTCGGTGTTCTGATCGGGTGCGTCGCCGTTGCTCACTCCTCGATCATCCACCCTCCGCCCACATCCGTCCTGTAGAAGAATCGTCATACCAAACCGTCGATCCGGGGGTGAGACCGTATGTCGCCGAGTGCCCGCGAGCGGAAAAGGTGCCCTGTCGGCTGCCCGGTCCGTTGGCAAGGCGCCTGGATCAATTCGACGGCGATCACGAGATGCTTGCCGGGTTGTTCGACGGTAATCAACTCGCGGAGCAGGTCGAGGAACAGTTCGAGAACACTGACCGTCGTCACCGAGGTGGTCCTGATCCCGAACATCGCGTTCGTCACCGAACCTCTGCGGGGCCACGATCTGGGGGTGTGGGGATCCCGGCCGAGTCGGCGCCGTGGGCGCCGGGCAGGTTTTCCCGGCCTTGTTGCCGGCGACCGGCAGGATCGCCTTCAGTTCGGGGTCGACCGCGAACAACACCTGCAGCTCCGAGCGGCCACTCGACCCCGGACTGAGTTCCTTCATGTTCATGTGACCTGATGCCTTCACCGTATCGACCAGAGGCCGGCAGAGCTGCGGTCCGCGAGTAACTCGAGTGCGGCAATCACCTGCTCGTACGACGACTGATCCAGTGCTAACAGCCACTCCTCACATTCGAGTGGTGTCGTGCGCGGTGGATCATGATCGGGCACGGGCTGTGGTGCAGGAGATGGTGGCTCACCGATCCGAGGATTGCGCCGGCGAGACGACCGTGGCCGTGGCTGCCGACGACAATCAGTTGCGCGTCGGTGGCCCGATCGAGGATCAACCGGGCCGGAGTCGTCGGCTCGACCACCTCGGTGACAGCGACGCCGGGGTACCGCTCCCTTACCTCGGCGAGGTGTGTGGCCAGCACATCATGTTCGGATTCCTCGAGGGCATCCCGGTCCACCAGGAATGGGATGGTCACGTTCCCGGCCGCGTGCCGGGGCGACCACGCATGGACGGCGACCACGGGTGCCCCGAACAGGTGCGCGAACTCGAAGGCAGCGAACACGGCGGCGGCGCTGGAATCACTGTCATCGATGCCGACGACGACCGGCCGCCGATCCGGGAACATCTCGGACTGTTGGCGGCACACCGTGATCGGGCAGGTGCCATGCCTGGCGAGTGCGATGGCGGTCGATCCCGCCGTCAGTGCCCCCACACCCGGTGGGCTGCCGGCACCGAGCACGATCATCCCCGCGGTCGCACCTGCTGCCGCCAGCGCCGGAGCGGTCGGGCCGGGCACCAGGTCGGAGTGCACGTCGAGTTCGGGGAATCGGAGGCGCACTTCGGTGGACGCTTCATCGAGAACCTTTTCACCGGCCTTGCGGTGTTGAGCGATGGCGGGCCCCTGCCCCATGACCGCGACATCGGTCATCAGGTAGAGGGCCTCCGGGAGGGTGTGCACGACCCGCAGCGGTGTCCCGGTGCGGGAGGCGAGTGCCGCTGCCCATGCAGCAGCTCTACGGGCGGCCGGTGATCCGTCGACACCGACCACCACCCCTCGACTTGCCGGTGTGTTCATGTCGAGTCCTTTGGTAGGAACACGATTGGTAGGAACACGATTGGTAGGAACACGATTGGTAGGAACACGATGCCGACCCCGCCGACCCACGTCGCCGAGCGGCTCCGAGCTGTCCGTGTACACGAACGTCGTTACCCAGCGCAGGAGCTCGCCTGGGGTGGTTGACTCCTGCCGTACGTGGGTCGGTCAGGTCGCGGGTGCGATGGGGTTGCCCTGCCAGCGGGTGGACGGTGGGACGGTGTCACCGCGCATCACCAGCGAGGCGGGACCGACGGTGGCGCCCTCGCCGAGGGAGGCGGCGGGCAATGCCACACAGTGCGGTCCGAGGGTGGCACCGGCACCGAGGGTCACGGTATCCATGCTCATGATGCGGTCGTGGAACAGGTGGGTCTGCACGACGCAGCCCCGGTTCACCGTGGCGCCGTCACCGAGATGCACCAGATCGGCCTCCGGCAGCCAGTACGTCTCACACCACACGCCGGTTCCGATGTGCGATCCCATCGCCCGCAGCCACACGTTCAGTGCCGCGGTGCCGGTGGCCGCCCGTGCGAACCACGGTGCGGCCACCGTCTCGACGAAGGCGTCGCAGACCTCGTTGCGCCACACGAACGAACTCCACAGCGGGTGCTCGATCGCCTCGATCCGTCCGACGAGGACCCACTTCGCGGCCACCGACACCGCGGCGGCCACCGCACCGGCGAGGATGAGGACACCACCGGAGACCGCGGCCGCGGTCAGGAAGCCGAAGGCACCGGCCAACGCCTCGAGCGTGAACAACACGCCGAGCCCGATTCCGAAGGTGACCATCACCGGGATCAACCGGCATGTCTCGACGGCGGCGCGGGCGACCTTCAGCCGCAGCGGCGGCGCGAAGGTGCGGGCGGCGTCCGTCTCGTTCGCGGCCCGGCGCAATCGCACCGGCGGGCTGCCCAACCACGACGAGCCGGCCTTCGACTTGTTCGGCGCCGCCGACAGCACCGCGACCAGACCGTTCTTCGGTACCCGGCGTCCGGGCCCGGCCATGCCGGAGTTGCCGAGGAAGGCCCGTTTGCCGACCTTGGCGCGCTCGATCCGCAACCACCCGCCGCCGAGTTCGTACCCGGCGACCATCGTGTCGTCCGCCAGGAACGCGCCGTCGGCGACCGTGGTGAACTTCGGCAGCAGCAGGACGGTGGAGGCCTCGACGTCCTTCCCGATCTTCGCGCCCAGCAGACGCAGCCACGCCGGGGTGAGCAGGCCCGCGTACAGCGGGAACAGGAACGTGCGAGCGGAGTCCATCAGACGCTCGGTGGCCCAGACCTGCCACCCGATCCGGCTCCGCACCGGGTGGTACCCCTCGCGCAGGCCCAGCCCGAGCAATCGGACCGCGATCACGGTGATTGCGGCGAACACGGTGAGCGCGAGCAAGGTGGCGACCGGAAGCATCGGCAGCGCTGCCGCGGCGGCCGCCACGACGGTTTCGGCGCCCCGGATCCACCAGCCGAGCAACGCCAACCCGCAGCCGAGCGCGATCAGCGGCATCGCGGACAGCGCCAGCGAGGTGAGACCGTAGACCGGCACCCATCGGGTCGCGGGCTCGGGACGCTGCGCCGGCCACCGGTGGCGGGCCTTGCCGACCTTGGCGGCGGGTGATCCGGCCCAGCGCTGACCGGCCTTGACCTTGCCGAGCACCGCGGACCCGGGGGCGATCTCGGCGTCGCGCCCGATCGTGGCCCCGGGAAACAGCGTCGACCGGGCGCCGACCGTCGCATGTTCGCCGATACTGATCGACCCGACGCGCAGGACGTCGCCGTCGAGCCAATAACCGGACAGGTCGGTCTCCGGTTCGACGGAACAGCCGTCACCGAGTTCGAGCATCCCGGTGACCGGGGGCAGGGTGTGCAGGTCGATGCCGCGGCCGATCTTCGCGCCCAGCGCGCGGGCGTAGTAGATCATCCACGGTGCACCGGACAGGTTCGCGGCGCCGCTGGCCTCGACAAGGCGTTCGGCCAGCCACAGTCGCAGATGCACCGAGCCGCCACGGGGGTAGGTGCCCGGTGTGACCCTCCGCAGCAGGATGCGGGCTCCGAGCACGGAAATGGTCATTCGGCCGAGCGGGGTGATGAACAGCAGGAACATCGCCGCCACCGCCGGCCAGGGCAGCGTCGGTGCCCAGGGGAGGTCGACGAACCGTGCCGCGATGTTGTTCGCGAGCGCCAACCAGGTGACCCATTGCAGTCCGGTCAGGGTGCTCAGTGGCACGGTCAGCGCGAGTTGCGCCCACTGGGTGTCGCGCGGTGTCGGGGTGACTGTGCGCGCTTCGACCACTGACGCAGGGGCCAGGTCGTCGAGGAACTCGGCCAGTGACCCCAACCGCGGGTGGTCGTACAGCTGGGCGACGGTCATCTCGGGGAAGCGTTCCCGCAGCGCACTGACCAGTTGGGCGGCGCTGAGCGAACCGCCGCCGATCGCGAAGAAGTCGTCGTCGGGCCCGCCGACCTCGGCGCCGAGAATCCGGGTCCACAGCTCGGCGACCCAGGCCGCGGTGCCCGCGAGAGCGGGCGCCGTCGCATCGCGGCGATCGCTTCCAGGCAGGGGCCAGGGCAACGCGGCCCGGTCCACCTTGCCGGAGGTCCGGATCGGGAGTTCGTCCAGGACCGCCAGTCGGGGCACCAGCGCGGCCGGAATCCGGCCGGCGAGCAGAGTCCTCGCCGAGGTCACATCGAAGTCCCGCGGTGCGGCGAGGTATCCGACCAGGATGGCGCTGCCCGAGGCGGTGGTGCGGACCGCGGCAGCGGCCCCGGAGACCCCGGGCAACGACTGCAGCGCCGCGTCCACCTCGCCGAGCTCGATGCGCCTGCCGCCGATCTTGACCTGGTCGTCTGCGCGGCCCTGGAACAGCAGCCCGGCGCGGTCGAGCCGCACCAGGTCGCCGCTGCGGTATGCGCGGTCCCAGCCCAGGGTAGGCATCGGTGCGTACTTCTCCGCGTCTTTGGCGGGGTCGAGGTAGCGAGCCAGCCCGACGCCGCCGATCACCAGCTCACCGACCTCGCCCTCGGCGACCGGGTGGCCGTCGGGGTCGACCACTGCCAGGTCCCAGCCGTCGAGTGGCAGCCCGATCCGGACCGGGCCGGTCCCGGTCAACGGCGCGGCGCAGGCAACGACGGTGGCCTCGGTGGGACCGTAGGTGTTCCACACCTCGCGGCCCGGCACCGCCAGGCGCGCGGCCAATTCGGGTGGGCAGGCCTCGCCGCCGAAGATCAACAGCCGCACCGATTCCAGCGCCTCCGCGGGCCACAACGCCGCCAGCGTGGGCACGGTGGAGACCACGCTGATGTCGTGGGAGATCAGCCACGGACCGAGATCCATGCCGCTGCGCACCAGCGACCGGGGCGCCGGGACCAGGCAGGCCCCGTGTCGCCACGCCAGCCACATTTCCTCGCAGGAGGCATCGAAGGCCACCGAGAGACCGGCGAGGACCCGGTCGCCGGGGCCGAGCGGAGCATCACGCAGAAACAACCGGGCCTCCGCGTCGACGAAGGCGGCGGCGTTGCGGTGTGAGACGGCGACCCCCTTCGGGGTGCCGGTGGATCCGGAGGTGAAGATGATCCAGGCGTCGTCATCCGGCGTCGGGACACACACCTCGGCCGGCACCGACGCTAAGGCCTGGGCGCCTTCCGCGGTGACGATCGTCTTGACCCGCGCCTGACCGAACACCAACTCTGCCCGCTCGTCCGGGTCGTCGGCGTCCACTGGGACGTACGCGGCGCCCGCTGCCAGCGTGGACAAAATCGCCAGGTACAGCTCCCGCGAACCCGACGGCATCCGGACGCCGACCCGGTCTCCGGCCCGCACCCCGCGGCCCGCCAGCCGGCGCGCACCCTCTCGCACTGCCTCGATCAACTCGGCGTAGGTGATAGCGGCCTCGCCGTCGTCGATCGCGGGCGCGTCGGGGTACAGGCGTGCGGTCGCGTCGAGGATGTCGAGAAGGGTGCGCGGCGGGGGCGCGAGATCACCGCGGGTGAATTCGGTGGGAAGTAGCCGTTCGCTGAGTGAGACGGACATGGAGAACCGTTGTTCCTCTCTGGGGTGGGCAGGCCGGTACCCGGCACCCGAAAGATCGATGAGCGACAGTGACGCGGGCGACGGTGGTCGCGTCGGCGTCAGGCGCCAATGTCGGCGAGTTCCTTCGGATGGCCCAGGGCGCGCAGCGCGAGCCGATGCAAGGTCCGGCGTTCCTTCACCGTGAGATCGGCGAACAATGTGTCGGTGGCGCCGTCGACCAATTCTTCGGTCCGGGCTACCGCCTGCTCGCCGTCCTCGGTCAGCGAGAGCAACTGCTTTCGTCGATCCTTGGCATGTTTTCTTCGCACCACGAAGCCTCGTTTCTCCAGGCCGTCGACCAGGCGAACCATGTCGCTGCGGTCGACGGCGAGAACGTCGCACACCTGACGTTGGGTGAGCTCACCCTCCTGCTTCAGGCACGCAAGGATCCAATGCATTCGAAGGGATAACCCCTCGTCGGCCAGCGCAGAATCGAGCTGCACACGCCCCACCCGATGGAGGTCGGCAACGACGAATGCTGCGCTGCGCAGCAACGCGTCGGGAGGGGTGGTCGATTTGGGCACGCCGACCACCGTAGCACTTTGCGGGGGATGCAGATGATGGGTAACACCCGCAATCGTCGACGTGTCGCCGCAGGTAACGGTCTTGACCAGCGGCGATATCGAAGATTATTGGCCGACTCACACCCACGCGCTCGGCGTGGTGGGACAGTGGAGTCATGGGGTTCGCCGACCACCGAGGAGGGCTCCGATGAGCACCACACAGGCCCCCGCCGTCGAGGAAAGACGCAGTCGCAAGTCCAGCGAACCCGGAGACTTCCTCCGCCGGTACCTGCAGCGGGAGATCCACAATCTCGGCGTCGCCGACATCGCCGTCAGGCGTGACGAGCCGGAGGCGATCCACGACATGCGCAAGGCGGCGCGACGCGCCCGCAGCGCCTTACAGGCATACGCCCCCGGGCTCGGACTCACCGAGGCAGCGCAGCCGCTCGTCCTGGACCTGCGATGGCTCGGCCGACGACTGAGTGAGGCGCGCGATGTCGAGGTTCAGTGGCAGCGAATCATCACCCGGATCACCGAGTCGGCGGCCCTACCCGCTCAGGAATCCGTGTACGCCCGCGTGAACGAGTACTTCGCCGAACAGGCCCAGGTGGCTCGGAACCCGGCGCTCGGTGCACTCGATTCGGACCGCTATCGTGCGCTCCTCAGTTCGCTGAACGGAATCGTCGACGAACTCGCCGCGAGATCCCGACCAGGCCCGTCGACGCACGCACCGGCCACAGGCGCAGCGACCGGGAACGCGACGGCGGCGGACCTCGTGCGGACGCTGAAACAACTGGCCACCAAGGTGTCCAAACGGGTCGACAAGGTGAGCGGTAGCACGTCCCGCACCGAGCGCGACGAGCGGATCCACCGCGCCCGCAAGGGCGCGAAGCGGATGCGCTACGCAATGGAGGTGATCCGCCCCCTCGCCCCGAAGAAGACGAAACGTGCACTGGACCAATTCAACGACTTCCAGGACGTCCTCGGCGAATTCCAGGATTCGGCGGTGGCGCGGGAGCGGCTCCTCGGTATCCTGACCGCCCGCGATCACACCGCACAGTCGAGTTTCGGGCTCGGCATCCTCTATCAACAGGAACTGCGGATCGGCGACGAGCAGGCCGAACGCCTGCAGGATCAGTGGCGGGCGGCACGCAAGGCGGCACGCCCCCTCTGGCGATGACCGGCCGAGCAGGACGATGTGCTCCTTGGGGATTCGTCGACTGGCGCATTGACCGGAACGCGGTGAGTTCTGATATGCCGACTCGGGTGACGGGACTGTCGAACCGCGGTGTGGCGCCATCGGCTGCCACCCATGCGCAGGCGCCGGACCGTTTCGCTGGTGCGCCTGGGTCAGGATTGACGCTCGTGTGCGAGGTCGATGAGGCGATGTGCGAGCGTCGGGGCGAGCTGGAAGGTTCGGATGAGGTGAGCGGCGTCGTACCCGGATCGCGCCTCGGACCACGCCGCCCAGAGCTGCGGGATCTCATCGTCGGGTTGATCACGCAGCTCCGCGGGCAGTCGTTCTCGCAGGTCGTCGTACAAATCCTCCGCTGATGGTGGCGTCGGTGTGCGATGTGGCGGCAGTGGCGTCCACCGCCTGTGACCGGTCATGAGACCAGTCTTCTCTCCGCCGGAAGGCGGGCGGGTCGGCTGGTCCCGACATCAGCCACGCCCAGTCCCCGACCAGCACGGCGGCGAGCCCGAGCAACCCGGCCAGCAGGATCCGGGTGCCGGTCTCGTGCGAGCCCCACAGGCCGGCCACCTGCATCGGCCAGGTGCGCCACGGGCGTGGCGCCCGGAGGGTGACCGGGACCTCGTCGAGCACCGCACCGACGCCGCGGATGCCCCGCGGCCGCTGGCCGACCAGGGTGACCGCCAACCGGCCGGGTCAATGCACGAACCGGCTAGTGACGGGGCGGCCAGATCCGCGGGTGAGGTGACATCGCACTGGGGCAGGAACCGCGCCAGTTGGTCCCCGATGGTGCGGTCGAATACGGAGTTCGTCGTCGGGCCCGACAAGGTGGCGCGCCTCGTGCCCGCGCTGCGCCAGCGACGAACACACCCGCCGAGCCACCGTGGTGTCCCCGAGCACGACGAAGGAATCTGCCGCCATGTGTTGCCCAAAAAGACGAAGCGACTGTTTTCGTGCGGGATTGTCGTCCGCGCGCGCCACCGATCTTGCGAGCAAGCGCATTTGACTCGGGCATCCTTCCGCGATCCGGCGGCTTTTGAATTCCCTCACGGGCGGGTTGGGTTCGGACGTCACGGGTGGGCGGTCGCCACCCACTGCTCGAATCGTGTCCGCAGGTCCGGTGCGGGGGTGGGGAGACCGGCGCCGGCGAACGCGCGGCGCACTGCCAGCTCGTACACCGCGGCCGGATCGTCGACCCAGACGAGGTGGTGATTGACCTCCAGGGTCGCGGCGCCGTGGAACGCCGTCCAGACGACGGCGAGCTCGTCGGCGGGTAGCTCGGCGGCGTCGAGGTCGGCCAGGGCGTCGACGATCGGTGCGAACACCGCGGTCTGTGCGGCGATGGTCGGGCCGCCGGGCGGGGCCTGGTAACCGGGCAGTTGGTCGGAGAAGATCAGGTTGAATTCGCTGCGATGTGTCAGGGCCCAGTTCCGGTATGCCAGGGTCCCGATCATCGCCCGGTCCGCCGGCGGTGCGTCGTCGAAGGCGGTGACCGCTTTCATGGTGGCCGCGGCCAGGTTTCGGTAGCTCCCGAGGAGCAGCAGGGTGAACACCTCGTCGAGGCTGCCGAAGTAGGTGTAGAGCGAGGCAGGTCCGAGTCCGACGGCGCGGGCGATCGCCCGCATGGATACCGCTCCGGGCCCACCCTGGGTGAGCTGGCGCCGCGCCTCGGCCTCGATCTCGGTCAGCAGTTCGCGGCGTTGCCGTTCCCGTCGGGTCTCCGGCTTCCCACTGGACATCGGTCCACACTACCCAGAATTCCGCCATCTTCCGAACATCGTTCGGGAACAGTACACTCGTCATGTCGAACACTGTCCGGAATTCGATCGATAGTCGATAAGTGCTGTTGGCTCTGCCGTGCCGGTGATCGCAGAAGCCGGCCCTACTGCCCGCCCCCTCGAAGGAGTCACCAAAAAATGGCCACCACATCACACGTTGTGCTCGGTGCCGGTCCGGTCGGACGCGCCGTCATCTCCTCACTCACCGCGCGCGGGATCACCCCCACCGTGGTGACCCGCACCGGACAGGCGGTCCCCGGGGCGATCAGCCTGCGGGCCGACCTCGGCGACCCGAGCGCGGCCGCCGCCGCGACCGCCGGAGCCGAGGTGCTGTTCCAGTGCGCCCAACCCGCCTATCACCGCTGGCCGCAGGAGTTCCGGGCCTTGCAGAGTCGGGTGGTCGACGCCGCCGCCGAGGCCGGGGCGCTGCTGGTAGCGGCCGAGAACGTCTACGGCTACGGCCCAGTTTCTGGGCCGCTCACCGAGGTGCTCCCCCTGGCCGCGACCACTCGCAAGGGCCGGGTGCGGGCACAGATGTGGCGCGACCTCGCCGACGCACACCAGGCCGGGCGATTGCGCGTCGTGGCCGGGCGGGCATCGGACTTCTTCGGGCCCGGCGTCACTGCGTCCGCGGTCGGCGACCGCTTCTTCGGACCGCTCTGCCGCGGCGAGCGGGTGGACGTGGTGGGCGATCCCGACCGCCTCCACACCTATACCTATGTCCCCGACTTCGGTGAGGCGCTGGTCCGGTTGAGCGAGACACCGGCGACCTGGGGGCACGCCTGGCACGTCCCGAACGCCACCACCGTCACCACCCGCGAGTTCGCCACCATCGCCGCGGGCCTCGCCGCCGCGGCACCGTTGCGGCTGCGCCCGGTCCGGGCCTGGCAATTGCGTCTGGTCGGGTCAATGGTGCCGGCGGTTCGCGAGATCGCCGAGATGCTCTACGAGTTCGACGAGGACCACGTCGTCGACCACACCGCGTACACCAGTGTGCTCGGTGACCACGCCACCCCGTTGGAGGACGCGGTGGCGGCCACCGTCGCGGAATACACCGCGCCCCGCCGCCACGACGAGCACGCCAACCGCCTCCTTCGTCGGCGCGCATGATGGGGCGCAGTCGTTCGGTCATTCTCCGGTGTCCACCTGGGCGGTTGGAGGACGGCGGCCCAGCCGTTGGCGACGTCTTCGACGTAGCGGTGGCCGAGACCTGCAGGAACGTGACGACGGGAATCCATTGCCCGCCACATGCTTGGGCGAGTGGCGGGTTCCGTGTGGCTGCCGGCGGCGCCGGATCCCAGCCGACTGCTGGCCGACCGGGTCCAGTGGCATGGCCGCGGTGGTCGGAGCCCGAATCGGCCGGTCAGGTTCGAGGGTTCGGCCCGACATAGCGGGGACCGCGGTCAGGGTGCACGATCCACAGACCACCCTTCGCGGTCTTCCCGGTCGGCAGAAAGCGCGCGGCACTGTGGGCGGTCGCGGCCGCAGCCAGTTGGTCGAACACCTCCCCGTGCGTGCACCAGAGAGTCCCGTCGTCGCACCGGCCGAGCGCGGAGAGCAGCGCACCGACCGGGGCGTCCCTGACCAGACGCGAATCGTCGACGATCGGCAGTCCACGCGCCACCGCCAGGGGTTGCAGGGTTTGCCGACAGCGCACGGTGGGACTCGAGAACAACGCGGACAGTGCGACATCGGCGAGGGCATCGACGAGATGAGCGGACTGCTGGTGGCCGAGGGGGCTGAGCGGGCGGACCACGTCCGGGCCCTGCCACGCCTTCTTGGCGACGGCGTCCGCGTGACGCACCAGCACGAACATGGTTGCCCTCCCGGGGACATCGGTCCGGCGTTGTGCCACCGCCGGACAGGATAGTGCCGACGGTCGTCGGGCAGCGAGCAGACGCCGACCGTCGAGATGCCTGGTTCAGGGTCGGCGCGCCCGGGCCGGTCGACCCTGCCGCGTCCGCGCCACCACCGTGGCTCCGGCGCTCACGCGGGAGAGGCGGGCGCGACACCCGCCTGCACTCCGCAACCGGGTCCTGACACCCTCTGGGTGGAGGCGATGTCTCTGCACCGGCACCTGGCGCACAAGGAGGACATCCTCGACGGCGTCTTCGCCGCCGACGATGGGGTCCGACTGGTAGGCGGCCACGCGGCGGCGAGAATCTCGGCGCGCGGAGTGCACGCACGTCATCGTTGGGCCACCGCTCTGTTGGAGTCGCGGGCCAATCCCCGCCCGGGACGTTGCGCCACCACGACGCGGTGTTGGTAGTCAGCAGCCCGCGGGTTTCTCCTGGAGCTCGCCTCGATGGCGGAGACGATCCTGGGCCGACTCCGGCCGGACGAGTACCCCCACCTCACCGAGTTCGTCGCGCAGCACGCCATACAACCCGGGTACGACTTCGGCGACGAGTACGAGTACCTGGCGACTTGGTCCTCGACGAACTCGAGCGGGCATGCGCATCCCCCGGACCCGGACCGCGATCCGCCGAGCGGTGGTAGCCACACCGCCGCCGACATCGTCGTCTGTCCAGGCGAGTCCACGCGGCTGCTGGCCCCAGATGAACTGACCGATCATCGATCCTTTGCCGGACGTTTGGATCTAGACCTAGACAGGGAAGGAGTCAGCGAACGGCGGCCCATTCGTCGGCCGGGGCCACCAACGACCTTCGCTGTCAGCCCGGGCTCCTGCTGCCAGCGCGTAGCTGTGGAGCTGCTGCATCGGCCATTCCGTCACGTCGAGGAGGGCCACGAGTTGGTGCGTGGAGATTCCCTCGTTCGCTGCGACCGTGCGGGCGATGCGTGCTCTTGTGACGGCACTGCTCAACGTCGTGTCATAGTGACCGCCCGGTGCGCAGTTCTGGGTGATTCTGCATTCTTCAGGGCTGCTCATCGTCTCGGTTCCGCTTCCTGCAACGTCCCAACGTGGGACTGATGGTGTCTCAAACCGCTTTTCGTAAGGCAATCGCTCGGCAAGCTCGAGTCGGCAGCTCCGACGCGGAGCACGCCTGGGGATTCACACTCTAGGAATCCGGCGTTCGCTCACCGTTCGCGTCGTCGTCCCGCCGGCGAACGGTCCCGCCCGATCCGAGTGATCGAGGTCTGCGCACTTGAGCGCCTCTGGGTACGCCGACCAATCGCCGATGAGCGCACCGGCCGGACAGTCAAGCTCAACATCGGTGGATCTGTCTACGACCCCACCGATCCGATCGGACGGCTGTTGTTCACGACGCTGCCGTGATCGCGGAGTTCGAGCCGACCCGGCCAGGGCTCGCACCCGAGAAGGGATGGCCGTCGCGAAAGCCAAAGGTCGGCTCCGCGGCAAGAAACCCAAGCTCAGCCCGCACCAGGAACCCCACCTCGTCGAGCTGCACCGCGCTGGCCGGCACACCACCACCGAACTAGCCGAACTGTTCAACGTCGCCCGATCCACCGTCTACCGCGCCATCCGACGCGCGGGAGTCGAGCCGTCCGCGACAGATTGACTCCGAGCTGTGGCCGGTGTTCACACGATGCCTACTAGCTTCGTCACGCTCTCCCAACGGGTTTCGACCTGATTGCCTCAACTCGGCTCAATCGTTGTTTTTACGCTGGAAACTACGGTCGGGCCCACCGGGTGATCACAGCTCGAGCACCCAAATTCGGCTCACTGGTCGACCCGGGTTCGCGCTGGCCGTGTGGATCGACAGAAATGACGATGGACGTGGCGGGATCCGCTAGCCTCGCAGACCGTTGCCCGACCCGAAGGCAGCAAGGCTGTCTTCGACGCGCACTAGGGCATGTCTCCCAATAGTTTGAGTCATTCGACGATGCCGGCGAGGAGGAATCCAGCCCGGTAAGTCAGGGCAAGCTTGTCATACCGGGTTGCCACCGCTCGCCACTGTTTTGCCTTGTTGAAGGCCCTTTCCACCACGTTGCGGCCCTTGTACGACTCGGCATCGAAGTTTGGTGGACGCCCGCCCGCGCTGCCCTTGTTCTTGCGGTTGGCCACCTGATCGGACTTCTCGGGAATGACCGCCTTGACGCCCTTGCTGCGTAGCAGTTCTCGATTGGCCTTGGATGTGTACGCCTTGTCGGCACGGACCTCGTCCGGGCGCGTACCGGGTGCGCCACCACCGATGCGCGGCACGCAGATGCCCTCCAGGAGCGGGCCGAACATCGGGCTGTCGCCGGCCTGGCCAGGACCCACCAGCACCGACAAGGGACGTCCGTCGCCATCGCACGCCAGGTGAACTTTGCAGGTCAACCCGCCGCGGGACCGGCCGATGCCGTGATCGACCGGTTCGTCAAGCAGATTCGTGTAATTCGGTAGTTCCCCCTGTGTCACGCGCGGCGTTGGCACCGTGCTGGTGCACCCGCACCACGGTGGAATCCACCGACACCGCCCAATCCAGGTCGCCACCGGCATCGGCCATCGCGGCCAGGGCTATGAGCACCCGATCCCACGTTCCATCCCCGGCGTAGCGTCGGTGCCGTTTCCATACTGTCTTCCAGGGGCCGAAATGCGCAGGTAGATCCCGCCACGGGAGCCTGGTACGCAGCCGGTAGAGCATCCCCTCCACCACGAGTCGGCTGTTCTGGAACTTCCGCCCCCGCAGCCCATCCGAACTGGGCAACAGCAGCACAAGCAACTCCCACTGCTTGTCCGTCAACACCTCAAACCGATTAACAACGTCTGCCACAGCGAAGAGTCTGCAGCACAACACCCCAAATCATTGGGAGACACGCCCTAGCGGTGATCGGTCGTGGACCTGTACCACGCCCGATCACACCTGCACGCCATGGATTCTCAGCTCGCCGATACCCTCTGCGACGAGCACCTCGACTGGCTGCAAGCCCGGCTCGCCGTCCTTCCCTGAGTTACCGAGGCCTGCGGAACCGAGGAATTGCGCCAGCCGAGCGGGCCGACCGGGCACGGAACTGGCTGACGCCGGGGTGCTGATCAGGACCGCCATCACGGCGGGCAACCAGCGTTCGACATCTATGTGTTGGGACGGTGCTTGTAGAAGGTCAGAACGACAGTCTTTTCTTCTGGCATCACCATGGCGGTCCGGGCTACTGCGTCACCCTCGAACGAGACGTGGTGATTAATTAAATTGGTGATGACATGCCAGTCGGACTCAACTCCTTCAAGCTCCTCCATGAGGATGGGCAGCGGGTTCCGAAGTAGCCGTCCAAAATATTCGGAATCGCTCTTTGCCTCACCCTGGTAGAGGCTCCACTCCTCGTCCCGAATGTCGGATGACAAATCATCGAACTTCACCCATACGCTCTTCGTATCGGCCATTTTGATCCTCTCCCACAGCACTAGGAATTCTTGACACTGTTCCAAGATGAGGTACCGCAGCCTGAGTTTGTCGCAGAGTTCGTCGCGCCATGCGCTCGCTTCACCTGTATTGGCCCCACCGCCTGCGTCATGGGACGCGCAGACCGTTACCTGTCCCGCCACGCAGCATCCATCGCTGAAAGCATATTGATCTACATCGAAGATCGGATGAGACCGACTGAAGATATCGGTCATTAACCGAGACGCCAATCGGTGAGACACCGAACGTGAGAGGTACATAGCGTGGATCGAGACGGGCGTCAGCTGTCGGTGGTAAGAAGGTCGGCGAGGTTGTCCAGACTCGCCCGCATCATGCGGGAGTACGCCTTCGTGACGAGTGGGTCCGCCAGCTTGCCGAAGACTCCACCGAGACCGCTTTCGGTGTCGACCCGATAGGTGAACAGGGTGCCGCCGTCGACCTCCTCGATCCGCGTCGTCGCGGTGACACCGATCTTGTCCCCTTCCACCGACTTGGACGTGGCCACCTTCCCGGGCTGGTACTCGACGAATTCGGTCTCCCAGTCGATCCGCTTACCGAGGACTCGGTTCACCCCGCGCCACCGGGTGCCCACCCCGAGCTCCCCGTCGGTGACCTGCTCGCATTCGACTATCGACGCCTCCCACGACGGCCAGTTCGCCGCATCGGTGAGAAAGTCCCATACTTCCGACGCAGGGCGGGCAATGACGACGGACTGTTCGGTAACCGGCATGGTGATCATCCCTTTTGGTGGTGACTGGATCGGGCCGTGACCGGCCCTCTTCACGCTCCCAATCGGTGCATTGAGGTTCCCCCCGAACGGTGGACAAGGGGGTTGCGTGCCTCAGGCGACTCCCACCTGAAGCAACTTCTCGTAGCTGTCGGGACTGTGCATCCCCACCGTAGAGTTCCGTCGAACAGTGTTGTAGAAGACAATCCAGTTGTCAACGCCAGCAACGAGATCAGCCTTCGTTGCATAGACGTGCCGATAGTATTCTTCATGCTTGAAGATCGACCAAAACGATTCGGATGGACTGTTGTCCCAACAAATCCCGGTCGCACCCATCGACCGACGCAACCCGTGCTGCACACACGACGCCGCGGTCAGGTGGGCAGTGTATTCCCCACCCCGGTCCGAATGCAGGATCGTCTCGCGACACCGCCCACCGCGCGTGGCCACGGCTCGATCGATGGCGGTGGTGACCATCTCGGCGCTGATGTGATTAGCAATGCTGTATCCCAACACCTTCCGTGAATGACCGTCCCGGATCGCACACAAGAACATGTCCCCCTCACCGCACGTGAGGTAGGTGATGTCGGTAAACCAGACCGCATCGAGCCGGCCCCGATCGAAGTGCCGCTCGATCAGATCCGGCGGGAACGACGCCTGCGGATCGACCACCGTGGTCTTGACCTTGAACGTGCGCGGGCTGATGCCCTCCACACCGAGCGAGGCCATGATCTTGGCCACGGTCTTGGCGTTCACCACCTCACCACGCGCCCGCAACTCGGCCGTGACCCGCGGCGACCCGTAGGTACCCTTCGATTCCCGGTGGATCTCGACGATCTTGACTTCGAGGTCGGCGCGACGCTGTTGCCTCGGCGTCAACACCGTGGCGACTCTGCGCTTGACGTACTGGTAGTAGCCCGATGTGGACACCTCCAGCAGTCTCGCCATCCGCAGGATCGAGAACCGTTCACCTTCCGGCGCGGCGGTGCCGGCGGTCTCTTCGATGTTGTCGGGGCCGGCGTACTTGGCCATCAGATCGAACCGGGTCGGTTCTTCTGCATCGCGGCAAAGTACGCCGAAGCTTTTACCAGGAAAGCGTTGTCCTTCTCGAGTTCGCTTACCTGCCTTCGCAATCGGAGTAGCTCGGCGTGTTCGGCCGCGTCCAAAGGCTTCTCTCCGTGGGACTCTGCGGCGGCGATTCTGCGCCGCTCAAGTTTGACCCATTCACCCAACAGACTCTCGTTGAGGCCGAGTTCTCGGGCGACCTCTGCGATGGTGCGACCGGAGTCGATCACCCGGTGGGCAGCCTCGACCTTGTACTCGGTCGTGAACGACCGACGCTTGCGAGGGGGCATACGGACATCCTTCCAGCGGGACCGGTGTCCCGCCAAGTCGGTGTCCACTTTCCGGGGGGAACCTCACATGGTCAGAAGAATAGAGACCGGCCCGTTTAATGGTCCTCTCGTGCCAGCGTCGCTGTCACTGATGGTTAGCACGACAAAGCGCTGGCAGACGGTGTAGACGAAAGGTGCCTCGCAAGTACCGGCCAGTACTGAGGCACCACGACGCCTAGTGAGGCAACTACAGCCATCGCCTGAAAGCTTGCTCGCACTTGAGACATCCGGTCCTTCCACGTCGAGATGATCGACCCCGCGCATCCCCAGATACCGGCATCTGCAATGCAAGCAATACCAGTATTGATTGCATTCGAATCGATTCGCCCGGTCCGGCTCTTTCCGAAGGGCACCCTTGTGGGATCTCATAAGGCCAGCTCCCGTAACGGTCGTTACTGGGATACCTAACTGGTGAGACGCCGGAAGGGGATCGGTCAAAGACGCTAGGTGACCAACCAATAGGTTGCAGGGGCGTCCTCCGATCGACAACTATTCGACGCCGAGCATCACCTCGGTGGACTTCACGAGCACGGTCGCCGCCACTCCAGCCTGAAGGCCCAGTTCCTCGACAGCTTCCTTTGTGAGCGACGCGGTGACGATCTGGTCGCCCCCGTCGAGTCGCACCTTCACCGTGGCCATCACGCTGCCGATGGTGACTTCGGTGATCGTTCCGGCGAGTTGGTTTCGGGTGGACAGACGCATCGCGAGCTCCCTCTCTTGACGCGTAGCCCCGACGATAGCCGCGGTCATCGGTCGACGAACCGGCCTTCGCAGGCCGCTCGCACCCGACCACGACCGCTGTGCAGATCGACGGACCCACGACCCTTGTGCGGATGGGTGACAGTGACCGCGGGTGAAAATTGTGCGTACCCTACGGGCGTCGTGTTCGTGTACATCCGGGGACATGTTTGGTGACAATCGCTGGTTCCCACGAATCCAACTGTGAGGCAACCCGTTACATCGACCATGCCGCCCGCGGCGGTTGCGTCGGGCGTGCGAGCCGAAAGGCTGTGGGAGCGAGATCCTCGACGCGCACGCCTGCCTCGGGACCCTGATCGCTCAGTACACCTACACCGACGGTGACAAGAAGCTGATCCTGGACCTGCTGGTCGCGTTGGATCTCGACCGATCCGACACCGCCGCCTACGCGGTGCTGCGCGAGGTGAACGCCGACATCACCGCCGTGATCGAGGCCGAGGACCGGATCGCTCAAACGCTTCACCGAGGCCGCGATCGTCGACCCGGAACGCAATCCCGTATATCCGCACGTGATGGTGATCGACGGAAACGACGACCGCGGCATCGACGTCGGGATCTTGTCGAAGGCGGCGTACCCGCTGCGGGGGATCCGCTCGCACGTCGACGACCTTGCACCGACCGGGCGCCGGATCTTCAGCCGCGCCTGCCCTGAGTACACCTTCGCCTTCCCCGAGGACAGCGCCCTGGCAGGATTGTCGTTGACGGTGCTGGTCAACCACTTCAAGAGCAAGGGATACGGGCGGCCCGCAGACAACAACGCCCTGCGCCAACTGCAGGCCGAGCGGATCGCCGAGATCTATCGACAACTCCGCTCCGACGGGGTGGAGTTCGTCGCCGTCGCCGGCGACCTCAACGACACCCCCGACAGCGAACCCCTCGCGCCGCTGCTCGCCGACACCGACCTGCGGGATGGGGTCGAGGTCGCCGGCTTCGACGACGGCGGCCGACCCGGCACCTACGCCAACGGCACCGCCGGGAACAAGATCGACTACGTGCTGCTCTCACCCGCGCTGTTCGACCGGGCGACCAGCGGGGCGATCTTCCGCAAGGGCGTGTGGGGCGGAAAGCATGGCACCCTGTTCGAACACTTTCCGACCATGACTTCCCCGGTCCACGCGGCCCCCGATCATGCTGCGATCTACGTCGACATCAAGACCGGCTGATTGCGCTCAGTTTCCTAGCCGTGGCCCGTGTGGAGGGGGTCCAGTCGCTCGGCATGGTGGCGCCGTCGAAGCTGCCGTTTTTTGAAACTGCCGCGGCGCACACATCAGGATGTTGGCAGACCGTGCGCCTGAGGGGGTGCGGACCCCGGTGTGGTCAGTCGAGTGCGGAGACGTTGCGGAGGATCACCGTCGGGAACCGAAACGCGATCGCCTCGACGAGTCGGCGCACCTGGTATAGCTCACGGCGTAGGGCTGCGGCCTCGGTGTACAGCCCGCCGCGCAGGGCCGCGGTCTCGGCGGATAGCCGCTCCGCGCGAAGTTCGTGGGTTCGTTGGATGCGTTGCATCAACGCCTCGGCCCTGTCGACGCAGTGTGCGAGGGCCTCGATCTCCGGTTCGAGTTGGCCGAGGAATCCGCATGGCTGCGAACGCTTTTGGTCGTTCGCCGTTGGTTCGGGGGTCATGGTCCGATTGTGGCGGCGAGCAGCGCGGTCGCCCTGTGTTCGACGAGCAGCGCGACGGACTCGTCGATCCGGGTGTCCGCGAAGTGGGTGACCGCTTCCCGGACGGCGGTTGCGATCGGCGTACCGGGGGATGGGGTGCGGACACCACTGTTCCCCACCTCCGGGCGGGGAGACGGGGAACGGTGGTGCCGCGGATGAGGGGACGCGGCGGGCTGGGGTGTGGCTAGGAGCACCGGAGGTGCCGCGGGGTCTGGGCCCAGGCAAGCCCGACATTGCCGGGGACGTCGGTGGGCGGCGACATGGCGGTGCTCCTGCCTCGTGGTGAATGGTCGGTTCCCGGCCACGGTCATCGTCGCCGGGGACATGTGCGTGGTGTCCGGTGTCAGCGTCGAACACCGAGATGGACGCGGGATGTCCACACGGTGCATTCTCCGTGAAATGGCGCTCCGTGGCACGCCCAGCAGTTCGGTTCCGCGGTCGACCGCCTGCCGGGCCAGCTCCGTGACATCGACGGTGCCCGGGCCTTCGAGCAGGACCACCTCGGCGCCGAATTCCTCGGACTTGCGGTACAGGTCGAATTTCGCGACCTTGCCACCACCGGAGTGCGGGTTCATGATCAGCACCGGACGCCACGCCGGTGGAGCGGGAACCTCACGGACGGCGGTGTCCGAGGTTCGTCCGCGCGGGGCGGTGCGGGCGCAGGGCACCGCGAGCGGCGGGCTCGTGTCGCGGTGTCGGGGCGGCGGATCGGTTGTCGCTCATCGTCATGTCCCCGGGTGCGCGGTGATCCGGCCGGCGTCGATCGCCTGCCGCAACGCGGCGTGATCGCGTTCGTTCTGGTCGGCGTAGGTCTCGGCGAATGCGGCCAGCGCCTTGTCGAAGTCATCGTCCGAACCGAGGTACCCCGCGATCGCGAACCGGTCACCGGCGCGGGCGTGCGCATACGCGAGTACCCGGGCACACAACCGTCCGTAGAGGGCCATGGTGTCGGGATTCATGGTCTCGATGACGGCCGAGCCCTTGCCGTCGCGGAGTTGGCGGATGTAGTAGTCCCGCACCGCGCCGTCGGCGTCGGGTCCGTGTTGCCAGCCGAGAAGGATGTCGCTCGCGGCTTGCATCAGCCGTTGCCCGGTCACGACGCGTTCGCCGTGATTCGTGAATGCCGGGCCGTCGACGTACTTTTCGAGGACCGACGGTTGTGCCTCCTTGGCCTGCAAGAACAGGGGGTCGCCGCCGGGGCCGCGGAGCAGGACGATCCAGGCCCGGGTGCCGACGCTGCCCACCCCGACGACCTTCCGTGCCGTTTGGACGTACTCGAATCGATCGAACAGGAGACGGCGGGCGGGTTGCAGGGTGTCGCGGTAGTCGCGCATTCGCCGGATCAGCTCCTGGTCGAGTTGTTCGGCTTCGGTGCCGGTGAAGATCTCCTCGATCGGCACGATCAGTGGGGGCGTGCTCACTATGCGCGGCTGCCCGTCCACCAGGGTGGTGAGTTTGGACAGTGCCTGCAGGCTGTCGCGGCCGCGGGATTTGTCGATCGTCTTGCGGACGCGTTTGCGGGTCGAGGAGTCCAGAACGTCGCGGAGCTCGTCTAACTGCGCGGCGGCGTCGATATGGGAATACCAGACCGCGAGCTCGCCACGCTCGGCCTGGTAGGTCATGGTTTCGCGGTATTCGGCCGCGCAGGCACGGGTAATCGGTTTGCGCTGTTTCCGGCTGAACCCGTTGTCGCGCCCGGCGACGGCGAGACTCGCGACGAGTCGTTTGACGTCCCATTCGAACGGGCCGGGATAGGTTTCGTCGAAATCGTTGACATCGAACGCGAGTGTGCGCTCGGGCGTGGCGAAGAGTCCGAAGTTGCTCAGATGGGCGTCCCCGCACAATTGGGTGTGCAGGCCGGTGGCCGAGGCGTGGGAGAAGTCGTCGGCCATCACCAGCGCCGCGCCGCGGTAGAACGCGAACGGTGACTCGGCCATCCGCCCGTACCGGATGGGGACGAGGTCGGGGACCCGGGTGGCCCCCTGGGACTCGAGCAGGCCGACCGGGTCGCGGTCGCGGTGCGGAGCGTGTTCGGCGATGGCGTCGAACGGGATTCGGCGCCGAACCGTTTCGCCGTGTTCGATCCGTGCCGCCCGGGTCGGCTGGTCGCCCGCACCGGCGGGTGATGGATCGGGGAATGGGTCTCGTTCTGTCATGGCGTGATCCCTCGGGTGGTCTTCGTCCGCGGATCAGGGGTGACCACGGCCTACATCGAACCGGCCCCACCATCTTGCGCGACCGGCGCGCCCGCTGCTGGAAATCGGTGGCCTCGGACCTCGCCCCTGCACGAGCTGCAGGCGATGAAGAACCTACATTCGTTGCAGCGAGGCCACGATCTTCACCTGTAGCTCCACCTCTGTGAGTGTCTAGGCGGCCATCATCCCCTCTACTACTGGGGGGCCGAAGGCTTCGGCTACTGCGCGGATGTTTTGCATTACTGCGGTCCGCACCCGAGGTGAACCACCTCGACACGGTCGACGGGTTCAGGTGCGCCCGCTTGCTCACCGTCGCCTGATCCCACTCGTTGGCTTCCATTCGTGCTTGCACGTCAGAGCTTCAACCGGCGCACACGTCGTTGCACTGGAGACCGCTGACAGCAGATTCCTTCAATCGCCGGACCGGTAAGAGTGCCCGTCTGTGCTGGTTGGGGGTCGCACACTGCCTCCGGTATGAATCGAGAAGCAGTGTCTTGGATTCGAAGGAAATGAGACGGCTGTCCTGATGCATTGCTCGTCGCGGTTGCTGCTCTGTACCGGCGTTTCGGTCGATTCGCGCACGTGTGCGAGGCGCACCGCGACGAGGATCGTCGAGGTCTTCGATCCGCTCGTTGACCCCGCCTGTGGGCGCGGCGGAGGATTTTCTACATGACGCACGATGAAGAGTTGCTGCACATCGACCAAGTCATAGACCGCCTCGATTCGCGCTTCCCGGACCTGCCCCGGGAGAGCATCGAACAGGTGGTGCGTTCGGCGCACGAGCACTTCGCGACCGGGAAGGTGCGGGACTTCGTTCCGCTTCTGGTCGAGCGGCTCGCCCGAGAGAAACTTCAGGGGCTCGTCCCCGTCGTACCCGTCGAGCCCGAGGCGGCGCCGAAGGCCGGTTCCGAGGTGATGAGTTCCGAGGTGATCGCGCGCCGCAGGTCGTGGGCGGGCTGGCTGCGAGGCTGGTACCCGGACACCCGAATGCCGATCGCCGCGGCGGCCACGGAGTAGGCGTTCCCGGCTCGGCTCGGCTCGGCTCGGACCTGATAGTCCGATCCGGATCACCGGTCCTCGAGGTCGTGTCCGTCGCTGAAGTCGAGCCGCCCCTCGTCCAACGCGCCGAACGGGCGCCCAGTCCCGGCCCAGGTGCGCATTGGCGGCGACCTCGTCGCCGTAGTCCTCGACGACCGTGCCGGGCAGCCGGGCGATCTGGTTGCCGCCGGCACCGCCGCGGAACCACACCTTCGAGCCGACCGTGAATCGGCCTGGTGCGCTGCTGTTCGGATGGTCGGACGCGGCTGTCATCCTTGCATGGAGGAGGCTCGCCGGTTGCTTAGCCGCCACCACGTTCGCGGGGCCGCGGGTGGCGGATTGTCCGACCTGGGCTCCTGTAGGGGGACGAACCCGGCTCCGGACAAGGGCGTGGCTCTGCCATGAGGCAGGGAGCACTGCGGGCTGCCCCTGACAAGGGGGTTCTGGTCCGTTACAAAAGGAACAAGAGGCGGGCTCAGGGGTCCGGGAGTGTCGCGCGGACGATCAGAGGTGTACTGGGAGCACCAGGTGGCGATCGAAGCACTCGGCCCCGAGTCCATCGCGGGTGCCAAATCGACGACGTCCAATGAACAGACGTCGATCAGTGAAGGACTGTTTTCCTCGGGAGCGGGTATTCCCAGGCAGCGTGCCGCCGAGCCCGAGTGTCTCGGACAGCCGGGTAATCCAGAGCGAGAGGGAATCCGGGACGATGCGGGAACAATTCGACGAACAGCTCGAGGAGATCAGAAGTGACCTCGTCGAGCTGTGTGCCCTGACGGAGGTTGCGATCGATTGTGCCACGCGCGCCCTGCTCGATACCGACCGCGACGCGGCCGACCGGGCCGCAGAGGTGTGTGCAGACATCGACACCCGGGGCCGGGAGCTCGATTATCGCGCGCTCACCATGATTGCCCGTCAGCAACCGGTGGCGCAGGATCTGCGGGCGTTGATCAGCGGGATACACAACATTGCAGACCTGCGGCGGATGGGCAGCCTGGCCGCGCACATCGCCGAGGTGGCGCGGCTGCACCACCCCGTACCGGTCGTTCCCTTCGAGCTGCGGGGCATCATCTCGGACATGGGCGTCGCGGCGACGGCGCAGGCCGCGGCAGCCCGGGAGGTCGTGCGGACCCGAGACGAGGCGACGGCGTTGGACTTGATCTGGGCGGACGAGCGAACCGACGAGCTGCTCCGCAAGCTGTTCGCCGCGACCAAGGGCGACGACTGGCTGTACGGGGCCGCGTCCGCGGTGAACATGACGCTGCTCGGTCGGTTCTATGAACGGTTCTGCGATCACACCGTCGAGATCAGTCGCCGCGTCATCTTCGTGATCACCGGAGAACTTCCCGACGAATGACTAGTCGGGCTGGTGGGTCCTCGGGTCGGGCTCGTGCCGGGTTTCGCCGGTGGCCGGGTCGGCCTGGCCCATCCGCTCGAGGTGGGCCTTGATCCATTCGGTGGTGTTGAATCGCGCGGGGTACTCGACCGGTATGTCGGTCATGGTTTGCCTGCTGTCGTCGATGGGTGTGGGCATCGGAGCGCGGCGGCGGGGACCATTGAACCGCCGCCGATCGCTGTGGTCGAGGTGGGGGGCGCCGGTGATCAATACCGCACCGGCGGTGAGGAATCCGTTGGTGGTCACCGCGATCAGGATCATCGCCGGCGCGGTCAGGGCACCGATCCCGAACACCAGCGCGGCCCCGGACACCGCACCCAAACGCCAGGCAGAGCACCCCCGCCGACACGGTCACGAGCCCGGCCACGCTCACCCGCCCGATCCGGTAGCGCGCACGCACCGCGGCCGTGCGGGTCGCGGATGTGGTGGGCCGGTGGGGTGGTCGGTGCCGCGCGCGGCCCGTCACGGGACGCGGGGATCGTTCTCGGCGCCAGGGCGGGGAAGCGGCCGCCCACCGGTGACGTCCTCGACACGCCGGTGAGGTCGGTCGTGGACGGGTGCCTGTCCGGGCGAGGGTTCGGGATGGGCTCAGCGAGTGGGTGTCGGGGCGAGGGAGTCGTCATCAGCGGGTGACCATCCGGTTGATGTGCTGGGTGCGTCACCATCGTATGCGGCGTGGAGCAACCACCGCGTTTCCGGGAAGTGAGGTCGTCGTGACTTCTCGGGGCGGACGACCCGACCGCCATCGATACTGCGATGGTCGAGCAGCGTTGCGTCGTGGGCGGTGTCTTCGTCCTCGGCGGCTGGGTTGCTCCCGGAATGGGGGCACTTCAGTCCCGGTAGGTCGGGGCGGGTGGATCGGGGGGCGGGCCGAGGGCGGTCAGCCAACGTCGGTAGAGGGTCGTCCACGTCCCGTCGGTGCGCATCCGCTCGAGGGTGCCGTTGACCCGGTGCACCAGATCGGTGTTGGTCTTGTTGATGCCGACGCCGTACGGCTCGAATTCCAGTGCGGGACCGCCGATCTCGAAGGTCGAGTCCTGGGCGGCGAGGCCCTCGAGAATGGTGTCGTCGCTGCTGGCGGCGTCGGCCTGACGCTGTGGGAGGACGACCAGGCAGTCAGCCCGGAACCGTACCGGCGAATGACCCCCGCCTGGGTGTTCATGGTCTGTTCAATCCCCGTTTCCGCTCGGGACACGCAGCCGCCGAGATCGAGAGCGCAGGCTTTGGGGTATGAACACTGCGGAGGAAGTGCGCCAGCTGTCGCAGGTCGCGGTACGGTTGCTGAACAAGTTCCCGGCCGCATCGCGGGAGGCGGTCGGGACCGCGGTGGGCGAGGCGGTCGCCCAGTTTTCGGGATGCCCGATTCGGGATTTCGTTCCGTTGCTCGTCGAGCGTGCGGCGACGGTGAAGCTCGGCTCGTTGCTCGCGGCATGACTTTTTGACGTGATGGCGGAGGACCCGCGACGCATCAGCTCTCGACTGACCACCCGGAAACCGGTTACCGGTCACTGCCACCGGCCCTGCGGGGCCGTGCGAGGAACCCGCCACCCTGCCTGGCCCGGATGGCGGGTTCCGTTGTTCACCCGTGCCCGCGCTCGACAGCGAAGACTTCTCGCTGCGGGAACGGCGGTGCGGGGGCCGCGAACGTCGGCGAAGACACCGCCCTCGTTGACGTCGTGACGGTGGGTCCGTCGCGGCCGCAGCCAGGCTCGGCTTTCGCTTTCCACGGGCTTCCGGACGCGGGGGCGCCGTCGAGCGCCGTGGTTGCGGTGCTCGACGGCGCGGCCGTGGGGTTCAGGTGTTGTTCGCGGTCCGTGGGGTGGCGTTGCGGGCTTCGATGGCCTTGACGGTGTTGTCGAACGGCTTTCCCAGGACGCGGGTGCCGATGACGCCGAGCACGGCCCCGAGTGCTCGTCCTTTGAGATTCTTGCCGTCGCGGACCACGACGGCGTCGACGTCGGTGGTCCCGTCGGGCATCGGGGTGAGGGTGTAGGTGTGGCCGGACTTTTCGCCCCACAGGTTGGAGTCGGTGGTCGTCATGACGATGCGGCGGGGGTCGGTCCAGTCGTAGTGCAGGCGTTCCCAGGCCCCACCGGAGCCCTCGGTGACATCGGCGTGGTCGGTACCGAGTTCGTGCACCTGCAGGTAGTCGTCGGCGCTGTTACCGAATAACGCCTGGCGGCCGGGCCCGAAGTCGGTGAGCGCGTCGAGGAATTGTTCCGGGGTGGCGGTGGTGGTCTGGTGGAGGTGGATCGTGGACATGGCGTTCTCCTTGGAATTTGTGCAGGTGAGGGGTAGACCGGTGGACGGGGTCAAGGGCAGTTAGGCGGGCAGCTCCGCTCCGGCCTGTTCGGCGACCATGTAGGCGGCGTACCAGTCGGGCCAGTTCGGATCCTCTGCCCCGGTGCGCTTCTCGTGTTCGCCGTGAGCGATCGCCGCGCGAATCAACGCGCGGGTCAGGTCGGCGGTACTACTGAATGTGGTGGCGGTGGTGTCGGTCGTGCTCATGATTGCCTTCTTGCCGTGTTCTGAAAACGGGGTGACGTACGGATGCGAGGCCGTCAGACCCGTGTGGGGGAGCAGCTGGTCGCCGCTGGCACCCCGCGACAGGGCGGCTGCGCTACAGCTGGGTGCTGCTGCTGGTCCAGCCGTCGAGGAGGATCTGGTCGAGGATGGTGGTTTCGGCGCGCCGGTCCTGCCGCTGGTCACGCTGGCGGTCGTGCTGACGTTGCTGCTGCATGTCGTTGTCGCGGTCGAGCGGGTTGTCGTGGGTGACGGCGGCGGCGACGGGCTGCGCGGGGGCCGGTGCGGCGGTGGTGGCGTTCGCGGCGGCGATGGGGACGAGGCCGACTGCGATGGTCGCGGCGGCGACGGTAGCCAGGCGCTTCCAGGAGGAGGTGCTGGTGGCGGAACGGGTGATCGGGTGAAGCTGTGTGGTGCTCATGCTGATCGGTGGTCCTAGTTCGGATGCCGCGGGCCCAGCGTCTGCGGCTATTCGAACGGTGTCCGGAAGGGCCGGGAACGTTACGCCGACCACCCCCAGATCTGATGTGATGCGCGTCACTGACGCGGCGGCTGCGTGCCACCGTCGGAGCTATTGAGGCGGATCGGGGTCGATGTACCGCAGCGAGGTGTGGGCATTGAGCAGCCAGGCCCCGCCCTTTGCGGTGTCGCCGATGGGAAATGGACGGGTGCCGTCGGTGCGGGTGCATGCGGCGAGCGCGGTGAGGGTCTCGCCGTGGGTGCACCACAGGGTGCCGGTGAGGTCGATGCTTTCGAGGGCGGCGCGCAGAACTTCGGCCGCGGCGTCAGGGGCGAGCAGCGGGTGCTCGTGGATGGGAAGGCCGTGGGCGGCAGCCAGGGGCGCGAGGGTGTCAAGGCAGCGGGTGGTCGGGCTGCAATACAGGACGCGCAGCTCGACTCCGGTGAGGGTGTCGACGAGCCCCCTCGGCCTGTTCCTGGCTGAGGTCGTTGGGCGTCGGGCCCACTCCAGCTCTGCTTCGCTATCGCGTGGGCGTGCCGAAGCAGGACGAACATTGCAGGGCCTTCCCTCACGAGTGGGTGTGCGCGGGCCAGCTCAGGCGCCGGGATGAGACGGATCGTGACGATTCGCAATGCCGGGATGTGGGGTGCGACGGGGCGCCCGGTGTGACGGACTCCGGCGATGTTCACCGACCGGTTGCGGCCAGGTCGCCCCGGCGGCATACGGTGGACATGCTGTGGCTGCCGCGCTGCTCGGGGGTGGTGCCGTCGCAGTTCACTTGTCGGCCTGGGGAGTTGCCGTGGAAGTGCTGGCTGTTGTCGTCGTCCTCGTCGTCCTCGTCGCCGTCGTCCTGATCGTTCCCGCGGTCTATCTGTTGCTGTGCGCGGTGATCCTGGCCGAGCAGCGCCGCCTCCACGGTCAGCAAAGTGATCGACTTACCGCGAAGACCCTGGCCGATGCGCGAGACGTGACTCCCACTCGGCCAACGCTCCGGAGGCGTCCGCGTGCCGTTCCGGGGATCCCAGAGGTGGGCGGGCCCCGATGGCGAGATCCACCAGAGCATGGGCGACAGTCAGCACACTGAGATGATGACGGTGCGCGACCCGGAGCAGTTCGTCGAATGCCTCGGTCGGGCTGCAACGGCGTAATGCGATCAGGATGCCTTCCGCCACCGACAGCGTCTCCCGCCCATCCCTCGCATGCTGGACACCCACCCCGGCATGCCCGGTGCTCGGGTGAGGTTCGGGCACCGACGTCATGGGCATCACCTCCCCGAGGTGGCGGCACTTCCCGACGAACGATCGAGCTGGTCAATCGAAGTTGGCGTACCCGAGCACGGTGGCATTCACACCTCACCGGAAAGGTCCGCCTGCGCAGTGTCGGAAGCATCCCGCCGTGCCTCGGCGGTTACCTCTCGATCAGGGTGGCAAGCTTGGCGGTCGCGGTGCGCTCGATGAGCAACGGAACGAAATCCCGGATGCGACCGCCCTTGAAGTGCGCGACGGCTTCTTCCACAGCGGTTTCCACCACCTCCGGCGAGGCGGTCGGGAACTTCGTGAGCAGCCGTGTGGTGACCTGCGAGACCTGGCGTGCCTCTTCCGCGGAATTCATACTACGAATTGTTCTTGCCCACGACCTCCCAGGTCAATCCAGCACCGGGGGTCTGTGATCAACATATCTCCGGGCGAGAGTGTCGTCCGCTGCCCGGCGGTAGTCGTTCCACGTTCATCATTCCGAAAATCGGGTACTGCCTGGGCATGGACAGCGCAGAGGGTCGGGACGACGCCGCATGGAACCGCCGGGTCCGCGACGAAACCGAAACCCAGCGACTCGACCGCAACTGGAGCAACCTGCTGCAGGAGTTGCGGGTGGTGCAGACGAGTGTGCAACTCCTGACCGGCTTCCTGCTGACGCTGCCGTTCCAGCAGCGTTTCGAGGAGCTGTCGACGCCCAGGAGGTGATCTACCTCGCCACCGTCGCCCTGTCGGTCACCACGACGATGACGCTGGTCGCGCCGGTCGGCATCCACCGACTGCTGTTCCGGCAGCATGCCCTCCCGACCCTCGTCGCGACCGGACAGCGACTGGCGATCGGCGGCATCGCCGTCCTGGGCCTCGCCCTCGTCGGCGTGGTGCTGCTGATCTTCAGCTTCGTGGTCGACATGCGCAGTGGGATCATCGCGACCGCGGTGGCGATGCTGATGTTCTTCGGGTTCTGGATCCTGCCGTCGCTGCTCGCCCGGCGCTCTACCGGAGATCGGCAACCACACGAATCGGTGTGAGGGCAGACTGGACTCATGGTGTCGACGCAGCGTGAGCGGGAAGACAAGTACGACGTGGCCCAGGATTTCACGCTGCCGGATCTCGAAGGGGTGATCCCGGCCGGTGGCCGGATCGACACCGGTTCGGTGAACCTGACCAGTGTCTACTACGACACCGCCGAGCGGGATCTGCTCCGCCAGCACCTCACCCTGCGCCGCCGCACCGGGGACACCGACACCGGGTGGCAGTTGAAGGTGCCCGCCGGCAAGGCCCGCACCGAGCTGTCCCTGCCGCCCGGCGAGGGGGACACTGTTCCCGACGAGCTGGCCACCCTGGTCCGCGGCATCGGCCTGGGCAAACCCCTGCACCAGGTGGCGGCGCTCTCGACCGTCCGGCGCACCCACCGCCTGTACGACCGGGATCAGCAGTTGCTCGCGGAGGTGGCCGACGACCTGGTGCAGGCCACCGTCGCCGGGGACGTCGCCGTGGTCAGCGAGTGGCGGGAAGTGGAAGTCGAACTCGGTGAGGGCGGCGATAAGTCCCGGCAGGCGATGGTGCTGACCAAGGTCGGCAAACGTCTCGCCAAGGCCGGTGCCCGGCCGTCGCCGCATGCGTCGAAGCTCGGCCGGGCGCTCGCCGGCACCCACCCACCCGGCGCCGACACGAGCGGCACGGCGGAACGGGCACTGACCGAGTACCTCGACGCCCAGGTCCAGGCGATCGTCGCCGGTGACGTGTGGCTGCGCCGCGGGCTGGACCCGATCCATTCCACCCGGGTGGGCATCCGACGGTTCCGCAGCACCCTACGGGTGTTCAAGAACCTCTTCGACACCGAGGCGCGCACCACGCTGGATGCCGAATTGTCCTGGTACGCCGGTGTGCTCGGTGAGGTGCGGGACCGGCAGGTGCAGCGGGAACGGTTCGCGGAGAAGGTGGCCGCCCTGCCGAGCGAGCTGGTGATGGGACCGGTCGCCGCCCGCATCGAGGGTGATCTGCTCGCCGAGCAACACCGCCACCTCGCAAAAGCGATGGAGGCCCTCGACGGCGACCGCTACCGGGCCCTGATGGCCACCTTGGCGCGGTGGCGCACCGACCCGCCGTTCACCGCGCCGGCCGATTCTCGTTCCGTCCGGAAGGCGACACGCAAGGCCGGGCGTAAGGCGAACACGAGACTGACCGCCGCGGTCGCCGACACCGACGACGCGGCGCTGCATCGGGCGCGCAAGGCCGCCAAGCGGGCCCGCTACGCCGCCGAGCTGGCGAGACCGGTCCTCGGGAAGAAGAAGTCCAAGAAGAAGGCCGGCAAGTACAAAGAGATCCAGCAGGTGCTGGGCGAGCACCAGGATTCCGTCGTGGCCACCGAGACACTCCGCACCCTGGGTGCACGCGCCGGAACCACGCCGGGCGAGAACGGGTTCGCGTTCGGACTGCTGTACGGACTCGAACTGCAGGCGGCCCAGCGGGCGCGGGCGGATGCCGCGCGTCTTACCAGCTAATCCGCTCGCGCGGTGACTCTCCAGGCCGTACACATCGGCGTCGGAGCGGCAGTTCGGTGGTCGGGGTGACCTCGCCGGGCCGGTAGCCGTGCATGTGGGCCACGGCGTCGGACCATTCCCACCGCTGTCCAACCAGGAAGAACTGGAGGTTTCCCACCCGCTGCGGTTCGCCGCCACCGAACACCTGCTCTGAATCCACGCCCACTTCCAGCGCATCGATAGCCGGAGAGTTGCGTGGGCCGGATGGCCGGACCCGGCACCCTTGGCTGCGCGGCGAAGGGGCGAATCCCTTTGGTCGCAGGGCCGACCGGATGGGCAGTCGTGGCATTCGACTGTGTGCTGGTGGCGCCCATTCTGAGGTCGAGAGGCACACACAGGGTGGGCACCCCGACGTTCTGGCGGTGGCGGGAGTTTTGTCAAGAAGCTGCGACCTCAGTAATGTTCTGGCAAAGTGCCGGAACCTCCGGCGTACGAATACCCGCCGGGAAGGCGGTCAGAGATATGAGATTCCGAGAGCTCGTTGCCAGTGGTGTCGGGGTCCTCCGGTTGGCTGTCGATGCCGGCATCGCTCTCACATCGATGCTGGTCGCCGTTCCGGTCGCGTTTGTGGTCGGCGAAGCCGTGACGATCGGGCGGAAGATGCGAGGCCAGCGACCGCCCGCCGTGCCACCGGACTCGACGACTCACGATCTCGGGACGGTCGTCACATCCCGGTGACGAACTGGAAGGCGGCTGTTTATGCTCTGGGAGCGGCAGCTGAATAGAAGGTGGGAGCGCATGACCGAGATGAGCGAGAAGACACCGGAACTCGGAGATGCGTTGCGCGTCGGTGCCCGGGTCCTGGTCCGCAGGCCGTCGGAGACGGCGGCGACCGGTGCGGTCGTCGAGGACTACGCCGACCTGATTCATTCGCAGGACCGGGGCCACGACTGGGCGCCGGTGCACCGGTGGGCGGTCGCCCTCGACGACGGGCGACTGGTGTTCGTCGACACCGATGACCTGACCGTCGATCCGTCACCGGAATCTCCGGGCGTGAAATAAGGCATGGCGGCCGAACAGTAGTACAGGTGACCGGCCGGCCCGACGCCGGTGCCGCCGGTCCCGGGTTTGCGGCAAGGCCTGTGGTGCACCGCCGGTCACCTCGCGGGGAGATGCGACCACTGTCTCGGCCAGCGCGCGGCGCGTCTGGCCCTCATCGATGGCATAGGGCGCGGGGCGGTCCCGCCGGGGATCTAGACCCCGACAACTGGGCCGCGGTGGCAGCATGAGATCTGGTAGCGCTGGAAGTGGGTCGCGCCGATTCGAATCTTCGCCGACAAGGGGCGAGGCCGACGCGATGCACACGCAAGCCGTGTGAGATCTGGATCCGATCGAAGGAGCGCCAGGAAGATGACAACCATGCAGTCTGTCGTCGCCGACACGTTAGGCGAACCGTCCGAGGTCCTGCACCTGCAGACCCGCCCGATTCCTGAGCCCGGTCCCGGCGAGGTCCGGATCCGGGTGACAGCGGTCCCAGTCCATGCCAGCGACCTGCACACCATCCGCGGCAGATACGGATTCACCCCGCAGTTCCCCGAAGTGCCCGGAATCGAATCCGTCGGCGTGATCGACGAACTCGGCAGCGGCACAGACGGTCTGACCGTCGGGCAACGCGTCATCACGATCGGAGTCACGGGCACCTGGCAGGAGTATGTCGTTGCCGATGCCGAGAGCGTGTTGGCTGTTCCCGCCGGCATGAGCGATTCCACGGCCGCCCAGATCCTCGCCAATCCGCTCACCGCCGTGATCTTGACCGGTGACGAACTCGATGTTCGACCGGGTGAATGGCTCCTGCAGACCGCAGCCGGTTCCACCGTGGGCCAGTCGGTCATCCAACTCGGAGCGCACGTCGGCTTCAAGACCCTCAACGTGGTCCGCCGTCGATCCGCTGTCGCGGACATCCTCGCGCTGGGGGGCACCGCGGTGATCTGCACCGAGGATGAGGACCTGCGCGACCGGGTGACCGACATCGCCGGCCACGACGGCGTGTCCAAGGCGATCGACTGCGTCGGCGGTCAGGTCGGTGCGGACGTCTCGCGTGCGCTGGTACCGCACGGTGAGCTGATCGTCTTCGGGGCGCTGTCCACGCACCGGCAAACCGATCCCGACAAACTCACCATCCCCATCTTCGCGCGGTCACTGATCTACGAAACCAAGACCGTTCGGGGGTTCTGGCTGCTGCGCTGGTTCACCGAGACCCCGAAGGATCGGATGGCCGCAACGATCGCCCGGACACTTCAGCTCGTCGACAGCGGCGCGTTGCGCGTGCCCGAGGGTCAGCCGATCCCCGTCGGAAAGTTCAGTGAAGCCGTCTATTTGGCCGAAGCTCCCGCACACGGGGGCAAACCGCTGCTGGTATTCGAACACTAGGAGTCACTGGTGCGGACGAGGATGCGCCCAGCAGTGATCGGCCCGACCCTCGCGGATGTTCTGCCGAGTCGAACCGCACTCATCGAGAACTGTCTTGGACAACATCCAGCGCGGGCAAGGACTCCGCGCCATCCGGTGCACCGCACGCTGGCGGCGGCACCGCCCGGATCAGCGTGTCGACACTCGCCGGCCATCCTCCCGCCGCCGTGACGCCATGTTGTGCCGATACCGTGGGTACGGCGATCAGCCCGGCACGGTGATCGCCCGGTTGTTCCCGTGGATCACACCACCGGCCCAGCGAGGCCGTGCGAGGAGCCCGCCACCTGCCTCCGCGAGTGGCGGGCTCCGTTTCAGCGGCCGCCCCGAACACGGACTCGATCGCACCCGGTCATCCGTCGTTCCCGAGATGGGGAACTCGGTCAGTGCGGGGAGTCGGAGCAACGCTGCTGAGCTCCCGGTCGCGGTCCACGATTCACACAGCTGCCTTGGCGGTCTTCCCGTCGGCGGAAGGCGGGAGGATCCCTCCTCGCCGAACACAAGCGCGACGATCACCTGTGAGCGCGCCGTGCCCGTCGTGTCCACACCGGCCGGAGCTGCCTAGACCATGTGGTGCTCAATCGGGGCCGCCGCGGGCACCGTGGCGGGTGTTGTTGCCCCAGCCGCGATGGCCGCGTCGAGTGATCTGCTGGCGGCGCGTTCGACCAGCAGGGGGACGAAGTCCCGGATCCGGCATCCGTCGAACCGGTGATAAGCGGTGTTGACCTTCTCGTCGACTAGCTGCGGGTCGAGGAACTGATACCGCCGGACCAGTTGTGCGCGCACCGCGTCGAGATGCTGCCTTTCGGTGACGTCCATGACGAAAACTGTCCTCCTGCGCTCTCCCCGTCGGGCTGTTTCTCACGGGTCCATCTGGTGGAACGGGCTGGCCGTCGGCGCCGAGCCCGTGGGTTGTCGGGTTGACGTGTCGGTCGGTGGGCTGCGGCGATGTGTCGCTGGATCGCAGCGTCGCCGTCTCGGTTGATCCCGGATTTTCGGACCGTCTGGGTGCGCGCCTCTGGCCGGAGGAGGGCGCCCTGTGTGAGCAACTTTCCGAGGCTCACCACCCGGTCGCCCGGCTCACGGCACGCTATCCGGAGCTCCGGGGTGTCGATCGGAACTGGCCCGGACTCATCCGGACCTCACCTGCGGCGGGGTGTTGGGGTGTGTTCGGCCGGGGACAGTGCCACGGTGGTCACGCTTGCGGGGAGGCCGATCCGTGGCCATTCGGCGGTCAGGGCCACCCTCGGTGCCGGTGGCGAGACCGGGAGCCAGTACATCGGCTGGGTCCGGTACCGGCATGTCCCCGCGGTGGACTCCTGCCGATCCGGGTGGTGCAGGTACGGGTCGGCGACCGCGAGGTAGTCCGTCCCGGCCCACACATCCAGATACGACCACTGCGCCGATGGGTCCGCGGGGTCGGTGAGTGGCCGGGTTTCGTGCTGGGCCCGTTCGGCTGGGTGGCCCGTCGCGGTCAGGGTCAGGTGCACCGCGAGACCGGAGGGATATGCGATGATCCGCGACAGGTTCAGGGTCAGGTGGGTGTCCGCGGACAGTTGCAGGCGACCGTGCACCTGGACACCGCCGCAGGGCGGGGGTGCGGTCGCGGGCCAGCGGAGTCTGCGCACCACCCCGATGGTGCACCTCCACCACGGTCGCCGCAAACACCCCTGGTAAGACCCGGTTTACGCGGGGTAGCACTGTCGTTCACCGTGCTCGGTGATTCGGCGGTGACCCGCGGTTCATCTATATACTTTGTGCTGTCAAAAGAATTCGACGGGGAGTTGGTATCCGATGAAGGAGACCGGCGAGGAAACCTCGAATGAGGACGGTGCGGGCGCGTCGAACGGTCATCTGTCCTCGGACGATCTTGCCGGCGTGGTGGAGGCGCTCACCGGAGAACGTTTGACTGTGCGACGGGCGCCAGGCAGTCCGGGCGGGTCGACCACGCGCACCGGACTGCCGCTGAGCCGGATGCGAGTACGAGAGGAGCTGGGCGAAATCGATTCCACAGCATTGCGTTTCGTCGTCGACGAGTCGCGGTCCTTTCTGGTTGACGAGGGGTGGGCTCACCCTCGATCGGGACGAGGTAGCAGCGCTGCCCGGTCGACGGACGGAGGTGGCGGCACTGCAACTGATGGCGCTGTCGCTGCGGGGGAGTGCCCACCCTGCCGACCTGGAGTGCATGGGCCAGTGTGGCACTGTTCGGAGCGACAGCACCGACCGTGTTCCACTGGCGGATCGTCTCGCGTACGAATATCTCTGCGTCGGTCAAGCTCGCGGTGCTGCGGTGGCCAGCTGCCCTGCCGGAAGTCATGACGCCGAACCCCCAACGACGCGCAGACCACATTGGTCGGTGCTCAAGCGGTTCAGAGTCTGGATGAGTGCCTCACGAGCAGGTGTTTCTTCATCCGATCCGATCGCGGCCTCCGCGACGGCTCGAACGGGAAGTCGCCGGCAAAGTTCCGCGACCGCTTCTTCGACTTCGGCATCAACGCTGCGGCCAGTAGCCCACGCGCAGGCGAGCACTGCAATGTCGCGCAGCTGGTAGGCGTCTCTGGCGAAAAGCGCGTAAGGCAGGAGGTCATCGAAGACCGCTGACAGGGTGTCGATCGGGGATTCCTCGGCCGCCTGAAGCGGGAGGAGATCGGCGAGTGCACGCGCGTCGGTAAGGACCATCCGTGCGGTCCATACCTCCGGGTCCGGCTGCGCCAGTGTAAGTGTCGTGCCGTCGGTGCAGTCGATGACTGTCGCGTTCCAGGCGCCGGCGTCGTGACGAAGGGTGCCGTTGCCGCGAACGTCGTCCAACACTGCGAATGGCAGGAGGCTTCCGGTCACGAGCGCACGTTCGCTTGCCTGGACGATGCACTCCTGGAGCGTGAGCTGGTGCCGTGACGGCAGAACGACGATCCCGTTGCATGCGCAGTCTACCGCGGCGATGCGTCGTCCGCCGCGGTAGGCGGTGAGTTCGGTGAGGTCGGTCTCCTGCTGTTCAGCCAGGATTACAGTCAGCTCGGGGACCTGTGTGGCAAGGGCCTCCACCGCTCGCGCGGAGCTGCCGTCGGCTTCCACGGTGTAGCGGACTTCGAGGCCGGTCTCGGTCGTTGTCAGCGTTGGTCCCGTGACCCTTGGTGGTTCTGCCTCGACCTGCGGGGCAGTGCCGGACGGGGTCAGGCATGTTCGCTGTTTCGGGGCGGTCACTGTGTCGATGGGAAGCGGCGGCGTGCAGGGTGTGCGTCCCAACTCTTCGGACTCGAGGGCCACGACCAGCTCGGACACTGAGGACCGTGGGCCGGTGATGACGATCTGGCTCCGCGTGGTGGATTTCATGGTGCTCCAGGTGGCGGGGGTTCTTCAGGCCCCGCTGGGCGGGGCCGACGATGGCGTGGTCGCGGCGACTCGGTGATTGTCGATGACCAGGCGTTTGCAGCGTGAGGCGCTGCGCTTGTCTGCAGCGGCTCACGCTGGGTTGTCTCTGCGGTGCCTACCTGTCGGTTGCGGTGGGGCTGTGCGTAGCGGCGCCGGCAAGGACACGACCGAGCCAATCGCTGCGGGTCTGCCGGGCGATCTGGGAGAGCGCGGCGTGCGGGAAGAGTGCGTCGAAGCCGTGGAATCCGCCGGCCCAGACGTGCAGATCGGCTTGGCCGCCGGCGGCCAAGATTCGTGTGGCGTAGGTGACGGCCTCGTCTCGGAAGACCTCAGCCGAGCCCGCGTCGATGTAGGTGGTCGGGAGGTCGGAGAGGTCGTCTGCGATAGCCGGCGAGACGCAACTCGGGACAGGCCCGTCGCCGATATCCGCGAGCACTGAGTGCCAGGCGAAAGCGTTCGCGTCGCGCGACCAGATGACAGGTCCGTCGAACTGGTGGCTCGAGGCGGTGTTGTTTCGATGGTCGAGCATCGGGCCGATCAGAACCTGGGCGGCGATGGCGGGACCCTTGCGTTCGCGGGTGAGCAGGGCAGTGCCGGCGGCAAGTCCGCCCCCGGCGCTGGTACCGGCGATCACGAGCTTGCTCAGGTCGATACCGAGATCGGTGGCGTAATCTGCGGTCCAGATCAGGCCCGTGTAGCAGTCCTCGACGAGCGTCGTGCCGGAGAACTCGGGTGCCAGGCGGTAGTCGACGGAGACGACGACCGCGCCGAACCTGGTGAGCCAATCGAGCGGAATGTCGATCTGGGAGTAGCGGTCGCCCATGATCATTCCGCCGCCGTGGAGCCAGTAGACGCAGGGTGCGTTGCCGTCGGTGAGATCGATGCCGATAGGTCTGAGGATGGTGACCGGGATCTGGGTGCCGTCGAAGCTCGCGATCGAGATTTCCTGACGGTCGACGGGGAGATGACTGGCGATGGCGGTTTCGGCGGGAAGGGTCGCGTAGGGGCGGATCATTTCGAGGGTCTGCTTGTCCGGCGGCGGTGTTTCCGGCATGGAGAAGAGAAGATCCTGGAGTTCGGGGTCGAGGGGAGGGTGGGGGAAGGTCAAGTCTGGTTCCTGGGGTGCGGGTTGACCCGCGTTGGTGCTGTTGAGTTCGGAAGGCGCGGAGAATTTTTGGTAGTCGGCCTTGCCTCGGACGGGGATGAGGTCGCCGTAGGTCGGCTCGCCGGCCAGGATGTCGGCGAACTGTGCGACGATTCCCTGAGCTGCCTCTCCGGCGAAGATCCGGTGGTGGTCCTCCTCGGTCGTCCAGCCCTCCTGGACCGTGACGACGTCAGGGTTGGCGGCCGAGCGGCTCACCAGATACAGAACGCACCATTCCGTGGCGGCCGGGTTGCCCTCGTCGAGGCCCGTGAGCAGGAGCTCGACCAGTTGGTCTCCCATGCCCGGCTTTGCGGTCATCGTGCAGGTAAATCCGTAGTTTGCGTTCATGACTCAATCAAGCCAGCGCATCGAGAAAATTCGTAGACCGATGCTCTCCACCTCTTGCCCATTGTTACGACAGTTGTGTCGGGCGCCTCGTTTCGCCCACGCCGCAGAGGAATAGGCAAGCATCGGAGCGCAACGGTCTACAGCGACGGAGTTCGGTCTCCTTGAATGGAAATCAACCGAGCACACTCGGCAATCGAAGAGGTGGTTTACATGCAGATCGCACTCGTCACCGGTTCCAGCGCCGGCATCGGCCAGGCCACGGCCCGACAACTTGCCAAGCAAGGCCTCGGTGTCATCACGACCTACCGGTCCCACAAGAGCGAGGGCGAGGAGACCGTCGCGAAGATCGCCGCCGAGGGTGGCTCCGCGGTCGCGCTCCCGCTGGACCTCGCCGCCATATCCAGCATCGACGAATTCGTCGCCCATGTGAAGGTCGAGGTGGCGTCCCGCTGGGATGCTTCCGAGGTGAACTACCTGGTCAACAATGCGGGCGTGGGTGGTCCCGCGATGTTCGCCGACATCACCGAGGAAACTTTCGACCACTTCCACAACGTGTTGTTCAAAGGCCCGTATTTCCTGACGCAGAAACTTCTTCCAGTGCTCGCTGATGGCGGAGCGATCGTCAACACCGGCAGCACCGCGGCGCTCCCCAACCGAGTGAACCCGGGCTACTCCGCCTACGCCGCGCAGAAGGGCGCGATACACACCGTTACCGCATTCTGGGCAAAAGAGCTCGCTGAGCGCGGAATCCGCGTCAACAGCGTCGCGCCGGGAACTACGAGGACACGAATTGCCGACGACGCCTTCACGAAGATGCCCGAAATGCTTCCGGCCATCAGCCACGCGTTCGCTCTGGGCCGGGTCGGTGAGCCCGAGGATATCGCAAAGGTCATCGCGTTCCTGCTGAGTGATGCAGCTGCGTGGATCACCGGGCAGGTGCTCGAGGTGTCCGGCGGCGAGCGGCTCTAAAGCCTCTTCCGGACCCGAAAGCCCATGAGGAACCACCGCCAGGCGCGGTTGACTCCAGAACGCCAACTGCCCTGGCGCCGACTTCGAACGTCATATGATCGGTTCAGCAGGGATTTCGAGAACAGGAACATCACGTGAGTATCGAAGAGATCCGCAGACTGATCACCGCTCACGCGCACAAAGAAAACCTAGGGCTGCCCGGCGTCCGGATCAACAGAATCACCGACCCCACAAAACCAACTCCGTCGATCGCCGAGCCAATTCTCGCGTTCTCGATGCAGGGTGCGAAGCGAATCGCGCTCGCCGACAGAGTGTATGACCAGGTACCGGGGACCTTCATGACCGTTGCGGTCGATCTCCCGATAACGGGCGACTACGTTCGAGCTTCCCGTGCCGAGCCCTACCTCGGTTTTGCACTCGAACTTCGTTCGTCGTCGATCGCCGAACTACTTGTGGAGGCGGCCTCGGGCCTCCCCGGGATACTGAAGCCCCCGCCCCCCGGCATCTCGATCAATCCGGCGACCTCGGAAATGCTCGTCGCGGTCGCTCGACTGCTGGCTCTGATAGAACGGCCGGTCGACGCACCAGTCCTCGCACCACTTCTCGAGCGCGAGATCCTGTGGCGTGTCCTGTCCGGCCCTGCCGGACCAACGGTGCGCCAGATCGGCCTCAGGGACAGCAGCCTGACCTATATCGGTCGTGCTATCCGGCACCTGCGTTCCAACGCATTCGAACCGATCCAGGTCGAGGAATTGGCGCAGCTGAGCGGGATGGGCATCTCGTCGTTCCACAAGCAGTTCCGCGCGGTTACCGCGATGAGCCCAATTCAGTACCAGAAGCGAATTCGCCTCCAAGAAGCACGACTTCAACTGTTCAAACGTCCGCACGACATTGCGGCAGTAGCACATTCCGTTGGTTACAGCAGTGCTTCTCAGTTCAGCCGGGAGTACCGTCGCGAGTTCGGTGTTGCGCCGAGTGTCGACGCACTGAGAATGCGTCAGGAAGGTGAGGCTACAGCCTGACCTGGCACGCGACTGGTCCCTCAGCGGCCGGCGTCAAAAATCGACGGGAGGATGGCAACGATCACCGCGGTAATCAGCACTGCACACGACCAGCGGAGTCGCCGTGGTCGGATCGATCCCGATCTGCGCCGCCACCCGGTCTCGAATGTCGCTCGTGGGTTATCCGCCACCTTCTATCAGGTCCGCGGCCGCGACCAGTTCGGCGGCGATCCTGCGGGCCTCTCCTGGTGTCAGGCGTGGCCGGAACTCGGGGTGGTCACCGACCTCCCAGGTCATTGAGACGCCGGGTCGACGGTCTGCCTCTCGGACGGGCGTGACGAAGCAGAACGACGATTCGATGCCGTCTTCGTCCAATGTGAGGTAATCCAGTGCTGCGGTCAGTTCGATGCAGTCGCTGCTGTCACCCATGCAGGTGTGGTCCGTGCGCCCGCGGGCGTCCTCGTTGGTGCACCAGGGTGCGCATTCGGTTCCGGTCGTCTGGTTGGTGTTCATGCTTTCGATCCTCCTCCCGTGACCGTTCGCCTGTCGCGGGTATCGCCGCAGGTGTGGTGGTCGACCATGATGACCCCGGCCTGCCGGTAGCTGTGGATGACGGCGCGGTTGAGTTCGACCAGCGCCCGGTCCTTCCACGGGGTGCGGTCGGAGCTGGTGTCGATGTTAAGCCTGGCGGCGATGTTAAGCCTGGCGGCGATGTCCGGGAGCATGTTGTAGCGGTTCTCGCCGGAGAAGTTGCGGGCCCCGACCTCGGTGCTGACGTACCAGCCGCTGAGCGGGGAGCACGGGTAGATCACCCCGCCGATGTTCGAGGTCCATGTTCGACACGGCGGGGACGGCATGCCATTTGAGGCCGAGGTCGCCGAACCAGTCGTAGTCGGGGTGGGTGATGTCGACCTCAGCCGGAGGTCGGCGGGCACGTCGAACCGGTGCAGGGGCTCGTCGGGGGTGGAGATCAGCAGCGGGAGAACTTCGAAGGCCGTGCCGGCGCCGTGCCAGCCCATCCGTGTCACGGTCTCGGTGATCTCGAGGTGGGCGGGATCGCCGATGATCCGGCCGTCGCGTTGCCGGTAGCCGGCGTAGCGGATCAACTACGGGCTGAGAATGCGGTACTCCCGCCCATCGGGGCGCGGCGGCGGGCCGATCGTGATCACCGACTGCAGTGCGCTGCCGTTGCGGCAGTGTGTCGATCGGATGTAAGCAGTCCGTGAAGGACCTTTCGCGGACTCGTCCCGTCGCTCGGTCCATCGGTCAGGAGTCGATAAGGGATCGGTAAGGGTGGGGGCGGATTCTTGGATTTGTCATTCCGCCCCGTTTTGAGGAGTTTCCGCCATGTTTACCCCCCGCATCCGCCGGTTTGCCCGTTCGTCGATGTTGCTGTCGGTTATCGGCTTGTCTGTGTTGGGTGGTGTCGGCGCAGCGAACGCGGCGTCGGCCGACGCGCCGCGCCACACCGACGACGTCTACATCTGCTGGTATGACGACGGTTATTCGACCACATATTGGATCTGCTGATACGGCGTGCCCTGCATTACGTCCGTCCCGGTCCGTTGTTGGACCGGGACGGACGTTGTGGTGTGTGGGGGAAGGGTTTCGCCGTGCCCGATCGGCCGCGGTGGACGGCACTGCGGGAGGTCGTTCACTCACGCCGTGGTGGCCTCCTCGACGTCGCTGATGGTGCGCAACGGCTCGATGCGGAACGGGGAGTCGTCGGCGATGCCCTCGGCCTTGTAGGATCCGGCGGTCGTCGCGGCGAGGACGTTGTCGAAGGCGTCGGCCAACGTCCCGATCGACGGCAGCAGTGCCTGCAGGAACAGGGTCTCCTGGGAAGCGCAGGGCGCCGTATGTTGCGACCCCGATGTGATGAATAATGCTTCCGCGCAATGGGTTACCGTGCATCGCCCGCGCGGCGCAGGTGTGATTCTCCGCTCGCCGCGCGGAGGCGCTCTCTTTGGGCGTCGACACCTCCCCATCGGCGATCGTGCCGGCGAACGCATCGAGGACGAACGCGGTGTGCGCGAAGCCGGGCATCATCGGCACGTACGTGAAGTGGGCGACGTGGAGGGCGTCGGGCTGATCGATGCGGAAGTTCCGGTCGATCAGTTCCGGCGGCCGCGGCGCCGATGGCTCCGCCGCGGTGGTGCGGACCCTCTTCGATGGGGTGGCACCGCGCTACGCATGAGTCGCTCGACGGTGTGGCGGGCCATCTCGATGCCCTGATGGTGCAGGTGGTCCAGCATCTTTGGGCGAGTCGCAGAGAGACTTCGGCCTGCGTCGACTGCGCTTGCTACGCTCGACGTAGAACGAGGCTGGCGACGCGGTGATGGACGCGTCCCACAATGCACGCCTCGACAACGGACGGCTGCGCCAGGCGTTCGTGCATCCGCGCTCGGTGAGCACCGGGCGGATGGGTGCGACCGAACAGCTGATCGCGATGTTCGGCGATGAACCGGCGGATCACGTGTGTGGCGGGTAGCGTCCCGATCGAATAAAGGCGTTGCAGTCTTTAGTATTTCCATGGTCTTCGAGCTCGGCGTTCTTCCTCCGCAATGCCTGCAGTTCGGCGTCGGCCTCGGATGCCGACGCAGCAGGCATGCCGCCATCGGACGCTTCGGCCTTGCGGACCCACACCCGCGGCGTCTCCGTTTTCGGGGATATCCGCTCGGTGATCGTACGGTTCGCCTCGTGCTCGTCAGGTGTACCCGTCACGGTGCTCGAGGGCCAGGTGCACGGTCTTCTCCCGTACCTCGGCGCGGTAGACATTCGGCACAAGGATGACCTTCCCGAGAAGGAAGGTGTGCATCGAACTCGGGACGATTCATTGTGCCGAGTTCGGGGGTCTGCGTGTCGGTTCCGTTCTCGGCGCTCAAGAATTCGGTAAGGGTTCGATCAGGCCGGTCTTCCAGACTTTCTCTTGTCAGTTTCCCCCGACGAAGACAAAAGGAACGCCTGTTATGTTCATTCGTATCACCACCGCCGCCCGCACGCTGACCCTTGCCGCCGTGATCGGGGTGAGTGCCCTCGGCGCCGTCTCGATCGCCAACGCCGATACCGCCACTTCGCTCTCCGGCCAGGACGCGGTGTTCCTCGAGGGCATGGCCGATGAAGGGATCACGTTCACCACCGACGACGCCGGGGTCGGGCTGGCCCATCACATTTGCGGCGAATTCGCTGATGGCGCCACCTTCGAGGAGGTCGCTGCGGAGGGTCTGCAGCATTCGTCCCTGTCCGCGTACGACGTGGGTTACGTCATCGGTGGTTCGGTGTCGGTGTACTGCCCTCTGTACACCGACCAGCTGCCCGTCTGAGCCCGGTCCTCGTGCCCCCGTGCCGCCAGCGGTGCGGGGGGACGGATGGGTCTGTCCGCGATTTCGGTGGCGCGACGATCCGCCTCGGCACCCGTATAACTCGGATACCGAGTTATACTTGGTGGTGCGTTCGAGCGGTCTGCGGGTCGTCCGACGCACCGCTGTTGCTCGCGTGGCGGGCATGCCGACAGTCTTTGGTGCGTGCCATGGATCGGTTCACCAGGCGAGGTGGGGGCTCGTGTGGTAGCTGGTCCGTAAGGGCGGCGGTGACATCCACAGTGACCTCACGAGGACGAACTACTCGTGCACACCGGAAATGAGTGAGGCGGTCTTCCGTGATGGGCAGGGTGGGTGCGTGGGGATGAGCGAGCACGATCTGGTGCCGGGTGCGATGTTCGCCGGATTCACGATCGAGCGGGTGCTCGGTACCGGGGGGATGGGCACGGTCTATCTGGCGCGGCACGGGAGTCTGCCCCGGGGGGTCGCGGTGAAAGTTCTCGACGGGACCGCCGACGACTACATGCGGGCGCGGTTCGTGCGCGAGGCCGAACACACCGCGCGACTCGAGCACCCGAATATCGTGACCGTATATGACCGGGGCTGCGAGGGTGACCGGCTCTGGATCGCCATGCAGTACGTGGCGGGAACGGACGCGGCGACGCTGCTGCGCCGCGGCCCGCTGCCACCGGATCTGGCCGTCCACATCGTCGCCGAAATCGGGCAGGCCCTCGACTTCGCACACGAGCACGGCATCCTGCATCGCGACGTCAAGCCGGCCAACGTGCTGCTCGCCGGGCGACCGGCCGCTGGTGCCGGGGTGTGGCGGGTGTTGCTGACGGACTTCGGGATCGCGAAGAACTTGGACGAGACCCGGCGTCTGACCAGGACGGGCATGCTGGTGGCCACCCTGGTGTATGCGGCGCCCGAGACTTTGGTGGCGGGCGTCGAACCCGACCACCGCGCCGACGTGTATTCCCTCGGGTGCATGCTGTTCCAGTTGTTGACCGGTCGGCTCCCGTACTCGGGGTCGGCCGCTGCGGTGGTCGATGCGCATCTCAACCAGCCGATCCCGCGGCCGACCGTGCTGCGACCCTCTCTTCCCGACGCGATGGATCCGGTGATCCGGCAGGCGCTGGCGAAGGACCGCGACACCCGGTTCGACAGTTGCGGCGCCTTGGCGCAGGCGGCGCGCCGCGCCCTGTCGTCCCCCCGGCCGGCGCCCGGACCACGGGAGACCCGGACCCCACAGATGCCCCCGGTACCGGGCCGGATCCGCGCCCCGAGCCCTCCTCGTCAGGTCCGGGCGGCGGCCCCGCCGCGCCGGGTGCGAATCGACACTCCGCCACCGAACCGCGGTGTCGAGGGCGCCGGCCGGCCGGGCGCCACCCGCCCAGGTGGGCAGGCCGGACCGGTGCGCTGGTGGCGACGGACGACGACGATCGTGGTCGGTGTGCTTGCCGCGATGGTGGTCGTGGGCGCGGGGGTGGGTGCGGTCGCCGCCTATCTCGCGTCGCCGCACCCACCGACCGCCCGCACCCAGACCACGCTCGCCTTCACCGGACTGGCAAGCCCCCAGGGGGTCGCGGTCGATGCGAACGGGACCGTGTTCGTCGCCGATTCCAAGAACAACCGCGTTCTCGAACTGGCCAGCGACGCGACCACCCAAACGGTGCTGCCCTTCAGCGGGCTCGACGACCCGCTGGCGGTTGCGGTGGACGCCCGCGGGAACGTCTACGTCGCGGACACGGGCAACAACCGGGTCCTCGAACTGGTCGCCGGCTCCGCCACTCCCACCACGCTGCCATTCACCGGACTCGATGAACCCCTTGGTGTTTCGGTTAGCGACGGCGGAGACGTCTATGTCGCGGACGGGGGCAACAACCGGGTCCTGAAACTGGTGGCCGGGTCCTCGACACCCACCGCGCTGCCGTTCACCGGACTCAGCCGGCCCACCGATGTCACCGTGAGCGATGCGGGCGACGTCATCGTCCCCGACTCGCGGAACCATCGGGTCCTCGAACTCACTGCGGGGGCGTCCACCCCCGCCACCCTGCCGTTCAGTGACGGTCACGCACCGAACGCGGTGGCGGTCTCCGACGACGGCGATGTGCTGCTGAGCACCTTGGACTCCAACGACGTGTTCGAGCTGGAGTCCGGTTCGTCGGCCCCGACCACCCTTCCGTTCACGGGCGTCGATCGACCCGCCGGAATCGCAGCCGGCGACGATGGTCACCTCTACCTCTCCGACCTCGGGAACAATCGGGTGCTCGAACTGGCATAGGTTCTGGCGACCGAGATAGCCCCGCGGCCTGCGGGGAGCCACTCGGATCGACTGTCGCGCAGGAAGACTCCGATCCGTGCTCCATCCGGGGTGCGATCTCGTGAGAGCGGGAGCCTCTGCCACCGCTCACCGGCCGCCTCGGCGCGCCCGTCAGGCCGGGGTCTGGTCGTTCAGCGCTCGTCGGGAGGTCTGCGGTTTCGCGTCCGCCCGGACCCGGTTGTTGATGGCGGCGCTGGCCTCGGTGATGAACTGATCGATCAGGCGCTGATCGGCGGGGGGCATCGGGTGGTACACCTCGCCGAGCATCTCGCCGAGTTCCCCGTAGATGCGACTGAATTCGTCGCGGCCGTGGTCGCTGAGCGAGATCAGCCGCTTGCGCCGGTCGGTGGGATGCGGCACCCGCCGGGCGTATCCGGCCTGCTCGATCCGGTCGACGAGCTCGGTCGCGGAGGCACTGGTGATGGTCAGTTCGGCGGCGAGTTCGCTCGCAGTCAGAGGGCCGTTGACGTAGAGATGGCCCAGTGCCACGGTCTCGGTCACACCGATGCGGAGGTGCCCGCGCGCCGCGTGACCGCGATACCGCTCCACCGCCAGGACCAGATCGCGGACGGCCAGCGCCAAGCGAATATCGCGTTCCATGCCTGTCAGAGTACCCGGGATCGACCAGGGCTCCGTGCCTTCAGGATTCCTTGTGTCTCGGCTACCGAGCTATTAGAGTCGGGGTGGTAGCGCAACGACTTTGTCGGCCTCGCGCGCGAGGCGATCTAGCGATGGAGGGGAATCTGGGCGGGAGCTTCCTCTAGAGCGCCGTGGTCCTGCCCGCCGCAACACCCGTCCTGCGCCGATCGCGTGCGCGGCCCGCCCGAGGGGACAGACGCCACTGCTCGACCTGCACTCCCCGTTCCCCTTGCCGATCACGATGGTCGCCGGCGGAAGGCCGCCTGCGACCATCGCGCCGAAGGGAGTGCAACGATGAGCGGCACCGCGCAGGGATCACGGATCGGCACCCAGTTCGGGCATTACCATCTCAAGCGGCTTCTCGGCAAAGGCGGCATGGGCGAGGTCTACGAGGCGTACGACCTCGACAAGGACCGCACCGTGGCGCTCAAACTCCTCCCCGACGCCTTGGCCGACGACCCGGTCTTCCGCGAACGTCTGCGCCGCGAATCGCACGCCGCCGCCCGCCTGCAGGAACCGCACGTCGTGCCGATCCACGACTACGGCGAAGTCAACGGCGTGCTGTACATCGACATGCGCCTGGTGCAGGGCGCCGACCTGCGCTCACTGTTGACCCGCTACGGGCCGCTGGCCCCGCCGCGGGCGGTCGCCATCATCAGCCAGATCGCCGCCGCCCTCGACGCCGCCCATGCCGACAAGCTCGTGCACCGCGATGTGAAACCCGAGAACGTCCTCGTCACCCGGCAGGACTTCGCCTACCTCGTCGACTTCGGCATCGCGAACTCGGCCACCGACGAGAAGCTGACCACGCTGGGAACCGCCGTCGGCACCTACGACTACATGGCCCCCGAACGCTTCGAGGGCGACGGCAGCGAGGTCACCTACCGCGCCGACATCTATTCGCTGGCCTGCGTTCTACACGAATGCCTCACCGGTGCAAGGCCTTACCCGGCGGACAGCATCCGGGTGAAGATCAGCTCACACCTGTTCGAGCCACCACCGCGGCCCAGTGTGGCGCGCCCCGGCGTGCCGGCGGGCTTCGATGCCGTCATCGCCCGCGGCATGGCGAAGAGCCCGCAGGATCGCTACGCCACCGCCGGCGATCTCGCACTCGCCGCCCACGACGCCCTCAGCGCCGGCGATCAGGACGAGGCCGCCACCCTCATCGAGAAAACCCAGGGCGACGCCGCCGAGCCCGGCCCGCCGGATGCCGCGGGACGGACCGGCACACCCCCACCGGCGCACACGCCGCCGCCCGCCGCCGCACCACCGACCTACATCGACACCCCGCCGCCTCCGCCGTACGGCACCCGCACGCCGCCGCCTCCGCCGTACGGCACCCGCACTCCGCCGCCTCCGCCGTACGGCACCCGCACTCCGCCGCCTCCGCCCTACGGCCCCGTGCCACCGCAAGAACACGGTGCCCCGAATGCCAACGCAGACACCTGGATCGACTCACACTCACCGACCCCGGGACACGGTGGGGCCGGCGCGCCCCCCGGGTGGGACAGCACACAGGTCGCCCCACCCCCGCCCCCGGGGTGGGGCGGCCCCCAGCAGAGCCAGCCGCCGCGCCCGGGTCCGTCCAAGCGGATGTGGATTGTCTTCGCCGGCGCCGCGCTCGTCGTGGTCGCGGCCGCGGCCGGTGTGGCGATGTGGCTCGCGAAACCGGCACCCACGCCGCCCGCACCGGCTCCCGCGCCGGTGTCCGCACCCCCGACGTCCCCGGAACCGTCCGGCCAATTCACCGCCGCCGATCAGCAGCTGATGCAGGTCATGCCCACCGGATACGGCGAATTCAACTGCCAATCGGAACAGTCGACCCCAGGTGAACTCTCCTCCCTCTCCTGCCAGCCGAACCAAGCCACCGGTGCGCCCTCCGCCCGCTTCTTCCTGTTCACCGATCTCGCGGCACTGCAGAGCCATTACGACGATGTCCTCAATGAGACGGACGTCATTTCCTGCCCGGACGGTGGCGGCGGTCCCGGCCCGTACAGTTCGCACGGTGAACCCCAGACCGTCGGCCAGGTGGCGTGTTTCATGTCCGCCGACACTCCGCCGGTGCCCGCCATCGCCTGGACGAACGAAGCCGATCTGGCGGTCGGAAAGGTGTTCGCGGACGACCCGAACGGCATGACACCCATGTACGAGTGGTGGACGAAGCAGGGGGCGTTCGAGTAGGACGGGAGCAACCGGCGGTCGCCGCGCCGTGTCGCGGGCACCGCGGGTGCTCGACCGACCGGGGTAGTCGACGCGAGCCGTCGCTGCCGACCCTCCCGCCCGGGGCGGATCGGATCGCCGTCGAGCCGGTATGGGTTGCCGCTCGGTGGGTTTCACCGGCGACTCGCAGGCCCGTCCGCACCTGTCCGCTCGGCAGGAGCAAATCCGGTGCGGTGCACGGGAGAAGGCGGGGGTTACGCCGTCATTGCCGCTGGGGGTGTCGGCGCGTTCATCGGTCGACGCGACGGCGGGAATCGACGCGGCCGAGCAGCAGAGCGAGTACCACGATCATGATGACGGCGAGGACGCCGCAGATCGCGAGGTCGGTCAGCCAGATTTCGGGAGTGTGCCGCCACAGCGGATCGTCGGCTCCGGGAGATCCCGGCATCGCCGCCAGGTCCACGGTGGAGGCGGCCATCGCATAGGTCCAGCGCGACGGGGAGAGCCAGGACAGCTGTTCGAGGGGCACACGCCCGTGTAGCGGGAACAGACCGCCGCAGAGGATGAGTTGGGCCATGACGACGAGCACCAACAAGGGCATACCCCGGTCGGCGTTGTCGATCATCGCCGAGATGAGCAACCCGATGATCATCGAGGTGACGGTCACCGCGATCACTGCGATCGCGATCTCGGCTTCACCGGATCCCAGCAGGGCGGCGCCGTCCGGCCCCGGCCGCCCGACCCATCCCAGGATCCCGAGAACCAGTCCCTGCAGACCGGTGATCACGGTGAGCACCGCGAGCTTGGAGGCGAGATAGGCGTTGCGGGACAGACCGATTGCGTGTTCCCGTCGGTAGATGGCCCTTTCCTTGACGATCTCGCGGACCGCTGCTGCGCAGCCCATCAGGGCGCCGCCGATGATCAGCAGGACCAGTAACTGGCCGGGCTCGTTCGAGTGCTGGACCGCTGCCTGGGTGAGCGAGAGCCCGGCGGTGCCGGGAACAGCATGGGTGAACAGACTGAGCAGCAGTGGCAGTGCCAGCAGGAAGGCCGTGTACTGGCGGTCGGCGGCGATGACGGCCAGGTAGCGGCGGCACAGGATCGCGAACTGGGTGAGCGCGGATTGTTGGGCGTTCGGGTTCTCGGGCGGCGACCGGTGTCCGGGCGGTGCAGGCGTGGCATCGGTCGGGCGCGGGCCGATGTACACCGGGTACAGAGGCGACTGCCGGAAGCGGGCGGCCCAATCGGTGACGGTGTCGTGCTCGAGCAGCGTGAACAGATCGGGGAAGTCCTCGCAGTGAAAGTAGGTGAGCGCTTGCCCAGGGGGCCCGAAGTATGCGAGCCGGCCCCCGGGGGCGAGGACGAGAAGCCGATCGCACAGGTCGAGTTGGGACACATTGTGCGTCACGACCACCACCGATCGGCCCTCGTCGGCCAAGCCGCGCAGCGTCTGCATCACCGACTTGTCGTATCCAGGATCGAGCCCGGAGGTCGGTTCGTCGAGGAACAACAGCGAGGGTTTGGTCAGTAACTCCAACGCGACGCTGGTGCGCTTGCGTTGTCCCCCCGAGAGGCTGGTGATGCGCTGGTCCGCCTGGCCGGTCAGCCCGAGTTCGGCGAGCACCTCGTCGATACGCTGCTGCCGGGCCTCGGCGGACACGTCCTGCGGAAACCGCAGCCGCGCAGCGTAGTTCAGTGCACGGCGCACCGTGAGCTGGGTGTGCAGAATGTCATCCTGCGGGACGAAACCGATACGGTGTCGCAGTTCCGCGTAGTTCGCGTACAGATCGCGCCCACCGTATTGCACGGCCCCACTCGTGGCCGGCCGGAACCCGGTCAGGGCATTGAGCAGGGTGGATTTTCCGGCACCGGTCGGTCCCACCACCGCGAGAAGGCTGCGTTGATCCAGGGTGAACCCCACACCCGTGAGCAGGACACGTCCGTTTGCGGTGACCGACTCCAGGTCGGTGGCCTCGAAGGATACGTCACCGGTGTCGACGTATTCCTCGAGTCTGTTGCCGTTCAGCCGCAGCAGTTGATGACCGACGCCGATCACGTCCGGCTCACCGATACGCGCCTGGGACACCCGGATTCCATTGACGTAGGTTCCGTTGGCGCTGCCGAGGTCGACGATGTCCCAGCTCCCGCCCGAATATCGCAGTTCCGCGTGATGGCGGGAGACCAGCAGGTCGTCGAAGATCACGTCGTTGTCGTCGGTGCGGCCGATCCTGATCCGAGGCTGCTCGATCGCATGAACAGCGGTGGGGGGCCGCGGCGATCGATCGCCCTCCGATGGTGTCGGCGCAGGTTCCGGGGGTGGTGCCGACGGTACGGGACGAAGGTGCAGGACCACACCGTGGGACGGGTTCCCGAGTACGACCGTCGTGGGTCCGTGCACCGGCACCTGATCGACCCGCTGTCCGTCCAGGAAGATGCCGTTTCGGCTTTGATTGCTCAAGGTCCAGCCGTGCGGTGTCGTGGTCAGGACCGCATGCGAGCGTGAGATGCGCGGATTGGCCAACTGTGCATCGGCGGTCTCGGACCGGCCGATGGTGAAGGTGTGGCCCGGCGCTGCCCGCCACCGGTGCCCGTCGGCCGCAACTTCCAGTGCTGGGGGCCCGTTGGGTGGGGAGTCGTCGGGGTTCATAGCGGCAGTGCCGGGAGCATATGTGTGTCGGTGCGATGATCTCGTACGCGAGCGTCGAAGTCCGGCGCCCAGCGACCGGTGCTTGCGTACCGCCCGCGAGTCGTAACGCAGGATCTCGGCATCCGGGCGCCATCCACTATCATCTCGACGCCAACCGCCGTGATGACGTTCGCATGCCGAGTTACTTTCCTGCGTATCACCATGTCAACCGAGTCGTTGACGTTTCTCCCAGATCCTTCCTGCGATGTCGAACGCGGGTATCGCGCCGAGGGTCCGAGGTGGGCGTGGGCCGATTGGGAACCCTCGACACGAACAGTCATCGTGAAGCAGTCATCTCACTCGGCTGCCTAACAACAAGATTGCCGTAACATATGGCAATCTCATGATACGGAATGGTGCGCGATCGTGGTAGTCGCGTGCCGGTCATGCCGGCAGACATGGAGAACGCCGGCGTCGATGACGATGTCGGCGTTCTCTGGAAGCCTCACTGAAAGGGTGCCGCCGGCGGACACCGCACAGTCGGGATCGGAATGTCCGAATGAGTGCGCACAGCCGGCGTACCGACTCCGGTGGGATCAGCGCGGCGTCGCCGCCATGCCGGAATCGCGAGCTGTTGCCTGCTTGGGGTGGCGGTGCCGGACCGGCAGGCACCGAGCGCAGCATCTACAGGGTGGTGATCATCTCGTAGTCACTGGTGCTCCAGGAGGCGAGGAACACGTCGAGGCTGATCGTCTCGGCGCGACCGGTGTCGATGCCGCTGTCGTTGAGGTAGACCAACCCCGCGGCGAGGTCGATGCCGGTGACGACGGCGGCGTGATCGGCGGTGGTGCGGTCACCGCGTTCGCCCCAAATGATTTCCGCGTTCACCCCGACGATGACCTTCCGGCCAATCACGAGATCTGCGACGATTTCATCGACGCCGGCCGTCGCGTTTTCGGCGTGGCTGAGGACGGCGGCGATGTCATAGTTCGCCAGCAACACGGGAATGTCCTCGGAAGCCGTCCCGCCGGTGCTGGCATCGGCGTCCGCGGGTCCGCCGGCCGCGTCGCCCGTGTAGATCGGGCCCGGTGTGACGGTGCTGGGGGTGTTGCGTGCGACCTCGACGATCTCGGCCTCGGAGGGACTGCGGCCGGTGACTTCTCCGACGACGTCGGCGACCGCCATCTCCGCGCAGTCGTCACCGTGCTGACGTTGCCAGTATGTGGCGGCTCCTACCGGATCGCCGACCACCACCGAGGCTGACATGGTCGAGACCGCGGCGGGGCTCACCGCGTTCGCGGTGCCGACGAGGCCGAGAGCTGCCACCCCGATAACAGCGGCGGTGATGCAGGTACTGGCGGCGGTGGCGATCTTGCGGGTGAACACGACGGTGGACCTTCTCTCATTGTCTTGCTGGGGACGTGAGGAAGTGTGTGGTCCGCCGCTTATCCGATCCTGGTCAAATCCCTATCCCCGCATCCGTCGAGCACATCCCCCGGCGAGCGACGCCGACGCCCCGTGCTGCCGGGCCTGGTAGATCCCATGTCCGGGACGGCATAATTGATGCCGACGCAACAACCTCGCGCGGGCGCCCGGAGCGAAAAGGCTCGGTGATTGGTGTGGCAGAGAATGTCGAGGCAATAAGTCCCCGGCTCGGTCTCCACGTCCTGGGCTCAGTGGAGTTGACCATCGATGGAGCGCCGCAGTCCCTGGGTGGCACCAAACCGCGCGCTGTGCTCGCGATGCTGCTCATCCGGCGCGGTCGTGTGGTCGCGGCCGACGCCCTCGCCGCGGCGGCGTGGAATGACGATCCGCCCCCGGACTACCGGGCCAGTTTGCACGTGATCGTGTCCAAACTGCGAAAGGCCCTCGGTGGCGCCGACGTGGACCCCAAGACCGTATTGGCGACCGTAGCACCGGGATACCGACTGTCGGTGGCGGACGACGACTTCGACCTGGCCCGGTTTCGGGCATTGTCGTCGACCGGTGGCCGGCTCGCCGAGGCCGGACAATTCGAGGAGGCGAGCGCCGCACTGTCTCACGCCCTGGACGAGTGGAAAGGGCCGGTCCTCGACGATCTACGCGGGCACAGCTTTGCCGATGCGTTCGCCGCCACTCTCGAAGAGGAACTGCTGGCGACCGCATCGGCGCGAACCCAGTCCGAAATTGCATGTGGCCGAGCCGAATCAGTAATCTCTACTCTGATCGATCTGACGAATGAGCATCCGCTTCGAGAGCCACTGTGGGCCCAGCTGATCACCGCCCTCTACCTGGCCGGCCGGCAATCCGACGCCTTGGACGCATGCCGGCGGCTACGCACAACCCTCGCCGACGAACTGGGCATCGACCCATCCGGACCACTACAAGACCTCGAAAAACGAATCCTGAATCAGGAACCGTTGACCGTGACGACCGGCGCCATGACGTTGACCTTGATCGAGCAGCAACAGCGAGTGGCCACCGGACAGCTCCGCGACCGCGCCGGCACGGCGATCCCGGTTCCCCCCGGTGGTCTGCGGATCGGGCGAAAGAACACCAACGATCTCGTGCTCAGCCACCGCAACGTCAGCCGGTACCATGCGATCGTCGTGGCTACCGGGCCGCAATACGAAATCCGGGACCTGCAGTCGTCAAACGGCACGCTGATCAACGGCGAGCGCATCATCGACTCCGCCATTCTCGGCCATGGCGACGTCATCCGCATCGGCAGCACCGAATGGTCGTTCGAGGTGATTGGGCCGTAGGGCCAACTGCGCCAACGACTGTGGCGATGACTCTGTCGCCGCTACGTGGCGTCGACTACGCAGCTGGTAGGGGACCACCAGCTCTGGTGCTCCGGTGGTGGTTGCCGAGGCGACCGACGCTCGTCCGGTTGTGCCGGCTGACTTCGACGCAACCGGTTAGATTGTCGTAGCGCTTCTCGTACGGAAAAAGTCCTTACTCGATGTTTGCAAGATCAGTGTCACGACGACCACGGCAAGCCCTGAGCACACGACTCCGAGAACTCGTCCGTAATCACTCGTGCTCACCCCGACATTGACGAGAGAGAGCCCCACTGTGACTGATGAAGTCCACAGGAGGGATTTGTTGGCGCGACCCCTCGAGACGCCGACTCCACCCCATATGAACAACCCGGCAAACACAAGGCCGACGGGGGAAAGACATAGGGCTGCTGTGACTGCACCGGTCCTGGGATAGTAGTGACTGCTCGTATAGAGCGACACCAAGCTGGCGATAGTGGTCAGCGCGGTCATGACAAGGGCGAGGACCGCTGCCGCGGTGACCGTCCCGGGGCGCTGGGCGATGCCGTAGCCGGCAGACGGAGCAGTGCCATACGCCGAGCCCGGAGCGTTGTAGGACGGGGTGAAATTCGCTGGCGTTCCGTAGGGTTGCCGCGGAGACCAGTGAGCCGGTGACGTGCCGTCGACCGAAGTGCCGTACCGCGGCGGCGGTTGAGTTCCGTAGGCCGGGCGTGGCTGCGGTGTCGAGGCACGCAGCGGTTCGATGGGCAGGCAGACCGTTTTCACGAGCGTGTCGGCGATCGTCTGCCGCTTGGCGGTGAACAACGGCAGCAGATAACCGATGTAGAAGATCGCGTCCAGGATGTGGGCGACCTGACGCACGAGCGACATCCTGAAGCCGATCGGCCGGCCCGTTCGTTCACTGACCACCTTGAACTTCAGCACCGACTTACCGATGCTCGAACCGGTCCGGCCTTGGCGATAGCCCCAGTTCCAGAACCAATACGCGAGCACCACCAGAGTGATGATCGACGAAACGATGCCTTCGAAGACCGACGAGCTGCACGACGTGGCATCGGTGCTCTCGCCGGTAGGGCAGGACGTGCCATCCGCCATGCCGATGATCACTCCGCCGCCGACACCGAAGCCAACGGCGAGGATCATGTACAGAAGTTGGTCGATCACGAAGGCGCCGACACGCCTGATCCATGAGGTATAGGCCTCCGCCGGCAGGACGCCCACGTGATGAGCTGGGAGCGGATACCCCGCGCCGCCGGACGAAGGTGGTTGAGAAGCCCTCGGCGGCCGGGGTGGTGAATAGCCGCCGGGCGGAACTGGTGGTTGTTCGGTCATGGGCCGAGCCTTCCGGAGATGACGCTAGTTCGATGGTAAGACGGTGACTGAGCTGTCCGGCGGTGTGCCATTACTGATGGTGGGAAACCTGCGTGCCTTGATCGGCACCTGCTCGTAGAGTGCGCCAACATAATTGCCCTCACGTCGACAAGCGAGATCCCTGATTTCCCGGGTTCTGAAGCGGTAAAACAGATTCCGAAGTAGGGGAGCCTGCTTGCCAACGTTTGCCCTCACCCACCACGTTTCCGACTGCGGGCGAGATCGGCGTGCGAGGCATCGAAGCAATTCCATTCACTCCATTTCCACCACTCATGTGGAGCATCGATCCGCAGCGGTCGATGCGATGGCCGAATCAGGCCCCGCAACGTGTGCGCATTCAGGATGCCGCTCAGGGCTTAAGCAGCTCTGAACCCCTTCTTATCGGCCCGCATGGTGCGGATCTGCTGGGGGTGGGCCAGCGACGGTGCGACGGTTGATCGACGTGGGAGTTGTCGGCGGAGAAAGTCGGCACTCGGCATCGGCTGTTGTTGCGCGATGTGCTCGAGTATCAGCAGCAGCGCCGTGCCCGCCAGTGCAAGGCACTTGCCCAGACGTTGTCCGGATATGTGATGGCGTCGGGAGGTGGGTATGGATCCTGTGGATCCACTGAACGCACCCGCGGCCTCCGCGTATCTCCTGAGTTGCACCGGGTTGGCCGATTTTCGGGGTGGTTCCGGCGTTTGCACTGGTGACAACGGTGCCATCCGGGAAACTGGCACACTGATATGTACGCCGGTTTGTCAAGTGCGCAGGGCGAGGCGGCGTCCAGGACCGTCGTCGTGGGCGCCGCCCACTGTGGCCCGGTCGATCTGGGGTGGGTGGCGAGCGTGTCGGTTTCGACGCGTGGTCAACTCTGATGTGCGCGGATTGGCTACCGCAGGACGGTTATTCGGCTGGAGTGGGTCGCTCGTCTAAACCGAGCGTGATCCCAACGTGGAGTTGGGGATTGCTCATAGTGTGCTCACGGATCACTCCCAGGCGCTGCCGTCGCCACACCTTGTGATTCGTCCCGGACGTTGGTGGAGGTTCCCCCGTTCGCCGGTCCGTGCCTGCAGGTCGTCGACGACCAAGGAGGCAAGGTGGAGTCCCCGCAGCCGCAGCGAGGAGAACCGACCTTGCCCCCGACCGGAGCAGGCTCGGGATCCCGGCCTTCTGCAGGAGCTCGGCGTCGGTCCACCGCACCTCACGGCGCAGCTGCGGGTCATCGGGATGATCGCGACGGCGCCGGTGTGGCGGGGCGGTGTCAGAGCCTGGCGAGTACCGGCCCAGTCGCGCTTGGCAGGTATTGCCATGGTCTCGTAGACGCTGGTCGTCACGTCGGGTCTCTCCGTTACCGCTTCGATGACCCACGTCTGCGTGCTGGATGGCCTCGGAAATGTTGGTGCTGTAGGTCAACCGTTTCCGGGTCTTTGCGATGTTCTCGTCGGTGGCGGCGACGTCGGCGCGGTTGACGTCGGCGTACATTCCGTGCGCGGAGAGGTCTTTTCCCTTGAATGCGCTGTGCCGGGCAATCTGCCCGCCGAGGATGCCTGCGCCTACTACGGTGACCCGATTCGGGTCGGAGATCACTTCTCCATTGGTGTTCGGTGGTGCACATTCTTGATGTGCGGTGGGTGCGGTCTCACCTCGTCGGTGACGGTGTGCTGTGGAGGGGGTCGAGGACTCGGTGGAGGAAGGTGAGCTGGTCGGCCAGTGCCTGCTGTTGCCAGGGTCCCTGGTAGATGTCGAAGTGATCGACGGGGTACTCGCGCAGTTGCGCGAGCGGGCCGGCCTTGGCGGCGGTCCGGCGGGCGGCGTCGGGCGGCGCGATGCGGTCGTGTGTGCCGATCTGCACCAGGATCGGGCAGGAGAGATGACGAGCGGAAGTGGTGGGCCGGTTCACCCCGACCTCCAGTGCGGTGCGTGCGCACACTTCGTTGCGCCAGGTCGCGCCGGCCATCGAGGTGTAGGCCTCCACGGCGCCGGGCGTGCTGAGGATCGCCGCCGACCCTGGCTGCCCGACCACCGGAACGTGGTGCGGCGCGCGTTTGGTCAGCGCACGGGCGAGGTCCCGCAGCCCGTGTCCGGTGGCGCGAACCAGCTGGCCGGGGCCGGCGTAGCGGGCGATCTGGACCAGGGCGGCGAGCCCGTCGGTGGCCGGTGTCAGGGAAACGACCGCCGCGATGCGCCGATCCTCCGCGGCGACCGCGATGACGTGACCTCCGGAGTACGACGTCCCCCACAGTGCGATTCGGTCCGGGTCGACGCCTGGCAGTCGGCGGACCGCCTCGATCGCGGCGCGGTAGTCCTGTCGCTGACGGCGGAACGACACATGTTGGCGGGGTGTGCCGTCCGAGTCACCGAAGCCGCGGTAGTCGAAGACGAACGCATCGATGCCTGCCTGAGCGAATGCCTCGGCGTAGCCCAGCAGGCCGGTGTCGCGGGTGCCGCCGAAGCCGTGCGCCATGACCACGCACGGCCGGCCGGGTTCTCGGTCCGGTGCGTCGGTGGTGGCCGGAACGTGCCAGGCCGCACAGGTGACGCCGTGGCTGGTGAAGGTGATCTCGTTGTTCATCGTGCTCGCTACGGTCACGAGGCCAGCAGAGCCGGAGGGTGGGCGGTGAATCGCAGGTCGGGGTCCTCGATCGGCCCCTCACGCAGCCGCTCGACGTCCTTGTCGTAGGCCGTCGCGGCTGTCCACGGGCCGCTGGTGCCGGCACGGGGGAACGCGGCGACCGCACGCTGGACGTATCCGGAGGTGAGGTCGAGCAACGGGACCCGTTCCATGTCCGGATCGGTGAGGACCGGTTCGACGATGGTGTAGCCGCGCTCGTCCATGTGATCGAGCAGTCGGCAGAAGTGCTCGCTGATGAGGTCGACCTTGAGCGTCCAGGAGATGTTCGTGTAGCCGAGTGCGAACACGAAGTTCGGTAGGCCGCTGAGCATCATCGACTTGTAGACGGTGGTGTCGGGCGGATTCACCGGCTCTCCGTCGACTCTGATCCGGATCGCACCGAACGCGAGCATGTTCAAACCGGTGGCGGTGACGACGATGTCGGCCTCGAGTTCCTGGCCGGACTCGAGCCGGATTCCGGTTTCGGTGAATCGTTCGATCCGATCCGTCACTACCGAGGCCTGGCCTGTCGAGATCGCCTTGAACAGGTCGCCGTTGGGCACCATGCAGAGGCGCTGATCCCAGGGGTTGTAGCGGGGGGTGAAGTGAGTGTCGACGTCGAAGTTCTTGGGCAGCTGGCGGCGGACCCCGGCGATCAACAGCTTCCGCATGAGCTTCGGGGAGCGCCGGCAGGCCGTGAAGATCCCGCGGTGCATCATGATGTTCTTGCGCCGGATGATCGGGTACGCCCGCTTCGGGCCGATCAGCTTGTTGAGCGTGTTCGCGATCGCGTCCTCGGCCGGCAGCGAGAGCACGTAGCTCGGCGACCGCTGCAACATCGTGATGTGCCCTGCGGTGCCGGCCATCGCGGGGATCAGCGTGGCCGCGGTCGCGCCGCTGCCGATGACCACCACCTTCTTGCCGGAGTAGTCGAGGTCTTCGGGCCAGTGCTGGGGATGAACCACCTGGCCGGTGAAGTCCTCGATGCCGTCGAATTCGGGCGTGAAGCCGGCCTCGTGGTCGTAGTAGCCGGTACCGGAGAACAGGAACCGCGCGGTGATCTGCACGGTCTCGTCGCTGCCGGAACGGTGCGCGGTCACAGTCCAGCGCCCCGCCGACGAGGAGAACTCCGCCGCCGACACCCGGTATCCGAAGCGGATGTGCTCGTCGATGTGGTTCTCGGTGACGGTCTCCTGCAGGTAGTCCAGGATGATGTGCGCGTCGGCGATCGCCTTCTTGTGCGTCCACGGCTTGAACCCGAAGCCGAAGGTCGGCATGTCCGAATCCGAGCGGATCCCCGGGTAGCGGAACTGGGTCCACGTCCCGCCGATCGCGTCCTTACCGTCGAGGATCGCGAACGTCGTGTCCGGCCGGCGGGTCTTGAGGTGGTAGGCCGCGCCGATTCCGGAGATGCCGGCGCCGATGATCAACACATCGAATTCCATGGTCTCCACGTCGGGGATGGTCGTGATCGTCACTGGTGTCTCCTGGACGCTGTCGAGTGGGGGTGTGATGTGATTCACAGTAAATCCGCACCGACACCCGGCGACATGTCCGTACGCCTATACCTTGCCCCCGACTATGTGCGGTAGCACACTCTGTTCATGACCAGCGCAACGACCCCCGCGGTGATCGTCAGGCTCATGGGTGACGTCGCCGACTCGATGCTCGCCGAACTCGATCGGTTCGTCGAAGACATGGACGCCGAGGTGGTCAAGCTGGCCCCAGCGCTGGGCGCCGATGCCGCGATCGCGGCGGAGATGTCGGCAAGCAACCGCGCGAACGTCGCGCGCCTACTGACGACACTCTCACGCCGCGACGGCCGCGCGGCACCGATCGACGTCCCACCGGAGGCGCTGGATGTGGTCCGCACCATCGTGCGCCGCGGCATCGACCTCGACGTGATCTTCCACGCCTACCGGCGAGGGCAGAACCTGGTGTGGCAGAGCTTCATCGCCCATGCCGCTCGGGTCGTCGCGCCGGGCCCGCAGCTCGTCGAGTTGTTGGAGGCGTTTTCGCAGCACCTGTTCGAGAACGTCGACCACGTGATCGGCCGCGTCATTGCCGACGCGCAGCGTGAGCGCGAGGAGGTGCTCGGTGGTGCGCTCGCACGCCGCACCGAGACCGTTCGTCTGATCCTCGACGGTGCCCCGATCGACAGCCGCCGAGCCAGCGAACGCCTGGGGTACGAACTGGCCCGCCGCCATACCGCACTCGTGTTGTGGACCCAACCGCCCGGCGAGGTGCAGGGCGCGCTGGAGTCCGCCGCCACCAGCCTCGCCCGCGCCGCCGGTGCGCGCCCTCCGCTGACCCTCCCCGCCGGAACCTCGACGCTGTGGGCCTGGCTCGGTACCGACTCCGACCCCGCGCTCGACGCATTGCGCGACGCGCTCACCCGAGCGCAACCCAACGTCCGCGTCGCGGTCGGCCCCACCCAGCCCGGCATCACCGGGTTCCGCCGCTCACACGATGCGGCGCTGACCATCCAGCGGCTGCTCAGCGGGCACCCGAGCGGCGCGCGCCTGGCGCTCTACCGCGACCTCGAAGTCACGGCGCTGGCAGCGCAAAACCAAGACCGCGCAGCCGATTTCGTCGCCACGACGCTGGGTCCGCTCGCCGTGGACACGCCCAGCGCGGCGCGGCTCCGCGAGACCCTGCGGGTGTTCCTCGACGAAGCCGAGAACGCACCCCGCGCCGCCGTCCGCCTGCACACCCACCGCAATACCGTCCTGCAACGCGTCGCGCGTGCAACCGAACTCCTCGGTCACCATCCCGGCGAACGCCGGCTGGCGCTCGAACTCGCGCTCGAACTCGCCCACCACATCGGGCCCCGGGTCCTGACCCGGACCTGACGAACATTCAGGTACCCCGTGATCGCCGCAACCGACCCGCGACCTTCCCCACCGAGTACTCGAGCGCGCCGCGGATCCCCTGGGTCGGCGTGCGGCACGCTCACAGACGTCCAGCGTGGCACCCCCCCGAGGCGACCCGTCACTGCCCTCCGCGCACCGGGGCGGAGGGGAGTCCGCTCCGAAATGCGGCGACCCGCATCCCTGTGAGGTGGGCGCCTCGGTTGTGATGGTGCTGTGTCCCGATGTGATGACATGTCCCCGGTTTGTGATGTGGGTGTCGGGGGAGTGCCGGCGCCGGGGCGCGCGGGGTGTCGACGGCCGCGCGGATGTCCGTTTCGACCGGTGTTGAGTCTTTTCTGAAAGATGTTGATATACAACATATTTAGATAATCAGTTGCAGGGCAAGATTCTGCGAGAATTATGCACAGGATCTAGCTGGCCCTCGACGACCACCAACTGCGCGCCGTCCTCGCCCACGAACGCGCACACCTGAACGGCGGGCACCGTCTGTTGCTCGGCCCGGTGCGGGCCCGCGCCGCAGCGATGCATCCGTTTCTGCGGGAACGCGGGCTGGTAGATGCCGCGGACGTCGCAGAAACGCCTCGGCAAGCTCGTCCGCCCCGCCGCCTTCTACACCGGACCCGCACCTCGCGCCCCCCGAGTCCGTCGAGGGCTGGGACCAGATCGCCCACACCAGCTGACCGGCGAAACTGTTTTGCTAGTGCGAAGTCCGCCAGTCGAACCGGAGCATGGCTGTCGCGGCCGGACTCGACGTTCTTGGACAAGTTCCCAATTTCACCGCCTGGAAAGGCTTGGACGCGGACTGCAACTCCGTGTCTGCTCAGTCGCGGTAGATCGCTGGGGGTGGGCCCGAGACCGGTCCGAGCGGGGTGGCCAGCCACCGGTCGTAGATGCGCATCCAGGTGCCGTCGGCACGGATGCGGTCGAGTGTGCCGTTGACGAACCGCACCAGGTCGCTCCGGTCCTTGTTGACCCCTATTCCGGCGTGTTCGGTCTCGAGCGGTGGTCCGACGATCTGCAGTTCCGGGTCCTGGGCGGTGAATCCGGCCAGAAGTGAGTCGGAGGTGCTGGCGGCGTCGGCCTGTGCCTTCTGCAGGGTGACCAGGCAGTCGTCCCAGTCGGGGACTGCGACGATCGTGGCCTGCGGCGCGACCCGTTGGACGGTGGCCAATGAGGTGGTGGCGATGAAGCTGCAGACTCGCTTCCCGGCGAGGTCCGCCGGTCCGGTGATGTCGGAGCCCTTGGGGACCAGCAGGCGCTGGTAGGTGCGCAGGTACTCGGTGGAGAAGCCGACCCGTTGTGCGCGATCGCAGGTGATGGAGGTGGAGTGGACGACGACGTCCACGTCGTTGTTCTCGAGTGCGGTGAACCGGCCTGCGGAGGTGAGCAGCCGGAATTCGAGCTTCTCCGGATCGCCGAAGATGTCGCGGGTGATCTCGCGGGCGATGTCGACGTCGAAGCCCTGCAAGGTGCCGGTGTCCGGGTCCCGGAAGCTGAGCAGATTGGTGTTCTGATCGATACCGACGATCAACCGACCGCGAGCGGCAATCTCGGCGAGCGAGCCGCCGGGTGGCATCTGTCCGGGTGCCGGCGGTGGGCCGGGACGCAGGCTGGCGAGGGCACCGCACGATTCGGGTGATGGTGGTTCCGGAGGCGCGGTGCCCAGGGGCGCGATGATCTGTGCGCCACCCGACATCGGTCGGGTGTACAGACCAGTGGCGGTCGGGGTGAGCGGATCCGGTGCGGCGCACGCGGTGAGGACGGCGCCGGCGGTGGCGATGATCGCGACACCGACGAGGATCCCGAGCCGCGTTCGCGGTCCCGCGCTCTGTGTCGGTAGCGTCATCCGGGTCATCAGTGGTACTCGTTCAGTCTCGGCCAGATACCCCCGCCGACGGCGAATCCGCCGAGAACTCCGATTACGATGCTACCGATGGCCAGCTTCGACATCGACCGATACGTGTCCGTCACGGCGTCGACCTCGTCGTCGCGGAGCCGGTCGATTGCGCTGCGCAGGGACTGGTCGAGGGCGGCGAACCGTGCCGTCGATGCGGCAGGATCGGATCCGACGGCGATCGCCGCGGCGGCCGGGTAGTCACCGCGATCGAGGGCATTGTCGATCTCCTGATGCGCGGCACGCCACCCGTCGAGTGCGGTCACGGCGCCGTCGATCGGTTCCGCGGCGGCACGTCCGTGTGAGTCGGCCAGCTGCCGGGCGAGTTCCTCCGAGAGCGCCTCCGTACGCCGGGCATAGTCGATCTCGTACCGGGTGTCCGATCCGCGCTGCACTATGGCGAGGGTTTCGTCGGCGCGGGCCTGCTGCGCCAGAATGCGAGCGTGGACGACGGCATCGAGAGGTTGGGTCCCTTCAACTCTCGCGCGGTCGCTCGCCATCGACGACACCACACTTGCCGCGACCAACCAGATCAGCAGAACGGCCATCAGTGCGGTGGCGGCGGCGAGGCCGGGGTTGACCCGACGTTTGTTCTTCCGCCGCAGGTACAGCTGGGCGAGGATGAGGGCGACGAGCATGGCAACGGTCACGGTGAGGGCGGTCGTGGGCAGTTGCGCAATGTGGGTTTGGGTATCGGCGACCGCCTGGGATTGGTGGACGTAGAGGCGTTCGGCCATCGGGAGGATGGTGTCCTGCATGAGCGTGGAAGCATCGGACAGGTACGCCACCGCGACCGGGTTGCCGGCCCGGTCGTTGGCTTGCGCAGTCGCCACCAGGTTGGAGTACTCGGCGAGGTTGCGCACGATGTCCGACAGCAGTGCCAGCGATTCGGCGTCCTGTGACGAGACGCCGTTGGCTGCGGTGACCAACGCGCTCGATGCCTCGCCGATCGCCTGGGTGTACTGCTGCCGGACGGCGGTCGTTTCGGTGCCGCTGGAGAGGAAGGACGTGGTGGCGTCGGCGTCGGCGATCGACAACGCGCTGTAGACGTTCTGGGCGGCATTCATCAGCGGTTCGGTGTGGGTGCGGAGGGTCTCGACGCGCTGCTGCCGGGCTGCAACCGCGGCCGAGGTGATCACAGCAGCGGTGAGGACCGCCGCGACGAGCAGGATCCCCAGCACGGACAGCCGTCCCGGCGTGGAGACGAGAAAGTCCATCCACGGACGGCGGCGGGCCTCGGGCTCGACGACCAGACCCTCATCGAGGGTAGGGGCTTCGGTAGCAACACGGTCACCACGGTGGAACATCCGGCCTCCTGCCCCACAAACCTGCTGGTCGGTCCCAGTCGGGATTGCCCGGCGGCCGTCCAGAGCAGCGACAGAATCGGCTGTGCGTCGCCGCCGAGTACAGCATGCTTCCCAGGGGCTGACCGAGGGAAAGACACCGGGTGCACCAGAAGATCAACGAACATCTCGAGACAACTCGTCAAATCCTGCTGTTCGCGTGAAATCCGGTTGCCTGGATCCACTTCCTTCCGAAGGGTCATCGCTGTCGGCATCGCGACCGGGCGGCATCTGTGTGTAAGGCCGGTGCGGCGCGCGACTGGTGGTTGTCGCTACCGCGACGCGGAGACCAGCATGGGCTCGCGCAGGTCGAAGTAGTCGACCTCGCCCATCAGCCGGCCTTCCTCCTCGAACAGCGAACGCAGATCGTCGGGGACGGTGATCTTCTCGTGTGCGCGGGCCTCGGGCTCGGTGGTGAAGTACACCGCCTCGACGTATCCGCCGTCGCCGGCGGCGGCGAACGTACCGCCGAGGATTTCCGGCCGCACCCCGGGTAGCTTGTCGCCGGCCTGGGCCATCAGCTCAGACAGCCGGTGCGCGTCGGTGGTGTGGCCCTCCATGATCTGCACGAACCCGGCATCGTCGGAGCCGCCACCGAGCCACTCCATCGCGTCCGGGCAGTCCATGAAGGTGACCGGGCCGTCGAAACACCGCTCGGTCTCGGCCCACCAGGTGCCCTGCTCGGGACGTTCGCTGTTGCGGCGGGCCGCCTCCTCGGAGTCGAACCGAACCAGGGCGATGTACGTGCCGTCGCCGCGGGTGCCGGAGGTGGAGCCGAGGTAGCCGGTGGCCCCCGGTTGCAGTTCCTCGTTCCACCGATCCATGCATTCGCGCAGCCGCGGCTGATCGGCAACTTTTCCCTGGATGACTTGGATGAACATCAGTAACCTCCTCCCGCGGGGACACAGGTCCCCTCGGTGAGTGCAACGGTGGCCGACTTGTCGCGGTCCACCGCCGGCGGGCGTCGACGGCCCGCGGCCGCAGCCACTGCGTACCCAATTTTTCTCCGCCAGACCGTGTGGGGCAAGGGCACGCACCGGCAGCTCGCTCGACCCGGTGGAGGTCGAACGGGTGTCCGCCTTCCTCGGTCGGAACGGGCGCGTGCAGAGCGAGTGGTGATCGGACGGCGGGCCATTCGTTCCGCCGTGCGGCCTTCTGATCGACGTCTCAGACGTGCGTTCGGTGGGCAGGTTTCGAGTGATCGCGCACCGGCACTGCCTGGTTACTCGGATGCCTCGATCGGCCCGGGCGCCCACACACAAGATGCGCCCCGTCACGCGGTCCTCGCGTGCACATCGGCGCTCCCCGAACTCGCCGAATTCCCCGATGACCTCGTTCGGATGTAGCGTGTACGCCGTGGGCATGGCTGCGGCGGGCACGGTGCTTGTCCACCATCGTCTCCTCGACGTCGACGAACACGACATCGGTGTCCATCGCCTCTTCAATGGCGATCAGTTCGAGCCGTGGTGTTGGGACCCCGAATCACGATCACGAATCACGAGTCCTGAGACCACGCCGTGCGTGTGGTGCGCGAGTGCCCGGTGCGTGACCCGGATCGCTGGCTGCTTTCTGTCGGGACGTCAGGCGACGGACGGTCGCGGTGGCGGACTGGTCGGCGCCGAATCCGACAGTCCTGGTTCATCGCTCACGTCCACCGACGGGTTGTCGGTGTGCGACGACCGTCGGCGCAGTATTCGGTGGGGATGGTGTCGGATATCGGTGGTCGTGCCCAACCGGAGGTGCGGTTAACGAAACGTCGACGGGTGCATCAGACTGGGCGAAAGACGGCGGTTTGTGTCAGCCGCACTACTTACCGATATGCACCGCACAATCCGCCGGTCGCTCGTTGACTGCCATTCACGGTTAGTCTGTCCGGTGATGGATACGTCCGAGGAGGCCGCCTGTGCGTCGGCGGCCGTGACTGCGGAAGGCTGGCTGAGTTGGCCATGAACGTAATCAGCGGCGCCGCGCGCGCCGCCAGAAATGCAGTCGGGGTTCTTCGGGATGCAGGAGAGGGCGCCTGGTCCTGGACGAACAGCAAGCTGCGGCAACAGATGAAAGCATCGGAGGGTGCCAAGGCCGGACTCGAGGGGGAACCCCAGATCAGCACCACCCCCGAGTCGGAGCAGGCGTCGTCCGAGGTGTCGCCCGTGAAGGAGGCTGCTGCCGAAAAGCCGACCCCGTCTGAGGTGGCGCCGGTGAAGAAGACTGCGGCCGCGAAGGCGCCCGCGAAGGAGGCCGCTGCTGTGGCGAAGGCACCCGCGAAGGAGGCTGTGGCCGCCAAGGCAACTGCCAAATCGGTGCCGTCCGGGGTGCCGCCGGTGAAGAAGGCTGCTGGTGCCGCGAAGACACCCGCGAGGAAGGCCGTGGTGGCCAAGGCGCCCGCGAGGAAGGCCGTGGCCGCCAAGGCAACTGCCAAATCGGTGCCGTCCGGGGTGCCGCCGGTGAAGAAGGCTGCTGGTGCCGCGAAGACACCCGCGAGGAAGGCCGTGGTGGCCAAGGCGCCCGCGAGGAAGGCCGTGGCCGCCAAGGCAACTGCCAAATCGGTGCCGTCCGGGGTGCCGCCGGTGAAGAAGGCTGCTGGTGCCGCGAAGACACCCGCGAAGAAGGCTGCTGCGGCGAAGACGCCCGCGAAGCAGGCTGGTGCGGCGAAGGCGCCCGTGAAGAAGGCTGCTGCGGCGAAGACGCCCGCGAAGCAGGCTGGTGCGGCGAAGGCGCCCGTGAAGAAGGCTGTTGCGGCGAAGGCGCCCGTGAAGAAGGCTGTTGCGGCGAAGGCGCCCGTGAAGAAGGCTGTTGCGGCGAAGGCGCCCGTGAAGAAGGCCGCTGCCGCCAAGGCGCCCGCGAAGAAGGCCGCTGCCGCCAAGGCAACCGCCAAACCGACCGGGTCCGCCCTGAGAGGTGCCAAGGCAACTGGGGTTCCTCCCGAATAGTGAACATCGCTTCCAGCGAGGTCTTCGGTCCCACTCGGTGTTCATTATTCGGGGAACCTGCCACCCCAATCGAATCCATGCACCACTCTGACGGGACGGCCGATCACGTGAGGCGGGTAGGCCACAGGCCGCGTCCTCGACCGAATCCCTGCACATCCCCAGCCGGGCGGAGACCGAACCGGGGGAGCCGGGCCGACCGGTTCAGCAGTCCGTCGCGGGTCGGCCCGTCGAGATCGCCGACGATGCGTTCGTGGATTGCCCGGGCCTGTGCCACGTCGAGTGGGCCCGCTGCGGGCGGCCATAGTGCGGGAGCCACCCTCGCGCAGGTGCGGCGCGAGGGCGGCTCGGTACCACCGACCTTATGGTCCCGGGATCGGGATCGGGGTCGGGGTGTTTCAGCGGGTCGTCTCCTTCTCGGCGGGGGCAGCGTTGGCCTCGTCGATCCGGTCGGCGTCGTCGTCGGCCGGTTCGGTGCGCTCGTCAACGCCCGGGCGGGTGCGCAGCCGTTGGACGGTCCCCGCGCCCCGCTCGGCGAGGTCGGCGTACAGGTCGACGGCATCCTTGCGGTACTCGTCGTAATTCTTGCGCAGCTCCTCGACGGTGAACGCCTCCCGCACCTGCGCCCATCCGGGCAGTTCCGAGGGCAAACCGGCGAGGCGCTGCCGGAAGGCCTCGATCCGCTCCTGCACATCGGTGGGCAGTGACCCGACACGCTCCCGGGCGTCTTCGAACCACCCGGATACCTCGGTGCCGGTGTGCTCGGCGCGCCGGCGCACCTCGGCGACGGCATCGGCAACGGCCTGGACGGCCGCATCGCCGGCACCGACCGTGGCGTACAGGGGCCTCGTTACGTTGTCGATGACCTTGGACTCGCTTGGGGGCTCACTCATCTTCGCTCTCCTGCTGTGGGGCTGGACATCAGGTGTCACCTCGGCACCTTGGGCGGCGAGCCCTCTTCGTCGATCGGTGACATGACAGGACGATCTGCCAAAATTCGGCCCGCCGAAAATGGACTGTAGTCGACCCGGACGTGGTGTCAGGCGTACCGGAGACGGCGGATAACCCCGGGTCCGGGTGTGGGTCACGACGGCATCGCGACCGTGGAGTCCGTCGGCGGGTTCGAGGTTGTGGCGCGGGTCGGGCACGAGGAGCCGATCACCCCTTCCGGGACGGATCGCGGGCCTATGGCCCGACCCGACCGCATTGGCCGATTACACCGCGGTTCCCGGAACCGGGCTCGCCCTCACCCCCGCGATCGAATCGAGGTTCGCCGCCCATCTGCGCAGGCTTTCAACTGTTGCCGATATGTCTAACACAAATTAATAGGTTCTGACATTGTCTGCCTGTGTGAATTGGTGAGGCCGCGGATACTTGGGATGTCGGTGGTTGCGGTGTGCAATAGGGCGGCATGGGGTCGGTGGCCTTCTGGGCGTGTGGGTTCGGGTCACCGAATCTTTGACCGCGCGGACCTCGCTCCTTTCTGGGCAGGCCCGGAGGGAAGTGTGCGGGAGCGACGCCGGAGAGGGGGTGGAGGTAGCGTATTGCCGGGTGTGGGGCTCGACAGGGCAACGGGACGTCGATGGCCGATCGGGAAAAGATGGTGCGGGGCAGCGCTACTGGTGAGGCTGAGGAGTTGCGGGTGTAGGCATGGATCGCAGCTCGTGTCCGTGGGGGCGGCGGGCGGGGTTGGGCCGGTGCCGGTCTCCGCTACCAGGCGGCGGGTTCAGTGCAGCCGCAGGCGTTGCTCGACTCGGTCGGCGGCGGCCCGCAGGTAGGGGTCGCGTTGCGGTTGCGCGCGGGTGGCGGCGGAGTCGGGGCCGTGCCGGTCGTGCTTCTCGCGCAGTCGCTGGTCCAGGCTCACCGCCTCGCCGTGTGGTCCGGTCGTCTGATCGGCGACGGTCAGCGCGTCCGAGACTGCGTCCTCGACGAAGCCGAACCGGCTCAGTTGCTCGCCCAGGCCGATGACGGCGGCGACGAACCGGGCGCCGGAGTGATGAGCGACCAGGTCGCACACTCGGGCCGGCCACCCCTGGGCTTGCAGGTAGCGGGCGCCGTCGAGCGGGTGAAACCCGGTCTCGCCCAGCTCGGTGGCGTAGCCGATGTCGTGCAGCCATGCGGCGGCCACCAGTGTGTCCCGGTCGGCGGCGGGGACCGTGGGTGCGAGCGCCAGCGCGTGGGCGGCGACAGACGCGCTGTGGTCGACGCGCACGCGGTCGCGGGCCAGGATGCGCAGTGTCAGCGCCTGGGCGCGGGGCGCCAGCGGTGACGATGTCGCATCTTCGGCCATGACCACACCTCCCGCATGGCGCTGATCGGCACCCGGGCCAACCACCGCACAGGCGGTCCTGGTGTCGGGTTCACACGATATCTCGCGCCGACAGCCTCCGGACGGGGTTCGCCGCTTCTCCTCGGCGGGGGCGGACCTGCAGTCGAGGCGCCGGTGCGAGTGCATCGCCGGGCGCCTCCGACGGACGGTGGCGTGGCGGGGGCCTGCAGCCGGGAGATCCCTGTGGAGAAGAACAGCGAACCGCGAATTCCGTTCACGTTGGATCCGGTGTGCGGCGCGCGTACGTCGGAATAGGATTGATCCGCAAGCTGGGTGATCGCAAGCGGGGTGATTTCGGTGCCGTCGCGTCACTTCCCGCAGCGGCGAGCGCGAGTGGGCAGTTCCGGCGATCCGTCCGAGACCCCGTCTCGCTCGCTGACGGGAGGCGGCCCTAGGCGGTCACCGTCGAGGGCCCGCCGCAGAAGGCCACAGTCGAAAGGCCCACCGATGAAGGCACTGATCTACCACGGTCCCGGCCGGAAGGCGTGGGAGGACGTCCCCGACGCCACCATTGAGAAGCCAACGGACGTGGTGGTCAAGATCGAGACCACCACCATCTGCGGCACCGACCTGCACATCCTCGGGGGCGACGTGCCCGCGGTGCAGGACGGGCGCATCCTCGGCCACGAGGGCGTCGGGACGATCACCGAGGTCGGCTCGGCGGTCACCTCGTTACAGGTCGGCGACCGGGTCATCATCTCCTGCATTTCCGCGTGCGGGCACTGCGATATGTGCAAGCAGCGGGTGTTCTCACACTGCCTGGCCGACGAGGGTGCGTCCGGCATCGGCTGGATCCTCGGGCACCTGATCAACGGCACGCAGGCCGAGTACGTCCGAGTGCCGTTCGCTGAGACGTCGGTGTATCGGCTGCCCGACGGGGTGACACCGCAGGAGGGTGCGATGCTGTCCGACATCCTGCCGACCGGTCACGAGATCGGCGTGCAGTACGGGCATGTCAAGGTCGGCGACGTCGTGGTGGTCGTCGGCGCGGGGCCGGTGGGGCTGGCCGCGATCATGACCTCGCGTCTGTACGGCCCGTCGAAGGTGATCGCCGTCGACCTCGACGCGAACCGGGTGGAACAGGCGAAGCGATTCGGCGCCACACACGGGGTGCTGTCCAGCGACGACGACTGGAAGGACCAGGTGATGGCGTTGACTGATGGGCTCGGCGTCGACGTCGCCATCGAGGCGGTGGGGGTTCCGGCGACCTTCCAGATGTGTCTGGACGTCGTCCGACCCGCCGGGCACGTCGCCAACGTCGGGGTGCACGGCGCCGGCGTGCCGCTGCCGCTCGACTCGCTGTGGATCTCGAACATCACCATCGCGATGGGCCTGGTGAACACCGACACCACCGCGACGCTGCTGAAGATGGTCGCCGAACATACCCTGCCCGCCGACCTGTTCGTGAGCCATACCTTCGACCTCGGCGACATCGAGAAGGCCTACGACGTGTTCGGCCGGGCCGCCGAGACGCAGGCGCTCAAGGTTGTGCTCAACGCCTGACGTCGCGTCGGCGGCCACACGGCAGGCGGCCGACCTGCGGCGTCCGGCTACGAGGATGCGCTGATGCAGCGCTTCCGAGTTGGACGAGTTGGACGTCGAATCAGGTCGGGCACACGAACCGCGCCCCGGCCCCCCGGCCGAAGGTCGTATGGCACCGCACCTCTGTGTGTCCGACAGCAGATAGGGGCGGATACGTCGCGAAGAGCCGAGACAGCGACGATGATTCTTGGTGAGCCGGATCGCCGTGCCGGAACGCGACGGCCCCGTTCCTCTCATGCCATGACAGGAGGCGAAGGCAATGGGAAACAATGAGCCAAGTGTCAGGGAACTTGCTGTCAACGAATGTTGGGCACTGCTTCGTACCGAGAGTGTTGGCCGTCTCGCCGTGTGGGTGGACGACCACCCGGATATCTTTCCCCTCAATTATGCGGTCGATCGTGGAACCATCGTGTTCAGGTCCGGGAGAGGAACCAAAGTGTCCGCTGCGCTGTCGGATGCGCCGGTTGCGCTGGAAGTCGACGGCTACGAGGCGCCGGCGCACGAAGCGTGGAGCGTGGTGATCAAGGGACGTGCTGAGGGGATCCGTGAAATCGATGAGTTGATGGACACGGTGGATCTGCCGCTCTTTCCGTGGCAGGCGGGGGCGAAGAACCTGTTCGTCAGACTCGTTCCCACACTGGTGACTGGCCGCCGGTTTCCGGTCGTCGACCCGACAATCTGGCATACGCCCTTCTCGAATGTGCGACGTTCGCCCCCGGAGTAGCTGTGTGGACTGCACGCTACCGGTCGACCTGGAGGTGAAACTCACTGTTTCTCTGTGCGATGGCAACGGAACCTGTTGACACGCAGATGGAGCCGGGCTCGTTCGCCAAATCCGCTCGATTGCCGTCCGCACGCACTGGCGTGGGTGATCGGGTGGCGGCGAGGGAGCCCGATCAGCTGGACCCGGGCTGTTCCGCATGGGGAGTTGAAGGATCAGGGTTTGAGGCGTGTAGTGGAAGTTGCGCCGTGTCCCGGCGGCGCACCCGACAACAGCCACGCTGAAGAGACCACGATTCGAGCACGACAACTTGGTCGGTTTCGCCCTTTTCGAAGACGGCCCCGCCTGGTTGAGGACATGGACCGCTACCACGATCTCTTCGGCGCGACGGAAGGTACGACCGTGCTGAAACAAGTGAAGGAGAATGACCTGTCGCGTCTGCTGGCGAAGATCGTCGTCGTCGGAGTACTTGCCGCGTTTCCGATGGCCGCGGTGGCAGCACCCGCTGCGGCCGCCGCAGTGTCGGGGGTTGTGCAGGTCGATCGGAACGGGCAGCACCCCCGAGGCGGGGACGATGACCAGGACGATCAGCAGGACGAGAACGAACTCAATCCGTTCGGTGGTCTATTGGGCGAGTCCAACCCGTTCGGCGACATGTTCGGCGACATGTTCGGCGGATCGAATCCGTTCGGTGGTCTGCTCGGCGAGTCCAACCCGTTCGGCGACATGTTCGGCAGCAGCTGAGTCGGCTGTCCGGTTACGTTCGGTGACAGGAGGGTTCGCCGGGTATGACCCTGCCCCGACCTGCCTCGAAGGAGGTCGGATACCCGCAGCGAGGGCGACAGACCAGCGGTCAGGGCCGATCTCCTCTATCGCCGTCGCGACGTCTCGTCGATCATGGCCATGAGGTACCGAGCCGGAGTTCGCACTCAGGGCTCAAACGACGGAGACCACACGTGTCAGACTTCGACGAGCGCGAGTTCGAGCAGGTCGCGAAAGCCACAGTGGAACAAACGCTGCAACGCGTGATGGATCGTTTACAGCGCGAATGCAAGGGCAAGTCGGTCGAGGAGACGAAACGTCGCGTGGCGCAGGCGTGGGAGGACGCGACGGATGCGGCGATCACCGATCCCGAGTTGACGACGTATGCCCAGAAGCTGGCCGCCGGCTCCCGGGTCATCATCAGGCTCACGTAGCGGGTCGGGGAGTACCGATGACGCTACTTATCCTGGTCAGGCGGGTGTCGTGCGCATCCCCGCAGCCTCGTCAAGGTACTCCTCCGCTTGTGCCTTGCTGCGGCCCACCGGGTGGGCGACGGAGACACCCCGCCCCGGTCCAGCGGTTGGTGTACACAACGGGGACATGAGGTAACCGCGTGCAGCGGCCACATCCGATGGGAGCAACGGTGTTCGAGAGGTTCACCGACCAAGCGCGGCGCACCGTCGTCTTGGCCTCGGAAACGGCCCGGGCCCACCACCACGACTATCTCGGAACCGAGCACATCCTGCTGGGCCTCATCCGCGAAGATGACGGGGCAGCGGCGCGAGCGCTGGAATCGTTCGACGTGTCGGAGGCCGTCATCGACAGCCGGCTCACCACCGGTTACGGCGAGCCAGCCCGATCCGGGCACATCCCGTTCAACCGGCACGCCAGACGGATCCTCGAACAGAGCCTGCGCGAGCCTTCTCTACTCGGCCATGAGCGCATCGGCACCGAACAGATCCTCCTCGCGCTCGTCGACGACCGCGAATCGACCGGCGCACGGTTGCTCGGCGAGGTTCTACCGGTGGACTTCGACCAACTGCGTCAGCACATCCTCCGGGAAGGCACGAGTAAGGGATATCCGCAGAGCTGGGGTTGGAGCCGACACACGTCACCAACCTCAGGCTGACCGACACCGGACATGCGCTGTGCGTCGCCGCGGCCGGCCAACCCCTCGACGCCTGGATGCGAGACCGGATCCTCGACGCAGCCCGTGCCGGCGGCGCGGGTACCGAAGAGGGCCTGCGCCGCCGGCGAGACCGCGCGCCCGGACGCCGCGGCGGGTCCTCGGCACCATTCCCACTGCGGTGAGGCCGCCCGTGGGGATTCGGCCCGATGACGGCGTCACCGCGGCCCAGGGCGGCGTTACGAAGCATGGGGCCGGGCGCCGGCGTGCGAGCGCTGGTACGGGCCGCCTATCGGCTCGTACGTTTCCCGTTCCACCTGGTCGACGATGTGGTGCTGCCGGTGATCTTCGACGAGGACGCGCCGGTGCGGCGGGCGTACGGAAAGTTCCTCCTCGACTGCGACGGTTCGAATGTCCACGCAGCCGTTGACCAGGAAGGGCGGGTCTCTGAACTTCACGGTGCGGGTGGTCCGAATTCGGTCGATCCGACGACGGCATCCGGTGGTGCACGTCAACCGCCGTCTATTGCGGTTCCGACCCGGGCCTTCGCGCAATCTATCCAGGGGGACTGCGCACCACGGCACGGCAGAGAGCAATGGGCGCCTCGGTGGAGTGTCGGCCGAGCCAGGGAACCGTGAACCGGCGTGCTCGAATGCACTCGGTGCACGCGTCGAGCAGCAAGCGTGCGCGTCGCCCGATGCTCGAGCGCCTCGCGCGAGAGGTCCCGGCCACGCTCGGGCCCACGCCTTCCCCGTTCGTGTGGGGCATGATGGACTTCGCGTTCGGACCCGAACGCACGCCTGCTTCCCTGGACGCGGGCGATCCTTCCCGATCACGTGGTTGTCGAGTGGCCGGGGCCGATCACTGCATTCAGGAAACGCGCCCGAACCGATCACCGCCGCGATCGGCGATCGGTTCGCCTTGCAGCTGGCCCCTTCGGCGGCCCATGTGGCGGAGGCCGGCGAGGGCACCGCGGACCGAGAACAACGGACGGGATGACGACGTGGGCTACGACTGGATCTCGTTCACCACCGATTACGGGCTCTCCGACGGGTTCGTCGCGGCGTGCCACGGCGTCATCGCCCGCTTCGCGCCGGGTGTGCGCATGATCGATGTGACACATGCGGTGCCGCCGCAGCGCCTCCGGTGGGGTGCGGCGGTGCTGGCACAGACGGTGCCGTACCTGCCGCCTTCAGTGCATCTGGCGGTAGTCGATCCGGGCGTGGGCACCGATCGCCGCCCGATCGTGGTCGTCACCGACGCCGGGGTGTTGGTGGGCCCGGACAACGGATTGCTGCAACCGGCGGCCGAGGCGCTGGGCGGGGTCCGCTCCGCGTACCTGCTTGCCGCACCTGACTATCGGTTGAGCGCGGTGTCCGCGACGTTCCACGGTCGAGACATCTTCGCGCCGGCCGCCGCCCACCTGGCCGTCGGTGTGGCGCCGGAGCGGTTCGGGCCCCCGATCGACCCGGACTCGCTCGCGCGCCTGAGGGCACCCGAAATTGACGCCGTACCCGGCGAACTCAGCAGCGAGGTGCTGACCGTCGACCGATTCGGCAACATCCAGCTCGCAGCGACGGCAAAGGATCTGGCTGCCGCGGGCCTACGGCGCGGTGATCACGTGACGATCCGGGCCGAGGGGGCCATGGTGCCCGCCACCGTCGCCCGCACATTCGCCGACGTGCGGTCGGGTGAGTTGCTCGTGGTGATCGACTCGGCGGATCACGTGGCGGTGGCCGTGAACGGCAGCTCGGCGGTCGAGCGGCTCGGCGAGGCGGATCGGCTCACCGTCGCTCGCCGACGGTGAACCGGCGGCGGCACATTCAAGTGACCGCGGCATTCGCCGACGAACCGCGCCGCGCTGCTCCGGCCGCAGTGGATCCACCTCGGGCAGGTCCAGTTGGGGAGCGCGTGGACGCCGGCGAGCGAGCAGATCGGGAGACTCACCCGCGTGAGATGGCCCGGCAGATCGTCGAGTCCTGCAACCCGGCGAACCCCTTGCTCGCCCATCTCGCTGATGCGCAGGCTGCCCTCGAGGACTTTCCGCGTTGTCGCCGGTGAAGGGGGATGTGCCCGGCGGCCGGGGCGGGGCCCGTCGGTGCGCTGAGGCCCTCGAGGTTGCTGTCGGTGCAGGGGCGGTGGCACCCGATGAGGGCAGCGCTTCCGCTCCAGGGCGGTTGGCGTCGAGGATCTGGGGCGGGCAGGTGTTCGGTGCCGACGTCAGTTCTGGTGGTGGGTGCCGGCGGCGAGGGGTGACCACGCGACGGGCTTGATCGGAGAATCTCTCGAACACCCTGACGCGCTTACCTCCCAGGGCGTCGCCGCGAGCGACGCGAACGCCCGCTCCGACCGCACCCGGCCGTCACGTGATGCAATGCCCCGGCAACCGGTGGACGGCTAGCGACCGTTCGCTGCGAGTGTCAGGTACCCGTCGATATGCTGCATGCATCCTTACTCCTCATAGCGAAGAGACGGTGACCGAGTTGTCTGATGCGCAACGCGACCAACCCGGACAAGCTGCACGCCGTGGTGGTCGGCCCATCCTCGACGTCGGCGCGCAGTAACCGTGGACGCGCACATCGTGGTGCCCACCATCGACGGGCAGTCGTTCGCGTCGTTGCGCCGCCGGGCCACGCCGCGGGCGGAGCGGTACGCGCTCGGCAAACGCCTGCGCAAGCAGGCACCGCGGTCGGCGCTCGGCGAGTGGCGCGCACCGGACGATCGCCCCGATGTGGTGGATCAGATCGGGGTGTCGCACCGGGGTCGGGTGGAATCGCTCATACCGGTCAGGGTGGGGCGGATGGCGGCTTCGCCGTATGGTTTTCTGCGCGGCACCGCGATCGTGATGGCCCAGGACCTCGCCGGGCTGCCGGCGACCGGAATCCGGCCGGTGATCTGCGGGGACGCGCATCTGGGCAACTTCGGGTTCTACGCCTCACCGGAGCGCGACCTGGTGCTGGATCTGAACGACTTCGACGAGGCGCATCCCGGCGGCTGGGAATGGGACCTGCGCCGATTGACTGCGAGCATCTGGGTGGCGGGCCGGCAGAACTCGGCGACCGAGGGGCAGTGCGAGAGTGCAGTGCAGTCCTGCGTCGCCACCTATCGCGAGCATGTGCGCTGGCTCGCGGAACAACCATTGCTGGCGCGCTCGTTCGAGCGACTCGACCTCGATCGGCTGCACGCGACGGCGTCGGACGAGTCTCTGCGCCACGAGATCACCCGCGCCGCGGAGCGGGCTCGGCGCCGTGTCAGCGACCGGGCGCTGCCCCGATTCACCGAGCAGGACGAAACCGGCCGGCGCATCGTGGAGGAGCCGCCGCTGATCACCCGGGTGTCCGAGGCGGAGGCCGAGCATCTCGCCGCCGGGCTCGACGAATACCTCACCACGCTGCCCAGCCATTGGGCACGACTGCTCAGTGGCTACACCGTCGTCGACGTCGCGCACAAAGTGGTCGGCGTGGGCAGCGTCGGACTGCGTGCCTACGTCGTGCTGTGCGAAGGGAGCAGTGCCGACGACGTGCTGTTCCTGCAGCTCAAGCAGGCGCGTCGATCCGTTGTGGCGCGCTTCGTACACGGCGAGTCTGCCTGGCATGACCACCAGGGTCGGCGCGTGGTCGAGTATCAGCAGGCCCTGCAGACCGTCAGCGATCCGTTGCTTGGCTGGACCACGGTGGAGGGCCGGCAGTACTACGTGCGGCAGTTCCGGAACATGAAGGGCGCGGTCCCGATCGACAACCTCAGCGCGGCAGCGCTGACCGACTACGCCGGCATCTGCGGGCGCCTGCTCGCGAAGGGCCACGCGCGGACCAGTGGTGCGTCGATGATCGGCGGTTACGTCGGAAAGTCGGACACGCTCGACGTCGCACTGAGCCGGTTCGCGCACGCCTACGCGGATCAAACTGAACGCGACCACGCCACTTTGGTCGATGCGGTGAAGCGGGGGAAGGTGCCGTGTGAGCCGCCGACGTGAATCGGTGTGTATCTGTCGTCCGGCTTCGCGGCGACCACACGTCACTGCTTCTTCGCGTACCTGACCGTCGCCGCTACCTGCTAGGGCAAGGAGGCCCGCGGGAACCAACGGCAACCCGCGTGGTCCGCGCCCGCCAGAAACCCGATGAACATCGTGCCCATCGGGTCGGTCGGGTCGTACACCTTGCCATCAATGTTGAGGGCTACGTTGCGCTCGACGAGATGACCGCAACCCCACGCGTCGTCCGTAGGTTGGTCGACATGGCGCTGCAGAGGAACGTCTGATTGCGTTTGGTGTGCCCCCTCGAGGCGACAGGCTTCGGGTCCGAGCTCGAACTCGAAGTCAGCGGATGCCTCCTGGTGCGACGGCACGATGTAGGACCGTCACAGCGGCCTTATGCCGGGCAGGGCGGCGACTCCTCCGATGGCTCTGCCGTCGAATGTCGGTGCCGCAGGCTAGCGTCGAGTGGGTATCCGACAGCTGAGGAGCAGCGATGAGCGCGGTCACGACGAATCAACCACTCGGTACCCCGACGTGGATCGACCTGGGCATCCCGGATCTCGACCGGGCTATGGCCTTCTACGGGTCGGTCTTCGGCTGGGAGTTCGACGTCGGTCCCGAAGAGTACGGGCGGTACGCGATGTGTCTGCTCGGCGGCAAGAAGGTCGCCGCGCTGATGCCGAATCCCGACGAGAACGCCACCGAGTTCTGGTGGAACGTCTACCTGGCGACGGACGATCTCGATGCGACGGTTGCTCGGTCCGCAGCCGCGGGTGGCACGTTACTGATGGAGCCGATGGACATCGCCGACCAGGGTCGGATGGCGATGGTGCGGGATCCGGCCGGTGCGCAGTTCGGCCTGTGGCAGGGGCGGGCGCACGTCGGCTGCGAGCTCGTGAACGAGCCGAACACGTTGTTGCGCAACGACTTGGTGACCCCGAATCCCGGTCCGGCGCGGGAGTTCTACGCGGCGGTGTTCGACTTCACGCTGGACGGGAACGCCGACCTGCCCGGCATGGACTTCACCTTTCTGCGTAGGCCGGACGGGCACGAGATCGGTGGCATCGTGGGCGATGCGGCCGCCTCGGAGTCTTCCTGGGGCACGCTCTTCCAGGTGGCCGATACCGACGCGGCCGTCGCCGCGGCCCGGGCCCGCGGGGGTACCGCGGACGACCCGACGGACATGGTGTACGGGCGGACCGCGGATGTCACCGATCCGTTCGGGGCGAAGTTCACGGTGGGTTCTCCGCTGCCGGGTGGGCAGGGGTAGAGGAGTCTCGGGGAGGAAGTAGCTATCCGGATTTCAGGACGTCCGCGACGAGAGATGTCCGCAATCCGCCCCGGCTGAGCGGTGGTGACGCTGAGTTGTCACCGGGTTGCTGTCGGTCGATAGATCACGGTCGGTCGTGATCGTCGGTGCCCACGTCTTGTTCGTCCGGGTCTGCGACCGTGAGGACGGCGTCGACGATGTGCGGGTTGCGTTCGAGTGATCGGTCGATGAGTGGGTTGACGATGCCCCGAAGCGCCGAGATCGGCTGCCACCGCCGAGGAACCATGATGCGCGCCAATCGGTCCTCAATTCCGGTGACCACCCGGTCGGCGACGACTTCTGATCCGATTGCGGAGGCGAGGAACTTGGGATAGAGCTGTTCGCGCATCGCGGTGATCAGATCGTTGTCATCGAACGCGGCGCGGGCGATGGGCACGCCATCGCCGAGGAAACCATCCCGCCGACATCGACTCGACGATGGCGACAACCGCGCTCTGGGCGGCACGGAACGGATTCCTCGCCCTCCAGTGCGCGCGGATCGACTCCGAGCCGACGACACACAGATCCACGCACTCGTAGACGCCATGACCGGGATAGTCCTCAACGGGCTCACCCCAACCCGCCCGTCGAATGGGGTGAAGGCTTGTTCCAGGGCCGGGGGCGCGGCAGGATCGGAAGGGAGGACCGAAAGCCATGAACAGCGAGACCCCCGACTGGCGCAGCAACGGGGTACGAGTTATCCCGCCCGATTCGCTCGACCCCAACACACCACAGACTCCGGGCATGCACCGGGCCGCTGCCATCACCCACGACCGAGCCGGCGCCGACAAGATCTGGGCGGGCACGGTCACGATCCGTCCCGGCGCCCGCACCGGCGCCCACCACCACGGGGAGCTGGAGAGCGTGATCTACGTCGTCCGCGGTCGGGCCGCAATGCGGTGGGGCGAGCGCTTGGAGTACACCGCGGAGGTCGGGCCCGGCGGGTTCATCTTCGTGCCGCCCTACGTGCCGCACCAGGAGATCAACGCCCTCGACGACGAGCCGTTGGAGTGTGTGGTGGCGCGCAGCGGCCAGGAACCGGTGGTGGTAAACCTGAACATCGAGGGCGTGCCCGACCCCGAGCATGTGCCCTGGATCGACCCCGTCCACCCGGCGCCGGGTAACTCCGTCACGTAAGCCCCTCGGTAAGTTCTGGGTCCGCATCGGTCGTTCGGTCGGTTCGACTAGGCGGACAATCGCCTGGTGCGACGCCCGCCGCACCTGCGCGTCCTCGTGAAGATCGCCGGATCCTGCCCGGGTGAACGCGTCGATCTGGCCGGGGCAAGGTCCTGCTTGCTCGTCGACACCGGACGTTATCCCAACTCCATATCCGAGAAGCGCGTGGACAACGCTCGCGCAGCCGTGCTGTACCTCGGCGGTGTGGGTGCGATCGCTGCCGCGATGACTGCGACCGTGTTGCGGACCTCGGGGCTGCCACAGGTCGTGGTGCCCACGGTCGGCGCGGTCTGTCTCGCCGTGGCGACGTTTGTCGCGGCTACGCCCGCGGAGTTCCTTCTTCGCAGCGGCGGCCAAGGTTGCCGAGATCCGCCGCCAGCAGTCGAGTGCGGATGTGCAGGCCGACCTGACGAAACTTCCGCCATCCACCAGGACCGACCCCGTCCGCAAATTCTGCCGCACGACCGGTGAAAGTGTTCCAAAACCTGGACGAGCAGCGGTAATGGGAAGCCGACATCACAGAAACTTGAAGCTCACTCGACGTCGGATTCGTTTCACATCACTCCCGCGAAAGCAGCGTGATGGTGGACTTCGGAGAGGTGTCCACATAATCGAGGTGGAGGGCGACACCGAAGCCGTCGAAAAGTTGATGACGGCTGGCCGGCACCAGTTCCGCTACATCGCACAACGACTGCTCGACGACCACGCGGAGAAGGCCGAACGCGCCGCCCAGCCCTACCTCGACAAGGGATACACGATCCTCGCGGAAGAACCCTGATCCGGAACAGATGTCCTGCTCGCCGACCTGGTCGCCGCCGACGGCAGCGGAATCACCGCCGCCCGCACCGAGATCGACCTCGCCCAGTGGGCGGTGTGGCTGAGCAAGGACGGACGTTACTTCGGCAGAAAGGTGTTTTTCCTATTTCTGGTCTGGGCAGAGCAGGGTCGGAGTGGTGGCCCACACGGTTCTCGTTTCGGCCCGATCTCCACGCCGCTGCGCAGCTCAGAATTCCTCAGCGTCGTGCGGACCGAGGCAGGCAACCGACGGCTTGTCCGGATCGATGGCACTCGCGATGTCGTGTACGTCATCGATGGTGACCGCGTCCAGTTCGGCGATGAGGGCGTCCGGATCAAGATCGCCATGATGGACGATCGCCTGGTGTGCCGTGTGCAGCGCCACTGTGTAGGTGTCCTCGAACGCCAGCACCCGACGCCCGGCAGCGACCGCGCGTGCTCGTGCGACTTCCTCATCGGTTGGTCCCTGGGCACACAGTTCGGCGACGATCTCGCGCATTCGCGTGTACGCCTCGACACAATTCGCGGACGCGAGGCCGGCGGCGAGGTTCAGCACCCCAACGTCGGCACACTCGCGGATGCCCGCAGAAATCGAGTAGCACAGCCCCCGCTGTTCGCGGATCTCGTCGTTGAATCTGGAGCTCGGTGAGCCGCCGAGAATGATCGCGCAGATCCTCGCCGCGGCCCGTGCCTTGGCATCAGTGACGTCGTAGTCGAGGCGGTAACTCATTCGCAAATGCGACTGATTGGTGTCGCGCCGCTCGACCAGCGTTCGCGGCAGAAAGTCGGGTGCCGATTCGTATGGCTCCGGCTCTTCGAGCGTGGGGAACCGCTCGAACAGGTCGGATATTTCGCCATCGTCGGAAACGTGGTCGATATTGCCAATGATGAATGCGCCGCCGCGACACCCAGCCCAGCGGCGTTGCCGGAACGATAGAAGCGCCGCACGCGTGAAGGTGGGCAGGTGTTCTACTCGGCCGAGGACGGGACGGCCGAGCGGGTGGTCGCCGAAAGTTGCGAGAGCACCCATTCGACTCGCAACGTAGGCAGGCTGGTCGAGGTAGCGGGCGATCTCCTGGGCGACCACACCGCGCTCCATGTCGAGATGGTTTTCGTCGAGCCGAGGTCGAGCGACGAAGTCGGTCACCAGGTCGATGGCCTGCGGTGCCGCCTCCGCGCGAACTGTGATGTGAAACGCGACCAGGTCGTGGGAAGTCGCTGCGTTCGTCCGAGCGCCCAACTGCTCCGCGGTGCGGTTGATGGTGCGGTGATCTTCGTATTTCTCGCCGCCCTTGAACACCACGTGCTCGAGGAAATGTGCCATTCCATTCTCATCCCGCCGCTCGGCGCGTGCGCCCGCGTCGAAGGCGATCAGGATGGTGGTTGCCCGCGTGCCATCGACGCGAATCCGATGCAGGGGTAGGCCGTTGTCGAGAGTCTCGGAGACAATTCGAGCCATCCGTAGCAGTCTAGGCACTCGGGATCGACCCCGCCGGGGCATTGGTCACCTTCGGGGATGCTGCCACCACACGGCCCCAGCAGAAAGGTCCACCCATGGCCGTGGCAGCACTCATCGTGATCGGGGCGCTACTGATCTGGGTCTTCGGATCCATTACCGGAGAGCCGGATGATCGGGAAACCATCAAGTCCGGTTCGGCCGACCCATCTGCCTGGCTCACCGGCTACTGACGTATGACCATCCGCTGCGAGCGCTATGGCGAACACTTCGCCGGATTCTTCAACTCGCCGCCGCACTCACCTGCTACAAGAAGCTCTACACATGAGACACACTCTCAGGGGGATCGTGTATTGGATCGGCGTAGTAGTGTGGCGGTGCCCTGATTCCACTGTCGGGAGTGAGAACCCACCGCATTCATCCTCGGCGTCGTTTGGCGCGGGCGGCGAATTCGTCGAGGACACGGACGACGTCCTTGGCTTGCCAGATCCGGTTGCGTCGTCCGTCGGTGATTTGGGTGAGTATTCCGGCGTCGACCAGGCGGTCGATCGCGATTTGCGCGTTGGCGCCGGTGACCCCCAGCGTGGAGGTGACGAGTTTGCTCTCGACGACCGGTTGGCGAAGGAGGAGGTCGGCGAGGCGGTGTACCGCCGCGTCTCTTCGCGCCGTCACCCGGGTGCGCCAGTCGGCTCGAACCGTTTCCAGGTCTCGGACGAGGGTGCGGCCGTTGGCGATGGCGGCGAATGATGCTTCCGCGATCGACCGCATGATCGGCTCGAGGTTGCCCGACCGGTAGTCGTCGAGGGCTTGGAAATAGGTGGCGGTGTCGTGCAGGAGGCCCGCGGACACCGGTACGGCGACGCTGCGGGTGAGCTGTCCGCCGCGCAGCATCGCCTGGATCAGGGCGCGACCGACGCGCCCGTTGCCGTCAGGGAACGGGTGAATGGTTTCGAACTGTGCGTGTGCGACCGCTATCTGGGCGACCACGGGTACGTCGACGCGGTTGGCGAAGGCGGTCAGGTCGTCGATCAGTTCGGGAACGCGGTCGTGGTGTGGGGGGACGAATTGCGCGGTGTGTGGGCCGAGGCTTCCGCCGCCGATCCAGACCTGCTGTTGCCGCCATCGGCCGGCGATGGTCGGGTCGCCGTGTTCGAGCAGTGCCCGGTGCATCTGCAGGATCGCGTCGGCGTCGATGCGGTCGGACAACTCCAATGCGGCCTGCATGGCCCGGACGTTTCCGACGATCAGGCGGGCGTTGCGGGAGGCGTACTCGCCGAGTTCTGCCAGCGCGATCTGGCGTGCCCCGCTGGTGAGGTTCTCGATCTCTGAGCTCGATGCACTCTCGGTGCGCAGCAGAATGGATGCGAACGGGGCGGTGATGTGGCCGACCTCGGCGTCGAAGCGGGTGAGTTCGGTCGCCGCTTCCTCCGTCAGTGCCTGCAGTTCGCCGTTCAGTGAGATGGTCCGGTTCGCGATGAATGGCGGTACCGCCGCGCGGTAGGGTCCGGAGGTGAGGCGACGTTCGCGTCGAGATCCGTAGTCGCCGGTGGTGCTGACCCAGGGATGCTCCTCGTGGGCGACGGGCGGCCACCGCTGTCCGTCATCAACCGATGTCATACCCGGACCATACTATTGGTTAGTAATTTATCCAATGGTATGGGCGGTGTACTCGGTGAGAAACGGATCATGATGAACAGAGGGGATCCGTGCGCCGGTGATTCGGGACTTCGTTCCTGATTCGACGATCCGGTGGTCGATCTGCGAGATGGACCGACATCGCGGGTGGACCATTGGCCCGGTGGCCAGTGGTCCACTCCCTGGACCGGAAGCACCCCGGATCGACGCCGACTCGACCAGGACGGTCGCATCCTCCGCCGCGAAAACTCATCGCGTGCGCGGTAGCCGGTGGGGGGCGCGCTGATCCGCCTCGGGCGAGGGTTGCGGAGGCGGTGATGACCGACGGAGCGGGCCGGCTGAATCAAGCAGAGGGGGTGCGCCCGGTGGGGGAGCCGTCACTGGCGTGTGGCCGCTGCTGCATTCCCGTGCTGATCAGCGTCGATCGATCCGGTGACCGTGGTTGCGGGTACACTACCTCGCTCAGTGTCGCGCCGGGGCTGTGGGCGCGCGTGTTGGGTTCACAATGCCCATTGGGTTCGTCCGGCGGTCATGGATCTGAGTTCGGTTGTGCGAGTGGTGTCGTCGAGGGCGGCACGGGATTCGGCGACCGCCCACGCATAGATGCCTTTGGCCATGGTGGAGGGTGCGTCGCCCTCGAGTCGGGTGAAGACCTCTACTCGAACCTGATGAGTGATGGGGTTGCTCGGTTCGGCGTCGGTGGCCATTTGTGCGAGGTGTCCGGCCAATCGGTGCTCGCCGCGGGCCAGGAGGTCGCGTGCGCGCTCGGCCAGTTGCTCGGCGCCGCCGGAGAGTTCGGCGAGTTCGCGGGTGAGTTCGTCGCGGCGGGCGGCTTTGAGGTTGGCGGGGTTGCCGTCGTACCAACCGCCGTACCGGCGCCAGATGTTTCGAACGACGAATTCGGGTTCGTCGTAGGACGGTTGCAGGTAGGGCTTGCGGAGCAGTTCGTCGGGGACCGACACGGTGTGGATGATCTCGTCGAGGTGGCCGCGGCGTTCATCATCTCGAGGGTCGGGCCGTGCAGCGATTCCAGTAGCTGCGCCGCGTCGGTCAACGTGGTGCGGATGCGGTCGACACCGATGATCGGTAGGCCGTGTCCGGGTAGCAGGATTTCGGCGCCGAGTCCGGCCATCCATCGCAGGGTCTTCGCCCACTCGTGGGCGTACCGTTGGACTTTCTGCGGGTTGCCGGCGTTGGGGCTTGCCCAGATGAAGAAGTCACCGCAACAGAGAATTCCGCGGTCCGGTATCCATGCGATGGCGGCGTCGTCGGTCTCGCCGCGGGCATGGTGCAGTTCCATCCGCAGCTCACCGATGTTCACGGTGGTGCGGTCGGAAAGGTGCAGTCGGGGTGTCGGTACTCGGCGGGCCATTGCAGGGTGGGAGCTTGGAACTGGCGTTGGTTGATCACCGCGTTGTAGCCGCGGGTCTGCTGGTAGCGGTTGAGGTCTCCGGTGTCGTAGAGGACGATTCCGTCGCTGGTGGGAAAGGCGTAGACGTTGCCGAATGCGGGCCACATATAGACGCCGTCACCGACGAGATGTAGCCCGTCCTTGCGTAGGTCGCCGCGGTGGTAGGCGGCGGTATCGGCTTCGCTCCACGCCTTGTCGGCGTAGTCGATGATGCTGGTCACGAGGCTTCTCCTCGTTGTCGAGACGACCAGCGATGTGGTGGTCGTCTGTCCCATTGTTCGTCGACGGGGTGTCGGCGGCAATCGTTCTAATGCACAGCAATTCGACCGAAGGCTGTGACCGTGTCATAGTTCGGTGGGTCCGGGAACCCGTGTCCACCACGGCGGTGTCGGCTCCGGCTCCGGCCCGGTTTTCGGCGTGCGGCACGGCGCATCTGGCGATGTTCAGGGCGTGGGCTGCGACGGCGATGGTGAGCAGCTCGGTGGTGACGCGGACGTCGAGTCCGGTGAGCTCGTGTACCCGTGTGAGTCGGTTGTCGACGGTGTTCGGGTGCACGAACAACGCGTGTGCGGTGCTTCGCCGATCGAGGTTGTGTGCCAGATACGCCCGCAGGGTGTCGATCAATTCTGGACGGTGCTGCAGGGCTCGGCAGCGGTGGAGTAGAACCGGGAGGGACGAGCTGGGGGGTTGCCCCCTGATCTGCGGGGCCGGTGAATCTTCGCCCGGTATCACGCCGATGTGCAGGAGCGCGATGACCGGACGCGCGGGTACCTGACCGTGGTCGTCGAATGGCGGCTGCTCTCCGCGCAGCAGGGCGTCGATGATGCGAGCGTGGTCGTTGCCCTGTGTGGCGAGCAGGTCCATCGTGTGGAGTTCGTACGCCGCGATCACTTCACGCAGGATGCAGTCATAGGTGTGGCGGATGCGGGTAAGGGCAAGGCGGAGACCGGGTTGGCCGGCACCGATGGTGGTGTGCAGTTCCTCGGCGAGGACGTCGAATCCGATTTGCCAGCAGCGCATGTACTCGCGCAGCAGCAGTCCTTCGGCGACTCGCTCGGTGCCGCGCTCGATGACTTCTCATAGCGATCCGGGGATATCGAGCGAGTCTTCCAGTGCCGATCGTAGACACACGGTCAGCAGCGTGTGGATGGTGTGCACGCTCTCGCGGTGCAGATATTCGGGTATGCCGGTTTCGGCGTATCGTGCGGTTCCCTCGATGTAGCGATCGATCGCAGCGCGCGCCATGCCGGGGACTCTGGTCCTCAGGTCGGTGATGAGTCGTGCGAGGGTGCTGGTCGTTGAGGCGGTCATGTCCGGTTCTTGCCCTTCGGTGTGATGTCGCGCAGCGCGGTCACGACTTTTCGTGCAGTCCGTGGTGGTCGGGGCGGCGGCCGGATACGCTTCACAGCGGCTCTCCCGAGCTGCGGGTCCGGCCTGGTGCTTCGCGTTTCCCTTATATTCTCGTTAACTTCGTAGTTCGGTCGGCCAGTGTGGTGGACTGCCTGAACTGGTCGACCGCCAGTTGTAAGCGTGGGTAGATGATCGTTGCGTTTCGTGGTGCCGGGGGTGCGGGGGCCCATCCGTAATGCGGGGCCGAACCGAACAGCTGCTAACATGCTGGTGGAGGGTGCGGACGTGTCCGGCGGCGGTGGAAGTGGTTACCGATGGATGGGATACCGGTTGCCCGTTGGTCGAGCGCGGAGCCCGGAGACCTGAAGGAGAGGAGCGGATCATGACCGAGACTGTCGTGCAGCGCCGCCCGCGCAATCGCAAGCAGCTCATCATTGCCGCTGCGGCGAGACAGTTCGAGCGGCGTGGTTTCCATGATGCCGCGATCGCGGACATCGCTGCTGACGTCGGAATCACCGGCCCGGCACTGTATCGGCACTTCCGGGGCAAGCAGGATCTGCTCGCCGCTGCGGTCGAGTTCGAGATCGAGCAGCTCGAGGCGACCTACGGGGGACCGCGCCACGCACTCGGGGAGATGCTCGAGGACGCTGTCGCGACGGCGCTGCGCCAGGGCCGTGCAAGCGCGCTGTGGGAACGAAACCAGGCCTACCTGGATCCGCCGGGGCGGGACACACTGCGCGAGCGCTACGAGCGGGCTCTCCGTCCGCTGCATGAGGCGATCGCGGCCGCCCGCCCGGATCTCGAGGAGCCGGCGGTGGCGATGCTGGCGGGTGGCGCGCATGCGGTAGTGAGCAGCAATCCGATGTTCAGCAGGCGCAAACTCGACCACACACGAGCACGCATGTTGATGGTGGAGGCCGCGGCGGCGGTGTGCCGGATCGAGGAGCTGCCCGCGGTCGAACGAGCGATGTCCGCGCGGGATGAGCCGCGCGGTCGCATCATGCCGGCCGCGCGCAGGGAAGCGATCCTCGCGGCCGCGGTGACACTGTTCGCCGAACGGGGCTATCAGGCCGTGGGAATGGACGATATCGGTACCGCGGCGGGAATTACCGGGCCGACTCTCTATCACCATTTCCCCGGAAAGTCCGCGATCCTGGTCACGGTGATCACCCGCTGCCTCGACGCGCTGTACTTCGATGTGTCCGGGGCGCTGTCGGGCACGGACGACTCCGCCGCCGCGCTCGATTCTGCGCTGGCGTCCTTTGTCCGCATCAACGTCGAGCACGGTGACGCGCTCAGCGCGTTGCTGACCGAGGTCGTCAACGTACCGGAGGACGAGCGCGCCCCCATCCGACGCCTGCAGCACGACTACGCCAGTGAATGGGTGGCGCTGCTGACCCGGGTCCGTCCCGACCTCACCGGCCCCGAGGCCGAAGCTCTGTCCCGCACCGCCCAGTCCGTCATCAACCGGATGCGCAGGCAACTGCCCGGGCCACCGGAGGATGTCCGAATCCAATTGTCCAGTCTGGGCGCAGCGGTCCTCGGGTTGCCCGGTCCGTCGGGCACCGAGCAACACCGGTAGGCGGCCCGCCTGATGCGGGCCCGGGCCGCCTACCGGTACGGAGAGCATCGCCGGATCAGGTGCGCTGCCCGGCCGCCGCCGTCGGGGTGTACAGGGCGTCGATCTGGGCGGCGTACTTCTGGTGGACAAGTTTGCGGCGCACCTTGGTGGTCGCGGTGAGTTCCTCCCCATTGGCCTCCCAGAACGTCGGGAGCACGGTGTAGGCGCGCACCTGCTCGACCCGGGAGAGGCGGGCATTGCCGCGCGCGACCCCGTCGGCTATCGCGGCGAGGATCCGGGGGTCGTCGGCAAGTGCTACCGGGCGTCGGTCCTCGATTGCGTGGGTCTCGGCGAAGACGCCGGCCTGGTCCGGATCGAGGATGAGCAGCGCGACGATGTGAGGCCTACCGTCGCCGACCGCGACGACGGATCCGAGCAGCGGGCACTCGAGCTTGATCGCATTCTCGATGTTCGCCGGGGCCAAATTCTTCCCCGAGGAGTTGATGATCATGTCCTTCTTGCGGTCGACGATGGTGACATAGCCGTCGGCGTCGATGGTGGCGACATCTCCGGTGTGCAACCACCCCTCGGCGTCGAGGGCCTCGCCCGTCTTGACCGGATCGTTGCGGTATCCCCGCATCACACCGACGCTGCGCAACAGCAGTTCACCGTCGGGAGCGAGTGCGACCTCGACACCGGGCCGCGGTTGACCGACCGTGCCGATCCGGATTCGATTCGGGTGGTTAGCGATACCGGACGCGGCGCTCTCGGTCAGGCCGTAGACCTCGCACACCGGGACACCGAGCGCGAGGAAGAATTCGAGCGCCTCCGGGGAGATCGGGGCGCCACCGGAGGTGGCGAACCCGAGATGATCGATTCCGAACCGACGGCGTAGCGGCCCGAGCACGGCTCGGTCGGCGACCTCGTGGTCAGCGGCGAGCCGCGCGGGCACGGGTTGCCCGGCGAGTTCGCGCCGAACCTTGTCGAGGCTGACCGACAGCGCCGAGGCGGCTTGGTCACGGACGGGTTGGTCCGATTCGGCGACGGCGGCGTCGATCATCGCCTTGAGCCGGTACCAGATCATCGGAACGCCCATGAACGTCGTCGGGTGCACGTCCTGGAAGACCTGCAGAACGGTTCTGCCGTCGCGGACGTCGGTCACGGTGGCACCGCTGGCCATGGGCACGTAGTGGGCGGCGAAGCGGTTGGCGAGGTTGGCGTCGGGAAGGTAGGACAGGACGCGTTCGGTGACGTCGCTGCCGAGGACCTCTTGCTGGTGCGCGACCTTCGCCGCGACGGCGAACAGGACGTTCGCGTGCGTGAGTTCGACGCCCTTCGGCGCTCCGGTGGTGCCGGAGGTGAAGATCAGCGCCAGCAGGTCCTCGCGGCGGACCGCTCGCCAGCGGGCTTCGAAGTCGAAGTCCGAGTCTCCCTGGGCGATGAGGCCGTCCAAGGAGGTCGTGTCGGGGCCGGTGCCGTCGACACACACGATGTGCCCGATCGGATGGACGGCGCCGGCCTGCCGGATCTTGTCGATGAACTGTGCTTCGGTGACGACGATCTGGTTGTGGGCGCTGGCGAAGAGCTGCGCGATCTGTTCCGGGGTGAAGGTGTTGTAGATGGAGAACGCCGTCGCACCCAGGTGCATCACGGCGGTGTCGACGAGGTGGAACTCGGGCCGGTTGGTGAGCATGATCGCCACCGTGTCCCCGCGCCGGACTCCCAGCTTTGCCAGGCCGGCGGCGATCTGCCGCACCTGCTCACCGTAGGCCCGCCAGCTGACGGTCCGGTCGCCCTCGGCGGTGCGGAGAGCGACCTGGTCGGCGCAGGTGGTGACCGTGGCCTGAAAGACTGCGCACAGGCTCTGCGCTTCTTCGACCTGATCCAACGACATCATGGGGGTGTTACCTCTTTCGTCACAGCGGGGCACGGATCAGGCCGGGGTCCGGGCCGCGGCCTTGAGGGTCTCCCGCTCGGCGAGGAAGGCCTCGACGGCGCGGGCGTGGTCGCCGGAGGCGAAGCACTCCTTCTCGGTGGCCAGCGCGGTGTCGAGGACGAGGTTCGCGGTGTCCCGGAGAATGATGTTCAGCGCCGCCTTGGTGCCTTGGACGGCACGCACGGGGCTCTCGGCCAGCCGGCGCGCGAGGGCGTGAGCCTGATCGAGCAGCGCACTCGGCTCGATGACCCGGTTGACCAGCCCGATCCGTTCGGCTTCGACCGCACCGACCTTGTCGCCGGTGAGCAGGTATTCCTTGGCCCGGGCCATGCCGGTCAGCCACGGCCAGGCCACCACACCGCCGTCGCCGGCGACCACGCCGACAGTCACGTGCGGGTCGGCGATGACGGCGTCGGTGGAGGCGTACACCACGTCGCACAGCAGGGCGAGGGTCGCCCCGAGTCCGATGGCGGGGCCGTTCACGGCGGCGATGATCGGCTGGGGGAGTTCGAGCAGTTCGATGATGATGGAGCGGGCGTCCTGGAAGAAGGCGTCGAGTTCGGGGCCGGCGCTCATCCGCGGGCCCTTGAGGTTCCCGCCGGCCGAGAACGCTCGCCCGTTGCCGGTCAGGACCACTGCCCGCACCTGCCGGTCGCGACGGATCTGTCCCCACAGGGCGATGAGCTCGGTGTGCAGGTCGTGGTTGATGGCGTTGTAGTCGTCCGGTCGGTCGAGGCGGACCGTGAGGACGCCGTCCCGCTGGTCGATCTCCAGATGGGTGTAGTCGTAGGGCGCGGTGGTGCCCATGGTGGTGTTCCTTTCGAGTCGATTCATCGCTGATCGGCGACCAGAGGCCGCCACAGGGGCAGGATCTGCCCGGACATGTACGCGGAGGCGGGCGAGACGAGGAAGCGGACCGCTTCGGCGACGTCGTCCGGGGACCCGATCCGCGCGAGGATCTCGTCCCCGGAGTCGGCGCGCTCACGCAGCCGGTGCTGGGCGCGACCGGTGGCGATGAGTCCGGGTGCCACACAATTGACCCGGATGCCTTCCGGGGCAAGGTCGTTGGCGAGGTAGCGGGTGTAGTGCATCACTGCTGCCTTGGTGATGCCGTAGTGGGCGTAGGTGCCGGTGGATTTGGCTTCGACCCCGGTGATCGACCCCATGGTGACGATCGAGGGATCGGTGGCGCGCCGTAGCGCGGGCAGCGCAGCGCCGACGGTGGTGATGGTCCCGTGCAGGTTTCGGCGCAGGACGTTGTCGAGGTCGTCGAGGTCGATCGCGGAGGCCCGGTTGCCGTCGAAGGCCCCGGATCCGCCGCCGGCGTTGCAGACCAGCGCGCCGAGCGCCGACCATTCGTCGAGGATGCGCGTCCCGAGTTCGTTCATCGCGTCGACGTCGGTGGTGCTGGCTTCGGCGGCGATGACCGGCGCGCCGTGACTTTCGAGTTCGTCGATGACGCTGGTGGTTTCGTCGTCGGCTGCGAACTCGCGGTACCCGTCGAAGTCGGTGTCGACGACCGCGACGGCGTATCCGTCCTTGGCGAGGTTCACGGCGATCCGGCGGCCGATGCCGCGTGCTGCTCCGGTGACCAGGGCGGTCCGTGCCGCGGTCACGACAGCAGCTCCAGGATGGTGGCGTTGGCCATGCCGCCGCCCTCGCACATCGACTGCAGTCCGTAGCGGATGCCCTGTTCGCGCATGTGGTGGACCAGTGTGGTCATGATCCGGGCGCCGGATCCGCCGACGGGGTGTCCGATGGCCATCGCTCCGCCGTTCGGGTTCATCTGGGTGTAGTCCGCGCCGGTCTCGCGCAGCCAGGCGAGCGTGACCGAGGCGAAGGCCTCGTTGATCTCGAACACTCCGATGTCGTCGAGCGTCAGCCCACTCTTCTTCAATACCTTGGCGGTGGCGGGGATGGGACCTTTGAGCATGGTCACGGGGTCGGTGCCGGCGACGACGGCGGTGTGGATGCGGGCAATCGGCGTCCAACCCTGCGCGCGGGCGAACTCGCTGGTGGTGATCAGCAATGCGCCGGCGCCGTCGGAGATCTGTGAGGCGTTGCCCGCGGTGATGGTGCCACCCTCACCGAAGGCAGGCGCGAGTCCGCCGAGGGTTTCGAGGGTGGAGCCGCGCCGCACGCCCTCGTCGGTGTCGAAGGTGTGTTCGGCGCCGTTGTCGCCGGTCACCGTGATGGGCGCGATCTGGTCCTTGAAGCGTCCTTCGTCGATCGCCCGGGCGGCGCGGGCGTGCGAGTCGAGGGCGTGCTGGTCCATCTCGGTGCGGGTGATTCCGTACTCGGCGGCGATCATTTGCGCACCCACACCCTGATGGAATCGTCTGTCGTCGTAGCGCTTCCACACGTCGGGGCCGAAGGGCTGGCCGAACTGGCCGTCGGCGAGAGTGGCGCTTGCCGGCACGGCGCTCATGATCTCGACGCCACCGGCCACGGCGACGTCGTACTGGCCGGCGACGACCCCGGCCGCGGCCTGGTGTACCGCCTGTTGGGAGGATCCGCACTGGCGGTCGATGGTCAGGCCGGGAACCGATTCGGGCCAACCGGCGGCGAGGACGGCGGCGCGGCCGATGCAGCCGCTCTGCATACCGACGCCGATGGCGCAGCCCCAGACGACATCGTCGACGACGGCGGGGTCCAGATGGTTGCGTTCGGCGAGTGCGGTGAGGACGTGGGCGGACAGGGTGGCGGAGTGATGCTTCGCCAGTGATCCGTTCCTTTTGCCGACGGCGGTGCGTACCGCGTCGACGATGACGGCATCACGCATGATGGTCTCCGAGGGAGTGAGGGGCCCTGTGGGCCGGTGAGGGTTTCGGGACGGTGGTCGGCACGCAGATCAGCGGGAGCCGGCGTCGACGGTAAGGCATTGGCCGGAGACGTAATTCGTCTCCTGCAGGCAGAGCGCGTAGACAGCGCCGGCGGCCTCGGCGGGTGTGCCCGGCCTGCCGAGGGGGTTGGTGCGCTTGACCGCGCTCATGATGTCCTGACTGACCCCGACCTTGATCTTGCGGCCTTCGATTTCGACGTAGGTGTCGTCGCCGGCGACGGCCTCGGTCATGCGGGTGAGGATGAACCCGAAGGCGACGGCGTTGACGTTGACCTTGTAGCGGCCCCACTCCTTGGCGAGGGTCTTGGTGAGCCCGATGACCCCGGCCTTGGCGGCAGCGTAGTTGGCCTGCCCGGGGTTTCCGTAGACACCGGAGACGGAGGAGACGTTGACGACCTTGCGGTGGTGATCGGTCGGGTTCGCCTTGATGTAGGGCTGGGCGGTACGCAGAATCCGGAACGGCGCCTGCAGGTGTACGTCGAGGACGTTCTGCCACTGGTCGTCGGTCATCTTCTGGATGACGTTGTCCATGATGTAGCCGGCGTTGTTGACGATGATGTCGAGCCCACCGAAGGTGTCGGTGGCGGTTGCGACGAAGCGGTCGGCGAAGTCGTGGTCGGTGACCGAACCGATGCAGGCCACCGCCTTTCCGCCGGCGGACACGATGTCGGCGACGGTCTCGTCGGCGGGTTCCTTGTCGACGTCGTTGACGACGACGCTGGCGCCTTCGGCGGCCAGTTTGAGTGCGACTTCGCGGCCGATGCCGCGCCCGGAGCCGGAGATGAGTGCGACGTTGCCGTCCAGGGTTTTCATGATGGGGAGTCCTTGCGTTGGTCGAATCAGTGGGTGGTGACGACGGCGGTGCCCGAGAGGGTGACCGTTCCGTCGGGAAGGGCGACACTGAGATCGAGGTGGGCGAGGCCGTCCTCGACCTTGGCGACGGTGCCCGTGCAGGTCGGTGTGGTGTTCACCGGTGTGATCGCGGTGAATCGAACCTCGAAGCTGCGGAGGCGGTCTTGCGGGAACGTCGCGGTCAGCAACCGGCCCAGGTAGGCCATCGACAGCATTCCGTGGGCGAAGACGTCCTCGATTCCGACGGCGTGGCAGGCGTCGATGTCGATGTGGACCGGGTTGTGGTCCCCGGAGGCGCCGGCGTACAGGGCGAGGGTCGTGCGGGTGATCGTGGGGCAGTCGAGGGAGAAGGTGTCTCCCGCGATCAGGTATGCGGTGTTCATGCGGCCGCCTTCGGGTCGCGGACGACGATGGTGCTCGTCAGCGTTGCGATGGGGGTGCCGTCACGGCTGACGTGGGTGTCGCGGACGATGAAGTCGAGGGCACCGCCCTTCTTGTCGTAGACGTCGGTCACCTCGGTCCAGAAGGTCAGGGTGTCACCGGCGTACGCCTGGGCGTGGTAGTGGAATCGCTGTCCTCCGTGCAGGATTGCGCGCATGTCGACTCCGAGGTCGGCGAGGAATCGGTGCCGGTCGGGGTTGTCCATCTCGAGGCAGAACAGGAACGTCGCCGGGATCAGGAGATCGCGGTAACCCGCCAACCGGGCGGCGTCGAGGTCGGTGTACGCCGGATCGGGTTGTCCGGTCGCCTGCGCGAAGGAGCGCAACCGGCCGCGTTCGGCTGTGGTCTGGAACTCGGGGGTACGGGTGCCGACGATCGTCGGGTCGATGGGCATGGTTCAGGACAACCTTTCGAACAGCGTGATCACACCTGCGGTGCCGAGGCCGAGGTTGTGCTGGAGGCCCAGGGTGGCGTTCTCGACCTGTCGATCGCCCGCCTCGCCGCGCAGTTGCCAGGTGATCTCGGCGGTCTGGGCGAGACCGGTGGCCCCCAGCGGATGTCCCTTGGACAGCAGACCGCCGGAGGGGTTGGTGACCACCCTGCCGCCGTAGGTGTTCTCGCCCTCGAGGATGAACTTCTCGGCCCCGCCCTCGTCGCACAGGCCGAGCGCCTCGTAGGAGAGCACCTCGTTGACGGTGAAGCAGTCGTGCAGTTCGACGACCGCGATGTCGCGGGGGTCGACACCTGCCTGCTGGTACACATCCCGGGCGGCCTTCCGGGTCACATCCGTGCCGACCAGCGACATCGCGCTCTTCTTCGCGAAGAGGTCGTCGGCGTCGGACTGCAGGGTCTGCGCCGCGATGGCAACCCTCGGGGTCAGTCCGTTCGCTCGGGCGAACTCGTCCGAGCAGACCACTGCTGCGGCGGCGCCGCAGGTGGGCGGGCAGCATTGCAGCCGGGTCAGCAGTCCCGCGATCCGGGGGGAGTCGAGCACGTCGGTCACGGTGACCGGATCCCGGAACACCGCATACGGGTTGTTCGCGGCGTGGCTGCGGGCTTTGACCGCCACCGCGGCGAAGGTGTCCGCACTGCCACCGTACTTCTGCAAGTACTCGAGGCCGGCCGCGGCAAAGTATTGCGGAGTCATGGGAACGTCGGGATCGATGTCGTAGATCTCGCCCAGTGCCGCGACGAAGTCGCTCAGCGGGGCGGGCCGATCGGTCCACTTCGCGCTCAGGGCGCCGGGTGGCATCTGCTCGAAGCCGACGGCGAGTGCGCAGTCGACGGCACCGGATTCGACCGCTTGGCGGGCCAGCCACAACGCCGAAGATCCGGAGGCGCAGTTGTTGTTGACGTTCAGCACCGGGATCCCGGTCTTGCCGAGCTGGTACACGACTCGCTGACCACTGGTCGAATCGCCATAAACATATCCGGCGTAGACCTGCTGCACCCGGTCATAGGTCAGCCCAGCGTCCTTAAGGGCGGACGTGATCGCCCTCGGACCTTGGAAGTCGTAGGAGTCTCCGGCGCTCGGTTTGCTGAACGGCGCCATGCCGACACCGGCAACCAACACTCTGTGATTCATTTCGATCTCCCTTTTACTCTAACGATGATTCACTTTCGGTGATCGGACGCGGGCCTGTCAAGGGCGTTCGTGAAATTCGCCGCCGACCTGCGTCAACGCTCGGCCGCAGGCGTCGCCGCATCAGTATGTAATTCAGTGTTAGATCCGATCGCAGCGTCGGACGAGCGGCGGGAGCCTCTCGTTCGTGGCCGGTAAGAGGCGAAATATGCGGCTCGGATTCCTGCTTCAGGCCTTGACATAGAACGCAGTAAGTGAAGTATGGTTCGAGTATCAACCGATTGGCGAGTGAGCTCGCTCGTGACAGGAGAGTTCCAATGCTCGACACCACCGAAGCCACGGCATTTCCGATGCACCGCGATGTCGCCCGGTGCCCCTTCGACCCGCCGGCGACGCTCGCGGAGTGGCGCCGTGAAGGGGCCCTCAGACGGGTGCGGATCTGGGACGGCAGCGAGCCCTGGCTCGTGACCCGGCACGAAGACATCCGCGCCGTGCTCAGTCACTCCGCGATCAGCGCCGACACCGACAATCCGGGCTACCCCCACTCCTCGGCCGCCATCAGGGCCCGCCGGGCGCGCGCGAAGACGTTCTTCCAGATGGACGGTCCCGCGCACGACGATCCCCGACGAGTACTGGCCCGCGACTTCACCGCGAAGCGGATGCAGGCGTTGCGCGAGCACATCCAGGAGATCGTGGACGCGCTCATCACCGAGCTGCTCGCCGGGCCTAAGCCGGTCGACCTGGTGGAGGCCTTCGCGCTCCCGGTGCCGTCGCTGATGATCTGCGAGCTGCTCGGGGTGCCGTACGCCGACCACGACGTGTTTCAGCGACTGAGCAAGGTATTCGTCGCCAAGGCATCGACGCCGGAGCAGACCACCGCGGCAGCGGAGGAACTGATCGAGTTCATCGCCGGGCTGGTCGACGCCAAGAGCGTGAATCCGGGTGACGACGTGCTCAGCCGCCTCGCCGTGGAGCAGCTCGTCCCGGGCTTGATGACCCGCGAAGAGGTGGCACGGATGGGTCTGCTGCTACTGACCGCCGGCCACGAGACCTCCGCGAACATGATCGCGCTCGGCACGGCCGCGCTGCTCGGCAGGCCGGACCAGGTGGAGTTGCTCCGCACGAGCGGCGACCCGGCACTACTGGCCGGCGCGGTCGAAGAGTTGCTCCGGTACCTGACCATCGTGCACAGCGGTCTGCGCCGGGTCGCCAGCGAGGACATGGAGATCGCCGGGACTCTCATCCGACGCGGCGACGGTGTCGTCCTGTCCCTCGATTCCGGCAACCGCGATGCCCTCGCGTTTCACGACGAAGGCGTGTCCGGACCGGACGCCCTCGACATCACCCGTCAGGCCCGTCACCACCTTGCGTTCGGCTTCGGTGTCCACCAGTGCCTGGGGCAGCAGTTGGCGCGCGTCGAACTGCAGGTCGTGTTCGGCACGCTGTTCCGCCGAATTCCCACACTGGCGCTCGCCGAGCCACTCGAGAACGTCGCCTTCAAAGACGACATGTCGATCTACGGGGTGCATCGACTGTTGGTGACCTGGTGACACGAAAGGACCACAATGATGAAAATCCACATTGACGAAGACAAGTGCGTCGGTGGCGGGCAGTGCGTGCTCGCGGCCCCCGACGTGTTCGACCAGCGCGACGAGGACGGTGTCGCGGTTCTGCTGGTCGACAACGCGCCCGCCGAGTTGCACGACCAGATCCGGGAGGCCGCCCGGCTGTGCCCGGCGGTCGCCATCGAACTCGGTGAGCGAGCAGAGACGTGACGATGCCCACGACGTCGGTGCAGCCGGGTGGCACTCGGCCTGCCGGGCCGGGGGACACCCGAAACGGTGCCGGCTTGATCGAGTTCCTCAGCCTCGAGCGCTCGGACCCCGATCGCTTCCAGGGATGGTGTCATGGCGGTTCACCGATGCGAGCGATGGGAGGACAGATCGCGGCCCAGGCCCTCGCTGCGGCCGGGCATACCGTCGACCCGGACCGCACGGTGCATTCGCTGCACGGATACTTCCTTCGAGGCGGGGACACCGACCGGCCCGTCGACTACACCGTCGAACGCATGCGCGACGGGCGCAGCTACTCGGCCCGTAGGGTGACCGCAATCCAACAGGGACAACCGATCTTTACCCTGACCGCATCTTTCAAGCGCCCGGAGGCAGGGGCCGAACGACAGACGCGGATGCCGCAGGTGCTGCCGCCCGACGATCTGGCCGACGCCTTCGAATACTGGTCCGAGATCAAACCCGCGGCTTACCGGATTGCCAAGTACGCGCAGGTGACCGCGATGCGCATCGCCCCGCTGTCGCCTGGTGGTGCGACGTGGGCGCAGGACGGTGGCCAGCTACGTCAGGCGGTGTGGTTCCGGACGAAAGAATCGATGCCCGACGACCCCCTGCTGCACGCGTGCGCACTCACCTACTGCTCCGATATCACGCTGCCCCAGACGGCGGTCCTGGACATCGAGCTGCTTTACCCGATCCGGGCCGAGCCCTCGAAGATGATGTTGTCCTCCCTCGACCACGCGATGTGGTTCCACCGCCCTTTCCGTGCGGACGAGTGGCTGCTGTTCGCTCAGCGCAGCACGTCGACAGTGGACGGGAGGGGTTTCAACCTCGGTGAATTCTGGACCCGGGACGGCGCGTTGGTCGCTTCCGTCACCCAGGAGGCGGCGATCCGTCCGCGTTCCCGACGGGCCGAACCGGGCACCACCTAGACCATCCCACGGGAAGACCGACCGGTCGTGTCGGTCGTTCCCCCGCAGAAAGAGAGTAAAAACCATGGGACAGTTGCACAATCGCGTGGCCGTCGTCACCGGTGCCGGCGGCGGCCTGGGACGCGAGCACGCGTTGCTACTCGCCGCCGAAGGCGCCACGGTCGTCGTGAACGATCTGCATGGCGCACAGGCCGTGGTTGACGAGATCCGTTCCGCCGGAGGGGAAGCCGTCGCGGTCGAGGGCTCCGTTGCTGATATGACCACCGGAGAGCAGCTCGTGGCAGCAGCGGTCGAGTCCTTCGGCGACCTCCACGTCATCGTGAACAACGCCGGGGTCGTGCGTGACGCCATGCTGTGGAACATGACCGAGGACCAGTTCGACCTCGTGGTCGACGTCCACCTCAAGGGTGCGTTCGGGCTCACCCGGGCGGCGGGACGGTTCTGGCGTGAACAGAGTCGGTCGGGTGCGTCGGCCGACCGCTCGATCGTCAACACGACATCCGCCGCCGGCCTGCACGGCAATGTCGGCCAATGGAACTACGCCGCCGCGAAGGCAGGCCTGGCGATCCAGGCCGTTCTCGCGGCAGAAGAACTGGGCCGATTCGGGGTCCGCGCCAACGCGATCTCGCCGGCGGCGCGCACGCCGATGGTCACGACCGCACCAATTCTGGCCGCGGCGGTCGCCGCACCGGAAGACGAAGACGCGTTCGACCGGTTCCACCCGAGGAATGTGTCGTCACTGGTGGGCTACCTGGCCACCGCCGACTGCCCCTTCACAGGGCAGGTCTTCTCCGTCACCGGAGGCCATGTCGGTCTCTACGCCGGCTACTCGCTCGCGCACTCCGTCGACACCGACCGCCCCTGGTCGGTCGACGAGCTGGCCGAACTGATGGGCGCCGCGTCGTTCCCGAAGTCGGCCGAGGTCATCCGCCCCCGACTGATCCAACTCGAGGGTGCGGGCCAGTGACCGCGGACCCCTTATCGCACAACCACCATCCGATCCGACGGTTCCGCCGGACGGCGCAGCGGGAGTTGTCATGTATCTGACCCACGCCTTACACCGCGCACTCGAGCAGTGGCCCGATGAGGTCATGACCGTCGACGGCGACTGTTCCCGCACCACCCGAGAGGTCGCCGACAGGGTGGCTCGACTGGCCGGGGCACTCCAGCGGATCGGCGTCGGCACCGGCAACAGGGTCGGCATCGTGGCGCTGAACTCCGCCCACCACCACGAAGTATTCTTCGCCAGCTGGTGGGCCGGCGCAGTGGCGAACCCCATCAACACCCGATGGTCCGCCGCTGAGATCGCCTACGCGCTGACCGACTCCGGCACCGAGGTACTGTTCGTCGACGACGCGTTCGCACACTTCGGCCCCGAGCTGCGTGAGCGAGCCCCCGGCCTACGCACCCTGATCTACTGCGGCGCCGGGCCGACCCCCGAGGGCATGCTCGCCTACGAGGAACTGGTCGCCGGCGCGGCACCGGTTCCCCACATCCATCGAGGCGGCGACGAGCTGGCGATGTTGCTCTACACCGGCGGCACCACCGGCAAACCCAAGGGCGTGATGGTCACCCACCGCTCCTTCATGACCTCCTTGCTGAGCTACCACCTCGCCGGGTCGTCGGTGAAACGTGGCGGAGCCACGCTGTGCACGGCACCGCTCTTCCACATCGGAGCCCTTCTCAGTTGGTACGGCCAGACCCTGCTCGGCGGCACCCTGGTGTTCTTGCCCACCTTCACGCCGGAGGCCGTACTGGGCGCAATCGACGAACACCGCGTCACCGGGTGTGCGCTCGTTCCCGCCATGATCCAAAGGCTCTGCGAGCACCCCGACTTCGACTCCTACGACGTCAGCAGCCTCGAATTCATCGGGTACGGCGCATCGGGCACCCCGCAAAGCCTGCTCGACCTGGCAATGAAACACTTCCCCTCGATCAACTTCGTCCACGTCTACGGGATGACCGAGACCGGCGTGCTGACCGTCCTCGGCGGCGACGAGCACAGGACCGGAGGCGCCCGACTACGCTCGGTCGGCCGGGCCACGCCCACCGTCGAGATCGCCGTCGTCGACCCGGACGGTCACCGCCTCCCTCCCGGCCAGATCGGCGAGGTCGTGACCAGAGGCGACCACGTCATGGCCGGGTACTGGCGCAAGCCGGAAGCCACCGCGACCGCACTCCGGGACGGCTGGATGCACACCGGCGACGGGGGATACCTCGACGAGGCCGGTTACCTCTACATCGTCGACCGCCTCAAGGACATGATCATCACCGGTGGTGAGAACGTGTACTCCGCGGAGGTGGAGAATGCCCTGGCCGCCCACCCGGCGGTGGCGTCCTGTGCGGTGATCGGCGTCCCCGACCCGGATTGGGGCGAGCGGGTGCACGCCGTGATCGTGCCGCGGCCGGGCCACACGGTCACTGCCGAAGAACTGCGCGCTCACACCAAGACCCTCATCGCGGGCTACAAGGCGCCGCGCACGGTCGACTTCGTCGGCGCCATGCCGGTCTCGGGCACCGGAAAAATCCTCAAACGTGAACTCCGCGCGGCATACACCGACCGCGACACCACCCTTCCAACGACTTCCCGAAACGAGCAGCCGACATGAAACGCACCGTCTACGACACCGACCACGACGAATTCCGCACGATGATCCGCGATTTCATCGCCAAGGAGGTCGTTCCCCACTATCCGGACTGGGAAGCAGCCGGCCACCCGCCCCGCGATCTGTTCAGCAAACTCGGTGACATCGGCGTCACCGGTTTCGGCATCCCCGAGGAATACGGGGGCCCGGGCGAGGTCAGCTTCAAGTATCAGGCGATCCTCTCCGAGGAAAGCGCCCGCGCCGTCATCATGCTCGGCCACTACGGGCTCAGCACCGGGATGGTCCTGCCCTACCTACTCACCCTGGCCACCGAGGAGCAGAAGAAGCGGTGGCTGCCCGGGATCGCATCGGGCGATACGGTCCTGTGCATCGCAATGACCGAACCGGGCACCGGCTCGGATCTGGCAGGCATCCGGACCTCCGCACGGCTGTCCGAGGACGGCACTCACTATGTGCTCAATGGTGCGAAGACCTTCATCTCCGGTGCCCGCAACTCCGAGCTGTGCGTCGTGGTCGCCCGCACCTCACTCCCGACTGAGGACGACCGCCGCACCGGCCTGAGCCTGCTGGTCGTGCCCACCGACAGCACGGGCTTCGAACTCGGCCGCAATCTCGACAAGATCGGCCTCAAGGCGAGCGACACCAATGAATTGTCCTTCACCGACATCGTTGTGCCGGTGGAAAATCTGCTCGGCGAGGAGGGCAAGGCGTTCGCCTACATGGGCCAGAATCTGCCTCGTGAGCGCCTGTTGGTCGGCGTCGACGCCACCGGACGGGCCGCAGCCGCGATCGAACACGCCAAGGAGTACGTCAAGGAACGAGTCGTCTTCGGCCGGCCGGTGGCGGCATTCCAGAACACGAAGTTCGTGCTGGCGGAGTGCGCCACAGAGGTCGAGGCCTCGCAGGCACTGGTGGATCGGGGTATCGAGTTGGAGGCAGTCGGGGAACTGACCCCGGCGGACGCGGCGCGGATCAAGCTGTTCGCGACCGAGACCGCCGGCCGGGTGATCGACAAGTGCCTGCAACTGCACGGCGGTTACGGCTACATGCGCGAATACCCCATCGCCCGGCTGTACACCGATATCCGCGTCAACCGCATTTACGGCGGATCCAGCGAGGTGATGAAGACCATCATCGCCAAAGACCTCAGCCTGTAGACGAGAGCGCTGAACGTCGTGAGCGAACCCAACCGAAGGAACATTCGATGACACTCCGAGATGTCGTCGTCGTCGGCGCATCGGCGGCGGGATTGACCGCCGCCGAAACACTGCGCCGGGACGGCTTCGAGGGGCGGTTGACGGTGATCGGCGACGAGCCGCACGCCCCGTACGACCGACCGCCCCTGTCCAAACAGGTCCTGCGCGGCGAGTGGAAACGTGAGCGCGTCGCTCTGCGCGCCCAGGAGTCGCTCGACGCCCTCGACGTGGATTGGTTGCTGGGTATCAGAGCGGAGCGCCTGGATCTGGGTGCGCGCACCGTCGAATTGGGCGACGGCACACGAGTACCGTTCGACGGACTGGTCGTCGCAACCGGGGTGCGGCCCCGGCGACTTCCGTTCGGACACGACCTCGACGGCGTGCACGTGCTGCGCGGTCTCGACGACGCGTGGGACCTCAGGGAGGCACTGCAGGAGCGCCCGCCCGTCGTGGTCGTCGGCGCCGGCTTCCTGGGCGCCGAGGCCGCGGCGGTTGCCCGAGAATTAGGGTGTGCTGTAACGATTGTCGATCCGCTGGACGCGCCGATGGTGCGCCAACTGGGTGCCGGTATGGCGGCCCGGGTCGCCCGGCTGCACATCGACCGCGGAGTGGACCTGCGGTGCGGCACCGGAGTCGTCGGCTTCACGGAAGAGCACGGCCGGGTTGCCGGTGTGCGTCTCGACGACGGCACGGTGACTCCCGCCCGGGTTGTCGTGGTCGCGATCGGCTCGGTACCTGCGGTCGACTGGCTGCGCGACAGCGGTCTGCCGGTCGGTGACGGGCTGCTGTGCGACGAGTGCTGCGAGGCCGCGCCCGGCATCGTCGGCGCAGGCGACGTCGCCTCGTGGATCCATCCTCGGTTCGGCCGGATTCGCGTCGAACACCGCATGAACGCGACAGAGCAGGGGATGGCGGCTGCCCGGACGCTGCTCGGCCACCGCATCCCGTTCGCACCGATCCCGTACTTCTGGACAGACCAGTACGACAACAGGATCCAGGTCTACGGGCGCATCTCGGGTGACCTCGGGTTCACGGTCGTCGACGGTGATCCGGAGGAAGGGCCGTTCGCCGCCGTGCAGTTCGACGCGGACGGGCGCACCCGCGCCGTGGCCGCCTGGAACATGCCGCGGATCGCGCGCACGTGGCGAGCGCGGCTCGTCGCCGATGCACCGCCTCCGCAGCGCACACCGACGACGGCCGGTGTCGGCCCGGTTCCATCACCCATCACAGACGTTCCAGCAGTGAGGACACAACCATGACCGACACGGTCGTATACCGAGAAGAAAACGGTGTCGCGACGATCGCGATGAACCGCCCCGAGCGCCGCAACTCCTTCACGATCGAGATGGCCGACGGGCTGCTCGCCGCCCTCGAACGGGCGGAGAACGACCGTGGCATCCGGGCGGTCGTCATCACCAGCACCGGCGACCACTTCTCTGTCGGACGCGACAACGCCGACACCGACCCGCCGCCATACCCGGCGGGTGACCACCTGCGGGGCCGTACGTCGCTCATGCGCTACACGCGTCTGGTGACCTGCATGCACGACATGAACACACCGACCATCGCGGAGATCCGCGGTGGCTGCGCCGGCGCCGGGATGTCCTTCGCGCTCAACTGCGACTTCCGGTACGCCTCGACGACGGCCGTGATGAGCACCGCGTTCGTCAAGGTCGCCTTCGGCGGCGACCTCGGCGGTGTGTGGCACCTGACCCGGCTCGTCGGGCCGCTCCGGGCGAAAGAGTTGCTTCTGCTCTCCCCGAGACTGCGCGGCACCGAATTGCTCGACTGGGGACTGGTCAACGACGTGCTACCACCCGAGGAACTCTCGGCGAGGGTGATGGCCACCGCTACCGAGATCGCGTCCCACTCGCCCACAGCCGTCGCGGCGGCGCGGCGCAACCTGCAGGCGGCCACGAGCCTGTCCCTGGGGGACTACCTACCCCTCGAAGCAGAGCAGTTCGCCACGTGCGCGGCCTCCCCGGACGCCGAGGAGGCGCGTGTCGCCTTCGTGGAAAAGCGCGCGCCCCGATTCGTGATCGCCTGACTCCCGTGTGGAGGCGACGCCCAATTCCGAACGAGAGCTCCCACCATGACTCCCACCGCCCCTAGAAAAGCCACGGCCCACCGCGGGCCACTGTCCGGCATCCGTGTCGTCGAACTCGGAGGCATCGGTCCCGGCCCCTTCGCCGGCATGCTGCTCGGCGACCTCGGTGCCGAGGTAATCCGCATCGACCGACCACAGGACGCGGGGAAGCCCAACCCCCACCCGATCCTGCACCGCAATCGGCGCTCGGTCACGATCGACCTCAAGCACGGGCAGGGCACCGACGTCGTACGAGCGCTGATCGACACCGCGGACGCCGTGATCGAAGGCTTCCGCCCGGGAGTCGCCGAGCGTCTGGGTATCGGACCGTATGCCCTGCTGGCGCGCAACCCGGCGTTGGCCTACGGCCGGATGACGGGCTGGGGTCAGGATGGTCCTTTGGCCGCCGAGCCGGGGCACGACATCAACTTCATCGCCCTCAGCGGGGCCCTGCACGCCATCGGGCCGGCCGACGAGCCGGTCGTGCCGCTCAACCTAATCGGTGACATGGGCGGCGGTGGCATGCTGTTGGCCTTTGGCCTGCTCGCCGGGATCCTCAGCGCGCGCAGCACAGGACGGGGCCAGGTGGTCGACGCCGCGATGACCGACGGCTCGGCCACGCTGCTGGCGATGATCCACGGTTTCCTCAACGCGGGAGGCTGGGAAGACGAACGAGAACGCAACTCGATCGACGGCGGCAGCCCCTGCTACGGGGTCTATCGCTGCGCCGACGACCGGCACGTCGCCCTCGGCATCGGGGACGAGCGGTCGTACGGGGCCCTGCTCCAGGTTCTGCGACTCGAGGACGACCCGGACTTCGCCGACCGACGCGACAGCACCGCGTGGCGAGCCATGCGCAAGACTCTCGGCGAGGTCTTCGGCAGTCGCGATCGCGATGCCTGGGAGCGCGTGTTCGCCGGCAGGGGAGCCTGTGTGACTCCCGTCCTGTCCCTGACCGAAGCCCCTCGGCATCCACACAACCACGCGCGCGGCACATTCAGGACTGGCCTCGACGGGGCAATCGAACCCGCTCCCGCGCCGCGGTTCTCCGGCACCCCGGCCGCCGAGCCGTCCCGCGCGTCGGTCATCGGCTCCGACACCGAAAACGTACTCGCCGAAGTCGGTTACGTTCCCGGCCGCATCGCCGGACTGCGGGCGCAAGGCGTGATTGCGTAGCAATACCGGCGATCAGCCCCACAACGGAGGGCCCCCGGCGGCGCCGGGGGCCCTTAACGCCCGGCGGCCCACGTGGCTGGCTCTGCGCGCGTCCGAGAACGCCATTAGTGAAGTGGTGTTCGAAAGATGATCTTTAATTTAACTGTAAGAACACGCTTAAGTTAATTGTTAGTCGGGTATAGCTCTTGCTTCGGTCGGTGTGGCGTGCTTCACTCTTGAGAGGCGAAGCCCCGTGTGAGCGTCACCGCGCCGGGCAGGAATCGTGTGGGTTCGCCTCCCACCCCTCCGATAAACTCTTCATTCGAGGAAGGTCGCTCATGACTGTTGACCAGTCTTCACCGGCAGCAAAGCCGGAAGCCGCGGCGCGCGGCCCGGTGACCAGGCGTCAGGCCTGGACGATCGTCGTGCTGCTGTTCACATTCCTGCTGCTGAACTACGCTGACAAGGCGATCGTCGGCCTCGCCGGTGTCGAGATGATGCGGGATCTCCGCATCGACGCCAGCCAGTTCGGCCTCATGCAGAGCGCATTCTTCTGGCTCTTCGCCGTCGGCGCCATCCTCGGTGGGTACTTCGTCGGCAAGGTACCGGCTCGCTGGTTGCTCGGCGGCGTCGCTCTTCTATGGACCCTCAGTCTGGTCCCGATGATCTGGAGCACCAGCTTCACGGTCCTGATCATCACCCGGATTTTGCTGGGATTTGCCGAAGGGCCCAGCGCTGCCATGGCTTTCAGCGTCACCCACACCTGGTTCGCCCCGGAGAAGCGGGCCCTGCCTACCTCCATCGTCGGCGCCGGCGTCGCAGTTGGCCCGGTCGTCGCCGCGCCGGTAATCACCGCACTGATCACCAGCTTCGACTGGCATGCAGCCTTCGCGGTCGCGGCGGTGGCGGGTGCGCTGTTCGTCGTGGCCTGGCTGCTCCTCGGCCGCGAGGGCCCGGAGGTGGCCGGGCACCAGCAGTCGTCGATCGCCCTGCTGCCCGAGCACGTGCCGTTCCGGCGGCTGCTGTTCTCCGGCACCGTCATCGGGGTCACGGTGCTGTTCTTCGCCACCTTCTGCACAGCGGCAACGAAGATCAGCTGGCTGCCGCTGGCGCTGCGACAGGGCGCCGGCTACGACGCGAAGACTGCCGGCTGGCTGGTCTCGCTGACGTACCTGCTCAGCGCGGTGCTGATGATCGCCTTCGGCGCGGTCTCCCGGGCGATGACCAAGCGGGGCATGAGTGTGCGCGCCGCGCGAGGTCTGCTGCCCTGTGCACTGGTCACGGTGGGCGGCCTCAGCACCTCGGTGTGGATGGTTCCCGAACGCGGTCCGCTGCAGATCGCTCTGCTGGTAGTCGGAGCCGCCCTCGTCGTGGGGGCACAGGGGGTGGCGTGGACGCTGATCTCCGACGTCGTCCCCGCGACACAGCGCGGCACCGTGATCGGCATCATCGTCGCCTGCTACAGCATGGGTGGCGTTCTCGCGCCGCTGATGCTGGGTGGCTTCGTGACGGGCTCGGCGACTCCGCTCGCGGGCTATCAGTCAGGCTTCGCCCTGCTCGGGGGAATCCTGATCGTCGCGGGAGTGATCGGCGCGCTTCTGATCAAGCCGGAACGTGACGTCGCCGCGATGTCCGCGGCGGCTGGCAGGTAGAGCGCGCGCTCAGCTGCGCCCGTGGTGGATTTCGATCGCATCGGATCCACCACGGGGAACGCTTGTCGACACCTCGGGGACTGAATCCACCGAAAGTCTGAGCATGAAGCTGCTGCTCGAACAAGCAGTGCACATTCCCTTGCGGACCGCCGATATCGGGCTCGCAGGCCATATCAGCAACGTGGCCGGTGTGCGAATCATCGACCTATGCCGATGTCGGCATAGGTCGACGACACCGGGTTCTTGAAGAAGGGCACCCGCTCGGCCGGCGTGCAGCGCCAGTACTCGGGCACCGCTGGGTGGGTGGACAATGTCAGATCGGGGTGTTCCTCGCCTACGCGAGTTCCGCTGGGCACGCGTTGATCGACCGGGAGCTGTACCTGCCCGAATCATGGACCTCTGCGGGTCTGGCTCGTCGAACGCGATATTTCCTACGTGCTGGCCACTCGCGTGGGCGACGACGTCTTTATCCCGGCGGGCACACCGGCCGGGCAGACGAGACGATCGCCGCGGTCCCGCCGAAGAGTGGCGCCGTATCTCTGCCGGCGACGGCGGGCACGGCCCGCGGGAGTATTCCTGGGTGCGGATCCCGATCCGGATCGCTTGGGCACCCGGGCGGGGGCACTGGCTGCTCGCCCGCCGATCCCTGTCGGATCCGACCGAGATCGCGGACTACATCTGCGCCGGACCCCGCCGCACCACGCTCACCGAACTCGCCGCCGCCGGCTCCTGGTGGCGGGTCGAGGAATGCTTCCAGTAGGCCCGCAGCGAGGCCGGCCTGGACCAGTATCAGGTGCGCACCTACCGTGCCTGGTACGCCCACACCACCTTGTCGATGCTCGCCCTCGCTGGCTGGCCGGGACGAAACCGAAGCAGTAGACGGGGAATCGGGATCGACGATCAGGGCATGATCGGCTACACGGTACCTTCAGATCCGGCGACTGCTCGTGCATCTGATCCTGCGGCACGTGCACCCCGACGAGCACGTCTGGTCCTGGTCACACTGGCGGAGACGCCGACAGCACCAGGCCCGCATCTGCCATTACCGAACACGCGGACACGATCAGAAGCGATATCGTCCGAGACTGACCGCGATGGGTAGGACGCGAACACTTCCCGAATCAACGTACGGTGCATAGGATTAACGATCGGCAGGAAGTATTTCGGGATTGGGTGATATCGCAGAGCACCGCGATGTGTAGGGGTGTCATGACGGATGCGCGGGTGCTGAAGGCGCACAATCGGTGAATGGCTTTTCGGTTCGTACAGGAGACGGTCCGTTTTCTCGCGGTCTCCGATCCCGGCAGGCTGCGGCTCCGTGCCGCAACCGCCACGACGATCACCGTCGTGCTCGCGATGGTGGTGCTGCTACCGGGTTCCAACGTGATCGGCCAGCCACTCACCGTCGCGCTGCTCGGGACGGTCGTCGCGATGCAGTCCTCGGCGGCGGTCAAGGACAGGGATCAGCACAGCAGGGTGATCACGACACTGCTGCTCGTGTTTCCTGCAATCGCAGCGGTGTCGATGTCCGCGGTGCTGTCACAGTTCGGGAAGGTCGCCGATGTGGGCTTCATCGCGGTGCTCTTCGCGGCCGTCTGGGTGCGGCGCTACGGCCCCCGAGGGACGGCGCTCGGAATGGTTGCGTTCATCTGCTACTTCTTCGCGCTCTTCCTTCGGGCCGAGCCTGGGCAGATTCCCATCCTCGCCGTGTCCGTCGTCGCCGGCGTCGGTATCTCGCTCCTCGTCCGTACAGTGATCCTGCCGGACCGGCCCGGGCTCGAACTCAAACGGTTGGTTCGGGCGCTGCGGGCCGCGTCGATCGACGTGCTGGAGGTGGCGTCGAACAGGGGTGATCGGAATCTCGATCTACTCCGCAAGAAACTCGACCGGCTCGGAAGCACCGCGCTGATGATCGACGACTGGCTCGACCGCAACGATGCAGCCCAGCTCCTGAGTGTCACAAACGATGATCTGTCCGTTCGCATCTTCGACGCGCAAATCGCTACCGAACAACTCGTCAGCGCGCTGTGGGCGCTCGACCCGAACAAGTCGTGGCCGAACTCGCTGGGGCAGGCGACCACGGCACTGGGATCGTGCCTGCAGAACAATCCGTCGGACAACCAACTCCGCGCTGCCCGACGCCTCGCCACCGCGGCCGCAAACAAGTCCGATCCATCGACTCCGGAGGGTATCGCGACCGCCGTCGCGATGCGAGCAGTGCAGGCACACATCGCGATCCATCACATCACCAACAATGCCCTGCGAACAGAATCCGAGCCGAGGAAGAAACCGGACGAGGCCGAAGAGGCGGACACCGGATGGAATCCGAGCACCAAAGCCGCGATCCAGGTAGCCGTCGCGACCAGCGCTGCAACGATTCTCGGTGAGCTGATCTCGCCCGACCGCTGGTACTGGGCGGTCCTGACGGCCTTCCTCGTTTTCACCGGAGCGTCTACCCGCGGTGAGATTCTCTCGCGCGCAGGCCACCGCGTCGTCGGCACCATCGCGGGAGTTCTTGCAGGAGTATTGCTGTCCGCGTTGGTCGGAAACAACCAGCCATTGCAGCTGCTCCTGCTCGTTGTCTGCGTATTCTTCGCGTTCTACCTCGTCACGGTTGCCTACGCATTGCTCTCCTTCTTCGTTACCGTCATGCTTGCGATGCTGTACGGACTGCTCGGCACATTCAGCATCGAGGTACTAGAACTGCGCATCTACGAAACGGCGGCCGGGGGAATCGTCGGAATAGCGGCGGCGTGCTTCATCTTCTCCACCGGAACGAGATCGACGCTGATCTCGAAGATCGACGACTACCTCGATCAGATGACTGCCATCATCGACACCGGTATCGGAGCCGTCGTCCAACCAGGCCACGAGACTGACCTCGTCGCCGACATCCGGAAGCTGGACAACGCGCTGAAGGACCTTGTCACGGCGGGCAAACCCTTGGAAATGGGACCGACGACGCGGACCCGTCGGGGAGCAAAACGGCTGTTGCGGATCATGACGGCCAGCAATCGGTCGTCTCATGCACTCGCCCGAGCAGGGGTCAGCGCCTCTCGCGGCGAACCGGACAGCGGACCGTCGCAGGCGACCGCGAAGGCATTGCGCCAAGCAGCCGACGTCACCAAGGCAACCATCGCCGACGTCAAACGCGCACTCGCCGGCGAGCACGTAGAGCCTCCAGAGAAACTCACCGAAACCTCGGCACCCGACGTCATGCTGCGGTCGACTACCACACCCGGGCCGGTTCGCAGTGCCGTCCGCTCGCTCAGCACCCTCAACCGCACGATGGGGGAGGCATTGACGCGTGTCTGATGGCGTCGTACACACTCCCGGGCGCTCAGCTCAGTTGTCGGATGCGGGGAGGGTGTCGGCGCATGTTCGAAGAGGGCGGGCCATCCGCGGCGTAGCCAGGTGAGGGGGCCGCGGTCGAGGTGGCTGCCTTTGATGAGGTGGGAGAGTTGCTGCTGATGATCGGGGACACCCAGTTCATGGAGTTTGGCGTAGACGGGGTTCACGGTCAGCCGATGTCGGGTGACATGTGCCCACGCCGAACTTGTGGTCCAGTTCCAGATCGGCCCGTAGGCGATCGCCCCGTCGGCGCGAACGATGATTCCGTCATCGCGGCCGCCGCGAGTGTAGGGGCAGGCGGATTCGTCGGCCCGCTCACCTATTGTTCGTCGAGCCCGAGCAGATTGTGAGCGCGTCGGGCGGGCTCGGTGGTCAACACCTTGTGCAAATCGACGGGCGTGCCGACAGGGGCGGAGTGATCCCAGTGGACGGAGTTGGCGAGGACCTGCAGTAGAGGTGGATCGGTGGGATACCTCGCCTGCGTCGGGGGCCGTATGCCGGCCGCGCGATGACGAAATACGAAGCTCCGACTGAGGTGGTTTCAGAGGCTGGCAGTCAGATCGATGATGAGCTTGCCCGGTTGGCCGTTGGGGAACGAGTCCACGAAGGCGGCCGGCAGCTCCTCGAATCCGGGCAATACCGATTGCACGGCCTCCAACTGTCCGGAACTGATGAGTTCGCCAAGCGTGGTTTCAACCTCTGCTGCGCGGTCCATGTAGTCGAGCACGACGAATCCTTGGGTGAGGACACGCTTGGTGAGAAGCTGTCCGAAGTTGTTTGGGCCGGAGGGGCGTTCGGTCAAGTTGTAGCCGTCGATCAGGCCGCACAACGCGATGTGTGCGTGGTTGTTCAGCCGGGTGATCGATGCCTCGAACATCGGGCCCCCCGAGTTTTCGAAGAGGCGGTCGATGCCGTCCGGTGTTGCCGCCTCGAGCTGGTCCTTCCAATCAGGGGCCTTGCGGTCGACGACGGCGTCGGCGCCCAGTCGGGCCACCATCGAGCACTTCTCGGCGCCTCCTGCGATGCCGACAACCTGTGCGCCCGCCTGCTTCGCGAGTTGGACGGCCACGCTTCCGACTGCGCCAGAGGCGCCGGAGATCAAGACGGTGTGCCCTGGTTCCGGCCGCAGGATGTCGCACACTCCGGCCCACGCGGTCAGGCCCGTCATCCCGAGGATGCCAAGGTAGTGCTCCAAGGGGACGTCCTCGCGTGATGCGATTCGGTCCCAGTCGGTACCGGGCGAGCTGACGATCTGGTGCCGTTGCCAGCCGACGAAGCCACGAACGATGTCGCCCGCGGTGAAGTTGCTGTTGCGTGAGGCGGTCACGCGGGCCAGTCCGAAAGCGCGAACTGGCTCTCCGATTGCGACTGGCGGAAGATAACTCGGTCGGTCGTCGAGCCAGCCCCTGATGGCCGGATCGATCGAGATGAAGAGGGTCTCGAGTGCGACGTCGCCAGCCTTGAGTTCGGGCAGGGCGACGTCCTCCACTCGGAAGTCCTCCGAGCTCACGTGCCCGTGGGGGCGCTGCGCCAGGACGATCTGTTGTGATGAATTCACGGTGTGCTACTCCTTCGTCACCAACGACGGTAGAAGTCATGACGAGGCGAAACTTGGCCCTATGCGCACGGGATTCGACGAGCGCGCACAGCGCGCATCTCAATGCCGAATACGGTGCGCCTGATAAAAGCTGATGCGCGCAAACAGCCAAGACGTGATGTCCATCACTTCATAGGGTCGGTGGAAATGGGCTTCGTGCCGAGGAGTCCTCCTGGTAGATCCGGAGTCAACGCAATGAATGACACACGCGCCGACCGCCCTCTCGAGATTGCGGTCACGATCGATGACTTCGTCCTGTGGGACGGCGTTCCCATGCCGGACGACACGACTCCCACCGACATCACGCGGTCTGTGGCGAAAACGCTGAACGACTACGGACTCAAGGGCACCTACGGCTTCTCTCACACATACCGGCTCGAGAACGAGCCAGAGCAAATCGAGGCCTTCGAGGCGTGGGCCGAAGCGGGCCATCACCTGGGTAACCACACTCACCAGCACGCTCCATTGCGCTGGATGCCCGACGCGGCATTCCGACGCGATTTTGAGACGGCCGAGAAGTACATCGGTCATCTGATCGACGCCGCACCGTCGAAGTACTTCCGGTACCCCATGGACATGTCATCAGGATCCGAACGACGTCGAGGGGAAGTCGAGAACTACCTCGCAGATCTCGGCTACCGCACTGCCCCGATCACCAGTTGGTTCAGTGATTTCGCGTTCATCATGCCTTACTTCCGCGCGATGACCCTAGGCGACAAGGACGTGCAGAAGCAGGTACGCGACCTGCACGTGTCGACCGCGGTTGACATGCTCTACAAGCACGCGGACACCGCGCACACCCTGTTCGGTGCCGACGCACCCCTCATCTGGCTCGTACACGGCACCACGATCTCTCGTGACACCCTCGCTCCGATCCTGGAGGCATTCCTCGAGCGTGGCGTGGAGTTTGTAACCCTCGATGAGGCGATGAAGCATCCGGTGAACTTCGGGAAGCCGCCGTGTAATGAGAGCTTCACCAACCAACTACAGAGATTCGCGCTTGCTGCGGGCTTGCCGAAACCTGAACTCGACTTCGAGCGGCTTGCCGAGATCCTGAACCTCGCGCCCATTCCCGGCCTCGACACGATGGCGACTTACGAAGAGCGCATGTTCAAGCCGTTGGCAAAGCGGGTGGGAGCTGAATACGACTGGGATTGGTCCTGAGTCGGCAATCCACATTCACAACGTTACACCGTCATCATCTGAAAGCAGGATCATGCTCAACCTGGCCACCATGCTTGCCGACACTGCTCGACGCACTCCCAGCAGAACCGCTGTCATCGAAGGTGACCGAACCCTCACCTTCGGTGAAATCGATGCGGCTGCGAACAGTGTTGCCCAATATCTTCTCTCCCTGGGGTTGCGCTCAGGCGACCGCGTTGCCCTGACGATCGCGAATGTTGTCGAGTTTCCGATTGTCTACTTCGGCATCCTCAAGGCCGGTGGAGCCGTCGTGCCGCTCAACACGATGCTCAAGCGGGAGGAGGTTGCCTACCACCTCCGTGACTCGGGCGCGACGGCATACTTCTGTACCGTGCCGGGGCTCGACGACGAGGCGTGGCGCGGATTCCAGGACGTCGAATCCTGCGAGCAACTGGTCATCCTTGGCCCCGCTTTGCTCGATGATCCAGGCGTGGGAACAACCTTGGCTGAGGCATTGGCCGAACACCCAGTGGAAGACGTCCTGCAGGTGACCGAGGCAACGGACACAGCGGTGGTCCTGTACACGAGCGGGACGACCGGCAAGCCGAAGGGGGCGGAGCTCTCCCACGCCAACATGGTCCTCAACGCCATCGGGCATAACCAACTGCTCGACGCCCGCGCCGACGACGTACACCTGGTCACTCTTCCGCTCTTCCACTCCTTCGCACAGACCGTACAGCTGAACGCCGGCTTCGCAGTGGGGGCCACCCTGGTCCTGCTGCCACGATTCGACGCAGCCGAGGCCCTGGCGTTGATCACGCAGCACCGGGTGACAGTCTTCGCCGGTGTCCCGACGATGTACTGGGCTCTGCTCAATAGGGCCGCTGACGGAATTGACGTTGACCTCGCCGGTCTCCTGCGAATCGCGCTGTCCGGCGCAGCTGCCATGCCCGTCGATGTGCTGGAGCGGTTCCGGGATGTCTTCGGTGTCGGGATCCGGGAAGGCTACGGACTCTCCGAAACCAGTCCCACCGTCACGTTCAACCCGCTCGACCAACCAAACCGGTCGGGATCGATCGGCAAACCGATCTGGGGGGTAGAGGTGAAGCTCATCGACGATCACTGGAACGAGGTCCCCGCCGGGGAGCCAGGAGAACTCGCCGTACGTGGATACAACGTGATGAAGGGATACCTGGGGCGGCCCGAGGCGACAAAGGAAGTGATCCGCGAGGGCTGGTTCCGCACGGGCGATATCGCAACGCGAGACGAGGACGGCTACTACTTCATCGTCGATCGCGCCAAGGACTTGATCGTGCGGGGAGGCTTCAACGTCTACCCGCGCGAGCTCGAGGAGGTGCTCACCGGCCATCCAGAGGTCAGCCTCGTGGCCGTCGTCGGAATCCCGGATGAGCGAATCGGTGAGGAAGTGAAAGCCTTCGTCATCCGCGAGCCCGGATCGGAGTTGAAGGAGGAAGACCTGATCGGCTGGTCACGGGAACGGTTGGCGGCTTACAAGTACCCGCGCCTGGTGGAGTTCAGGGACACCTTGCCGATGAACGCGACAGGAAAGCTCCTCAAGCGGGCTCTGCGATGATCACGCCGTAGGCGTGGGCGCCGGCGCACGCTAGCGTCGACGGTGGCGCGAGTCACAGTTTCGGCATACCGGTGTGAGAAGGTGTTGTGACCTTGTATTCCGTCGATACGTTGCGCAGCAACGAGCACGACCAGCGCGAGCGCGGTGATTGGTGGCGCGATCAGGTCTCGTCGATCCACTGTCCGATGGCCTTCTCCCTTGCGGACAGCTACCAGGGAACCCTTCAGCATCAATATTCGGACACGTACCAGCTAGTTCGTTGGTGGGGCGAAGCGGAGGTCCTCTCCCGCACGGCAGCCGACATCCGCAGACATCCACATGGCGCCTACGAACTGCTCCTACCGGTCCGGGGTGAAGTGATCCTCGAGCAGGATCGTCGTGAAGCCACGATCACACCGGCGGTCATGGCTCTCACGTCGCTGGACACCGCGACTGTTCTGCGCCATGGTGACGGCTTCTCCTCCGTTGCATTCGTGATTCCCCGTGACCGGATCGAGGCGCGGGTGCCGACATTGCCGCACGCCGGCACCGTCCTCGATGCGACATCCGGACTGGGGCGCGTCGTTGTCGACGTGGTCAGTAGTCTGCGCAGGGAGCGGCACGAGCTCACCGGTAGTCAATTCGACGCGATCGCCGACCGAATCGTGGATCTCGTGGCGCTCGCCTACAACGCAGACACGGCCGCCCCCTCCGTCGATGTTCAGGAAGGGTTGGTCACCGCGATCCGACGCTTTGTTCGAGAAAATGCGCACGACCCGAACCTCACAGGTGCCGTGGTCGCGACGCGTCTCGGCTGGTCGCTCCGGCACGTTCAGGCCCAGTTGCAGCGGATTGGGACAACGCCGTCGGACCTCATCCGAGAGGAGCGTCTGGCGTTGGCCCGGTTGCGTCTTCAGGACCGTGGCTGGAGCCACCAGAGCGTGACTCAGGTGGCATACTCGTCAGGATTCGGCGACCTCAGCACCTTCAGTAATGCGTACCGGCGGGCCTTCGGTGAGCGCCCGTCCGACACACGTTTTGCGGCAGCCGAAAACGACTGAATCAGCAGACCCGCGGGCCCGCTCGACGACCGGGCTTGCCCGCGGCTCCGCTTGTGTCTACTGCGCGCGACGCAAGCGAAGTGCGCTGACCTCCAAGAGATAACGTCAATGCGGTCCTAGCGTAGATAATATGAATAGTGCAACCACCTCCGAAGTGCGACCGGCACCCGACACCCTCTTCTCTGTCGCCGGGAGGACCGCCGTCGTAACCGGTGGCTCACGAGGGATCGGCGCCATGATCGCCCGCGGCCTGGTACAGGGCGGTGCCCACGTTGTCATCACCAGCCGAAAGGAAGAACAGTGCCGCGCGACGGCCGAAGCCATCAATGCCGGGGCAGACGCTGCGGGAACGACAGGACGCTGCACCCCCGTCGCCAGTGACCTGTCGTCGGCCGAAGGGGTGACCGGTCTGGTCGACTGGCTGGGCGAGCACCTGACAAGCATCGACATCCTGGTGAACAATGCCGGGGCCACCTGGGGTGCGCCACTTGAAGAGTTTCCCCTCATCGGTTGGACGAAGGTGCTCAACACCAACCTTGTCGCTCCGTTCTACCTCATCACGGGAACGCTTCCGCTTCTGCGCAATGCGGCACGCCCCGACCGGCCCGCTCATGTCATCAACATCGGCAGCGTGGATGCCTTGACTACACCTAGCTGGGAGAACTACTCCTACAGTGCGAGCAAAGCCGGTCTGCACATGGTCACCCGCCATTTAGCCAAGCAACTGGCATCCGACAGTATTACCGTCAACGCGATCGCCCCCGGGCCTGTCTTGACGGACATGCTCGGACACGTCGCGGCGGATCCAGAGGTCGAGGCAGAGCTCGTCGGGCGCGTCCCACTGGGCCGCTACGGACAAACCGACGACCTGATCGGCACGGTCCGGTTCTTGGCCTCCCGTGCCGGCTCTTATCTGACCGGCACCATCATTCCGCTCGACGGCGGGATCTCCGGCTGCGCCGGCTGAACCTTCGTCCCCATCTTCTTCCACATCAGCAATCACCGATTGAAGGAACAACCATGCCTGAAGTTGTCATCGTCGCCACCGCACGTTCGCCGATCGGTAGAGCGATCGAGGACTCATTGAAGGACATTCGGCCCGATGACCTCCCCGTCCAGATGGTCACGGCCGCGTTGGCGAAAGTACCTGCACTCCATCCAAGCGACATCGACGACCTCATGCTCGGTGTCGGCGAACAGCGACTGAACGTCAGCGGTGGGCCATCGCCATGGGCCACCCGTTCGGCATGACCGGTGCGCGGACCACCAGCACCCTCATCAACTTACTGCAGACGCACGACAAGCAGTTCGGCCTCGAAACCATGTGCGTAGGCGGAGGACAGGGCATGGCACTGATCCTCGAATGCTCACCTGACCCGAAGTCACATCGATCCAATCCTTGAGAGGTACCCCCAATCTCGTGAACACATCACCCCATCCCGAACACCGCCGCACCGCAATCGTCACCGGTGCTGCACGGGGAATCGGCGCCGCCGTCGCGCAGCGGCTCGCAGCAGACGGCCACGCTGTCGCCGTCCTCGACCTCGAGGAGGCCGCCGCCCAGTACGTGGTCGACACGATCACCCAGGCCGGAGGAACCGCACTTGCTGTCGGCGCAGACGTCTCCAACGGAACTGGTGTCGAGAAGGCAGTGGATAAGATCACAACGGAACTCGGAGCGCCGGTCGTTCTGGTCAACAACGCCGGCGTCACCCGCGACAATCTTCTGTTCAAAATGTCGGCCACCGATTGGGATACCGTCATGAACGTCCACTTGCGTGGCTCGTTCCTGATGACGAGAGAGGTTCAGGGACACATGACTCAGGCCGGTTTTGGGCGAATCATCAACCTCTCGAGCGTGTCGGCGCTCGGAAACCGCGGTCAAGCGAACTACGCCGCAGCCAAAGCCGGGCTGCAAGGTTTCACCAAAACTCTAGCCCTCGAACTCGGCGAATTCGGCGTTACCGCCAACGCCGTTGCTCCCGGTTTCATCGAGACCGAGATGACAGCCGCGACGGCAGCGCGAATGGGAATGAAGTTCGACGATCTCAAGAAGAGGGCGGCCGCCGACATCCCCGTCGCCCGAGTCGGGGTCCCCGACGACATCGCACACGCGATCTCATTCCTTGCGAGTGAGGGAGCCGGATTCGTCTCCGGGCAGGTTCTCTACATCGCCGGAGGGCCCAAGGTATGAAAACACTCAACGGAATCGACGGACTGCACGCGGTGGCGAACATCCGGATCGGCTACTCGTCATGGCACACCCTCACCCAGGAGAAAATCGACGCGTTCGCTGACGCGACAGGTGACCACCAGTGGATTCACGTCGATCCCTCACGGGCTGCTGACGGACCGTTCGGCGCCACCATCGCCCACGGACATCTGCTGACCTCGATGATCCCGATGCTTGTATGGGAGGTCTACGCCGTCGACGGCGTCCGAATGGGAATCAACTACGGGTCGAACAAGGTTCGATTCCCAGCACCCGTCCCCGTCGGCTCGCGGATTCGGGCCGCGGTTGACATAGTAAACGTTGAAACCGTCCCCTCGGGCGTCCAGGTTGTCACGGCCGTCACGATCGAACGCGAGAATGCCGACAAGCCGGTTTGTATTGCAGAGATTGTCAGCATCTACGTTCCCGAATTAACCTCGCAGACTTGCGAAATCCCCACCGGAGAGATTGCACGCTGACAAATGATCGACGGGGGGCCACACCCGCATGGGGTGACATCTGACCTGTGAAAATCAGTCTTCACGCTGAAAGGATGCTGCAACGCCGAAGCCGTTCCCCGAGGGTTCCACCGCCCGCAAGCGCGAAGCTCCGCTGAATCAGATCGCCGCGACCACCGTGGTGCTGCCGTCGCTCGGTGAGAACGTCACCGAGCGACCATCACCCGCTGGCTCACATCGCGAGGTGACCGCATCGAAGAGGGGGAACCGGTGCTCGAGGTGTCCACCGACAAGGTCGACACCGAGGTCCCGTCGCCGACGGCCGGGATTCTCGTCGACATCCTCGCTTCAGAGGACACTGTCGTCGAGGTCGGTGGCCCGCTGGCGATGATCGGAGCGAACGCCGCGGGGGTGACACTGCCGGAACCCGCGCCCATCGTCGAACCGGTCACGGTGTCCGGCGCGGACCGCGTCGAGAAGCTGCCGCGGATCCGTCGCACCATCGCCCGGAGAATGGTCGAATCCCTGCACACCTCGGCGCAATTGACGACAGTCGTCGAGATCGATGTCACCGGGATCGCCCGCGTGCGGGACCGGGACAAGGCGGTGTTCCACGCACGCACAGGTATGAAGCTGTCGTTCCCGCCGTTCTTCGTGGCCGACGCGGTCGAAGCGCTCGGCGACCATCCGGTGATCAACCTCACCACGGTGCGGCAACGGCTGGAAACGGGCTTTGGCCTGCAGCTCTGCATCAAGCACAGGTTGAACTCGAACCAAACCTGACGATCTCCGTTTGTCTCAATCGATCTGGGCCAACGCGCGAGCGAGACGGACCAGTTGTTGCCGCTGCTGTCACTCGTCCTTCGGCGAGACGAAACCGAGATGGCGGCGCAGCGGTGCGGCCGCGGTCCCGGCGCCGACGACGAGGGTGAGCGCGGCGATGGCGCCGAACCCGGCGGTGAGTGTGGCGACCGCGGCGACGCCTCCGACGAGTAGAGATCCTCCTGCGTCGCCGAGTTCGCGTCCGAGTTCGGCGGCACCCATCGTCTGTCCCATCCTCTCGTCGGGAGTCGAGCCGGCCAGCGCCGCAAAAGCCAGCGGGGTGATCAGTCCCGTGCCGGTGCCGATGACCACTGCGGAGAGCAGCACACCGAGCAAACCGGGGAGCATCGCGCACCCGAGTCCGGTGGCGGTGATCAGCAGGCCCAGCGCGGTTCCGGTGCCGGCCGAGATGCGACCTGCGTCCAGTGCCCGCCCGGCTCGCGGCTGCACGAGGGCGGCGCAGGCGGCGAGGACGGACACGGCAGCGCCGGTCGCCACCGAGCCCATCCCGGCGGCGGCGCCGCTGACGGGCAGGAATCCCACTCCCACGGACAGCGCCGAGGTTGCGAACGCGAGTGCGAGGGTGGGCCGGAGAAACGTCCGATCCGTCAGGTGGCGTGCCAGGTCCAGGACGGTCTGTCGGTCGCGCGGCAGGGGCGGCAGGGCGGGCACCACGCGCGCCGCCCATGCCGCGATGGTGAGCGCGAGGGCGGTCATCACCGCGAACAGCAGTGTGAGGCCGCTGAGCCACACCAGCACGCCGCCCAGCAGTGGGCCGAGCGTGTAGCCGAGGCTCTTGTAGAAGCCGTATGTTCCGAACGCGGTGCCGTGCCCGGCTTTCGGGGTCATCCGTGCGACCAGCGCACTTGCGGCCGGGGAAAACGCGGACGCGGCGGCGCCCTGCCCGAGCCGGGCCGACCACAGCCAGTCCGAGTCGCCGACCACGACGAACAGGGCGGAGGCCGCGGCGAATCCGAGGAGGCCACCGAGGAGGACCGGTCGGGCACCGATCCGGTCGGCGAGGGTCCCGAACACGGGTTTGAGCACTACCTCGGCGCCGTCGTACAGCGCCAGCAGCAGACCGAGATACAGGAGGGAGCCGGCCGGGTCCTCGAGGTCGAAGGCGAGGTTCGCCGCGACGGCATGCGCTCCGAAGGCCGTGGTGAAACCGGCCGCGTACAGCGGCCACATCCGCCACCGCGCGGCTGGTGACGCGGCGCCGGTCATGGCCGTTCGCTGTCGGCGGCGGGTTCCGTCAGCCAGCGCGCTCCGGTTCCCTCACTCGTCACCAGGAAAATGTAGCAGCGGCTACATCGGACGAAGTCCTGAGCGTTACGTCACTCGGTCGCCGATCGTTCAGTGGAGGGCGGTCCCGCGACGAAGTCGGCCAGCGACAGTGAGGCTGTTCGGTCGTGTCGGTTGCGAATGAAGATGGTTTGGTCGGTCAGGTTGGTCACGGTGGTGCACAGGGTGGCGAGGGGGTCGTCGCCCGCGGCGGTGCGGTGGACGCCGGTGGGAACGGGGGATCCGGCCAGGACTCGGTCGAACCAGTCGACGCCGGGTTCGAGGGCCGGGGTGATGTTTTCGAGGACCCTGCCCCGAGCAAGACTCTCGTCGCGCTGCCCGAGATTGGCGGTGGCGGCTCCAGCCGGCGCCCGGTCCGGTGGGTCGGGCATGAACCGGATGTGGTTGGTGTGCCATTCGAATGCTCTGTCGGGTGAGAGTTCACGGACGGCGTGACGCCCCGCGGCGGTTTCGACGACTGCGGCGCGACCGGTGTGGGTATCGCCGATCGTGTAGGCGAAGCCGCCGGCGCTGGGGTGGGTGCGCAGAAAGTCGACGGCGTCGGTGAAGGTGGTGCACTGCTGCAGTCGGCGGGCGACGAAATGGCGGCCGGGGGCGGCGATCGGAGTGGTGACCTGGATGTGGTTGATGCCCCACACCAGTCCGGCGGCGTTGGCGGCGAGTGTGTTGGAAGGCAGGAACCCGGGGTACCACTGCACGGTGACCGGTAGGTCACCGTCGATGTGGAGGGTCAGGAGCATGAAGTGTCCGTCGAGGGCGGGGGCGCCGTCCTCGTTGTGCGCGATGAAAGACGATGTGCCGCGCCAGGCGAGGTCCGTGCAGCCGGTGCCGTCGTCGACGCCGAGGTCGCCGCGCAGATTGGCCAGCAGCAAATCCTCGTAGGGCAGCGTGGCGCCGGCCGCGAGCGCACGCAGCTCGGCGGCGAGGTGCGGGTACGCCTGTTCGGTGGCTGCCGCCACATCGGCCAGGATGCGTCGTCCGCGACCACTGCGGGTGAAGACTTGCAGGCCTTCGCGTTCGGGCAACTGTTTCTGCACGGCGGTGATCGAGGCGCGGGCGTACTCACCCAGCAGGGTGAACGCGGCGATGCGTTCACCCGTCACCACCACCCATCGCAGTCCGGCGACCGTGGTCTCGTCGATACGGGCGTTCATCGTCCGCTGAACTGCGGGGCTCGCCGTTCGAGCATGGCCCCGACAGCCTCGTGGTGGTCTTCGGTGTGATGCGCAACAGCCTGCATGGCCGCCGACAGCTCGAGGATGCTCTCGAGGCTCTGGTGCTGCCCTTCGCGCAGCAACCGCTTGGTCATCCGCAGCACGTGCGGCGGGTTCGCCGACACCCGGGACGCGAGTTCGTGGGCGGCGGTAAGAAGGTGCTCGGGCTCGGTGACCGCGGAGATCATGCCCCACTCGAGTGCGGTCTGCGCGTCGATCGCCTCACCCGTGAAGGCCATCTCACTTGCCCGGGCCATGCCGATGGCACGGGGCAGCAGCCAGGCGCCTCCGTCGCCGGGAATGATGCCGACCTTGACGAAGCTTTCGGCGAACTGCGCGGTGGTCGAGGCGATCCGCAGGTCGCACATCATTGCCAGGTCGCAGCCGGCGCCGATGGCTGCCCCGTTCACGGCGGCGATCGTCGGGATCTCACAGTGGTACAGCGCTTTCGGGAGGCGCTGGATGCCGTGCCGGTAGCCCTGCCGCAGTTCTGCGGGGGACCCGCCGAACATGCCTTCCTTGTCGCGCATGTGTTTGACGTTGCCGCCGGAGGAGAACGCGGAGCCGGCGCCGGTGAGGATCGCCACCCGCACGCTGGGGTCGCGGTTGACCGCGGTGACGGCCTCCTCGAGCGCGTCGATGGTGTCGGCCTCGGAGATGGGATTCCGGGCCTCGGGGTTGTTGAGGGTCCAGACGACGGTGTCGCCGGTGCGGTCGGTCAGCAGGGGGTCGCTCATGCGTGTTCTCCAGAAAGTTTGTCGGACAAGACGATACGCACGTCCACGGGGACGATCCCGGTGTTCGAGGCGATGACGGGGTTGAGATCGAGCTCGCCGATCTCGGGGTGTGCTGCAACGATGTCACCGACGTGGACGAGGAACCTGGCCAGCGCAGTCCGGTCGATCACCGGAAGGTGGCGGTAGCCGTCGAGCAGGCGGGAGGCGATGGTCTCGTCGATCATCTCGTGGGCTTCGATCTCGGTGAACGGCGCCGCGCGGAAGGTGACGTCCTCGAGGGCTTCGACCATCACACCACCGCTGCCGAATGCCACCACCGGGCCGAAGATCGGGTCGTGGGTGGCGCCGACGAGGAGTTCGACGCCCTGATCGGCCATAGGGGTGACGACGATGCCGTCGATCACTGCGCCGCGCACGTTCTCGGTGACCGCGTCGATGATCGCCTGTGCATTCTCCGCGGCGGTGGCGCCGACCACGTTCAGTTTCACGCCACCGACGTCGGACTTGTGGATCACTTGCGGCGAGACGATCTTCAGTGCACACGGCCGCCCGTATCCGACGACCGCGGTGACGACCTCGTCGACGGTGCGGGCGAAGGTCCATCCGCCGATGTCGACCCCGGCGTCCTCGACGAAGGCGCGGGCGGTCGGCTCGTCCAGAATTCCCGTTCCCACCGCAGCACGCGGTGCGGGGGCGGGCAAGGTGAGGGGCGAACGTTGCGACGCCGTGGCCAGTCGTCGTCCGCGCCGGTCCAGGGCGGCGACCACCCGGACGGCGTGGTCGATGGAACTGATCACCGGGACCCCACCGGCGCGCAGGCGGTCGTGGTTGGAGACAGTGTCCCCGGCGTAACAACTCTGCACCAGCAGGGGAACCCGGTGGGCGGTGGTCAGCTCGAGGAGCCTGTCGGCGGTGGCGTCCTCGGCGTCTGTCAGGCTGGCGTCGAACCGCAGGTGATAACCGCCGTACAGTCCCACGATCAGCACCAATCCGACCGCCGGATCCCGCATCAGGGCGTCCACCGCGTCGGCGAACACCGTGGGATCGGCGTCGGTGGCCCCGGCCACGTCGACGGGGTTGACCACCGACGCCGGCCCGCCGAGCAGATCACGCAGGACCCGCTGGGTCTGGTCACCGATCTGCGCGAGTTCGATTCCGCGCGCGGTCAGTGCGTCGGCGGCCAGGGTGGCGTGGCCGCCGCCGTCGGACAGGATTGCAACCTTGCGGCCGGACGCGATCGGCGCGGTGGTGGACATTGCTCCTGCCACGACGGCCAGTTCGTCCGAGCGGTCTACCAATTCCGCACCGGCCTGGCGCAGCACCGCGGTGGCGACAGCGTCCGAACCGGCGATCGACCCGGTGTGAGAGAGCGCGGTGCGCTGCCCGACCTCGGAGCGGCCGCCGCGCAGTACCACCACCGGCTTCTCCCGCACCGCGCTCGCCGCGGCGACCAGGAACGCCCGGCCGTCCGCGAAACCCTCCGAGTGGATGGCGACGGCACCGGTGCCGGTGTCGCGGGCGAGTTCGGTGACACATTCGTCGTAGCGGACATCGGCCTGGTTGCCGAGGCCGACGTAGGCGTGGAAGCCGGGACCTTTCAGAGCGCGGTTGTCGTTGACCAGGGACAGCAGCATGTTTCCGCTCTGGGTGACCACGCTGATCGGGCCCATGGGCACGTTCTGCAGGCCCACCAGGTTCGCGCCGGTGGAGACGTTGAGCATCCCGGAGGTATTCGGACCGATCACCCGCACACCGGTCTCGGCGATCGCTCGCGCGAGGTCGGCGTCGAGGTCGGCCCCGGAGTCTCCGGTTTCCTTGAATCCATTGGCCAGCACCACCACTCCGGCGATGCCGACCGCCGCGCACTCGCGCACGGCGTCGGGTACGGCGGCGCCGGGTAGGGCGATGAGGGCGACGTCGACGCCGTAGGGCAGTCCGTCGATCGAGGGGACGACCTCGAGTCCGAGGATCTCGGTTGCATTCGGGTTGACCGGGTACACCGGGTGCTCGTACCCGGCCTGCTGCAGCGCGCGCACGGCCTGGAAGCCGCGCTTGGTCGGGCTGGTCGAGGCGCCGACGATCGCGATGGAGCGAGGATCGAAGAGGCGCTGGAGCGCCGTGCGGGTTCCGGCCCGCGGGGCGGGAGCGACCGCGGCGGGGGAGGGCTGAGCCATCGTTGTCATCGCTACTTTCCCTCGAAGATCGGGGCGCGGCGCTCGGCGAATGCGGCCACACCTTCGGCCCAGTCCTGTGTGCTCATCAGCGCCAGCAACTCCTGCGGCTCGGTCTCGAGGACGATGTCGAGGGGGTCGTTACGCCGCAGCGCTGCCTTCATCCGGGCGAGCGAGAGCGGGGCCTTCCCGGCGAGGGTGTCGGCGAGCGCGTGCGCCGCGTCCAGTAGCTCGTCCGCGATGACGGCCGAGTGCGCCAGTCCCCACTCCAGCGCCTGGGCGCCGGTGAAGCGTTCGCCGAGGATCAGCATGTCAGTGGCCCGCCGCAGTCCGACGAGGCGGGGGAGTCGGTTGGTGACACCCCCGCCGACGAAGGTGCCGATGCCGACCTCGGGAAAGCCCATCTGGGCGTCCTCGGCGACGACGAGGAAGTCGGCGCTGACCGCCATTTCCGCGCCGGCACCGAGTGCGTATCCGTTGACCGCGGCAACGACCGGGGTGTCCATCGTCTGAATCTGCTCGCAGACTCTCTGGCCGAGGTCGAGGTAGTGGGCCTGCTCTTCCCGGCTGCGGGTGCCGGACTTGTGGGCCTTCAAATCGGCGCCGACACAGAACGCGCGGCCTGCGCCGGTGATCACGACCGCGCGCACGTCCGGATCGGAATCCGCCGCGACCAGTTCGTCGATCAGCGTCTGGTACAGCTCCTCGCTCACCGCGTTGAGGCGGTCGGGGCGGTTCAGGGCCAGGGTCGCGGTCGAACCCGAACGGGTTGCCAGGACGGTCGTCATCGTCTCACGTCACTTTCTCGTCGATCTGGTTGTAATGCGTTGTCCCGCTGACGGTGTGGCCGCAGGGGTGCTGCCGGTCGCGGTGCTTCCGGGGAGGGTTCCTGTCATCCATACAACCGCATCGCCGCGGCAGATGCAAGTAAAATTGCACGTTGATGTGAAATTGCAATTCGACAGCATGACAAGCCGGTTGCGATCCCGTCTCCCGTTGTGGCGCCTGGTGATTCGAGTCGTGGCGCGGGCTCTCGCCTTCGCGGCGAACTTCATTTCGAGTGTCATCCGCGACCTGATCTTTCGGCGTTCGGGCTGGTGGGGGCGCATTTCTGCGAACGCGACCTGAAAATTGCATCTAGTAGACAGAGTGCAAATTGACTTGCATAACGTGGCGATGACGTGTTTCATGGCTGACACACAGTTACCTGGGTCACATCCGCGTTACACGGAAGAAGGCATCGTGCCAACCTCGATTTCCAGCTCGGAAACGCTCGAGCACTCCATCAACACTCGTCAGCTGACGATGATCGGCATCGGCGGCGTCATCGGTGCCGGTCTGTTCGTCGGCAGCGGCAAGGCGATCTCCTCCGCAGGCCCGGGCATAGTCCTGGTCTATCTGTTCACCGGGCTCCTCATCATCCTGGTGATGCGGATGCTCGCCGAACTGGCCACCGCGAGTCCCGAGACCGGTTCGTTCTCGACCTACGCCTCCCGCGAACTCGGTTCGTGGGCCGGGCTTTCCGTCGGGTGGCTCTACGCGTATCACTGGTGCGTGACAGTCGCCTTCGAGGCGATCGCCGGCGCCGCGATCGCGAACCAACTGATCCCCGCCGTGCCCACCTGGTTGTACGCACTGATCTTCATGACGGCGCTGACCGGGGTGAATCTGGCGGCGGTCACCTCCTTTGCGCGATTCGAATTCTGGTTCGCGATGATCAAGGTGACGGCGATCGTGCTGTTCATCGGTGTCGGCGTCGCCGCAATCCTCGGCGTCCTGCCGCACTTCGATTCTCCCGGCACCTCGAATCTGCTCGGGCACGGTGGATTGTTCCCGAACGGTCTCACCCCGCTGCTGATCGCCACCCTGACGGTGTTCTTCTCGTACTTCGGCACCGAACTGGTCACCATCGCCGCAGGTGAGGCGAAGGATCCGGTCAGGGCGGTCCGCAAGAGCATGCGCAGCGTCGCCTGGCGAATCCTGATCTTCTACGTCGGCTCCATCCTCGTCGTCGTCACCCTGCTGCCGTGGGACACCGCCGAGGTCACCAAGAGCCCGTACACCGCCGTGCTGAACCTCCTCGGCCTGCCCGGCGCGAACACCATCATGAACCTCGTCGTCCTCACGGCGGTGCTGTCCTGCCTGAACTCGGGCGTCTACTCCTCCTCCCGGATGCTCTTCTCGCTGGCCCGCCGCGGGGAAGGACCCCGAGTGCTCGCCCGGACCGGCAAGTCCGGAGTTCCCGTGAAGGCGGTGCTTGCGGCCTCCAGCGCCGGATTTCTTGCGGTCATCGCGAACTACTTCCTGCCCACCGGCGCCGTGTTCACCTTCCTGCTCAGCTCGTCCGGCGCCGTCGCCGTGGTGGTCTACCTGTGCATCTGCGGCACCCAGATCGTCGGTCGCCGCAAGAAGACGGCGGAGGAGAACGCTGCGCTACCGGTCAAGATGTGGGGCTTCCCGTACCTGTCGTACGTGGTCGGCGTCGTCTTGGTCGCCATCGTCGCCGGTATGGCGTTCACTCCCGCCACTCGAACGCCCTTGGTGCTGACCGCGATCGTCACCGCGCTGGCCGTCGCTGCGGGCCTGATTCATCAGCGACGCACCACCGTTCCCGCCGACAACAGCAACACCACGTTGGCCGAAACCCGCCGGCAGTAGCCCTCGCGCACAAAGAGAGTGGGGTGCACCCGATCGGGTGCACCCCACTCTCCTGTGTGCGGACCGGGCGTGGATCGGCTAGTGGTGCTTGCCTGTCGCGGCATCGGTGACATACACGCTGAAGCTGCTCAAGAGCTTCTCCTCCTCGAGGAGGGTTTCGCGCACCCGGTGTCCGAGAAGCTGTGCGACGCCGCCGGACATGGCCTGCGCCAGGGACGTGAATGCTGTCATCGACCGCAACACCGAGGCGCTCGACGCGTCGATGTAGAAGGTGTCGTGCGCCGACGCGGCAAGCGGAGAGCTGGCATTGTCGGTGAACGCGATGACGTGTGCGCCGCTGTGCCGCGCCCACTCGGCGGCCCGGACGGTGTCGACACTGTAGCGGTGGATGGACATCGCCACGAAGCAGTCGCCCTCGCGGACCCGCCGCAGGTCGTCGGTCAGCGAACCGACGCTGGCGTTGACTGTCTCCACGTCCTCGCGCAGCATGCGCAGCAAGTATCCGAGCAAGTATGCCGGCGCGTGGCACTTGCGCAACCCCATGACGTGCACACGCGGCGCCCGGGCGAGGTGCTCGACCGCTGAATCCCAGGTGGAACCCTCGATCCGGGCGAACGTGCGGGCGATGTTGGCCTGATCGAGGGCGACGGTCTGTTCCAGCAGGCCGGCGCCCTCCGCAGCCATGTGCTCGAGGTTGTCGAAACGACGCAGCAGCTGCGCCTGCTCCTGGAGGCGTTCGCGGCACAGGCGCGTCAGCCCGGGGTATCCCTTGAGTCCCAGCCCCGTCGCGAACCGTACGACGGTGGCCTCGTTGACGCCGACCGCGGCCGCGAGCTCCGAGATGGTCATGAACGCCACCGCCTCGGGGTCGGACATCACCCGTTCGGCGAGCTTCTTGTGCGACGGCGACAACTTGCCCTCGCGCTGACGAATCTCGGTGAGCAATTCCTCGAAGGTCGCAGGACCCGCCGACTTGGACTTCGTGGCCATGCGCGCCCTCTTCTCCTCGAAAATCTGTGGTCGATCACTGACGAGCTAACGCCATCGTAGTAGTTGGGAACTTGCTTCTAGACGTGCTACTGCAATTGCCGTTGCACTCTTCGGGTGTTCGTTTCGAAGCGGCTCGTATGCGTCTGCCGTGATGCCTGCACGACCGCTCACGGGCGATTGAGTGCAGGCGGTCCAGGGTAGTCGCCTCAGTAGGCCGCACGGTCAAGTCCATCCGTGGGAGTCGACGATGATGATCAGAATGCAGGTCGCGATCGCGGTGATCGTGGGATATTGGCTGGGCCGAGCCCGCCACACGAAGCTTGCCGCGGCGGGTGCCGGACGCCTCGCCGGCAGCCCGCAGGAGATGGTCGACCACGCTGCCACGCTGTTGGAGGCATCGCCCGAGTTCGCCGCCCTCGACGAATCGGTGCGTGGTCAACTCCTCGACGCAGTACAGGTGGCGGCCGTGACCGCAGGCACCACCCGGAGCGACGTCGACATCGACCGTTTGCTCCCACACAGCGGTGACGAGATCCTCCGGACCGCCCAAGACCTGGCCGTGGGCGCCGTGGACCAGGTCGACGATCTCCCCGCCGATGACGTGGAGACCGACAGAGACGACGACACCGACGACGAGGAACCGGTCGCCGACGCGTCCGTCGCCGACGCTTCTACCGCAGATGAGGGGAGTGCTGCGGCGCCTTCACCGTCCACTGCCGAGGTTCGAGCCTGGGCCCGCGAACACGGCTTCCCCGTCTCCGACCGCGGACGACTACGCGCCGAAGTCTGGGAGGCCTACACCGACGCGCACCCCGAGCGTTAGGCCCGAGTCTCGGGAGCCAGTACGATGTCGAAATTGGTTCTGGCCCAGCTGCGGTCATTCAGTTCGCGTCCATCCGGGGTGGGTGTGCCGGTGGGTTGCTGCTCGAAGTGGGTGATCAGCGAGTCCTTGACGCCGAAGACGGAGTCTCCGATGTCGATCTGCGGATCGCCGACGACGAAGATGTGGGTGACCAGCGTCCGCTGGTGCGGTGCGGAGACCATGAAGTGCAGGTGCGCTGCCCGCACAGGGGAGCGGCCGGTGGCCTCGAGCATCCGGCCGACCGGACCGTCGTGCGGGATCGGGTACGGGACCGGCGTCAGCCCCCAGAATCGGTACCTTCCGTTGTCGTCGGAATACAGGTGGGCCCGGCGGGCGATCCGGTGATCGTCGTACTGGACGTCGTAGTAGCCGTTCTCGTCGCATTCCCACACCTCGATGCGGGCGTGGGGGACGGGACGGCCGTCGGTGTCCGTGACGGTGCTCTCGATCCAGCACGGTTGTCCGGTCGCACCGCCGGCGATGTCACCACCGCAGGGTATTTCGGGTGCGTCGTCGACGAAGAACGGACCGAACACGGTCGCCTCTCGCGCGATGTCTCGGTCAGCCCCCACACGTTCGTCCTTCCGAGCCGGCGTAGGTGGTCGGGACCGCCACGATCGGCAGCCCCGTGGTCAACGCCACCGCTTTCGCGAGCCCGGTGGCCGACCCGCCACCGACGCAAACCACGACGTCGACGTCGACGTCGACGTCGACGTCGACGTCGACGTCGTGCGTAATGGCCGCTGTCCGGGCCCGCTCGGCCACCCCCACCGGCACGTGCATCACCACCTTGTCGTGGCGATGCACGACCGGCAGGTCGATGCACGACCTGTTCGGCGCGCCCGGCCTCGGCCGCCGAGGCGATCACCATCACCCGGGACGCGTCCAGCCGGGGTACCTCGCCGGCGAGCATCGCCCGCGCCTCACCCGTGGCGAAACAGACACGCTGCGGCAAGGTTTCGTGTTCAAAACGCATGGTGCGTGTTCTCTTCGCTCAGTGAGAGCCGGTCGGCGAACCAGTCGGCGACGACGTCGTTACGTTCGTCGGCGTGGTTGTAGAGGGTGTGTTCACCGTCGTGCCACACCCGCAGGACCACGTCGCCGCCTGTCGCTCCGTCGAGGAACGGTTGCTGGTCCTCCATGGTCACGAGGGGGTCGGCGCCTCCGTGCAGCACCATCAGCGGGCACCGGATCGACTCCTTGTCCGGGTCGAAGCGTAGGCGGGCGAAGTTCGCGGTGATCGCGGCCTCGTCGGCGGTGCCCAACATGGCGGCGGCCTGCTCGGTGAAGGCGCGGAACGGGAGCAACCGGGGCGCGGCGAACGAACCGTTGACACAGCATGCGCGGACGGCGGGATTGCGGGCGGCAGTCAGTGCCGCGAACAGTCCACCGACACTGTTGCCCCACACCCCGACCGGGCCACCGGACTGCTCGGTCGCGTAGCGAACGAAGTGGCCGTACGCGGCGGCCACGTCGACGTCCAGGTAGATTCGGTGCCGCAGCCGCGTCTCGCCCTGCCCGGGGCCCTCGGCCAGTATGGTCGCCACTCCACGTTCGGCGAGCGCGTCGGCATAGCGCAGATACGTCGCACCCCACCCGCTCTGGCCGCCGAACACCACCACTGTGCCCACCGGAGTGCCTGCCGGCTGGACATGCCAGCCGACCAACGAGCCACGTGCGTAGGGCAATTCGACCTTCCGCATCGATGACGGAACCACCGCGGCTGCCGCGGCGACTGCGGCGCCGAATCTGTCGTACAGCTCCCGTTTGCGGTCGGTGTCCGAATTGATCGCCATCTGCGCGAATACGAAGGCGGCGGCCGCGGCCCGGAACTGGCGCCGGGCGGTCACCGCGTGTCCGGACCCCAGCGCGCACTCGGCCAACTCCAACCGGTGCTCACCCAGGCGCTCGGCGGCCACATCCCAGCGGTCACCGGCGACGATCGCCTGCTCGAGAAGGATGACGTCGGCGTGGAGCATGCCGCCGTCGAGCAACCGGGTCGTCGGCATCGCGCGACAGTGCGCCGCATTCTCCGCCGAGAGCGCAGTGTCGACTACGGTGTCGGTCACAGTGCGGCTCCTTCGGGTCGGCGGGTCGGCACTCCTACAGTTCCCAATGCGGCACGCAGGCCATCGACGAGTCCGGGAAGCTCGTGCATCGTTCCGGCTCCGTAGAGATGGAAATCGGGGCGCGCGAGGAACGCCTCGATTCCGTGCGCGGCCAGGTAGTCGGTGTAGGTCCCGTCGACGTCGGTGATCGAATGCGCGCTGCCCGGCTCGGTGGTTGCGAGGACGGCGCCGAGCGAATTCAGGAAGGCCAGGTGGTCGGCATCGAGCACCGCGCGGGGATCGGTTGTCGTGACAACGACGAAGCCCCACCCGAATACATCGTCGAATCGGCCCACTCGGTCTCCGACCGCGATGACGCCTTGCGGTGACAACGTCCCTGCCAACGACTGCGGAGTCTTGTCCTCCCGGGTGGCGATGACCCCGGTCGTGACGATGGGAAACGGTGGCATCGGCGGAATGTCGCCGCGCCGGAACGCGGCATCGCGGGCGGCCGCAGCCTCGGGATCCTTCAGATTCGCGACCCGGCCGAGTTCGACCGCGCACCGCTGGATGACCTCGACGTGGGGACGGCGTTCGGTCTCGTAGGTATCGAGCAGACCGTGGCCCGCACGCCCGGACAAGACCAGATCCAATTTCCATGCCAGCGCGATCCCGTCTCGCATCCCGGAGCACGCGCCCTGGCCCATGTACGGCGGCATCGTGTGCGCGGCATCGCCGGCGAGCAGTACCCGGCCGCTGCGCCACCTGTCGGCGGTGCGGGCAGAGAAGGTGTAGATGATCTGCCGCAAGATCCGGATGTCGTCCGGTCCCAGGCCGTGCCGCTCACGGAACCACGACCACGCGAATTCCGTGGACTCCATCTTCTCGGGATCGTCGCCCGGCAACACCGCGACCTCGAATCGCTGTCGGCTGCGTCCGATCGGCATGAACATGTTCGGGTGCGCCGGATCGCAATACTGCCGAGTGACCTCGAACTCGGGGCCGAGCGGACGGAGACACTCGGTGTCGATGTTCAACCAGCGGTCCTCGACGTGTAAATCCGAGCGTTCGACGCCCAGCGCGTTGCGCACGAAGCTGTTGGCACCGTCCGCGCCCACCACATACCGCGCTGTCACGGTCCGGTCCTCGGATCCGCTGGCCCACTGCTCGTCCCGGTCCCGCTTCCACGGCCGGACCACGAGCGTCACCTGGTCGGGCTCCTGCTCGACGGCGACGACACCGACTCCCTGGTTGACCTCGACATTCGGGTACGACCGGATGCGCTGATCGATCGCCGACTCGATATCCGGCTGGTACATCGAGTAATGGGCCTCGAACCCACTGGACCGCCCGGACCAGTCCACTTCGAGCAACAATTCGCCGTCGCATCCGCGCCATTCGTACACCTGCTTCGGGGACGCATCACGCAGCGCGAACTCGATATCGCCGGCGGCCTGAACGATCCGCGCGGTCTCGCCGTCGATGTGAGTCAGGCGCGGAAGACCGTACAGATCCGGCCACCGCTCGAACACCACCACTCGGTGGCCCGCGCGACCGAGAAGCGACGAGAGCACAAGACCGGTCGGCCCGTATCCGACCACCGCGACATCGAAATCTGCAGACACCACAACTCCTTGCTACCTGGGGCTTTCTGCCCGATGCGATGAAGCTACGAGGGTGTGATCCAGGTCGCTATCCGCAACGCGCCAGAGGTAGCCGCATCACGCCACGAACTTCCGGCGGCGGCGGTCCCGGTGCCCGCCGGGGATACCATCGGGATGACCGGGCGCTCGATCGGACGAGGTTGACGTGGGCATTCACCAATTCGATATGCACGATCCAGGACACGCCTCCGCGTTGCCGGGCCCACTGGCGCGCCACGACACACTCGCCACCGCCAGCGTCGACGAGTTCCGCCACCAGGCCTCCAGCCTGCTCAGCGAACACCGCATCCGTCGCATCGACGCGGTCGACACGGCGCCGTTCCGGGGCCGGGTGCGCGCGGCGTCGCTCGGCGATCTGCAACTGGTCTATCTGGAACAAGGCATCGGTATCGACGTCGACATCCTCGAACACCTCGACTACTACGACCTGATGCTCGCAGTGGAGGGCACCAACCAGATCACCTGCAACGACGCTCGCACACACGTCGGGCCTGCACACGCCGCACTGCTGTCGCCGAGGATGCGCGCCCGGATGCAGATGGACGCGTCCTACCGGCAGATGCATCTGCGCATCGAACAACACGCCCTCGACCGTCGACTGGAGTGCCTGATCGGACGGTCCGCTCCCGGGCCGGTGATCTTCGATCTGTCCGTGGATCTGACGACGCCCCAACTGTCCACCTGGATGTCGTCACTGCAGGTAGTGATCCGCGACCTCGACGCGGAGAGTGGACTCACCGCCCACCCCCTCGCCGCCGCGAGCGTGCAGGACATGCTGCTCACCGGTCTACTCCTCGCACAGCCACACACCTACTCGGCAGTCCTCCACGACCACGATCAGCCTCGGCTCGCCCCCCGCGCACTCGCCCGCGCCGTGGAGTACTACGAACAACACCTCACCGAGTCGATGACGATCGGTGACGTCGCCCAGCACGTCGGTGTCAGCGTGCGGTCGCTGCAACGCGCGTTCCAGGAGGATCTGGGCACGTCACCGAGTCGCTATCTCGAGTCGCTTCGACTGGCCCGGGTCCGGGAGGATCTTCTCGCACCGAACGGGCCGGACACGGGGTCGGTGACAGACATCGCCTACCGGTGGGGCTTCGTTCACCTTTCCCGATTTGCGGCCGCATACCGGCGGCGGTACGGCGAAACCCCCTCTGCCACAAGGCTCCGAGCGAATCACCATTGATGCGTGGATCAGTGGATGTAGGCTTCTCGTGATGCCGGGGTGAATTGTGCTGCAATGCAAGGCTGTACGGTCCGCACTGAGGCGACGTGGGAGTTGTGCGGGTTCGTGGTGCAGCCAGGCGCAGCCCCCGCCAACGATGGGAATCAGCTGGCAGGGGCGCTACACGGACAGCCTGCACGTCGTGACGAGCGGCGTATCAGTGATTTTCGTGAGACGCAGCGTGGAAGTCCATAGAGTGTGACCTATGCCATTGCATAGTTTTCCGACTGCCTGAATTACCGACCGGTAGGTGCAATTCCGAAGTCCGTTATCCGGCAACCAAGGCGAAACGCGAACATGTGACATGAAACACACGTAATTCTGCGGAGAAGTCCGACGTTCGGGAGCGAGTTGTGGTGCTGTCTCTTCTCGAGGCCCGACAGGGGTATGGGTGTAGGTATATCGGCCGTTGTGCCGGTGGCGAACTCGGGTGAGTGTATGTGGTGCACCGTCACCGACGTGGCAGTCAGAACCCCTGCATGTGAAAGAAAGAGTTTGTCATGGCACGGATCAGCAAGAAATCGGGGGCCGATCTATTGGATGCGTTGCGTGTCAGTGTCGTTGGCACCGTCGTGTGCGCCGGACTGGTCATGGGCGTGATCGTCGTGGCGATGTGGAATTTCCCGGTGCCGGGCGTGTAGGCCGGCGGTGACTCTTGTCCTTCGCTAGTTCCGGCGGTCCGAGGGTGCAACATCGGGCGGCCGTGTGGCGATATAGCTGACGGGGATTGGTTGTGCCCGTGGGTGCGGGTGGGCGGTGACAGACGTGCGGCACCTGTGGCGGGCGTCGTGTGGTGTGGAAGGAATTGAGAATGTTCGGGACGGGTTTGGGCGCGATGGTGGGCCTGCTGGTGGTTGCGCTGCTGGTGGTTCCCGTGTCGTTCGGTGTGGCGGCACGTGCGGATGCGAAGGCCCGCCGTCTGTCGGGGCCACCTGCGTCCGATGCGAATGAGGGGCGATCGGTCGCGGTCGCGGAAATGACCGGCCGGTGCGATCAGTGGCGGCAACTCGCCACCCAGGCGTGGCTGATCTGCGGCGGCGCCTCGCTGGTCGCGGTGGTGGTCGTGGGTGTGCTGATCTGCGTCGGGTGAGGACGGCGGGCGCCGATCCGTCTGTGAATGCGGTGATCGGTCGGGTGAACCGAAGCGGCCCGGTCGGAGTGGATTTCCGCTCTGACCGGGCCTCGCCGTGACGTATGGAAAGACACCGCTTCGGTCCCCGCCGCGCTCGTGCGGTCGGTGGATCGCAGCGCAACGGACTGCTTCAATCACCCTCGGCCGGTATGGATTTGGCGGGCGAAGAGTGCATCGGCGCGGTGCACTGGGTGTGTACCGTCGCGAGGAAATGGTAGATCCACCGGCGGGCCGCATCGCAGAGGTGTGATCTATGCCACACAGGTATTTCCGTGTCGGGCGATGGGCTCCTTCGGGGATCGGGGGAGTTTCGGTCTTGCACATACAACCGATTGGTTGTATGTTTTGGGTGTGTCAGAGACAGATGAGGACCGGGCCGATGCCCTGTTCCACGCGCTTTCCGACCGAACGCGGCGCGACATCATGCGTCGCGTGCTGGCCGGAGAACATTCCGTCTCGGCACTGGCAGCGAAGTACGATATGAGTTTCGCTGCCGTCCAGAAGCACGTCGCCGTCCTCCAGAAGTCCGGCTTACTCGTCAAGCGACGCAGCGGCCGTGAACAACTCGCCACGGGCGATGTGGAAGCAGTGCGCGCGGTGTCGTCCATGCTCGCCGAGTTGGAACAGGTGTGGCGTGGACGGATCGCCCGCATCGACGAACTGATCGCAACGGAACCGCAATGGAAGGAATGAACGATGCCTGTCACCAATGTCAGCCAGGACACCGATGCATTGACCCTGACCATCACCGCCGAGTTCGCCGCACCCCGAGCACGGATCTGGCAGATCTATGCCGATCCCCGCCAGCTCGAGAAGATCTGGGGCCCGCCGACGTACCCGGCGACGGTCGTCGACCACGAGTTCGCCCCCGGCGGTCGGGTCACGTACTACATGACCGGCCCCGAGGGTGACAAGCATGCGGGCTACTGGAACATCGTCTCCGTCGACGAACCGACCGGCTTCACCTTCACCGACGGATTCGCCGATGCGGATTACACTCCGATCGAATCGATGCCGGTGTCCACCAACGAGTTCTCCTTCGAGGACAAAGGCGGCAGCACCGTTGCCACCTACGTCAGTACCTATGCGACCGCCGAAGGTCTCCAGCAGGTGCTCGACATGGGCGTAGTCGAGGGTTCCTCGCAGGCGATCGGCCAGATCGACGATCTCATCAGGGGTTGAGCGTACCGGTTCACTGTCGCCGCCTCGCCGTCCGTGTGCGAGGCGGCGCCTCCAATCCGGTGCGGGATGCGGTCACACAGTGATGAGATCGTCATGGGGCAGCACCGACGGGAGGGCGTCCGATGGCCGAGATCAGCGTGAGCGCGAGCGAGGTACGTCTCGCATTGTCCAGGTTCGAAAAATTCGCCGGATTGCACGGCGACGTCGCCGTCCCCATGCCGCTGATTCGAGGCGCCGAGGTGATAGCCGACCCGTTCGCGAACATCCGGGGTGTGCGGGCACCGGGTCTGGGAATTCCGCGGCGTCTGTGCATCGGGACCTGGCGCGGCAGGGGAGTGCGCTCCTTCGTCGCGGCGCGGTCGGGTGTCCCGGCGATTCGCGTGCGCACCCTCGGACGGGGCTCGGGAGCGGAGTTCGACGAACTGATCGTGACCGTGCCCGATGCCGTTCGCGTCGCGGCGCAGATCCGCGACGTGCTCGATGTCGAACGAGTGGGAGTACCCGAACGCGAGGTGAGGTTCCGGTCCGGCGACGGCACCGTACTGACCGGCACTGTGACGGTTCCGGCGGGTGCCGAGGGCGGGCCGGCGGCGGTGATCCTCACCGGGTCCGGCCGACTCGATCGCGACGGCGACCACGCAAAGCTCCCGATCGGTGTGAGCCGTGCCCTCGCGGACGCGTTGGCTGAGAAAGGTGTCGCCTCGCTGCGATACGACAAGCGCGGGGTCGCGCACTCGGGCGGCAACTACCTGTCGGCTGGCCTGTCGGACAACATCGCGGACGCCGCTGCCGCCGTCGACTGGTTGGGCACGACAGGGGGATTCGGACGCAATTCGATCGCGGTCATCGGGCACAGCGAGGGCGCCTGCCTCGCAGTGGCGCTGGGAGCAGATCGGGGGGTCGACCCGGCGGCAGTGGTGCTTCTCGCGTGTCCGGCGGTGACGGGGCGGCAGGTGCTGCAATGGCAGTCGGGCAAGGCCGTCGACGGCCTGCCCGCTCCGGTGCGGGCGGTCCTGCGGGCACTGCGCATCGATGTGAAGGAAAGGCAACGCGCGGCGCTCGAGAAGCTGTCCCGGAGCACCACCGACACCGCGCGGATGGGTGGTCGCCGGGTGAATGCGCGCTGGTTCCGAGAGTTTCTCGACTTCGACCCGAAACCGCTGTTGCGGGAGAACCCCGCGCCGGTCCTTGCGATCACCGGAGCCAAGGACGTGCAGGTGGACCCGGCTGATCTCACGGCGATCGCCGAACTCGCGCCCGGCCAGGTCGACACCGTCCGGGTTCCGGACCTGACGCATCTGATCCGACGTGACACGGCCCCGCCGTCGCTGCGCGCCTATCGGCGACTCGTGCGCGACGCCGTGGATCCGGAGGTGCTGTCGCTGGTGGCCGACTGGACCGCCGGCCACCTGCGGCGTGCTTGAAGCAGTAGGGATCCGCCGTACGCTATCGGGCCGACAGGTTGTCGATGATCTGTGCGACGTGCTGGGCGCTCATCGGGCTCTCGTCGAGGGTGTCCGCGCCGGGCCGCAGTCCCGCGATCATGATCGCCATGGCCCGGCGCCACCCTGTGTCGGTGACGCCGCGGGTTGTCGCGACGACGCCGCGCACGGACCAGAAGATGAGATCCAGGTCGGCGTCGGCGGCATCCTCGCGGATGCGCCCGTGTTGCTTGGCTCGCGCCAGGAGTTCGAACAGGATCCGTCGGTACTCGTCCCGCAGAATCGTGGTCTCGTCGTCGTTCCACATACGGGACAAACATCCTCGGTTCGACGCCAGGATGGCACCGGTACCATACAGAACCTGCTCGAGGCCTTCGCCGTCCGGCGCGGACAGGGCTTCGTCGGCAAGGGCCAGGAAGTCGTCGTATACCTGGCGAACGAGCTCACTGACCAATGCATCCTTGGTGGGGAACCGGCGGTAGAGGGTGCCGATTCCGACGCCGGCGACCCGGGCGATCTCGTCGACTCCCACATCCAGGCCGCGCTCGCTGAACACGGTCGCTGCCGCGTCGAGTAGCCGCTGCCGATTCTCCGCGGCGTCGCGGCGCAGCGCCCTTTCGCTTCCCCGAACCCTCATGTCGGACTTCATTCGGATTCGTCGCCCACCAGAGTGCCTCCCGCGACCATCGCGAGTTCCGGGTGCCGCAGTGCGGCCGACTCCTCGAGACGCGTGGTCTTGTCCCGCTTCATCGCCGGGATGAACATGGCCGCAACGGCGCCGAGGCCCACTGCTGTGCCCAGCATGACGAATCCATGGGTGTAACCGGATTCCGGCGGAACTCCCGCGGACGACGCCCCCGCGGTGACAATGCTGGCCATGAGTGCAGCGCCCACAGAGCCGCCGATCGTGCGGATGTTCGCGTTCATACCGCTGGCGACACCGGTCTGTTCGGGTGGTACCGCTGCGACGACGACATTCGACATCGCCGAGAAGGCCAGTCCGAAGCCGATCCCGATCAATGACGTGGCGAGGTAGATGTCGATCTCGGTGTCATGCGCGAACGCCACCACGAAGTAGCCGATCGCACCCACGATCGACCCTGCGATGAGCAGGACTTTCGAACCCAGTCGAGCCGCCAGGCGGCCGGAGGCGAGTCCGAGCAGGAACATTCCCACACTCAGGGGCAGCAGCATCAGACCCGACTCGGTGACCGAAGCGCCGAAGCCGTATCCGGCGGACGTGGGTGTCTGCAGGAACTGCGGCAGGAAGCCGAATGCGGCATACATGCCGACGCCCATCAGCAGAGCCAGCAGGTTGGCCGCCCAGACGCTGCGGACCCGCATCATCCGCATGTCGATCAGCGGGTTGGCGGATCGCGCTTCGGCGACCACCCACGTCACGACGACGACCGCGGCGGCCACCAGAAGCCCGACGACGATCGGTGAGCCCCAACCCCACGTGGGCGCCTGACTCACACCGAGTAGTAGCGCGACCAGCCACCCGGACAGCAGCAGCGCGGTGAGCCAGTTGATCTTGCCGGCAGTGTGCACGGGGGAGTCGGGGATCAGGATGTGCGCGGCCACCCCCGCGAGGACGACCATGATCAGCGGAATCCAGAACAGCCAGTGGTAACTCAGCACCGTCACGATGGGACCGGCGAGGACGATGCCGAGACCTGCACCGACAGCGGTGAGTGCGGCGATGATGCCGACTGCTCCCGCCACCTTCTCCTCGGGGAACTCGTCGCGGATGATGCCGAACGCCAAAGGCAGCACACCGCCACCGATGCCCTGGATCACCCGAGCCGCGATCATCACCGGCAGGGACGTGGCGAGGGCGGCGAGCAGGGACCCCACCGCCAGTGCGGTGAGTGCAACGACGAACACGCGCTTCTTCCCGTGCATGTCGCCGAGGCGTCCCATGACCGGGGTGGAGATCGACGCCGACAACAGGTAGGCGGTCAACACCCACGTGACGTCGGCCTGAGTCGTGCCCAGCGCCGACTCGAGGGTCGGCAGCACCGGAATCACCAGCGACTGCAGAAGGGCAAAGGCGCCGACACCGATAGTGAGAACGGCAAATGTCAATTGAAAGTGCGTCCGCGGCGAAGCGGTTTTCATGAATACTCCCAACAAAGCGGAGCGTTCACTCCGCATATCGGGAATCTATCATTCGACGCGATGCGGGTGCGCGATCCCGGTCAGTTGGGACCTTGGCGTCCGACGAGGTGGAAGATTCGGCTGAGTTGGCGGTAAGGGTCTCGCCGGCTCGATCCCGCGGTCTCGGATGAGGTCGCTGAGTTCCTCGACAGTGTGGGCGTGGGTCGGAACTCCCAGCACCCCGATCTCGCTGCTGGCATCGAACGAGGCCAGGGCGTCGTCCCACCGTCGTTCGAGAGCCGGGCGCACCGCCATCGCGTGGGCGTTGCCTGCCATGATCGAGACGACTCCGCCGGCATCAGCGCACCGGCACAGTTGGTCGATCAACGGTTCCGGGTCTTCGAGGTATCCGAGCACGCCATGACGCAGCACAGCGGCGAAGCGTCGGCCGTCGAGTGCCTCGTCGGCGTTCTCGCCGTCGGCCTGTAGGAGCGTCACCCGGTGCCGGGCGTCATCGGGCAATTTCCGGAGTCGCTGCTGGGCTTTGCCCAGCATCGCCGCGGACGGGTCGAGCAGGGTCACGTCGTAGCCGGCTCGGGCGAGCGGAAACGATTGATGGCCGGCGCCGCCTCCGACGTCGAGCACCGCCGCCGGTGGTGCCGGGAGATGCTCGAGCAGTTGCTGGTGCAACACAGTGGTGCGCACGAGCCCCTTTGCCGAGGCGTAGGCCTCGTCGGCGAAATGGTCGGCCAAACTTTCTCAGCTGTCGTCGCCCACCACTCCACGATATTGGGTTCACATCCACGGCATGTCGGGATCGAGCGGGTGGGAGATCACGCCGTCGTCGGGCTCGAGGGGGTAGTTCGCCGGGTGGAACTGGGCGCTCGAGGATCCGAAGAGGTCGGTGCCGCCCGGCTGGGTCAGCGTGGTGCCGGGCTCGACCAAGGTGACCTGCGGGGGCCGGTCCTCGTCGGGGGCGTCGCAGGAGACCATGGGCCAGGCGTCGGCGCATCCGATGCGGTCTCGTACCTGGACGGTGTACGGGGAAACCGCGTGTGGAGCGACCCCGTCGGCGGGTGCGGCGCCAGCGGTGGCACCTTGCGCCATCAACACCCCCAGTCCTACGGCGACGCCTGCGGCGGCTGCGACGGCGGTGCGGGTCTTGATCGAGGTCATCGTGTTACTCCTGCCTGGTGGGTGAAGTCCGCGTCTTGCGAACGACACCAACTCTGCTCCGGGAGCGGGCCGGTGGTAACACCGACAGGGTGGTCATCCCGCCACCCTGTACGGGGTCGAAATCCACCCCTCGGGGTGGTTCCTCGGAGGACAGCGGTTCGGTGCTACGGCTGTCGAACAGCCTGCACGCGCCGTTCGAGGGCCAGCACGCAGAAGCCGGCGACGACGAGGACAATCGCCATCGCGAGGAAGACCTCGCGGGGCGCAATGCCGGCGCTCAGCGCGGCACCGACGATCAGAGGGGCGGCGATTCCGCCGAGTCGGCCGATTCCGAGTGCCCACCCCACTCCGGTCGAGCGCATGTCGGTCGGATAGAGGACTGTCGCCAGGGCAATCACGCTCATCTGACCGCCGGTGACGCATGTCCCCGTGAGAAACGCCGCGACCAGAAGGGCCACGGTGCTGCCACCGCCGAGCGCCCATCCGAGCAGGGCCACGAATCCGGCGCCGACGAGATAGACCGTTCCGAGTGTGCGAAAAGGACTGGTGCGGTCCATGGCAGGGCCGATGAACATGGCCGCGGCGATGCCACCCACAGTAGTGAGAACAGTGCAAGCGATGACTACGCGTGATGATTCACCCAGAGAGCCGACGATTGTCGGAAGCCAGCTCTGGATGGCATAGAACGCCGCCAGATTCGCGCCGAAGGCAAGCCAGAGCAGAAGGGTGTTCAGCAACCACCGACCTCGTACGAAGTCGAGAATCATCGAGGCTTTCCCCTCTCCCGCGGGGTGGCTGTTGTCTGTTGCGTCTGTCAGGACGATGGCGTTGGAGGGCAAGGCGGGATCGAGCCGGCGCAGAGTGGCATTTGCGCGATCGCCGGCGCCGCGTAGGAGCAGGTATCGGGGGGACTCCGGAAAGTAACGCAGCAAGAACATCAACAGCACCAAAGGTACGGTGCCCCCGACGATGAACATCGCGCGCCATCCCCACAGCGGAATGACGAATCCGGAGACGACCCCGGCTGCGACGAATCCTAAGGCGTACCAGCAATAGATGAACATCACGAAGGACGAGCGTCGCCGTGCCGGTGTGAACTCACTGACAATTCCGACGAGACTGGGAATGGCAGCGCCGAGTCCAGCCCCTGTGAGGAATCGCAGTGCGATCAATTGAAGCGGCGATTCTGCGAATGCGCACAGCAGGGTCAAAATACCGAACATCGCGGTGCAGACGATGACCGCGCGTCGCTGTCCGGATCGATGAGCGAGCGGTGCCAGGCACAGGTAGCCGACCATGAGGCCGACGATGGCCGCGGAAAAGATTGGCCCGAGGGAGGAAACGGGCAGCCCCCACTCGCGTGCGATGGCCGGGGCCGCGAAGCTGATCGACTGGGTGTCGAAGCCGTCGAGAAACATGACTGCGCCTGCGAGAGCGAGGAGGAGGTAGTGGAAGCGGCCCACGGGCCGCCCGTCGATGAGTTCACCGACGCGGACCCCGGTGACGGATGCATGCGAACTGGAGAGTTCAGAGGCCATTGCGACTTCACTTTCGCTCAGGTGCGAGTTGAGTTGATTGTTGGTTCAGAGGCCCTCGTCACGCGTTGTCAGCTGTTCTGGGTGCGGACGGTGGATCGGGGCCGGTGATGAGAACCATAGAGGCGTCTTTCGTTACAGTCAATAGCTGTAACGAAACACCAATTACGTTACGCATCTTGACTGTAACGATACGTGAATCTAGGCTTCGACCGCTGGAGATCGGCGTGAACTCGGTGCGGGGCACTCGATGCCGCCGCGGCCGATCTACCCAACATCCCGAAGGAGAAACCATTGAGCACGGAAGATGCGGTCGCAGAGGCGATTCGCGTGGTACATCGTCTGTCGTCGACACGGGTGATCGGAGAAGTCGAAGCCGTCTCTGTGGGGCCGGTCGCTGGGAGGTTGCAGCGATGAACTCGTTCGATCTCGCCATGCTGCTGCTGCGCGTCACACTCGGCCTGACAATGGCTGCTCATGGATGCCACAAGATCTTTCTCGGTGGCCGAATTTCAGGTAACGCCAAGTGGTTCGAAAGCTTGGGTATGCGTCCAGGCATGCTGCATGCTCGGGTGGCTGCCGGGACGGAGATCGTCGCGGGTCTCGGCCTGGCGGCGGGCCTCTTCACCACCGCTGCGGCGGCAGTGGTGGTGGCGCTGATGCTGGTTGCCGCGTGGACGGTGCACCGCACCAAGGGCTTCTATGTCATGGGCTCAGGTTGGGAATACACTTTTGTCATAGCGGTATCGGCGGTGTGTGTTGCGGTGCTCGGTGCAGGACGAGTCAGTCTCGAGCAGTGGGTGTTCGGTGGCAATCCGGTCGATGGATGGGCCGGTCTCGTCATTGCGGCCGGTGCGGGAATTCTCGGCGGAGTAGGACAATTGGCGCTGTTCTATCGGCCCTCGAAGGTCACGGTGGGCGCATAGGAATGTGAAACCGGTTGTGGCCCCCACGCGAAACGCGTGGGGGCCACCGTCCTATGGGGAGTCTTCGTAGAAGGTGGTGAATGAGGCGACGGCTTCTCGGGGAGTGTGGTGCCGGCTGAGCCGGTGTTCGTTGTCTGCGTAACCCAGTGCAAGTCCACAGACGATCAGCTGGTCGTCGGGGATGTCGAGGTGCCGGCGCAGAACCGGGTAGAAGTCGATGAACGATGCCTGAGGGCAAGTGTCGAGCCCGGCGCCGCGGGCAGCGAGCATCAATGCCTGCAGGAAGAGGCCTGCATCTACGAGCGCACCGTCGAGCGGATTCCGACTGACCGTCAGGATGATTCCGACGGGAGCGCCGAAGAAGTCGTAATTGCGGCGATGGTGGGCCAGCCTGGCTGCCGAGTCGGTTGCCGCGATGCCTAAGGCGTTGCCGTACAGGCTCTCACCGAATCGACGTCGACGAGTACGAAACGGCTCCGCCCATTCGTTCGGCTTGGGCTGGTAGTTGTACTCCCGCGTACTTACACGGTCCTCGCAGTCGTGGGCGGCGAGAAGTTCTGATGTCAGGCGCGTCTTCACTGAGCCGGTTACGACATGAACCTGCCACGGCTGGCAGTTCGAATTGCTGGCCGACCGTGCGGCCAACTCGAGTAAGTGTTCGATGTCGTCGCGGGGTACCGGTGTCGGCAGGAAGGCGCGAACACTTCGCCTGCTCAGTAACGCCTGCTCGACTGTCATGTGTTCGATCGCAAGGCGTACGGCGCGGGACGTTCGCGGGGCGGTGGTGGTCACATCACTCATGGAGCATGCGCCCCTTTCATTGATCAGACGGTGGCGGCGGGCGTGATGTCGTAGGAGATCCGCCCAGCCGGTAGGTAGAACAGAGCGATCAGGGCACCGCCTCGGACCTCGGGGTAGTGGTGGCTCCCCGGCCCGGGTGCGGTCCAGCCTGCGCCGCACCATCCGCGCGGACCGGCCAACTCGGCGCCGGGATCAAGGGGCACTACCAGGTTGAGTTCGCCATACGGATGCTGGTGGTACTGGCCCCGGTACCGGGAAATGCTGTTCATGTAGACCGCGGTGACGCTGAAATAGTGGAGTTCCTCGCTCGGCGATGCGATTCGGCTGCGGCGATACCTCGGTCCGTCGAGCTCCACATTCGCCGCCCACCCGTCGTCGACGCCTTCGGTGATCATCCGAGCCAGGTCGTCGTACAACTCCGTCCCGGGCCCGTAGTTGGTGTTGAGCCACCCCTCCAACTCTCCGCCCGCGGTCCGGTTCTTGACCTCGTCGAGAAACGGGATGCTGCGATCGATCAGGGCCTGACTGGGATTCATGACGCGCTCCTGGATGAGACTTCCGCCACGTCTGTGGCTACAGCCAGACTATGACGCAGTTAAGTTACAGTCAAGTGGTGTAACGTAACTGCGAACGGCGGCTCGATCGAGGTGACAGCGCGATCCCGAAGCGGGGAGCAGGCTCGGTTACGATTATCGACCGTAACGGAACGAGCGAAGGGGTGGTCATGGCGGAAAAGGGAGTCGGCACGGATTCGCAGGAGGGTGCCGACGCAGAGGCCGCCGCCCGCGGGGGCCGGCCCCGCAATCCATCCCTTGACGACGCCATCATCCAGGCGACTCGGCGACGGTTGGTCGTCGACGGGTACTCAAGAATGACGTTGGGCGACATCGCATCCGATGCAGGCGTCACCCGCCCCACTCTCTACCGGCGGTGGCCGGGAAAGTTCGAACTCGTCGTCGACGCCCTCGACTTCGGCTTCCGCGCGCAACGTGCGACCTACCCGAACCTGGAACTCGCGAAATTGCGACCGTTCGAAGCCTTCACCGAGGCCATCCGGCGGGTCGACCCGTGCTACTTCAATCCGGACGCCATGATTCTCATGGGCAACTTCATGGGCGAGGCCTTCCGCACGCCCGAACTGCTCGAGATCGTGCGCGAACACGCAGTGGAACCACGGGTAGATCTGGTCGAACGCGTGCTCGACGATCTCCGAAGTCGCGGCGAAGTACGCGAGGACATCGACACCCACACCCTGGCCACCATCTGCTTCGGCAGCTATTACGCCGCCTTTCTCCGAGGTGACAGCGATCGCGAGGATCTGGCCGAGAAGGTTGCGGCGACCCTGTGGCCGGGAATTGCGGTCGTGCAAACGTAGCCACGACAGTCCCGTGCCCGGCTGCAACCACCTCACGCCTGCGTCGAGTTACTCCGCGTCGGCGCGGTGTGCGGTGCCGAAGCGGCGTTGGTAGACGGTCGGTGACATCGACAGCTCTCGCACGAAGACTCGTCGGAGACTTTCGTAACTGGGGAATCCGGCGAGTGATGCTGCCTGTGTTGCGTTGTGTCCCTGGTCGAGGAGGGCCTTTGCCAGGTCGAAGCGGATCAGTTCGACGTAGCGGGCCGGGGTGGTGGACAGTTCGGTTCGGAACAGGCGTGTGAGGTGTCGGGCACTGACGTTGAGGTGTGTGGCGAGTTCGGTGAGGGAGTGGTTCCCGGCGGGGTCCGCTGTCACCAGGTCCACGATGCGGCGCAGGGCCGGTGTTCGTGGTGGCGGGCCCTGGAGTGGGGCGGAGAATTGTGATTGTCCGCCGGCGCGCTGCAGGTAGACCACCAGGTGTCGGGCTACGTCGCGGGTCAGCTCGGGGCCGTGGTCTTCCTCGACCAGTGCCAGTGCCAGGTCGATGCCGGCGCTGACACCGGCGGAGGTGTAGGTGGTGCCGTCGCGAACGTAGATCGAATCGGGTTCGACGTGCGTCGTGGGGTGCCGGGCCGCGAGTTGGTGTGCGACTTTCCAGTGTGTTGTGGCGCGTTTGCCGTCCAGCAGTCCGGCCGCGGCGAGGACGAACGCCCCGGTGCAGATGGACCCGACCCGGGCGGCTCGCGTGGCGAGAGTGTTCGTGGCGTCGATCAGGTCGCGGGCGATGGCGGTTCGGGGGTAGATGTCGCCGCCGGCGACGAGGAAGGTGTCGGGGGCGGGTTCCGATTCGGCGTCGCCGTCGACGGAGAGGTGGATGCCGATCGACGACGCCACGTCGGCGCCGGTCGGTGACAGCAGCACGATCCGGTAGTCGGCGCCGCAGCGATTCGCTTCAGCGAACACCTCGGCGGGGCCGGCGACGTCGAGCAGTTTCACGCCGTCGTAGACGAGGATCGCGACCCGATGCGGGTGGGGGCTGGTGTCCACGCTTACCGCCTGTCCGGATTCGGGTGCTTCATGGCCGGGTCTGGGCGGCGCCGGCCCGGGATGTTCGGCATCGTAAGGGGACGGGCACACCGTCCGTTCTACAACATCGACATCTGGAAGGGCAGGGCCCATGTCCGAGATCATCGCAGGAGTGGAAATTCCCGAGACGCCGGCGGCGGCGGAGGCGACACGCCTCATCCGGGAGACGACGAACCCGCTGATCTTCCATCACTCGCGGCGGGTGTTCCTCTTCAGCACGCTCCGAGGCCGTGAGCTCGGCCTGCGGCCGGACCCGGAGCTGCTGTACCTGTCTGCGCTGTTTCATGACACGGGTCTGCTGCGTCCGTTCTCGGATGTCGAGCAGCGGTTCGAGCTCGACGGAGCCGATCACGCTCGCCAGTTCCTGCTCGAGCGGGGATTCTCGGGTGCTGCTGCCGAGGTGGTCTGGACGGCGATCGCGTTGCACACCACGCCGGGGATTCCGGGCCGGATGGGGGATGAGGTCGCTGCCACCAACTTCGGTGTCCTCACCGATGTGGTCGGGTTGGGTCTGGACGGTATGGATCCGGGGCAGGTGGAGGAGATCACCGCTGTTCATCCGCGCGGCGATTTCAAGAACGAGTTTCTGCGTGCCTTCGTCGACGGGCTCAGTTACCGGCCGGACACGACTTACGGCACCGTCAATGCCGACGTGCTCGAACATTTCGTCCCGGGTTTCCGCCGCGTGAGCATGGTGGAGCGGATCATGGACTCGGCCTGGTCTGCATGACCGGCACGCACCGCCTACTCGAAGGGAACATCATGACCGGCGTGAATCTCAGCAAGCAACACCCGTCCGTATACAAGAGTCTGATGAAGCTGGACGCGGATGTGAAGGCTGCCCTGGAAACGGCGGGAGTGGACCCGCTCCTGGTGGAGTTGGTGAAGATTCGCGTCTCCCAACTCAACGGCTGTGCCTTCTGCCTTCGCATGCACACCCGCGACGCCCTGGCCAAGGGAGAGACGACCGATCGACTCGCGGTCGTCGCGGCGTGGTGGGAGGCGCAGTACTTCAGCGACCAGGAGCGTGCCGCGCTCGCTCTCGCCGAACAGGTCACCGCTCTCGCCGTTCCGGAACGGCGCACCTGGGATGACGGCTCGCTCACTGACGAGCAGGTGTCCGCGATCAGCTGGCTCGCGACGGTGATGAACGCCTGGAACCGGGTCGCGGTCAGCAGCCACTACCCGGTTGCGCCGTAGAGTCGCACGATACTGTCCGGCGACGGGTCGTTGTTCGTCGGCTCGGGCAACTCTCGTTGTGGATCTTCACGGGTCTGCTGCTCCTCTTCGTGATCCTGTGAATCCTGGTCGCCGTCGCGGTCATCACCCATGGGGGCGGCCATCACGGCATGATGCACTACCGATACGGTTAGGGGCAGTACGCGCGACGCGCCCCCGCCACCGCTTTTGGGGCAGTGAGCGGGGGCCGACATGCCGCTGGATCGGTTGCATCGAACTTGCAGCACACACTGAATGTTACTCGCATTCAGCGGCCGAACAGCGACGAATTCTGTTCTTTCCGAACATGTCTCAGTAATGCACTGTGCGGACTGTCCGCGCAACGACAGGCCGACGCGACTGGGTCGCGTCGGCCTGCACATCGTCGTTTGTGCCGGTGGACTTTAGTTGAGCTTCTGCGGCACACCGTAAGTCATGACCGTGTCACCGTCCGCGGTGACTGCCATGGCGTACGGACGGATCGTGACCGCACCGAGAGCGCCGGAGATGGAGCCATGAACTCCCTGCATCCTCACCGAGGCCGCCGGTCCGTCGAACTCCTGGCCCTCCAGGATCGGGACGGTGGTGATTCCGCCCGGCTCGAGGTCGATGTCGAGTTCCTGCGACGGAATGATGTCGCCGGCGAGTGTTGCGCTGGTGCCCGCGTTCAGCCCCAGCGTGAGGTCCGGGACGAGCCCGAGATCGATGCCGTTGCTCGAGCCGATAGCAAACCCGAGACCGGGTGTGTTCAGGACGATCGTTGCGCCTGCCAACGCGATCGGGTAACCGATCTGGTAACCGACGGTGAGTTGTGTGCCCTCGAAGGACGCCGCGTCCGGTCCGGTGATGTTGACCCCGGCATAGCCGTTGTGGAAGAACTCCACGCTGGTGGGCACGCCGTCGAGTGGCGGTACCACCTGGTACGAGGTGTCGCCCTGCAAGACCTCGATCCGGTTACCGGCGGCGTCGACGACCGAGCTGGAATTGTCCACGCCGGCCGACGCCGTGCCATTGCCCATGACCATAGCGAGCGCTGCGATGCCCGCGACCGCGACAGCGCGAGTGAAGCTCTTGTACCCAACGCGAGATGTGCTGATGTCCGTCATGCCGACCCCATTCAGAGTGCTTCAAATCAGAAGTGAAGAAATATGCGAAGCGTAGCCACGGGGGCGCACAGAATCTCGGTATTGATCAGAAGTTCACGACGAAGTTCCTGCGTCCGAGGGCTGCACGCTCGGCGGCCCGTGCGATTGGAGCATCGTCTCGGTAGGTTGACTTCATGCGTTATGGAGTGACGCTGCCACCGTTCATGGAGTGGTCAGACCCGTTGACGGTTGTCGAGATGGCCGCCGAGGCCGATGAGGCGGGCTGGGATGGCTTCTTCCTGTGGGATCACGTGACGTGGAACCCTGCCTGGGGTGGCACGCCGCCCATCGCTGACGCGTGGACGTGCCTGGCCGCCGCGGCGACCGCGACCTCGCACGTGTTGCTGGGGACGGTGGTGACGCCGCTCGCGCGTCGTCGGCCGCAGATCGTGGCTCGTCAGGTCCTCACCGTCGACCACCTCTCGGGTGGACGCGCGCTCCTGGGTGTTGGTTTGGGCGCCGACTACGACTTCGAGGTCTTCGGGGAGCGGCTGACTGCTCGCGGTGAGGTCCTCGACGAGTCGTTGGCCGTCCTGACGGCATTGTTCACTGGTGGGCCGGTCGACTTCGACGGCACGTATTACCACGTGCATTGTCCGCCGATGCTCCCGACGCCAGTGAACGGCGCGATCCCGATCTGGGTCGGAGGTCACTGGCCGAACCGGGCGCCGTTCGATCGGGCGGCTCGCTTCGACGGCGTCGTTCCCCGCAAGGCCGACGACGAAACGGGGCTGGTCACCACCGATGACCTCCGTGCGATCCGGGTCGCGATCGGGCGGGCGGACGATTTCGCATACGTGGCCAGCGGCTCGACATCCGGTCCCGATGATGTTGCCGCGGTATCGGAGTGGGTGGGGGCAGGTGCGACGTGGTGGCTGGAGAGTATGTACCCGTTCGGTGGGCGCGCCGGGCAGATGCGGGACCGTCTGCGGGCCGGCCCACCTCGCGTCCCGGGTCGGTAGAGACCTTGGGCAGGGGGTCTTCGATGCGCGTGTGTCGATGTCGGCGATCGTCACCCGGTGTTTCGGGGTCACCGGGGACGGTGTGAAGTGTCGTGTTCGGTGTCGAGTACTTCCTGGCTGGCGGCCCAGGACGCGAGGAGCTTGAGGGCGTCGGCGGTGGGTGTGCTGGCGGCGGCGGTGTAGATGTTGAGTTGGAGGCCCGGTTCGGAGGGCAGATCGAGTGCTTCGAAGTCGAGGTCGAGTTGACCGACGGCAGGGTGGCGCAGTCGTTTTCGACCGCTGCGGTGGAAGCGCACGTCTTGTGATGCCCAGCGTTGCCGGAACAGTTCGCTCTGGGTGGACAGTTCCCCGACCAGAGCGATGAGCGCTTTGTCGTGGGGGTTGCGACCCGCTTCGAGTCGGAGCATGGCGGCGGCGTCCTTGGCGATCGTGTCGTAGTCGACGAAGAACACTTCGGCTTCCCGGGGATGGAGGTAGACGAATCGGGTGGTGTTGGCCGGACGGCGAGGGTCTGCGAGCACGGGGGAGTACAGGGCCCGGGCGAGGTCGTTCATCGCGAGGATGTCGTGGCGGCCGTTGCGGATCCACGCAGGTGCGTCGGTGGTGGCGTCGAGTATTTGCTGGATCGCCGGGCGAACCGTCATCGACTGGGTGCGGGGGCGACGGGTGCTGCTTACTCGCGATTGGCGGGCGAGGGCGAGGAGGTGGTCGCGTTCGGCGTCGTCGAGTTGCAGGGCGCCGGCGAGGGAATCCAGAACGCTGTCGGAAGCACCGGATAGGTTGCCGCGTTCCATGCGGACGTAGTAGTCGACCGAGACACCGGCGAGCATGGCTACCTCTTCGCGGCGCAGGCCTTTGACTCGGCGGTTACCTCCGTAGACGGGGAGTCCGCTCTGCTCGGGGGTGATGCGTGCGCGCCGCGTGCTGAGGAATTCGCGGATTTCGGTGCGCAGGTCGATCGAGCTCATGAGTCCACGGTAGGTAGTAACCGCTGGGTGTGGGAGGTACTGGCAGTACCCGGAACGTCCGTGACTCCCCGGACGACCCGAATAGAGGTCGACTGGAAGGCATGAAAGCGACGTACATGTTCGGAGCGGGCGATGTCCGCGTCATCGATGTCCCTGATCACACCATCCAATCGTCCACCGACGCTCTCGTACGGATCGTGCGGGCCTGCGTCTGTGGCAGTGACCTGCATCCCTACCACTCCATGGGTGTCGACCCTGCGGGCACGTCGATGGGGCACGAGTTCATCGGTGTCGTCGAAGCGGTCGGTTCGGACGTGCGGACGGTGCGGGTCGGTGACTTCGTCATCGCGCCGTTCGCGGTGTCGTGTGGCACCTGTGTGTTCTGTGCCCAGGGTCTGCAGACCTCATGCGTGCGCGGCGGGTTCTGGAACGACGCCGCGTTGGGTACGGCGGGTGGTCAGGCCGAAGCAGTCCGCGTGCCGCTGGCCGACGGCACGCTGGTCACGGCGCCGGTCTGCGAGGACGACGACGATGCGCTGCTCGACTCCTTGTTGACGTTGTCGGATGTGTACGGCACCGGCTGGCATGCTGCGGTCCGCGGAGGCGTCGGCGAGGGCAGTGTCGTGACCGTGATCGGTGACGGGGCGGTGGGATTGCTGGCGGTGCTGTCGGCTCGCCAACTCGGCGCCGAGCAGATCGTGTTGATGGGCCGGCACCAGGTGCGGACCGATCTCGGTCGCGAGTTCGGTGCAACCGATGTGGTCGCCGAGCGCGGCGAGGAGGGCATCGCGAGGGTTCGCGAGCTGACCGGCGGACTGGGCAGCGCGATCGTCCTCGAGGCGGTCGGTCACCGGCCCGCCTACGACCAGGCGGTGGGCGTCGTCCGCGCGGGCGGAGTGATCAGTCGGGTGGGGGTGCCTCAGTACGAGGACGCACCGGTCGGGTTCGGGAGCCTGTTCGGACCGAACGTCACGCTGACCGGTGGTCCGGCGCCGGTGCGCGCGTATATCGAGCGCCTACTTCCGGCGGTCCTGGAGGGCACCGTGCAGCCGGGGAGGGTGTTCGACCGGACCGTCGGCCTGGATCAGACGCCGCTGGGGTACGCCGCGATGGACGCCCGCGAAGCGCTCAAGGTTGCGGTCCGGCCGTGACCAGGGCGGTTTCCGGTCGGGCTCGCGCTTTTCGGTGCCGCTCCCTTGCTCGTCGGGCTGGCGCCGGCGGGATGGTGGATGATCGCCTCCCGTGCGGTGCAGGGAATCGGTGCGGCGATCGTCGCACCGACCTCGTTGGCGTTGATCACGACCTATTTCGACGGCGAGGCCCGCAATCGAGCGATCGCCTGGTACGCCGTAACGGCCGGTATCGGTGCCAGCCTCGGTCTCCTCGTCGGGGGTGCGCTCACCGAGTGGGTCTCCTGGCGAGCGGCGTTCCTGGTCAACGTCCCGATCGCGGTCGCGTTGATAGCGTGGTCCGGCACGGTGCTCGTGGAAACACCACGTCGAACGGGGCAGTTCGATGTGATCGGTGCGCTCGCTGCCACACTGGGCATGGGCGCCGTCATCTTCGGGATCATCGAATCCGCCGACGCTGGATGGGGATCGGCCCGGGTGCAGGCTGCTCTGGTCGTCGGGGTGGTCCTGCTGGTTGCGCTGATCGTCCACGAGGGGCGGGTGCGGCAGCCGATCCTGCCCCTGCGGTTGTTCTACAGTCGCGAACGCAGTGGCGCCTACACCGCTCGGCTGCTCTACCTCGGGGCGATGATCCTTGAGTCTATCGGCGCAAACCCGGTCCTTCAGGTCATGGATAGCCGATCTGGATCTGTCGGACTGTGGGGCTAGTGTCTGGGTCATGGCGGGGAGGGTGGTGAAGCGGGCGTTCAAATATCGTTTCTATCCGACTGCGGTGCAGGCGGAACAGCTTGCTCGGACGTTCGGGTGCACCCGGTATGTCTACAACCGGGCGTTGGCGGAGCGGACGCGGGCCTGGTCGCAGGAGCAGCGGCGGGTCACCTACGCGGATACCTCGAAGATACTCACCGGATGGAAGCGGGACCCCGAGACGGAGTGGTTGGCGGAGCCGTCGAAGGGGCCGTTGCAGGAGTCGCTGCGGCAGTTGCAGGGTGCGTTCGAGAGGTTCTGGCGCACGCAGACTGGCTACCCGCAGTTCAAGAGGAAGGGGCGGTCGAAGGATTCGGCGACCTACTTCTCGAACTGCTTCATTTTCAGGGATGGGCAAGTCCGGTTGGCCAAGCAGTCCGAACCCCTGGACATTCGGTGGTCGAGGCCGCTCCCGGAGGGGGCCACGCCGTCGCAGGTGACGGTGTCGCGCAACGCTCGTGGTCAGTACCACATCTCGATTCTCGTCGAGGACACCATCAGCGAACTCGAGCCGGCCGATCGGGTGGTCGGGCTCGACGCCGGGATCACGAGCCTCTACTCGCTCTCGACGGGGGAGAAGATCACCAACCCGCGCCATGAGCGCAGGGATCGTGAGCGGCTGGCGAAGGCGCAGCGGGCACTGGCCAGGAAGCAGAAGGGATCCCGGAACCGGGCCAAGGCCCGACTGAAGGTCGCGAAGATTCATGGTCGGATCGCCGATCGGCGCCGCGATTATCTGCACAAACTCTCCACTCGACTGGTGCGCGAAAACCAAGTGATCGCCATCGAGGACCTGAGTGTGCGGAACATGGTCAAGAATCGGTCGCTGTCTCGGGCGATCTCGGATGCGGGGTGGTCCGAGTTCCGGTCGATGCTCGAATACAAGGCCGACTGGTACGGGCGGCGGGTGGTGGTGATCGACCGGTTCTGTCCGTCGTCGAAGACCTGCTCGGTGTGTGGGGAGGTCGCGTCGGCGATGCCGCTGAACGTGCGGGAGTGGACGTGCCGATGCGGCGTCGTCCATGACCGGGATGTGAACGCGGCAAGGAACATTTTGGCCGTCGGACTGACGGTGACAGCCTGCGGAGACGGTGTGAGACCCCCTCGCACATAACGTGCGGGGTGGCGACTGTCGGTGAAACAGGAACCTCGAGGCGCGAGTCTCGAGGGGATTCTCGGTCGTTCACGGCCGAGAGGAAGTCAACGGGTTCTTCTACTTCACCCAATTGCTGCAGGACGGGTTCGGCTTCTCCCCACTGCAAGCCGGCCTCGGGTTTCTGCCGATGACCCTCGTCAACTTCGCCGTCGCACTCATGGTGCCCCGGCTGAGCGCCCGGCTGTCGAACGGGATTCTGCTCGCCACCGGGACCGCGCTGACCCTGGCCGGCATGGCATGGCTGAGTCGCATCGGCGCACTCGATGCATATCTCGCAGACGTTGCGCTGCCGATGATCCTGGTGGGCGCCGGGCAGGGCCTGGCGTTCGGGGCCGCTGACGAACGCAGGAGTCGCCGGTGTGGACTCGGCGGACGCCGGCGCGGCCTCCGGACTGGTCAACACGGCCCACCAACTCGGGATGGCACTCGGTCTGGGCATCCTCGTCGCACTCTCGGCCAACGCAGGCGGCGCCCTCGACCGGCCGGCAGCGGTGACCGACCACGTCGGCGCCGCCCTCACCGGCAGCGCCATTCTGCTCGTGCTCGCGTTGGCCGTCGTGCTCACGGTGATCGTGCCCGCCGCACGACACCGCACTGCGGGTCCGGGCACCTGGTCCGACAAACACACTCAGCACCCTGTGACCGACCCCAAGGTTGAAGCATGACGATCCCGCTACTGACACTGAACAATGAAACAACCATGCCGGCACTGGGTTTCGGTGTGTTCCAGACGCCGCCTGATGCCACGATTGCCGCGGTCGAGGCGGCGCTGCAAACTGGATACCGGCACATCGACACCGCTGCTGCCTATCAGAACGAACGCGAGGTCGGCGAAGCCATACGCCGCTCGGGCGTCGATCGCGCGGACGTCTTCATCGAGACCAAGATCTGGATTACCGATTACGGCTACGACGCGACTCTGCACGCATTCGGCAAGAGCGCCCGCAAACTCGGAGTCGGCCAAATCGACCTGCTGATACTGCACCAGGCGCTACCCGGCGAATTCACCCTCACCATCGAGGCCTACAACGCACTCGAGACGCTGCTCGCGGACGGCCGCGTCCGCGCCATCGGTGTCAGCAACTTCATGCCCGACCACCTCACGCGACTGCGTGACGAAACTTCGGTGGTGCCGGCGATCAACCAAATCGAGGTGCACCCGTACTTCCGGCAATCCGACGTGCTCACCGCCAACGCCGAACACGGAATCGTGTCCCAGGCATGGTCGCCGATCGGTGGTATCACCTTCTACCGCGACGGTTCCCACGGCTCCACTCTCGACGACCCCACCATCAAGAGCATCGCAGCGGCGCACGGCAAGTCGCCGGCCCAGGCGATGCTGCGGTGGCACCTGCAGCAGGGCCGCCAGGTGATCCCGAAGTCGGTCACCCCGTCGCGTATCACCGAGAACTTCGACGTTTTCGACTTCGATCTCACCGAGGACCAACTTGCCGCGATCGACTCTCTCGACACCGGTGTGCGCGGGGGTCCGGAGCCCGACCACATCACCCGCGAGACATTCGGTCTCGAAATTTCCGAAGCCTGAGGAATCTCATCGGATACATCAAACTCATTTGATGTATCCGGTGGTAACCTGGTGTTGTGGTGTTGGTGCGTCAACCAGTCCCGTCGTTCGTGCAGCTGGCTGCTCATCCGTTGCGGTGGCAGCTGATGGCAGCGCTGTCCGGCGGCGATTACCGGGTCCGGGAGATGGTGACCCTGCTGGGTGAGTCGCAGAACCTCATCTCCTACCACCTGCGCCTGCTGCGCGACGGCGGGCTGGTGAGGGCTACCCGCAGTAGCTTCGACGGCCGCGACAGCTACTACCACCTGGATCTGGACTGCTGTGCCGAGATGCTGACCGGTGCGGGCGCCGCGCTGCACCCGGCGCTCGGGTTGATTCCTACTGCCCCGCAGTTCGATTCGCAGGCACCTGCGTCGGTGCTGTTCGTGTGTACCGGTAACAGTGCCCGTTCCGTGATCGCGGAAGCTCTGCTGCGGCAGCGCACCAACGGCCGGGTCGAAGCACGCAGTGCCGGCACCCGCCCTAAACCGATAATGCACCCGAATGCGGTGCGGGTGCTGCGAGAAGAGTTCGGGATCGACATCTCCGGCCAGAATCCCCGCCACCTGGACGCACTCGCAGACCACCGGTTCGACACGGTAATCACCCTGTGCGACAAGGCTCGTGAAGTCTGTCCGGAGTTCGGTGAGGGCACGCGCTGGATCCACTGGAGCATCCCCGACCCGTCGGAGGCAGGCGGCACCGACGAGGACACCTACCCGGCCTTCCACACGACCGCCGCCGACATCGACACCCGCATCCGGTACCTGGTGCCGAACCTCACCACCGAAACGTGAAAAGGAGCTTGTGATGACGACCCCACGCGACGACTACGTCAGCGTCCGCTACCTGGTCGACGATGTGCCCGCAGCCATCGACTTCTACACCCGCCACCTCGGCTTCACCCTGCACGCAAATCCTGCCCCGGCCTTCGCCGACGTGATCCGCGGCTCGCTGAGGCTCCTGCTGTCGGGGCCGGCCAGTTCGGGGGCTCGCGCAACCCCGGCCGACAATGCCGGTGCGGGGAGGAACCGCATTCACCTCATCGTCGGCGACCTCGACGCCGAAGTCGCCCGCTTGCGTGATGCCGGTGTCGCGTTTCGCAGCGATGTGGTCGCCGGTCCGGGCGGGCGTCAGATCCTGATCGCCGACCCGGCAGGCAACCTGATCGAACTGTTCCAGCCCGTCGCCTGAGGAGCCGGCGACATCGGCTGCCCGGCTACCTCTCGCCGATCGCGCACGAGGCGACGCGCTACCGTGAACGCCGTCCACCGTGATCTCGACAACGGGGAGTGCTGAGCGAAGATGTGGATCAGGTGTTTCCAAGAATCCCCGAACGCATCCGGGGTGCTGCTGTGCTTTCCGCATGGTGGTGGTACGGCGAGCGCCTATCGACAGTTGGCCGAGGCACTGTTCCCGCGGATCGAGTTGCTGGCGGTGCAGTATCCGGGTCGGCAGGATCGCCTCAGCGACGAGATGATTTCCGACGTCGGCGCTATCGCGGAGCAGGTTGTGCGCGAGTCGACTCCGCCCGCGGGTAGGCGCCTCGGAGTGTTCGGTCACAGCATGGGTGCAACGATTGCGTTCGAGGCGGCGCGGCGTTTCGAGCAGCGAGGTCAGGCGCTCGCAGCATTGTTCGTCTCTGGTCGAACAGCACCGAGTGTCGTCCAGCCGACGGCGTTGCACTTGGCAAGCGATCAGGCCTTGCTCGACGACATGCGCCGGCTCGGGGGTGCGGACTCCAATGTGGTGCAGATACTGGTCGAGAACCCCGACCTTGCAGAGCTGGTGCTACCGAGCGTGCGTAACGACTACAAGGCCGTGGAGACCTACAGGTACAAATCCGGGCCGGACGTGTCATGTCCGATCATTGCCCTTCGCGGCGACGCCGACCCGTCGGTGACCGACGCCGACATCCGGCTCTGGAGCGAATTCACGACCGGGACCTTCGACACCTGCGAATTCTCCGGCGGCCATTTCTATATCGATGACCACGCGAACGAGATCGCTTCCCTGGTCGGCTCGCGGTTCAACTGAGCCGGACGAACAGGCAGCAGACCGATCAGGAATAAAGAAGCGCCGGTCCCAGGACTGCCCTTAGCGTGGACACCGAGCGGTCGCCGACGCGGCCGCCGGACCCTGAGGAGACGAGTATGAGTGCCACGATCCGCAGCCTGGTGATTCCGGTGTCCGACCTGGATGCCGCGAAGGCGGTCTACACCGCGCTGCTCGGCGAACCGCACACCGACCAGCCCTATTATGTCGGATACAACGTCGACGGCTTCGAGGTCGCTCTGAATCCAGGCGAGGAAGGCGGGGGACCGGTGGCCTTCGCCGACGTCGAGGATCTCGATGCGAGCCGCGCGACCCTGCTCGCGGCAGGTGCGACCGAGCGGAGCGCCCCGCGTCAGATCGCCCCGGAGGCGCGAGTGTGCGTGCTTGCCGACGCTGACGGCAACCCGATCGGTCTTCGCGGCAAGTAGCAGTCGCCGTGGCCGGGACCGCCACCGTATTCGGCGGTCCCGGCCGTTATCACTGGATCATGGGTGACGCCCGAATTGGCTGGTGGACACGGCGTTCGCTCAGTCGACGCCGATACATCGAGAGGGCACCAGATCCAGCACCACGATTACCTTGCGGCGCCCAGCAGTTCGTCGGAGATGATCCGCATCTGGATCTCGCTGGTGCCCTCGAAGATCTTCGTCAACCGGGCATCGCGCCAGTGCCGCTCCACCTGGAAGTCGGTGGTATACCCGGCACCGCCGTGAATCTGCACGGCCTCACTGGTCACCCGCTCGGCCATCTCCGTGGCCACCAGCTTGCACATCGACGCCTCCAGCGAGCACCGACGGCCGGTGTCGATATCGGTGGCCACCGCATACATCAACTGCCGCGCGGCCTCGATGTCGGCGGCCATCGTCGCGATCTTGAACCGCAGATGCTGGAAGTCGGCCAACTCGTGCCCGAACTGACGGCGGGTGTGCAGGTACGCGATCGAATCCTCCAACGCCGCCCGGGCCAGACCGATCGCCCGGGCCGCGGTGTGCGCCCGCCCCACCTCGAGACCGGACACCGCCAGATAGAAGCCCTTGCCCTCCTCGCCGAGCATCGCGGACGCGGGCACCCGGAAGCCGTCGAACGACAACTCCCACGTGCTCCACCCGAAATACCCGATCTTGCGGATCTTCGTCCCGCTGATCCCGGCCGGGAAACCACCGCGCTGCTTGTCGATCAGGAACGCGCTGATCCCGCGGTGCGGTTTCGCCGGATCCTTGGTCGGGTCGGTGCGCGCGAACAACACCAGGTAGTCGGCCTCGTCGGCGTAGGTGCACCACATCTTCGTGCCACTGATCACCCAGTCGTCGCCGTCGCGGGTCGCGCGGCACGAGATGTTCGCGACGTCGGATCCCGCCTCGGCCTCCGACAACGCGTACGCGCCGAGGTACTCACCCCGCGCGACCTTCGGCAGCAGCGCCGCCTCCTGCTCCGCGGTGAACCCGCCGCCCATCCCGTTGCCGCGGGCCAGCAGTCCGGACACGCTCATCCACGCCCGCGACAACTCCTCCGCGACCAGGCAGTACTCGAACACGCCGAGGCCCAGACCGCCGTGCTCCTCCGGGATCATGATCCCGAAGAACCCGACCTCGGCCATCGCCTTCTTCAACGTGTCCGGGATGGCGCCCTGCACCGGATCCAACTCGTTCGCGACCGGCAGCACCTGCGTCATCGCGAACTCGCGAGCCAGGTCCCGGATCGCCAGGCGGTCCTCGGTGAGATACCGCGGTGAATCTGTCCGCGGCTGCGACGGCCGATGCGTCATGAAGGCTCCTTCGGTTTTGCACAAGGCTACATCTATTTGTGCGGCCAAATCTAGACCCCATCGGCAATGCTGTCATTCCCTCTGCTGCAAGGCAACGCCGCACAGCTGAGAAGACTGCGATTGACGTGCCTGCTGCTCATGAGGAAATGTGGCCGTACAAAGGCTCGGTGAAGTCGATCCGGCAGGAGGTACCACCGGGGACTGGGGAGTCCGGCTCCACCTGTCGACAGTCTCTCCGCCGACCTGTCGCCACGACCGAGCGGATTGGGCTAGGGGTGGGGGAGCGGTTTCGCGTCTCGGGTGCCGAGTAGTGCTGTCATCACAGCGATCTCGTTGCTCTGATCGCGGATCATCCCGCGTGCGACGCGGCGGATCGGTTCCGAGGCGACCGCGTGGATGGCTGCCTCGGCCATCTCGACACCTCCCTGGTGGTGCCGGATCATGAGTTGCAGGAAGAGTGACTCCGCGTCTGCTCCGTGCAGGCCGGCAAGGCGGGTGATCTCGCTGGTGCTTGCAGTTCCCGGCATCGGTGCGCCGCCCTGTTCGCCCATGACGTGATCGGAACCGTGCATCCACTGCATCGGACGCGTTGTGCTGAAGGGTTCGTCGAAGAGGTTGAGCCAGCCGCGCATCGTCGCGATCTCGGAAGTCTGCGCGACGACGATCTGGTCGGCGATGACCCGGATCTGCGGGTCGACGTCCTGCGGCAGTGTCTGGGCGATCAGCACCGCCTGCTCGTGGTGCACCGACATGTCCTGTGCGAAACCGACGTCGGCAGGGGACAGCTGAACCCCGACGGCGCCGGTGTCGCGCGCCGACTGCAGCCACATTCCGGCCGCAATCCCGCCGGCACCGAGCAGCACCGCGCACAGCAACAGAATGATGGGACGGCGGAATGGCGACCGCCGCATGTCACTGCCCATAGGTCGGAGCCTGATTCGCCGGTGCTTGATAGACGGAGTCGTCCAACTGCAGCGCCATGAAACCGTTGTCGCTGCACGAGGTCCAGATCTGGTTGCCGTGGAATTCCGGTGGCGAGAAGCACCAATCCGCGGACAGGTCGCCGAACGCCACCATTCCTGCGCGTGGGCCGAACGCGATCCGCGGATCCGTCTTGCCCTCGAAGACGGCGCGGGCGAGCGGAACGAAATCGAAGAGGGACACACCGATCAGCGACGACAGGGCGTGTGGTGAATTGGTCAACTGGAGATTCTTGCCGGTCTGTGCCGGCGGGTTGTAGTAGGCGATCTCCCGGATGCGGCCGAGGTTGCGGATGTCGAAGACGCGGATCCCGGACGACTCCCAGGAACACGCGAGTGCGGTCGGGTCGGTGGGGCGGTCGACCACGCAGTAGTGCGGATCGTAGGAGAAGACCGAGCCGCCTTGCGAGGACCGAAGGTTCGCGGCGGTGTTGGCGGGAAGCTGGATCTCGAGCTTGATCTTCTGCACGATGTCGGCGTTCGCCGGGTCGGCGACGTCGAAGACCTTGATCCCACCGCCACCGGTTTCGTCGACGGTGAAGATGTAGGGTTTGCCCCCGTACGTGACCGGAATGCTGTGCTGGTTGAAGAACCCGTCGGTCCACAGGTACGTGGCGAGTTGCGGGACGGTGGGATACGGGTCGCCTCGTTGCACAGCGCTGATGTCGAGGACGGTGATCCCACCGAGGTTGGACAGGTACATCCGGTTCCCGTCGGGGGTGATGCCGAAACCGTGCCCGCCGAGTCCGTGCAGCCCCTGCCAGGTGATCCGTGGCTCGGCCGGGTTTCGGATGTCGATGGCGCTGAGGAACCCCGGGGCGGGTCCGGACACCCAGTAGGTGTTGCCGTCGGGGGAGAAGCCGCCTTCATGCGAGATGAACGGCAGCGGCATGGTGACGTCGGTCCCGGCACCTCGGTTCAGCAACCGGGGGTGGGCGCAGTCGGAAATGTCGTAGACGGAGAAGTAGCCGGTGCCCGCGGCGGCCGGGACCGCGGTGGCTGCGAGCAACTTGCGTGCCTTGTTGACCTTCAAACTCTCCCAGGTGCCGCCCAGCATCGCGGGTTCGTTCAGGGTCGTGGACAGCACCGGCTGCGCGGGGTTCGACACGTCGAGTACCTGCACGCCGGGTGTGTCGGGGTCGAGCAGGTTCCCGGGGAAGAACGTGCTGGTGTAGGAGCAGTGGTCGTAGGTCACCGACAGCAGGCCACCACCGCGATCCTGCAGGCCCCCGAGCAGCGACATGTTGCATCGATAACCCTGGGTGCTTCGTCCGCTGTTGCGGTCTTCGGCCGGAACGTCGCCCTGCATACCCGTCTCCTTCAGCGAACCGGGACCGCAGTCGGCCCGCGGGACGGCCGTCGACCCGACGTCGTTGAAGAAGAACGTCTCGGCCGACGCGACGGCGGGTGCGGGGCTCGTCGCGACCCCGAGGACGATCGACACGGCAAGGGCTGAGTAGCCACACCTCGCCGCATTCTGGCGATCCGCATCACCAACTCCCCCCGACGGTGGGCTCGACTACGCGAACGCTAGCAATCAGTACTCCAGTTCACACACAAATCGGCCAACTCCGCGAAACCCGTGTGCGGGCGGGCGACTGTCCCGCCGGAGTGGGGGCGGAGTGGGACGGATCCCTACACTGTGTCCCGTGCGAATCGCGACCTTCAACATCAACGGGATCCGCGCGGCGCAGCGGCGCGGCTTCGAGGACTGGCTCGGCGAGCGTGAACCCGACGTCGTCGCGCTGCAGGAGGTCCGCGCTCGTGCCGCCGCCATCCCGCCGGGGGTGTTCGGCCGGTATCACCTCGCATACGACGAGGGCGAGTTCGCCGGCCGCAACGGTGTCGCGATCCTCACTCGATGCGCACCCGTCGCGGTTCGAACGTGGAGCGGCACGGCGTTGGTGCAGGCACCGGGTGAAACGCACATCGAGAGAGTCGAACTGGAGCCGGAGCCGTTGGCTCGGGGTCTGGGGGAGTTCGCGAACCATGGTCGGTACATCGAGGTCGACCTCGCCGAGTCGCCGATCACCGTCGTCTCGATGTATCTGCCGAAGGGCGGCCTGCCTGCCCATCTCCAGAAGCCCGGGCGGATGCGGGAGGCCCCCGACGGGGGCGTCCGCTACGACCGCAAGATGCGCTTTCTCTCCGCGTTCGCGCGCCAGCTGACCCGCTCGCGCCGCACGGCTCGCGCGCGGGGCAGAGAACTGCTGTTGATGGGTGACCTCAATATTGCGCACACCCGGTACGACGTACGGAACTGGCGGCGCAGCAATCAGGCCGAGGGCTATCTGCCGGAGGAGCGCGAGTGGTTCGACTCCATCGTGTCGCCGCGCACCCTCGTCGACGTCGTCCGGCGACACCATCCGGACGTCGACGGTCCGTACTCGTGGTGGTCGTGGCTGGGACAGTCGTTCGTGAACGATGTCGGGTGGCGCATCGACTACCACCTCGCGACGCCGCAACTGGCGCGGACGGCGGTCACGGCCGGCACCGACCGGGACCCGGCGGCGGATCGCCGGATGAGCGATCACGCGCCGGTCGTCGTCGACTACGAATTCTGAGCTGCGCCGGTCACCTCGTTCGCCGTGAGGCCGGAGGGTCAGGTGGTCAGCTTCATGGACAGGAAGGCCAGGGTTGCCCCGAACTCCCGGATCTGGCTGGGCTGGTCCGGCCGGCATGCCCAGGTGATCAGGTCTCGATCGGCTACCAGGTCGGCGGCGCGCCGACGTGACTCTTCGGGGTCGGGCGGTGTCGCCCGAAGCGCATCACCCAGCCGGCTCAGGGGTTCGACGAGCGGGATGAGCTCGGAAGGCGGGCGGTTCTCCGGTGTGAAAACCAGCTGAGCGCTCTTGATCACCGTCATCGCCGCGAGCCACGAACCTTCCCAGGTACCGGCCTGGTCATTCGGTGGGTGCATGGCGCCAGCGTAGACATCGGGGAGCGAGTCTCGCTGGGACTTCATCGGCCTGCCCCCGATCGCACCGAATGTTGCTTCCGAAACCGCACGGACGATCGACTCATCGGCGATGGGTGCGCACATGCCTTCTACGGCTGTGCGACGACGGTGTTTCCGTTGTCGTCGGTGCAGTTGATCGTGTAGCCGATCTCCGCCGATTCCGGGTCTCCCGCGAGGCGGCATTCCCACCTGTCGAAGCTGTACACCGGTTCACTCTTGTCGCGTCCCGTGAAGTACTTCGTGAGCATCGTGTGCGCCTCGTCGCACCGGAGTGTCCCCTTCACGATGACCACGGTCGCGGGCTTTCCCGTCTCCGGGTAGGTAACGGGGCCACACTGATTCGATCCGCGGGCCTGCTGGGGAAGCGGTGCGGCGGTGGGCGCGATCGGTGGTGGGGTTACGCTGGGAATGCTCACCGGCAGCGGCGTGAATTCAAATTTGTACCCGTTCGTGGCGACGGTAAAGCCCTTGCCCGCCGCATCCTCCCGGCACGAGACTCCCGAGAACTGCACATTGCAACTGAATCCGTCGACCGCGAGGGTGGTGTCATAGGGGAGGACATTGGCGTTGCCGGGAAAGAGTGCCTCGTTCCAGTTCTGGAAGTTCGGCTCCTTCCCCGCCTCGACTGCGATGAGGTCGGCCTCGGCGGGCGGGCCGCCGTCCGGCGACGCGATCTGCGGGGTTCCCGGGACTCCCAAAGGCCCCGCGGTGGGATGCGAAGCGCATCCGGCGAGCTTCTTGTCGGGAATGATCGCACACAACCATTTTCCCGACGGCGTGACGAAGCCGAACGCGTCGCTCTCCGGGTCGCTCGACGCGTACTGCTTCGCATCGACGCCGTTGACGGCCGGTTCGGCTGACGGTGGCTCACTCGAGGCGCTCGGTGCGACGGACTCGGTGCCGTCGGTCGACGACGCATCCTGGGTGCAGGCAGCGAGAAGAAGAGACGAGGCACCGGCGATCGAGGCCAGAGCCACCGCGGACCGCCGTCGAATCCTGGTCATGCGTCACACCCCTTTCGGTTCGGTCCGCGGGACCGATCGCCTGAGATGTTCCCACGAATACCGGGGTGTCGCGTCGCATCGACGGATCGGCCCCGAACACTGCTGGTGGTGGCGAGCGGGCGTGGGCCGTCGATCCCGCGGTTCGAAAACGTGACGGTGCTAGAATTCTGGGGCATTGTCGCAGGTCCAGCAGTTGATGTACCCCGGATCTTCCTGTCGGAGTCGCCCGGCCGAGGAGGCCGTTCCATGGCTGAGTCATCGGTATTACCCGCGGATCTCGGCGGCAGCCCGGATCTCGAACGCATCGTCCTCGAACACGCGTATCGCGGCGCGCACCTGCAAGTCGCACTGCGTGGTGTGCTTGCGCTCTTCATCGCGTTGACACTGCTGTTCGTCCCGCCCATGAACGATGCGAATGTGTGCCTGGCGATCCTGACCGGCTACGCATTCTGGACCGTCGGGCTCGCGCTGTGGACCCGCCGAGGAGGTCCGGGTCCGGTGAACGCGATGTGGCTCGCCCTGTTCGTGGACCTTGCGGTCATCGGTAGCCTCACGCTGTTGACCGGTATTGCGGCGCAACAGAGTTGGACCGCCGACATCTTGACCAACGGACTGTTCGTGATCCCGTTACTGGCCTGCACTCAGCTACGCCCGGGTGTCTGCGCTTCCGTGGTCGTGCCCACGGTGCTGGTGTTCCTCGCCGCCAGTTGGGCCACGATGGCGTCGAACGAGGAACCGTGGTCGTCCATCCTGCTCAGCACGATGGCACTCGCCATCCTCTCGGCGGGCGCAGTCGTGCTCAGTAGAATTCAACGATCCAGAGTGCTCACCATCGGTCACCTCGTCCACGACCGCACCGCCCTGCTCGCGGAGTTGATGGGCCTCGAACAGCGCGAACGACGTGCGTTGTCCGAGCAACTCCACGACGGGGCGCTGCAATTCGTGCTTGCCGCGAAGATGGATCTCGACGACCTCACCGGCAGCGCCGATCCGGAGGCCGTCGATCGCATCACCCACGCACTCACCGAATCCGCGTCTCTGTTGAGGGCCACTGTCTCGGAACTCCATCCCACGGTGCTCGATCGCGTCGGACTTGCCCGTGCTCTCGGCGACATCGTCCGGTCCGCCCAGGCGCGCGGCGGTTTCGACGTGGATCTCCAGACCGTGGAATGGGACGACGACTTACGCACGTCGGCCGACGACGTGCTGTTCAGCGCCGCACGCGAATTGCTCAGCAACGTGGTCAAGCACGCGAGAGCCCGGACCGTCCGGGTCGAACTGACTCGGACGGGTGAGCATGCGGTCCTCGACGTCACCGACGACGGGTGTGGCATCTCCCGTGAAGCGATCGACCGCAGTCTCAGCCGAGGGCACATCGGACTCACGTCGCACGAACTCCGCGTCGTCGCGGCCGGCGGCAGCTTCTCCGTCCGCCCGGGACCACGTTCGGGGACGGTTGCCCACATCGAGATGCCGTTCGAGGTCGTGACAGCGTCCGATTCCCTCACGATCTCGGCGCACTAGTCCATCACTCGACGCCGAGCATCACCTCGGTGGACTTCACGAGCACCGTCGCAGCCACGCCGGCCTGCAGACCGAGTTCCTCGACCGCCTCCTTCGTGATGGACGCGGTGACGATCTGCTCGCCTCCGTCGAGACGCACCTTCACTGTCGCCATCACACTGCCGAGGGTGACCTCGGTGATCGTTCCGGTGAGCTGGTTCCGGGTGGACAAACGCATCGTGAACCTCCGTCTCGCGGCCTGTGGTTCCGACGCTAGCCGCAACCACTCCGGAATGGGTGAGGTTGGACCTCGAGTCAGTCGGAGGTGACGGTCGACGGACTCGGTTCCAGGAGCGCAGTCAGACAGGTGGGCCCCAGGCCGATCTCCGGCCACCCCGCCGAGATCATGATGTCGTGTGGGCGCGTACACGTGCCGAGCCAGTAGTTCGGCTCCGTGCGGTAGGCGGGTACTCCACCCCACTTCCGGGGTGAGCCGGACCGTGGCAGATAGGGGTCGGCAACGCCGACGACAGACCCCAACTGCAGCAGCACCGACAGATACGACCATTGGGTGTCGGGATCCGCCGGATCGGACAGCACCCGTGTCTCGTGGTGTGCGCGCTCGGCGGTCCGCCCCGTGGCGGTCAACGCGAGACGGACGTGGATTCCCGACGAGAACGCGACAATTCCGAGGAGGTCGAGGGTGTGGTGAGTTCCGGACGCGAGAATGGTGGGACCGTGCACTGCGGTCCCACTGGCTGTCGGCGGCGCGAATGCCGGCCAACGCGCTCTGCGCATGCCCACGATGGTGCCCCTACATCGAGGCGGAATCAACGTCCCACGCCCGCGGGCGTGGGACGGGACTCGAGACGGCAGGCGCGGCAGAATGGCGTGAGGACGCTCGAGGCGTCACTTCCGGGAACGCTTATCGTGGATGGAGGTCGAGGCGGGTGGAGGACGGAAGGTTCGCAGCGGAGGGAGTGTCCATGGAGTCGCTGCCGGATTCGCGGATGCTGCTCGCGGTCCTCGAATACAGTCCGGCGTTGGTGTTCGTGTCCGAATTCGTGTCCGGTCGGATCGTGTACGTCAATCCCGCGGGTGTCGGCGTCCTCGGATTCGGTGATGCCGTGCATGCGTACTCGAGGACGACGGCGGAACTGTTCACCGACGTCGGCCTCGTGCAGGCGCGTGACGTGGAGTCGGCTCTGGCCGACCGGGGAGAGTGGACCGGGTTGACCGAGTTTCGCCATTTCGTCACGGGCGAGCCGATCCCGATGCTGATTTCGACGTTCGTGCTCGAATACACGGAGACCGGGCCGGCGGTGATCGGGTCGATTGCCCAGGATCGCCGCGGCGCCGAACACGACGAGCAACGCCTGCAGCGCGCATTGGGGGAGTCCGCGTACCGGGCCCGGGAGCAGCAGGCGATCGCCGACCTGAGCCAACTCGCCGTCGGCGGAGACCTCGATGAACTCCTCACGGCGGCGGCTGGGGCGGCGGCCGCGCTGATGGGTGTGCACTGTTCGTCGATCGCACGGGTGGCCGACGACGGCGAACTCACGGTGCTCGCCTACCGCGGACCCGAGCCCGGTCCGAAGACGTTCTCGCCGGGGCCGGGATCGCAGCCCGGGTACGCCGCTGCAAATGGGTCGGTGATCGTGTGCACCGATCGGGTCCACGAATCCCGGTTCTCCACGGCGGGGATGAGCGGGCGCGGGCTGCAGAGCGGGGTGTGCGTTCCGTTCGGCTCCGAAGAGGTGTGGGGTGTGTTGACGGCGCACAGTCGTCGTCCCCGTGACTACACCGAGCGTGACCTGACCTTTTTGCGTTCGGTGACAGCCGTGCTCTCCGCGGCGATCCGCCGTATCGAGGCAGAGGCCGCGCTGGTGCACCAGAGCTTGCACGACCCGCTGACGGGATTGCCGAACCGCACATTGGCTCGCCGCCGGCTCGACGAGGCCCTGGACGCGGCGCCGCACGGTGGCCCGCGCGTGGCGCTGCTGCTGGTGGATCTCGACGACTTCAAGACCGTTAACGACAGCCTCGGTCACGCGGTTGGCGACGACGCGCTGATCGTGCTCGCCAGGCATCTGCGGTCGGCGGTGCGCCCGGGCGATACCGTTGCCCGCATCGGCGGCGACGAATTCGTGGTCGTCTGTGAGCACGTCGCGGGCGCGGCGGAGGCGGTCGCGATTGCCGCCCGGATCGCCGGTAGCTTCGCCGACCTGAACCGGGCGCGGTCACTCGAGTGGCCGATCAGTGCCAGTATCGGTGTTGCACTGTCCGATCCCGAGTGCACCCGTGAAGAGCTCGTTCGGCGGGCGGACTCGGCGATGTATCGTGCAAAGGCAGCGGGAGCGGGCGGTTACGCGCTCTACGACGGCACCTTCTAGCGCAGCAGCAGGCCCCCGATCGGTGCGGTGTTGCCGACGCGACACGAAATCGTGGCCACCGCTAGGCACCCTGGGGTGGGGAAATTGTCATCTTGACGCGCTTCGCGACGCGTCGAATACTTGCTGGACACGGCGGTTCCCGTCGGCATTCGACGAGAGAATTCCGCGTTTCGCCCTTGAGAGAGAAAGATATTCGCGTCTTCGACGCTGAACGCGCCGACGTGGATGTCGGATGGAACTGAGGCGCTCGATGGCAGTTTTCGACCCAGACGCGACCCAGGCGGCGTCGATCCGCGCAGTCGGCCACGGGATCGTGGCGGAGTTGGACGCTGCCGGTTTCGCGGGTGCCGAGGAGGTCGGCCGGGGCGGGTTCGGTGTCGTGTACCGCTGTCTGCAGCGTTCGCTCGGTCGAATCGTCGCAATCAAGGTCCTGACGTCGGACCTGGACTCCGAGAACCGCGAGCGGTTCCTGCGGGAGGGCTACGCGATGGGCGGGCTCTCCGGCCACCCGAACATCGTCAACATTCTGCAGGTCGGCGTGACCGAGACCGGTCGCCCGTACATTGTCATGCATTACCACCCCCGCGACTCGCTGGCGGTGCAAATACGCAGAGAAGGTCCGCTGCCCTGGCCGGAGGCGATCAGTATCGGAGTGAAGCTGGCGGGCGCACTGGAGACGGCGCACCGGACCGGCACCCTCCATCGCGACATCAAACCCGCGAACATCCTGCTCACCGACTACGGCGAGCCGCAGTTGACCGATTTCGGCATTGCGCACATCGCCGGCGGCTACGAAACCGCCACCGGCGGGTTCACCGGATCACTGGCGTTCACCGCACCGGAAGTCCTCAACGGCGAATCGCCGACCGCACGTTCGGACGTCTACGGTCTGGGCGCGACGATCTTTTCGCTGATCGCGGGGCGGGCGGCGTTCGAGCGGAAGACCGGCGAGGAACTCGTCGCGCAGTTCGTGAGGATCAGCACCCTGACGGTGCCGGACCTGCGCGCTCAAGGCATCCCGGACGGTGTGTGCGCCGTCATCGAGAGGGCGATGGCGTCGAATCCGTTCGCTCGGCCGGCGTCCGCCGAAGAGTTCGGACACGAACTCCAAGCCGCGCAGCGACACATCGGGTTGCGTTCGGACGCGATGGCGCTGGCACCCCTGGAACCCGCCCAGCCGGCCGAGTCGCATCCGTCGGCGGCGGATGCCGGTGGCTACCGTCAGATCCGGTTCGAGGATTCGGACGGTCAGCGCCCAGTCTTCGCACCGACCGAGCAGATCCAGCCGGAGTCGCACCCCTCGGGCCCGTTCTGGCCACCGACGGGTCCGTCGCCCTGGCCGCCGACGGGTCCGTCGCCCTGGCCGCCACCGGGAGTGCCGGGGAGCAGTCGGCAGGCCCGCACCCGGCGGCGCCGCATCCTGACCGTGCTCGCGCTGGTGGTGGCGCTGGTGCTGGCCGGTGGTGGTTACCTCGTGTTCAGGGAGGCAACCGGACCCGGCGCCGCGGGACCGACCGCCCAGCAAGCGGGTGAGCCCCCGGCCGTCGACCCGACCGCGGCGTGGCGACCGGTCGCCGACGCCCGGGTCGCCCGTCAGCAGACGGCGACGACAGTCGCGGACGGCACCATGTGGGTCTTCGGAGGGTTGGACGACAACGGTGTGTCCGCCCGGCAGGAAGGCTACGACCCGGCCATCGACACCTGGAAGGCCGGCCCCGATCTCCCCGTCCCGCTCAATCATGCGATGGCCGTCACCTACAACGACGAGCCCGTACTCATCGGCGGATGGCAAGCGAAAGGCCAGAACCTGACAGCCGTCGCCTCCGCTCGGGTGATGGCCATGCGCGACGGGCGATGGGTCGATCTGCCCCCGCTGAACGTGCCGCGGGCGGCCGGTGCCGCGGCCGTGGTGGGCGACAAGATCGTGGTCGCCGGGGGACAGGCGGACGGTGGACTGGTGGCTACGACAGAAGTGTTCGACGGAACGAAGTGGACGACGGTCCCGAACATCCCGACGCCACGGGAGCATCTGGCAGGCGTCTCGGACGGGAAGTACTTCTACGCGATCGGCGGGCGCGATCTGGCGTCGGATCAGAACACCGCCGCGGTCGAACGTTTCGATCCGGCTGCGGGAACGTGGGCGACGCTGCCCGGCATGCCCACCCCCCGCGGCGGGCTCGGAGCGGCGTTCATCGACGGCCGCATCGTCGCAGTCGGCGGTGAAGAACCAACCCGGGTGCTCTCCACGGTCGAGGCCTACGACGTGATCGCAGGGACGTGGTCGCAATTGCCTGCTCTGCGCACGCCGCGGCACGGGATGGCGGTCGGCGCGGTCGGCAACACGGTGTACGCGGTCGGCGGCGGCATCAAGCCCACGCACGCCGAATCGACAGCTGTTTCCGAGGCGCTGCAGATCGCGCCACGCAAGACGCAATGGGCACCGGCGTGGCGTCCGCTGAGGGACGCGCCGATCGCCCGCCAGCAGACCGCGACTGCCGTCGCGGACGGGACGATCTGGGTGGTCGGCGGACTCGACAATGTGGGGTCGACCCCGAAGGTCGAGGGCAACGACCCGGCCATCGACACCTGGAAGGCCGGTCCCGACCTTCCGGTCCCGCTCAATCATGCGATGGCCGTCGAATACGGCGGCGAGTTGGTGGTCCTCGGAGGCTGGGTGCCGGAAGGGCCGAACCTTACCGGTACGACGTCGGACCGGGTGCTCGCGCTGCGGGACGGCAACTGGGTGGACCTGCCCCCGCTGAACGTGCCGCGGGCGGCCGGTGCCGCGGCCGTGGTGGGCAACGAGATCGTCGTCGCCGGGGGTCAGGCGGAGGGCGAACTGGTGGCGTCGACAGAGGTGTTCGACGGAACGAAGTGGACGACCGTCGAGGACATTCCGACGTCACGGGAGCATCTGGCCGGGGTGTCGGACGGGAAGTACTTCTACGCGATCGGTGGCCGCGATCTGGCGTCGGATCAGAACACGGCCGCGGTCGAACGCTTCGATCCGGTTGCGGGGACGTGGGCCGCGCTGCCCGGCATGCCCACCCCTCGTGGCGGGCTCGGGGCGGCGTTCATCGACGGCCGCATCGTCGCAGTCGGCGGTGAACAGCCGACCCGGGTGCTGTCGACGGTCGAGGCCTACGACGTCGCTTCGGCGACCTGGTCGGCGTTGCCGCCCATGCCCACCGGAGCTCACGGGATGTCCGTCGCGACGGTCGGGCACACCGTCTACGCGATCGGCGGTGCACTCCGGCCCACGCATGCCGAGTCCACCGCGACTGCGCAGGCACTCGATTTCTGGTGACAGCGACGGGTTGTCGTCCGGCAATTGCGCACTCTGAATGTCTTCTGTCCGTGTCGTTGTGCGCAGTAGAGGGGGGCTAGACTTGTGGTCGGGAGGACGAATATTCACACGAGATACGGGCCGGGAGGTTCGTGATGAAGGTGACGGCGACGGCCACCCGTCGCGGCGGATCGTGGGTGGTGGAGGTTCCGGGAGTCGAAGGCGTGCTCACCCAGGCTCGGCGGCTCGATCAGGTGTCCGCCATCGTGGCGGAGGCCGTCCATCTGGTCCGGGGTGTTCGGGCCGAGGACGTCGAGGTGGAACTCGACTACGAAATCGGAGATTCCGCGGCGCTCATGGAGGCCCGCGCCGCCCACTGGCAGGTCGAGTCTGCCGCCCACGCGCAGGAATGCGCAGCGCGGGCTTCGCGGGCCGCGGTGGCGCATCTGCGCCGATCGGGTCTCTCGGTGCGTGACATCGGTGTCATCCTCGACCTGAGCCCGCAACGAGTCTCTCAACTCGACCGTGCCGGCATTCATGCCTGATGGCGGTACGTGCGAAAACTGCACCGATCAATCGCGGATGCCGCAGCAGAGCCGGTGATCCGGCAACTTCCGATCCGGCAACTTCCGATCCGGCGACACTCGTGCGGCCCCTAGCGGGAGTTTCCGAGATTTGAGGCCGGGTCGGGGTGATTTCGCTGGTGGGCGCCGGTTTTCGGGTTGTGGGGGTGTATGACCTAAGTGGTGGGGGTGTAGCGGTCGAGGTCGAAGATGTGTGCGAGTTCGTTCTGGGTGGTGGTGGTTTCGGTGAGCATGCGCCGGGCCTTGGGGCGGCCGCCGGTGGAGGGGTAGATCAGGACGGTCTCCTCGATCCCGGCCAGGGCGGCGAGGAGTTGGCGCACCGACAGGTGGTGGCCGTGGGTGTCAGCTTCGCGGCGCATCAGGTGGGCGATCTGCAGGGCCAGCACGCAGGTGAAGGTGTGCACGGTGATGGTGTGGTCGGTGAAGTGGTGCATCGGGGAGAAGGACACCTCGTGGGGGTCCTTGAGTTGCCGGAATCCGAATTCGGCGTCGGATTGGGAGCGGTAGCCGTCGATCACCTCGGCGATGGTCCAGTCCTGACGGTCGGTGATCAGGATCCGTTTACCGAAGATTCTCTGCGTCAACTTGTTTCGGGCGTCGGTGTCGACGGCCCAGGTGAGCCGGAACTCGGCCGGGGTGTCCCCGTCCAGTTGCCAGGTGAGGATCTGCGCGCCCCAGGTGTCGGAGCAGATGTGTGCGATCGCGGCTTCGACCTGGTTGCGGTCGCGGCGGCTGTGTCCGCGGGCGAGGGTGGCGGCGAGTTCGTCGAGTTTGCGCCCGGCGGCGGCCAGGGTTTGCGTCAGGCCCCGGTCCTGGGCGTCGTGCAGGGTCGGGCTGTGGGTGAGGATCACCCGCTGGTCGAGGCCGTAGACCTGTTTGCGGGTGTGTAGTGCGGTGAGCCCGGCGAAGCGGTCGCCAGGCACCGGGCGGCGGCGGGAGGCCGGGAGATCGAGGAGGTCGGGGTGATCGCTGGGCGGGGTGGATCCGACGTAGTGCAGTCCGGCCCCGGTCAGGTGCGCGAAGTTCGCGGCCGAGTTCTGGCCGGCGTCGAAGACGACGGTGATGGTGCCGGTGTCGGTGCCCAACGCCCGGTAGCGGGCGGTGAGGGTGTCGATCATGGCCGGGAACTGGGTGACGTCGGGTTTGTTGCCCGGGTACGCGTGCCAGGTCAGTGGGATCCCGCCGTCCCGGGTGATCACCAGCCCGAGCCCGACCAGGCGCAGGTCGGTGCGTTTCTGTTTCGCCTTGCCGCGTTGGGCGATCGGCGCCTTGGTGTTGACGGAGGCGATGTAGGTGGCGAAGTTGGTCATGTCCAACGCCAGCGCGGTGGTGTCGAGCCCGAAGTCGGTGATCATCGCGGCGGTGATCGTCTGGGAGATCTGCTCGAGTTGACCGGGGGTCACCGCGTGCATCGCGTCCCAGAAGCGGCGGTGGTCGAGGTCGGTGGCGCGGATCTTGGTGAAGCGGTCCGCGGCGGTATGCGCCCACCAGTCGGCGATCCGCGCCTTCGAGCACGGGGCGGTGATCCGGTTGCACACCGCGACCGCCAGGTAGGTGCCGATCGAGCAGGGAGCACCGGCCACCCGCCCGCCGGTGATCTCATCGATCACGCCGATCACGTTGAGGCGCTGACACATCGACCAGACCGCGGCGACGTCCCCGAACGCGAGATGGCGGGTGCGCTGCGGCATCACCGCCGTGTCCCCGGCATCGAATGCCGCGGCCACGTCCGCCGCCGAGCCCAGGTACCGCTCGGAGATCATCTTCGGTTTGCCGTCCACCCGTGCCATCGTGCGCAGGTACCAGTACGTCTTGCCGTTGACCTTCTTCGAATACAGGCTGGACATACTTTAGGTCATACATGAATCCGGGTCGGCGATCAATCACCGAAACGGCGTGTCACCAGGACAAACTCACAACCGGCTCAAACCGGGAACCCCCACGCAGCCTCACATCTCGGAAACTCCCGCTAGGATGCAGGGGGGAGCCCTTCGCGCTGAACGGCTCGGGGCAAGGAGGGGGAATTCAGATGCGTGGAGCAGGAAAGCTTCTCGCCGGAGTCGGCATTGCAACGGTGATCGCAGCGGCCGGGCAGGGCATTGCTGTCGCAGCGCCCGAGGATACGACGGAACGTGTGACGACCCTGCAGGTCCCACCGATCGGGATGAGCCCGGTTCTCGCCGCCTACTTCACCGTCGACGCAGTCACGGGTCGGGTACCCGGAGTCGTGCGGTTTCGCACCGTGAGCGAGTGTTACGTCCTGAATCCCATCAGTGCGGACACGTGCATACCCGGACCGGGTAACGCCATGCGGGCGAATGCTGTGCGGGTGCACTGGCTGAACGTGAACACCGGGGCGACCGGCGCGGCCACGATCCCCATCGGAACCGCCGGGTCGACCGATTCGCCTCGCCCCGAGATCGACGTGGCCACCGGCAGCGGGCGAATCGTCGTCGGCACGATGGCCCCGGCCGAGTATCCACAGGCGTTGCTTCCGGGCTTCGGCACCTTCGACGTGCCCTGATCGTCTCCACCGCGAACCGCCGGGCGCCACCGCCTAGAATCTCGGTGGAGGCGGGCGCGCCTCTCCGATGTGTCGCCCGTCCCCGGTGCACAGTCCCGCAGACGCGGCAATTTCGATCGGCGGAGAGTGGCAATGCAAAGTGGAGCGTTATTCGGCAGATACCGGCTGGACCGGTCGCTGTCGGTGGACGAGAACGGCGAGGTGTGGGCGGCATTCGACACCGTCACCGCTCGGCACGTCGCGGTGCGGGCGTTGCCTCGGGACGCGAGCGAGGACGACGAATATTGTGATCGGTTCGTCCGTGAAGCAGGCATCGCGGCGCACATCCGGAACCCGCACGTGGTTGCGATCCACGACTTCGGGCAGATCGGAAACCGGCTCTACCTCGCGACTCCGCTCATCGGCGGAACGAACCTGCGGACAATCCTTCAGTCGGGCGGACCGATGGAGGCATCTCGCGCGGTCGGAGTCGTCCAGCAATTGGCCGCGGCGCTGGAGGCCGTGCACGCCGCGGGGCTGGTCGAGCGGGGAGTGGCGTCGGCGAACGTCGTCGTGCTGGACGGGGGACTGGTTCAGCTCACGGACGTCGGGCTCCCCACGGCTCCCGGCGCCGTGGCGGGAGTCCCCGGTCTGAGCACCGTCTTGTACGAGTGCCTGACCGGCGGGCAGTTCGCGTCGAACGGCCGGGAGTTGCCGTCGTCGAAGTTCTCGACGCTTCCCGTCGGCATGCAGGCTGTGATCGCACGCGGAACGGCAGCCGATCCCGCGCGGCGCTATCGGTCGCCGAGCGACCTGGCCGCGGCCGCCGCTCGCGCCGCGGCGACAGGTCCGCAGCCTGCCGCCGATCCCACTCCCGCGATCCCTCCGAACGACCGCAACCGCCGCCTCCTGCTCGCAGGGCTTGCGCTCGCCGCGATCATTGCCGTCGCGATCGTCGGGGGTGTGATCATCGGGTCGCAATCGGCATCACCCGACGTCGTGGTGCCCGTGCCAGCGTCCAGCGCGGCCGGGCCGACACCCGCCCCATCACCGACCGCCAGGGCGAACCCGACGGCGGCCGAGCAGGTGCCACCGGCCGCGGAGGCTCCGGTTCAGGACGAGGTCCCGCCGGCAGCAACTCCGGCGCCGCAATCACCGCAGGTGCTGCCGGCACCCGTGCCCGCACCGGCACCCGCGCCCGCGCCCGCACCCCAGGTGCTGCCCTGCTACCCCGGCTACGAGCACACACCGCCTCCGGACGGACCGTGTCTCCCGCCCGGCTCGCCACCGGTACCGGCACCCGTGCCCGCACCAGCACCCGTGCCCGCACCAGCGCCACCTCAGGTGCTGCCGTGCTATCCGGGCTACGAGCACACGCCGCCTCCGGACGGGCCGTGCTGGGCGCCCGGTGGGTGAGTCGCACCGGCGACGATTGGTATCGGCGACCAGATGAGGTGATCACCGACCGGCGTCCGCGGCGATCCAGGATTCGCAGACCCCGGTGACAGCGGCAGCGATGGCTTCTCCGTACAGCGTCCGCGCGGGTCGGGACTGTTCGATCTGAATTCCGCCCGCAGCGTCGACGGTGAGGCGGTTGACCAGGTTGGACGCGGAACTACCGCTGTAGCGTTCGCCGGGATCGGCTACGCGAACACGGACTCCGGTTCCGTCGAGTGCCTTCGCGACTGCGTTGAGGACATCCGATTTGAGGCGTGCGGGTGCACGGCCCCCGATGAGGACGTCGTGTCCTCGGTAGCCGTGGAACGACACCGCCCACTGGAATCGTCGTGCACCCAGGGAGCGTAGAAGCGGGAAGCTGCGCACACTGAGATCGCCCGACGAAATGTGCCATGCCCGGTATGCGTTGCCTGCCGGTCGCCACCCTTTGCACGTCCACAGCGTCGAATCGCGCGATCCGAGCGACGCGTAAACCTGCTCGGCCTGCCGATCCGTGCGGCTTTCGATGGCGCCGCCGTGCGGTGCGAGGACCACGAGGCGGTGGTGGTGCCCGTCGTCGTCGAGTCGCTCGACGAATTCACCCTCGACTTCGGCCTCTGCCTCGGAGATGGTGGGATCGATACACCGGAGGTCGAGGACCACCGCGTGTCCGGGCTCGGCGCCGATCCGACGGCATCCACCATCAGTTACCTGAACGGCGTCGATCCCGTGTGCATCTGCCTCCGGTATCAGTGTGAACAGTGCGGTCGTTCCCTGGTGACTCACCCGTGTCTGCTGACGGGGCTCGGCTCCGATCCGGGCCAGCAGGCGCGGGTGAATCCCGACATGCTCGGCGACGTTTGCGCTGGTGGAGCGACTCCGGCGGACTTCGAGGCGAACGGTGACCTTACTGTCGCCATTCCGCCGCATCGAAATCTGCTGTAACGGATGCTCTTCGAACACCTCCTCAGGTTAGACGCGATACTGTCCCCTCGGGCCCTTGTCGGCAGTTATCATGCGGCGAAGACTCGGATCCATGACTAATAAAGCAGTGGTCAGTCTCACCACCGGTCTCGAGGACGCCGAGAAGGTGACGGTTGCGTTTCTGGTCGCGGTCGGCGCGGCAGAACAACAGCGCCAGACGCTGATGTTTCTCACGAAGGAAGCGGTACGGCTCGCGCTCGACGGCACGATCCAGGGCGTCGCCTGCGAGGGTTGTCCGCCGCTTCCTGATCTGGCTGCACGATTCGAGAGCGCGGGCGGCACGTACATGGTGTGTCCGATCTGCTTCGAGGCCAAGCACCTCGACAAGGACGCGCTGGTATCCAATGCCGAACTCGCCGGGACGGTTCCGATGTGGAAGTGGATCGGTGACGAGGGGGCGGTCACGTTCAGTTACTGAAACGGCACGGGTGCGAGCGCTGCTGACTCGGTTAGACTGCGCACGAGTGCATTCGAGTCCGATTGGATGGCGGATCGCGGGGACAGGACGGGGCAGTGGTCGTTCGCTACGTACTCGTCGACACCGACACCGGCGTCGACGATGCCCTTGCCTTGCTTACCATTGCGCACGACCCCTGCGCCGAGATCGTCGGTGTAGGAAGCGTGTTCGGCAACTGCACCGAAACGCAGGCCGCGTCGAATGCCCTCACCGTCCTGTCTGTTGTCGGCCTTCGCGACGTTCCGGTGTGTATCGGACTGCCGCGTCCCGGGCCACCGCCCGCAACTCCGTCCGCACACGGTGTCGACGGACTCGGCGACCGCGGCCATCGGCCACCGCCGGGCATCGGTCCGGCGTCCGGTTCCGCCGTCGAGCAACTTTTCCACGCCGCGGAAGACCGGCCCGGATCGGTGGACCTGCTGTGCCTGGGACCGCTTGCGAACATCGCCGCCGCCGTCACACGCGACCCACAGATCCTGACGCGGTTCCGGTCCGTCACCATCATGGGCGGAATTGGATCCGCCTCGCGGAGAAGTGCCGAGGCCGCATTGCAACCACAGTTCCTCGGCAAAGGCGACACGAACACCAACCACGATCCGGCCGCGGCCGCGACCGTCGCGGCGGCGCCGGGGCCGATCACGTGGGTGGGAACGAATGTCACCGGCCGACTTCGACTGACCTGGGCCGACCTGGTCGCTCGCTCCGCATCGGGGAAGGTCGCGGCCTTCGTCCGCGACATCACCGAGGACTACCACCGGTACTGCACCAGCACCTACCGCGCAGAGCACCCGATCTACACCTCACACGATTCCGTCGCAGCCGCCGTGATGCTCGACCCGACGGTCGTGCTGTCCGCCACCGACGCCCAACCCCGGGTGCACCGGGTGGATGGGCGGTCGAGTGTCTGGGGCGTCACTCCGGCGCGGGGGCCGGTGCACCGTTTCGTGACCGACGTCGATTACCGCTCGATCAGAGACCGGATCGCCGCCACGCTCGACGCAGACATTTCCCGAAGCGACTGACGGTACGCGCGCCGTGGCGGACCCTGCCGCTCATACGGTGGCATCGAGCAGATGCAGTTCATCCGCAACGATCAGATCGACCTCGTCACTGGTCAGACCGGACAACAGATGTGCCGACAACATCGCTCTCACCTCCTCATTGTGCTTCTACCAATGAGTCGAATGAGCAAGCGCGATATCGACACCGTCGCCGAAATTCTCGGCAGGAATTTCCGGCGCTAGTAGCGTGTCGCTGCTTAGTTCTGCCTTGTTTCGTTTAAGTTGGAGGCGGCAGACTTCCCCTTCCCCTCTGCCGGTCAGGACCGTTGTCAATGCCTTCGCAGAAGAAGCGTCCGGTGACGTTGAGCTCGGCTGATCGTGAGTTCTTGGAACGGTTGACCACGACCGGGGTGCATCCGGCTTCGATGATCCGGCGGGCCCGGGTGTTGCTGGCGCTGGACACCTCGGTCGGGGCGGTCGATGAGAAGAAGGTGATCGCGGCACGGTTGGGGGTCTCGGGTGAGACGGTGCGACTGGTGGCCAAGCGGTTCGCTGAGACCAGTCAGGACGTGGAGGCCACGATCGGGCGCAAGCAGCGCGACCTGCCACCGGTGCCGTCGCAGATCACCGGCGAGATCGAGGCCAGGTTGATTGCGTTGGCGTGCACACAGCCCCCGGCGGGACATGCCCGGTGGTCGCTGCGACTGCTGGAGAAGCACGTCGCCCTGATCGACGACATCCCCGACCTGGACCACTCGACCATCGGCCGGATTTTAAAAAAACGAAACTTCGTCCTCACCTGAAGAAGTGCTGGACCATCCCACCAAGGCGAACGCGGAGTTCGCAGCCCGGATGGAAGATGTCCTGTCGGTCTACGCCCGCCCCCACAACCCCTCTCGCCCGGTGGTGTGCATGGACGAAAAGCCCTACCAGCTCCTCGCTCACGTGCGTGACCCGCTCCCTGCAGGCCCGGGACGCGATCTGAAGGAGGACTCCGAGTATGTGCGGCACGGGACCTGTTCGATCTTCTGCTGGGTCGAGCCTCTGGCCGGCTGGCGGCGTGTCGATGCCCAGCCCCGGCGCACCAAGATCGACTGGGCTCGGCAGGTCAAAGAGCTTCTGTGCGTGGACTACCCGGACGCGGAGACGGTGGTGCTGGTGATGGACAACCTCAATACTCACGGCATCGGATCGCTCTACGAGGCCTTCGAGCCGGCCGAGGCGTTCGCGCTCGCGCAGCGACTCGAGATCCACCACACCCCCAAACACGGCTCGTGGCTCAACGTCGCCGAGATCGAGCTCTCTGTGCTGACCCGCCAGTGTCTGGACCGGCGCATCGAGGACCTCGAGACCCTGGGCGCCGAACTCGCCGCCTGGCAACGACAGACCAACGCCGATCAACGCCAGGTCCAGTGGCACTTCACCACCGACGACGCCCGCATCAAACTCCGCCACCTATATCCCAACACTTAGCCGCGACAGTCTACTAGTGCCGCATCAGGCAACGTTTGCCTTGTTGACAATCTCCCGTAACTTCTCGTCGGCGGCGTGCTTGTTCCGCCAGATGATGTAGCGGCGGATCATGCTGGACTGCTCGCGATGAGAGGCATGGTCGGTGCCGTCGAGCGCGAAGTAGCGCAGTGCGGTGAACTGCGCCTCGATCCGGTTCAGCCACGAACTATTCGTCGGTGTGTAGGCGATCTCGACGTTGTTCGCCTCTGCCCAGTTTGCGACCCGACGACACCTGCGCGTGGTCAGGTGCGGCGAACAGTTGTCGCACACGATCGCCAGCCGAACGTCCGTCGGGTACAGGCTGCGGAGGTACCGGCAGAATTCGAGAAACGTCGTGCGGTTCTTGGTGAGCTTGACATGCCCGTAAAGCCTGTCGGTGGCCAAGTCGTATGCGGCGAACAGGTGCCGCACCCCCTGCGTCCGGTTGTAGGTCGCTCGCCGGCGGCGCCTCGGCTCCCGCTCGGGATCCTTGTGCCTGCCGCCGCGTTCGGCCCACTGCCGGCCCGGATGCGGCTGCAGGTTCAGCGGGCCGAACTCGTCGAGGCAGAACACCACCTCCGGCTCACTGGGCTCGGGCACGACCTCCCGGTCGGCGATCGCGTACAGGTGCTCGACGCGGGCCTTCTTGACCGCGTATTCCGGATCCTTCGAACGTTTCCAGGTCTTCACTTTTTGAAACGACACGCCCTCCTCTCGGAGCAGAACCCGCAGGCCCTCATGGCTGATGTCGTCGACCACCCCCTCGGCGACCAGGAAGTCCGCCAGCTTGGTCAGGCTCCAGGTCGAAAACGGCAGGTCGTGTTCGACCGGGGTGGACTTGGCGATCTTCTTGATCTCACGCCGTTCGGGCAGTGTGAACGTCTTCGGGCGTCCTCCTGCGTATTTCGGGTATAGCGAGTCGAACCCGTCGGTGTTGAAGTTATGGATCACATCGCGCACCCGATCTGCGCTGGTGAAACTGACTTCGGCGATCTTCGGGACCGGCATGCCTTGCGCGGACAGCAAGATCATCTGGGCGCGCCGCCAGGTCACCACCGACCCGGTGCCGCGACGGATGATCCGCACCAACCGATTGCCTTCGTCGTCGTCGAGTGGACGCACTCGTACTCGTTCCGCCACCCGACCAGGGTGACCGGTGTCGTGGCCGATATGCCGCAACCTGGCGGCGTGTCGCCAATCAGGGCAAAGGTTCCCGGGCACGGCACTAGTAGCGTGTCGCTGCTTAGTTCTGCCTTGTTTCGTTTAAGTTGGAGGCGGCAGACTTCCCCTTCCCCTCTGCCGGTCAGGACCGTTGTCAATGCCTTCGCAGAAGAAGCGTCCGGTGACGTTGAGCTCGGCTGATCGTGAGTTCTTGGAACGGTTGACCACGACCGGGGTGCATCCGGCT